>DAIMHX010000027.1:0-41563 GCA_036723055.1 Microbacteriaceae bacterium
GACAATCTCGGCGACGGTGCCGGCCCGTCCCTGCCGCCCCACGACCGCTGTGTTCCGAGCCGGCGAGCGGGGGAGCCGGAGAGGGGCTAGGCGCGGTGGGCGAGCATGGACTTCATGACGTCGATCTCGGAGGTCTGGCTGGTGATCACGGCGTTGGCAAAACCCCGCACGGCGGAGTTCGAGCTGCGGTCGAGGGCCGCCTCGGCCATCTCGAGGGCACCCTGGTGGTGCGCGATCATCAGGGTGAGGAAGATCCGCTCGGCGTCGACGCCGGATGCCGCGGTCAACGCAGCGATCTGGGCCGGTGTCGCAAGCCCCGGCATCCGCTCGCCCGGCGTAAGGGCGGCGTCGTGAGTGTGCCCGGTGGCGGTGCCGGCGAGGCCGGGCCGCGTCATCCAGGTCATCGACGGCTCGGGTGCGGCCTGCGACAGACCCCACTGGGTGAGCCAGCCGTAGAGCTGGCCGGACTGCTGCTTCTGGGTCAGCGCGATGTCGTAGGCAAGGAGGCGCACCTCGGGGTCATCCGTGCGGTCGCGCACGATCATCGCGAGCTCGACGCCCTGGTCGTGGTGCACCTGCATGTCTCGCGCGAATCCGGCCTCGGCGCTGGTGTCGGCCGGACTGGCATCGCCAAGGGTGCTGAGCCGGCCGGCCGAAAAGGCGACGACGCCAACGACCACGGCCGTGACGAGCGCCGTGACGATCAGCGCAACGCGGCCCGTTCCGGCGCCGACGCGATTGCTAGGAGACTTTGCCGGGTGCATCGAGCGCTCCCGTGCACGGTGAGCCAATTTCCGGGGCGCTGCCGCCCTGCCAGTACTTCTTGAAGAACTTCGGGATCCGCTTGTCGGTGGCGGACTCGAGCTGAAGCTGAACGTTCCAGCCGCTCAGCACGATCGGCGACGGCAGCCCCTTGTACGGCGACAGGATCGCGTAGGTCGACGGCAGCAGGGCGCGCAGGGCGTCGACGTCGGCCTTCGGCAGCGACGGGTCGTAGGTCACCCAGATGGCACCGTGCTCGAGCGAGTGCACCGCATTCTCGTTCGGAACCGGCTGGGAGTACACGCCGCAGTTCAGCCACACCGCGTTGTGCTCGCCGCCGGCGGGCGGGGTCTGTGGGTAGGTGACCTTCGTCGTGACGTGCAGGGCCTTGTTCGCGAATGTCTCCACGCCCGCGATCGAGCCGACGGCGCCTTTCGCCGAGTAGTCCGGCTTCTGGGGGGCCAGGACCACGGAGGTGACGACCACCGCGACGACGGCGATGATGGCCGCGCCGCCCGCGATGAAACCGATCCGACGGTTGCGAGCGCTCCGCTTTTGCTGCCGGTGGTACTCCTCGAGCTTCTTCGCGCGCTGCGCCGCGCGCTGCTGCTTGACGCTGAGGGTGTCGTTCTGTGCTGATGTGCCGGACTGCGGGACAGGGGTCACGATGGCCTCTCTCGAATGGTTCCGTTACTATCCGAACGCATGAAGTCCCCCTGGGGCCGCGCGGCGGATGCTCTCACAGTGCTTTCACAGGCTGGTGGCTCCCCGCGGGCGGCCCGTAGACTGGTCCTGTGTTCATTGTGACGTCGTGTCTGTGCTCCCTGCTGTAGCCCGCCGACCCTGTAGAACCCCACACCGACCGGTCGCTGTTCCGTCTGACGCGCGCGACCAGAGCCACCCAGGCGTGGCCGACGCCGGCGTGACACCCACGACGAAGGATGCTCCATGAAAATCGCAAACACCGTCCTTGACCTCATCGGCGACACCCCGTTGGTGCGGCTCCACAAGGTGACGGGCGGCGTGGCCGCCACGGTGCTCGTCAAGCTCGAATACCTCAACCCCGGGGGGTCGTCGAAGGACCGCATCGCGACGCGGATCATCGATGCCGCCGAGCGGGACGGGCTCCTCAAGCCAGGCGGAACCATCGTCGAGCCGACCTCCGGCAACACGGGCGTCGGCCTCGCGCTCGTCGCCCAACAGCGCGGCTACAAGTGCGTCTTCGTGCTGCCGGACAAGGTCGGCGAAGACAAGCGCAGCGTGCTCACGGCGTACGGCGCAGAGATCGTCGTGACCCCGACATCCGTCGCCCCCGACCACCCCGACTCCTACTACAGCGTCTCCGACCGGCTCGCGCGTGAGATTCCCGGGGCGTTCAAGCCCAACCAGTACGCCAACCCGAACGGCCCGCTCAGCCACTACGAGACCACCGGCCCGGAGATCTGGCGCGACACCGACGGGACCGTCACCCACTTCGTGGCCGGCGTCGGCACCGGCGGCACCATCACGGGCACCGGGCGCTACCTGCGCGAGGTGTCGGGTGACACGGTGCGCATCATCGGGGCCGACCCGGAGGGTTCCGTCTACTCCGGCGGCACCGGCCGCCCATACCTCGTCGAGGGCGTCGGCGAAGACTTCTGGCCCGGCGCCTATGACCCGGCCGTCGTGCACGAAGTCATCGCCGTCTCCGACGCCGACTCCTTCGCGATGACCCGCCGGCTGGCCCTCGAGGAGGGAATCCTCGTTGGCGGCTCGAGCGGCATGGCGGTTGTCGCCGCCCTGCGCGCGGCCGAATCCCTCACCGCTGACGACACCGTTGTCGTGCTGCTGCCCGATGGCGGCCGCGGCTACCTCGGCAAGATCTTCAACGACAGCTGGATGCGCAGCTACGGCTTCACCAACGCGCCCGCCGGCCACACCGTCGGCGACCTGCTCGAATCGAAGACCGGCACGATGCCGGCATTCGTCTACGTGCACCCGAGCGACACAGTCCACGACGCCATCGGAACGATGACCTCCGCCAGCGTCTCCCAGTTGCTCGTGCTCTCCGCCAAGCCGCCGGTCGTCATGGGCGAGGTTGTCGGCGCGCTCGACGAGCGCCACCTGATGGAGCTGGTCTTCTCCGGCGAGGCGAAGCTCACCGACAACGTGAGCCAGTTCGTCGGCGAACCACTGCCGCTCATCGGCGTGAACGAACCGGTCGCCGCCGCGCGGGCCGCATTCAAAACCAGCGACGCGCTGCTCGTCACCGACGGCGGAAAACCGCTCGGCGTGATCACCCGCCACGACCTGCTCACCTACCTGAGCGCATAACGGCTTCACAACGAGATTAGGGATGTCCATGGCCAGGAAGCAGAAGTTCGACACCGTCGCGATTCACGCCGGGCAGGAGTTCGACCCGACGACGGGCGCGGTTATCCCGCCGATCTACCAGACCTCGACGTTCGTGCAGGAGAGCATCGGCGTGCTGCGCGGCGGGTACGAGTACAGCCGCGGCGGCAACCCGACGCGCACCGCACTGGAAACCCTCCTCGCCGCCCTCGAGGGCGGCAAGCACGGGCTCTCCTTCGCCAGCGGCCTCGCCGCGGAAGACACGCTCCTCCGCGCGCTGCTCTCGCCCGGCGACCACATCGTGCTCGGCGACGACGTCTACGGCGGAACCCACCGGCTGATCGAGCGCGTGCACGGCCCGTGGGGCGTGAGCAACACGACCGTCGATATGTCGGACCTGCGCGCCGTCGAGCAGGCCATCATCCCGGGGAAGACGAAGATCCTCTGGGTGGAAACGCCCAGCAACCCGCTGATGAAGATCAGCGACATCGGCGAGCTGGCAGACATCGGGCACCGCGCCGGCGTGATCGTCGTCGTCGACAACACGTTCGCCTCACCCGCGCTGCAGCATCCGCTCGCCCACGGCGCCGACGTCGTCGTGCACTCCACAACCAAGTACCTGGGCGGCCACTCCGACGTGCTCGGCGGCGCCCTCATCATCAACGACGACGACCTCGCCCACAAGGCCAGGTTCCTCCAGTTCGCGGCCGGCCCGGTCTCCGCGCCGCTTGACGCCTGGCTCACCATCCGCGGGATTAAGACCCTGTCGGTGCGCATGGACCGCCACTGCAGCAACGCGCAGGCGATCGCCGAGCACCTGCAGGGACATCCCGCCATCGAGGCCGTCTACTACCCGGGCCTGCCCGGCCACCCGGGCCACGAGCTGGCCAAGCAGCAGATGAGCGGTTTCGGCGGGATGCTGACGATCGCGTTCAAGGGCGGCGCGAAGGCCGCGCGCAAATTCGCCGAGTCGATGCACCTGTTCCAGCTGGCCGAGTCGCTCGGTGGCGTCGAGTCACTGGTGAACTACCCGGCGGAGATGACCCACGCCTCGGTGCGCGGGACCGCCCTCGAGGTGCCGGACAACATCGTGCGCCTCTCGGTGGGCATCGAAGACATCGGCGACCTCATCGACGACCTGGACCGCGCCCTGCCAAAAAAGTAACGTGGCAGTTTTTCGACGGAATATGTCTTTTCTGCCATTTCGGTTCAGACCGTAACCCGGCAGGATGATGACATGACGATCTCGAAGACCCTGCCGCCGGCGCCGGGGAGCGGCACAACGACGGACGCGGCCCCCGCGCACGTGGGCAGCCTCGGCCTGGTCCAGGGCACGGCCCTGTACATCGCGGCGGTGCTCGGCACCGGCATCCTCGTGCTGCCGGGCCTGGCCGCTACCGCGGCCGGGCCGGCGTCGATCCTCTCCGTGCTCGCGGTGTTCCTCCTCTCCATTCCCCTCGCGGGAACGTTCGCGGCGCTCGCCAGCCGCTACCCGGATCCCGGCGGCGTAGCCAGCTACGTGCGCCGCGCCCTTGGCCGGACCTGGGCGCGGATGGCCGGGTACTGGTTCTTCTTCGGCGTGGCCGTCGGTGCGCCCGTGGTCGCGATGCTCGGCGCCCAGTACGTCGTCGCCATTGTCGGCGCGAGCCAGTCGGCCGTGGTCTGGGTTGCCCTCGCGATTTTCGTCCCGCCGTTCGTCTCGAACTACTTCGGCCTGCGCGTGTCCGGCGCCGTACAGTTGGTGCTCACCGGCGCGCTGCTCTTCGTCGTGATCGGCGTCGTGGCGGTCGCGCTCCCCGCTGCCTCCCCGGCGCGGTTCGAGCCATTCATGCCGCACGGCTGGGGCGGCGTCGGAACGGCGATCAGCCTGTTCGTCTGGGCGTTCGCCGGCTGGGAGGTCGGCACCCACGTCGCGGGCGAGTTCAAGAACCCGCGCCGCGTCATCCCGCTCGCCACGGCGATCGCGCTCGTGGTCGTCGGTGCCGCGTATTTCGCCCTGCAGTACGTGACCGTCGCCGTGCTCGGCGAGGCGGCCGGGAGCGGTTCGGTGCCGCTGCTCGACCTGGTTGCGACGTCGACCCTCGGGGTCGGCCCGATGTTCGTCGCGGTGATCGCCGCGATCGTCGCCCTGGGCGTGCTCAACGTGTACCTCGGCGCGTTCGCGAAGCTCGGCGCATCACTCGGACGCGACGGCGACCTGCCGCTCTGGATGGCGCCCGGGGTGGAATCCGGCGGGGTGCCCCGGCGGAGCCTCGCGGTAGTCGCCGTGCTCACCGGGATCTACTTCGCGCTCATGGTGAGCCAGGACCTCAACCTGGCGCCGTTCATCCTGATCCACACGAGTTCGATGGTGTCGATCTACGCGCTCGGCATGATCGCGGCGGTTCGCCTGCTCGACCGGTGGTCGCCCGGCTGGTGGATGGCCGTGGTGTCGGTCGGGCTAACCCTGGGGCTGCTGGCGCTGGCCGGACCGCACCTGCTCGTGCCCGGATTGCTGGCGGGTGCTGCGGTCATCGTGGGCCTCGTTGGCAATGTGCGCGCCGTCGTGAAGGTCGGCGGCGTAGACAAAATCCGCGCGGTGGAAGGTATGTGACAGTCACATTCGGACGTTGGGGCGTGCATAATTGACCTGCGCTCACAGTTGTGACCGTGCACATGCGAGCAAGGTTCTCCCGTGACAGTCGAATTGCCCAAGGGTCGCGCCCCCAGCATTCGGGATGTCGCGCGCCTCGCGGGCGTCTCGCACCAGACCGTTTCCCGGGTGCTCAACGACCACCCGAGCATCCGTGACACTACCAGGGCGCGCGTCCTGCAGGTGATGGAAGAACTGCAGTACCGCCCCAACCGCGCCGCACGGGCGCTGTCGAAGGGGCGCTCCCGCACCATCGGTGTTTTGTCGGCGTCGAGTGCGCAATACGGGCCGGCCAGCAGCATCGCCGCGATCCAGAACGCCGCCCGGGATGCCGGGTACTACGTCAACACCGCCAATCTGGCGTCGAGCGACCGGGAGTCGATCGAGGCGGCGCTGGACCACCTGATGCGCCAGTCGGTCGAGGGAATCGTCGTCATCGCGCCGCAGGTGAGGGTCTTCGATGCGCTCGAGGAGCTCTCGATCGACGTACCGTACGTGACGCTCCAATCCACGGGGCGCCTCAACGACCACGCCCTGTCGGTCGACCAGATTGCCGGCGCCCGCCTCGCCACCCGCCACCTGATCGACCTCGGCCACCGCAGCATCTACCACCTCGCCGGACCGCAAGACTGGATCGAAGCGGAGGCGCGCATGCGCGGCTTCCTCGACGAGATGGGGGCGATGGATGTGCCGACCACCGCTCCGATCCTCGGCGACTGGACGGCAGACTTCGGCTACCACGCCGGACGCGAGTTGCTGCGGGTGCGCGACTTCACAGCGGTTTTCTCCTCGAACGACCAGATGGCACTGGGCCTCATCCATGCCGTTCGGGAGGCGGGCCTGGACGTGCCGCGGGACGTGAGCATCGTGGGCTTCGACGACATTCCGGAGGCGGCACACTTCTGGCCACCGCTGACCACCGTGCGACAAGACTTCGCGGAACTCGGCCGCCGCTGCATCGCGCTGCTGCTGAGCAACCTCGGCGGCGACTCGGCGGGATACCCAGGCACGATCATGCCCGAGCTCATCGTGCGCGGCTCGACCGCGCCGCCCTCTTTCTAGCCTCGAGCCACCCCGCGGCAGGGGCGGAGGGGGCGTTACCGAAACGAGACCTTGCGAACTTGACACGCAAATCACGTTTTCGGCTAACATGAGCAGATCGATGTGACCGATCACATTCGGACGGCACATTGCAGCATCAGCACCATCTCAGACAAGGGAGTCGATTCGTGAGCACGACCGCCGCGCAGCCAGACGCAGTTTCGTCAGCCACCAGCGAGTCGTACGTCATCGGAATCGATTACGGAACCCTGTCCGGTCGCGCGGTCGTCGTGCGGGTCTCGGACGGCGTCGAACTCGGCTCCGCCGTGCTCGACTACCCGCACGCGGTCATGGACACCACCCTCGCCGCGACCGGTGCGGCCCTCCCGCCGGAGTGGGCGCTGCAGGTGCCGCAGGACTACGTGGATGTACTGAAGAGCGCGGTGCCGGCCGCGGTCGCCAACGCCGGCATCGATCCGGCCCGCGTCATCGGCGTCGGCACCGACTTCACCGCCTGCACCATGGTGCCCGTGCTCGCCGACGGCACCCCGCTCTGCGAGCTGCCGGAGTACTTCGGTCGCCCGCACGCCTACGTCAAGCTTTGGAAGCACCACTCGGCGCAGCGCCAGGCCGACCGGATCAACGAACTCGCGACAGCACGCGGCGAGAGCTGGCTGCCGCGCTACGGCGGCCTGATTTCCAGCGAGTGGGAGTTCGCCAAGGGCCTCCAGCTGCTCGAGGAAGACCCCGAGCTGTACAACCGGATGGACCACTGGGTCGAGGCGGCCGACTGGATCGTCTGGCAGTTGACCGGGCAGTACGTGCGCAACGCGTGCACCGCCGGGTACAAGGGCATCCTGCAGGACGGCGAGTACCCGAGCGAAGACTTCCTCGCCGCGCTCAACCCCGAGTTCGCCGAGTTCGCGAACGAGAAGGTCATGCACCCGATCGGCCAGCTGGGGGATGCCGCCGGCACTCTCTCTGCGCAGGCCGCAGCCTGGACCGGACTGCCGGAAGGCATCGCCGTCGCAGTCGGCAACGTCGACGCGCATGTCACCGGCCCCGCCGCGCAGGCGGTCGAGCCCGGCCAGATGGTCGCGATCATGGGCACATCAACCTGCCACGTCATGAATTCGGACCACCTCGCCGAGGTTCCGGGCATGTGCGGCGTCGTCGACGGCGGTATCGTCTCCGGCCTGTACGGCTACGAGGCCGGCCAGTCCGGAGTTGGCGACATCTTCGCCTGGTACGTGGGCAACCAGGTCCCCGCCCGGTACTTCGCCGAGGCGGAGACCGCGGGCCTGAGCGTGCACCAGTACCTCACCGAACTGATCAAGGACCAGCCCATCGGCGGCCACGGCCTGGTCGCCCTCGACTGGCACAGCGGCAACCGTTCGGTGCTCGTCGACCACGAACTCTCCGGCCTCGTGCTCGGCACGACGCTGACCACCCGCCCGGAGGAAATCTACCGGGCGCTGCTCGAGGCCACCGCGTTCGGCACCCGCACGATCGTCGAGACCTTCAACGCGAGCGGAGTGCCGGTGACCGAGTTCATCGTCGCGGGCGGCCTGCTCAAGAACGCGTTCCTCATGCAGACCTACAGCGACATCCTGCGCTTGCCGATCTCGACCATCGCCAGCGACCAGGGCCCCGCGCTCGGCTCGGCCATCCACGCCGCCGCCGCGGCCGGTGCGTACCCGGATGTCCGCGCGGCCGGCAAGGCGATGGGCAAGCTCAACAAGAACGTGTACACCCCCAACGACGAAGCGGCCACGGCGTATGACGCCCTGTTCGCCGAATACTCCCTGCTGCACGACTACTTCGGTCGCGGCACGAACGACGTTATGCACCGGCTGAAGGCGCTCAAGCGCGACGCGGCCGCCGGCGGAAAGGCACAAGCATGAGCACCTACGGCCCGCAGATCGAGGTGGCCATCGCCCGCGTGCGCGCGGACGTGGCCCGTCTGCACTCCGAACTCACCCGCTACGGCCTGGTCATCTCGACCGGCGGCAACGTCTCCGGCCGGGTGCCCGGGGCCGACCTGTTTGTGATCAAGCCCAGCGGCGTCGACTACGCCGACCTGGCGCCCGAGAACATGATCCTCTGCGACTTCGATGGCGCCGTCATCCCCGGCACCCCCGGAGCCGAACGATCCCCGTCAAGCGACACCGCCGCGCATGCATACGTCTACCGGAATATGTCGGATGTCGGTGGCGTCGTGCACACGCACTCCACCTACGCGACCGCCTGGGCCGCACGCGGCGAGTCGATCCCCTGCGTGATCACGGCCATGGCCGACGAGTTCGGCGGGGACATCCCGATCGGCCCGTTCGCCATCATCGGCGACGACTCGATCGGCCGCGGCATCGTGCAGACGCTCACCGGGCACCGCTCCCGGGCGGTGCTGATGCAGAACCATGGCCCATTCACGATCGGCAAGGACGCCAGGGACGCCGTCAAGGCGGCCGTGATGGTCGAGGATGTCGCGCGCACGGTGCACATCGCCCGCCAGGGCGGCGAGCTCATCCCGCTCCCGCAGGCCGCCATCGACTCACTTTTCGACCGTTACCAGAACGTCTACGGACAAGCACCGCAGGGAGCCATCCACTAATGCCGACTCTTTCCACCACCCTGGACCACTACGAGGTCTGGTTCCTCACCGGCAGCCAGAACCTCTACGGCGAGGAAACCCTGCGCCAGGTCGCCGATCAGTCCCAGGCCATCGCCGCCGCGCTCGGCGCGAGCAGCGACATCCCGGTGAAAATCGTCTGGAAGGCCGTGCTCAAGGACTCCGAGTCGATCCGCCGCGCTGCGCTGGATGCCAATGCCTCCGACCGGGTGATCGGGCTCATCGCCTGGATGCACACCTTCTCACCCGCGAAAATGTGGATCGCCGGGCTTGACGCCCTGCAGAAGCCGCTCCTGCACCTGCACACGCAGGCCAATGTCGAGCTGCCCTGGGCCGAGATCGACTTCGACTTCATGAACCTCAACCAGGCCGCGCACGGCGACCGCGAATTCGGCTACATCCAGACCCGGCTCGGCGTCGCGCGCAAGACCGTGGTCGGCCACGTGTCCAACCCGGTCGTCAGCCAGAGCATCGGAACCTGGACCCGCGCCGCGGCAGGCTGGGCGGCGTCCCGCACGATGAAGCTCGCCCGGTTCGGCGACAACATGCGCTACGTCGCCGTCACGGAGGGCGACAAGACCGAAGCCGAGCTGCGCTTCGGAGTGCAGGTCAACACCTGGCCGGTGAACGAGCTCGCGGACGCGGTGCACGCTGCTGCCGACGCCGACATCGACGCCCTGGTCGCCGAATACGAGGAACTCTACGACGTCGTCCCTGAGCTTCGCAGCGGCGGCGACCGGCACGACTCCCTGCGCTACGGCGCCGCGATCGAACTGGGCCTGAAATCCTTCCTCGAAGAGGGCGGCTTCTCCGCGTTCACAACAAGCTTCGAGGACCTCGGCGCGCTTCGCCAGCTGCCCGGCCTGGCCGTGCAGCGCCTGATGGCACAGGGCTACGGTTTCGGCGCGGAGGGCGACTGGAAAACGGCCATCCTCGTGCGCGTCGCCAACGTCATGGGCTCCGGCCTCCCCGGCGGGGCAAGCCTCATGGAGGACTACACCTACGACCTCGTCCCCGGACGCGAACTGATCCTCGGCGCGCACATGCTCGAGGTGAGCCCATCGCTGACCAGCGCGCGTCCGAGCCTGGAGATCCACCCGCTCGGCATCGGCGGCAAGGAAGACCCGGTTCGTCTGGTCTTCAACGCCGACCCCGGCCCCGCCGTGGTGGTCGCCATGTCCGACATGCGCGACCGGTTCCGGCTCGTGGCCAACGTCGTCGAGGTCGTCGAGCCGACCGCAGCGCTGCCGAACCTTCCGGTCGGCCGTGCCGTCTGGCGCCCGGAGCCCGACTTCCAGACATCCGCCGCCGCCTGGCTGACAGCGGGCGCCGCCCACCACACCGTCATGTCGACTGCCGTCGGCATCGAGGTGTTCCACGATTTCGCCGAGATTGCTCGCACCGAGCTTCTCGTGATCGATAAAGCCACCACCCTGCGCGACTTCACGCGCGAGGTGCGTTGGAATCAGGCTTACTACCGACTGGCACAAGGCCTGTAATCCCACCTCCTGCATCACCTCGCACAATTTGACATCAATGTCGATCAAAAGAAAATACGAAAGGAAACACAGTGAAGACACGTAAGGTTCTCTTCGGCATCGCAGCCGTCGGACTCGCCCTCTCGCTCGCTGCCTGCTCCGGAACCCGCGGCGGCACGACGACCACGACCGAAGCTGCGGGAGCCAACAAGGGCGCCCTCATCGGCGTGGCCATGCCCACCAAGACCAGTGAGCGCTGGATCAAGGACGGCGACGCTGTCAAGGCTGACCTCGAGAAGCTCGGCTACAAGGTCGACCTCGAGTACGCGGACGACAAGATCCCGCAGCAGGTGCAGCAGATCAGCAACATGCTGACCAAGGGCGCCAAGGTGCTCATCATCGCCGCGATCGACGGCACGGCGCTCAGCGACCAGCTCGACCAGGCCGGCAAGTCCGGCGTCAAGGTCATCGCCTACGACCGCCTGATCAACGGCAACAAGAACGTCGACTACTACACGACGTTCGACAACTTCAAGGTCGGCGTTCAGCAGGCGACGAGCCTGCTCACCGGCCTCGGCGTTCTCGACAAGGACGGCAAGGACACCGGAAAGACGGGACCGTTCAACGTAGAGTTGTTCGCCGGCAGCCCCGACGACAACAACGCGACGTTCTTCTTCAACGGTGCAATGGCAACCCTGAAGCCGTTCATCGACAAGGGCGTTCTGAAGGTCAAGAGCGGCCAGACCGGCTTCACCCAGGTCGCCACCCTCCGGTGGGACCCGTCAACCGCCCAGAAGCGCATGCAGAACCTGATCGCCAGCACGTACTCCGACGGCAGCAAGGTCGACGGCGTGCTCTCCCCGTATGACGGTCTCTCGATCGGCATCATCTCCGCGCTGACCAGCTCCGGCTATGCCACGAACGCCCTGCCGATCATCACCGGCCAGGACGCCGAGGCCGCATCGGTCAAGTCGATCATTGCGGGCCAGCAGTACTCCACCATCTACAAGGACACTCGCCTGCTGGGCAAGGAAGCCGTGAAGATGGCTGACGACCTGCTCAACGGCAAGACGCCTGAGGTCAACGACACCAAGAGCTACAACAACAAGGTCAAGATCGTCCCGACCTTCCTGTTCGATCCCCTGGTGGTCACCAAGGACAACTACAAGGAAGTTCTTGTTGACAGCGGCTACTACACAGAGGCAGACCTCAAGTAGGGTTTGCTCAACACCCGGCAGCGGCGGCGGGTTTTCCCGTCGCCGCTGCCTCCCTCTCACCGCATGGAAGAAGAAGAATCGGTGACTACAAACATTCTTGAGATGCGAAGCATCACAAAAACATTCCCTGGGGTCAAAGCACTCCAGGATGTCTCGCTCGAGGTGCAGCGCGGCAACATCCACGCGATCTGCGGTGAGAACGGCGCGGGAAAGTCCACCCTCATGAAGGTGCTGTCGGGCGTGTACCCGGCCGGCACCTATGACGGCGAGATCGTGCTGGAAAACCGGCCCGTCGAATTCAAAAGCATCAACGACTCCGAGGCATCCGGTGTCGTCATCATCCACCAGGAGCTCGCGCTCAGCCCCTACCTCTCCATTGCCGAGAACATCTTTCTCGGCAATGAGCAGCAGAAAAACGGCTGGATCGACTGGAACAAGACCAACCTCGAGGCGTCGAAACTGCTCGCCAGGGTCGGCCTGAAAGACAACCCGATCACCAAGGTCATGGACATCGGCGTCGGCAAGCAGCAGCTCGTCGAGATCGCGAAGGCGCTCTCCAAGCAAGTGAAACTGCTGATCCTCGATGAGCCGACCGCGGCCCTCAACGACGAGGACTCCGCGCACCTTCTCGATCTGATCAAACACCTCAAGGGCCAGGGCATCACCTCGATCATCATCAGCCACAAGCTGAACGAGATCAAGGCGATCGCCGACAAGGTCACGATCATCCGCGACGGCAAGACCATCGAAACCCTCGATATGCACACCGATGAGATTTCGGAAGAGCGCATCATCAAGGGGATGGTCGGTCGCGACCTCGAAAGCCGGTACCCGGACCACACGCCGCACATCGGTGACGAGATCCTCCGGATCGAAGACTGGACCGTGTACCACCCCCTGGACCACGAGCGCGCCGTCGTCAAGAACGCGAGCATCAACGTCAAGGCTGGCGAGATCGTCGGGATCGCGGGCCTCATGGGCGCCGGCCGGACCGAGCTCGCGATGAGCGTGTTCGGTCACAGCTACGGTTACAACATCTCCGGCCGGGTCTACAAGAACGGCGTCGAGATCAACACCAACACCGTGTCGGCGGCGATCGGGCACGGGCTGGCCTACGCGACGGAAGACCGCAAGAACTACGGCCTCAACCTGATCGAAGACATCAAGCGCAACATCTCCCTCGCGGCATTGCACAAGATCTCACGCCGCGGTTGGATCGACGAGAACCGCGAGGCCATCGTCGCCGAGGGCTATCGCAAGAGCATGAACATCAAGGCACCCAACGTTGAAGCGCTGACCGGGAAGCTCTCCGGCGGCAACCAGCAGAAGGTCGTGCTGTCGAAGTGGATGTTCTCCGACCCGGATGTGCTCATCCTCGACGAGCCGACCCGAGGCATCGACGTCGGTGCCAAGTACGAAATCTACGGAATCATCAACCGGCTCGCCGACGAGGGGAAGGGCGTCATCGTCATCTCCTCCGAGCTGCCGGAGCTCCTCGGGATCTGTGACCGTATTTACACCCTCTCCGAGGGCCGCATTACCGCAGACGTGCCCCGCGAAAAGGCGACGGCCGAGTACCTCATGCAACACATGACTCAGGAAAGGGAGAAGGACCACCGATGAGCGCGTTCAGATCCGCACTTAACTACCTTGCCAGCCAGTTGCGCCAAATCGGCCTCTTCATCGCGCTGATTGTGATCATCGTCTTCTTCCAGGCGGCGACCAACGGCATCACGCTGAAGCCGATCAACGTCTCGAACCTGATCGTGCAGAACAGCTACATCCTCATCCTCGCCGTGGGCATGGTGATGGTGATCATCGCCGGCCACATCGACCTCTCGGTCGGTTCCGTGGTCGCCTTCGTCGGCGCCATGGCCGGGGTGATGATCACGCAGTGGCATATTGCGTGGTGGATAGCCATCCTCCTCTGCCTCGTGCTCGGTGCACTGGTCGGCATGTGGCAGGGCTTCTGGATCGCCTACTTCGGGATACCGGCGTTCATCGTCACCCTGGCCGGCATGCTGACGTTCCGTGGCCTGACGCAGATCACGCTGCAGAACCAGCAGATCTCCCCGTTCCCCGACCAGTTCCGCGCGCTTGGCAGCGGCTTCCTGCCTGACCTGGGCGGCGGAACGAGCGTGCTCGAGCCGCTGACCGTTGGACTCGGTGTGCTGGCGACCGTGCTCCTGGTTCTCCAGGGCATCCGGTCCCGCCTGGCGCGCAAGAAGTACGACGTCGAAGACGAGCCGTTCGCCTGGTTCGCGGTCAAGCTCGCCTTCACGGCCGCTCTCGTCTTGCTGGTCACGTACCTGCTGGCCAGCTACCGCGGCACGCCGATCGTCCTGATCGTGCTCGGCCTGCTGACCGTCGTGTACTCGGCGGTGATGGCGCGCAGCGTCTTCGGTCGCCACATCTACGCGCTCGGCGGCAACCTGAACGCAGCGGCCCTCTCCGGGGTCAAGACGAAGCGCGTGACGTTCCTGTTGTTCGTGAACATGGGTGTCATTGCGTCCCTTGCCGGCCTGGTCTTCACCGCCCAGCTCAACCTGGCGAACCCGAAGGCCGGTGACGGCTTCGAGCTCGACGCCATCGCGGCCGTCTTCATCGGTGGCGCGGCCGTGACCGGCGGTATCGGCACGGTGACTGGCGCGATCATCGGTGGTCTGATCATCGGAATCCTGAACAACGGCATGTCGATCCTGGGCGTGGGTACCGAGTACCAGCAGCTCATCAAGGGTCTGGTGCTGCTCGCGGCCGTCGCGTTCGACGTCTACAACAAGCGCCGCTCCGGCGGTCGCTGACTCGCGGCATCCGCTCGTCGGGCCCCGGTCGTCTTCGGACGCCGGGGCCCTTCTGGTTTCAGCCGGCGCCGCGGCCTTCCTGGCGCACCGGATGCGACACGCCGCGGCCAATTCCACAGGCAGATGGATGCCCCCGTTAGGGGCTGTGGATAAGTGTCGGTGGTTCCGCGGAAAATGGCTGATGTCTGGTTCGCGAGGCTGTGCAGAACCGGTGGAATGTCGGTGGATAAGTACATAATTGTAATTACTGCATGTAGTGGCCGTTCTTAATCCGAATCACTAGATGTAGTATTAGAACATCGGTTGAGCGCATCTGCTCGACTCCGGAATCCGCGTTTTTGAACGATGAGAGAGGCCCCCTGCAATGGCAATTACGGTCTACACCAAGCCTTCGTGCGTGCAGTGCACGGCCACTTACCGGGCCCTGGACAACAAGGGCATCGAGTACGAAATCCTCGACCTGTCGGTGGACGAGAACGCGCTCGAGGCAGTGAAGGCCCTGGGTTACCTGCAGGCCCCCGTCGTCATCACGGACGAGGACCACTGGTCGGGTTTCCGCCCGGACAAGATCAATGAGCTGGCAGCACGTATCGCGTAGCATCGGCGCGTTCAACTGCCCGGCTCCCAACCACCGAGGGGGTGAGTGATGACGGAGCTCGTGTATTTCTCCAGCGCCTCCGGCAACACGCGCCGGTTCGTGGAGAAGCTCGGCCGTCCCGCCGCACGAATCCCGCTCTACGCGCGGGACGAGCCCCTGCGGGTGGACGAGCCCTACGTTCTCGTGCTGCCGACATACGGCGGAGGCGTCAACGGGGGAGCGGTACCCAAGCAGGTGATCCGGTTCCTCAATGACGAGAAGAACCGGTCGCTCATCCGCGGCGTGATCGGCGCGGGCAACACTAATTTCGGTGAGGCGTTCTGCCTCGCGGGGGACATCATTGCCGACAAGTGCAAGGTTCCCCACTTGTATCGGTTTGAAGTATTTGGAACACCGGATGATGTGCGCATCGTCCACGAAGGATTGGAATCATTTTGGAAGCAACAGCCGTGAAGACGACGCCGATGTCTGCGCCCTCTGGCCTGGACATGGATTACCACTCGCTCAACGCCATGCTCAACCTGTACGGTCCGAACGGAGAGATCCAGTTCGACAAGGACCGCGAGGCGGCGCGCGAGTACTTCCTGCAGCACGTCAACCAGAACACGGTGTTCTTCCACTCGCTGCGCGAGCGCCTCGACTACCTGGTCGAGAAGGAATACTACGAGCAGGCCGTGCTCGACCTGTACTCGTTTGAGTTCATCACGAAGCTCAACGACCTGGCCTACTCGAAGAAGTTCCGCTTCCAGACCTTCCTCGGCGCGTTCAAGTACTACACCTCGTACACGCTGAAGACCTTCGACGGCAAGCGTTACCTCGAGCGCTTCGAGGACCGCGTCGTGATGACCGCCCTCGGCCTCGCCCAGGGCGACGAGAAGCTCGCGGTGGCCCTCGTCGAGGAGATTATCGCCGGGCGTTTCCAGCCGGCCACCCCCACGTTCCTGAACTCGGGCAAGGCCCAGCGCGGCGAGCTCGTGTCCTGCTTCCTGCTGCGCATCGAAGACAACATGGAGTCGATTTCCCGCGGCATCAACTCCTCGCTGCAGCTGTCCAAGCGCGGCGGCGGCGTGGCGCTCCTGCTCTCCAACATCCGAGAGGCCGGCGCGCCGATCAAGCAGATCGAGAACCAGTCCAGCGGCATCATCCCCGTGATGAAGCTGCTCGAAGACTCCTTCAGCTATGCAAACCAGCTCGGTGCCCGCCAGGGTGCCGGCGCGGTGTACCTGCACGCCCACCACCCCGACATCATGCGCTTCCTCGACACGAAGCGTGAGAACGCCGACGAGAAGGTGCGCATCAAGACGCTGTCCCTCGGCGTTGTCGTGCCGGACATCACGTTCGAGCTGGCGAAGAAGGACGAGGACATGTACCTGTTCTCGCCCTACGACGTCGAGCGCGTTTACGGCGTGCCGTTCGCTGACATCTCGGTCAGCGAGAAGTACCACGAGATGGTCGACGACCCGCGCATCAAGAAGTCGAAGATGAAAGCCCGCGAGTTCTTCCAGACGCTCGCGGAGATCCAGTTCGAGTCCGGCTACCCGTACATCATGTTCGAGGACACCGTCAACGCTGCGAACCCGATCAAGGGCCGCATCAACATGTCGAACCTGTGCTCGGAGATCCTCCAGGTCAACACGCCGACGACGTACAACGAGGACCTGTCCTATGACAGCATCGGCAAGGACATCTCCTGCAACCTTGGGTCGATGAACATCGCGCTGTCGATGGACTCGCCGGACTTCGGCCGTACCGTTGAGACCGCGATCCGCGGCCTCAACTCGGTGTCCGAGCAGAGCCACATCACCTCGGTGCGCTCGATCGAAGACGGCAACGACAAGTCGCACGCCATCGGCCTCGGCCAGATGAACCTGCACGGTTACCTCGCCCGGGAGCGCATTTACTACGGCAGCGAAGAGGGCATCGACTTCACGAACATCTACTTCTACACGGTGCTGTTCCACGCGCTGCGCGCCTCGAACACGCTCGCGATCGAGCGCGGCCGCGCCTTCGAGGGCTTCGAGGACTCGACCTACGCATCCGGTGCGTTCTTCGACAAGTACACCGACCAGGTCTGGGAGCCGGCGACCAAGCGGGCCGCCGAACTGTTCGAGACCTCCGGCGTTGCCATCCCGACCCAGGCCGACTGGGCCGAGCTCAAGGCATCCGTCATGGAGCACGGGATCTACAACCAGAACCTGCAGGCCGTGCCGCCGACCGGGTCGATCTCGTACATCAACAACTCGACCTCGTCGATCCACCCGATCGCCTCGAAGATCGAGATCCGCAAGGAAGGCAAGCTCGGCCGCGTCTACTACCCGGCGCCGTTCATGACGAACGACAACCTGGCGTACTACCAGGACGCTTACGAGGTCGGCGCGGAGAAGATCATCGACACCTACGCGGCGGCTACCCAGCACGTCGACCAGGGCCTGTCGCTCACGCTGTTCTTCAAGGACACCGCCACGACCCGCGACATCAACAAGGCGCAGATCTACGCCTGGCGCAAGGGCATCAAGACGATCTACTACATCCGCCTCCGTCAGCTCGCGCTAGAAGGGACTGCCGTGGATGGTTGCGTCTCGTGCATGCTGTGAGTTTGCTGAACGTCTACTGTGCACGGCTCTCGGACTAAGGAATACGAAATGATTGACAAGCTCAAGCTCGTCTCCCACGTTGACGCGATCAACTGGAACAAGATCGAGGACGAAAAAGACGTCGAGGTCTGGAACCGCCTCGTCAACAACTTCTGGCTGCCCGAGAAGATCCCGCTGTCGAACGACGTGCAGTCCTGGAACACGCTCACGCCGGTCGAGCAGCAGCTCACGATGCGCGTCTTCACCGGACTGACCCTGCTCGACACCATCCAGGGCACCGTCGGCGCCGTCTCGCTCATCCCGGATGCGATCACACCGCACGAAGAGGCCGTCTACACGAACATCGCGTTCATGGAGTCGGTGCACGCGAAGAGCTACTCGTCGATCTTCTCGACGCTGGCCTCCACGAAGGAGATCGACGAGGCGTTCCGCTGGTCGACCGAGAACGTGAACCTGCAGAAGAAGGCCTCCATCGTGATGGAGTACTACCAGGGCGACGACCCCCTCAAGCGCAAGGTCGCCTCGACCCTGCTCGAGTCGTTCCTGTTCTACTCGGGCTTCTACCTGCCGATGTACTGGTCGAGCCGGGCCAAGCTCACCAACACGGCCGACCTCATCCGTCTGATCATTCGGGATGAAGCGGTGCACGGTTACTACATCGGCTACAAGTTCCAGAAGGGTCTCGAGAAGGTCTCCCAGGAGCGCCGCGACGAGATCAAGGACTACACGTTCAACTTGATGTTCGAGCTGTACGAGAACGAGATCCAGTACACGCAGGACCTCTACGACGAGGTCGGCCTGACCGAGGACGTCAAGAAGTTCCTGCACTACAACGCGAACAAGGCGCTGATGAACCTCGGCTACGAGCCGATGTTCCCGAAGACCGTCACCGACGTGAACCCGGCGATCCTGTCGGCGCTCTCACCGAACGCCGACGAGAACCACGACTTCTTCTCCGGGTCGGGCTCCTCGTACGTCATCGGCAAGGCCGTCAACACCGAAGACGCGGACTGGGACTTCTAACCACCACCACCACCGAGATTGGCACTTCCGGTCGAGATTGACCGGTGTGCCGGTCAATCTCGACCGGAACGGACGAGGTCGACGCACTGAAGGACCGCTAGTGTCCGTCGTTGTCGAGGCGGATCGAGGCCTTGCAGATCTCGCCGTAGCCCGACTTGACGGTGATCGAGACCAAGTCCTTGTCCTCGCTTTTGATGGTCTTGGCGAATCGCACGTTGCCGTAGTCGTTGGACACCTTCCTCTTGGTGAAGACGGTCGCGTGGTTGCGTTTGATGGTCATCGTCCAGGCACGATGTCCCTTGGTGGCGTTGATGTGAAACGTCGTGGCGAGCCGGTCGGGGTGTTCCCGTTCCCTGACCGTCATTGTGTAGTGGGCGCCCAGGCTGCAGTGGCCGCTGCGTGATGCAAAGTCGTCATCAGCGTGCGCGACACCGGCGGGGGCGAGAAAGACAAAGCTCGTTACCAGCAGACTCGCGGCGGCGGCGGCGATTGATTTCTTCATGGCTTCCTCCATCCCTGATTGCTGGGATCATCGCACCGCAAGCCGCCCCTGAATAGATGCTGTCTTCGACGTCCAACGCTGCGGGTGGGAATTGGGCGTTCCAACGGGTCATGGGCGGTCAGGTTGTCCGGCCTGGTTTCCGTGAGCCCGATAGTCCCGCTGCGGGTGGCCTTCCCGACGCCCGCAATGTTGCTGCGGACCGACCGGCGGTCGACCACGATCCATCCAACGCAATCACCGCGAGGGCCGAGGTGGGCATCCCCACCGACTCACCCGTCAGAAGTGAGACCAGATCCTCGATTCCGGGGTTGTGGCCGACCAGGACGACGGTGTCGACGTCGTCAGGCAGGGCGCGCACGACGCCGAGCAACTGGCTGGCGGACGCGTCGTACGTGCGGTCGTCAATCCAGATCGGTGGTCTGTCGTCGAGCTCTGCCGAGGCGAGCTCCCAGGTACTGCGAGCCCGGATAGCGGGTGAGACGACAGCGAGATCGATGCGGTCGATGCTGTGGGCCAACCATCGTCCCGCGCGGGGCGCCTGATGCAGACCGCGCTCGGCCAGGGGGCGGTCGACGTCTGCCTCTGGGCCCGACCAGTCCGACTTGGCGTGTCGCAGCAGGATCAGGGTGCGCTCAGGCATCCGGGGTCCCGCTTAAGCCCCGAATCGGTGAACCGACCACCGAGAACGTGTAGCCTCCCATGTCGCCGGAGAGCAAGGGCATTGCCTCGTGAATGGCGGCACGAACGCTCGGAATCTGCAGGGATGCCCGATGCGCTTGCGGTGATTCCCACAGCTCGCACACGAACACGGTGTCGGGCGAGGCCTCGTTGACCCCCACTTCGTACAACAGGCAGCCAGAGGCCTGGAGCTCCGGGTTGGAGCTGGTCAGGATTGCGACGACGTCGTCGCGGTGACCAGGCTTCACGCCGAGCGTTCCCACATTTGCGAATGTCATGCGCATATTTTTGCACGGGCCGGTCTGTCGGCCGGATGGGAACATCACCGCCGAGATTGACGGTTCCGGTCGAGATTGACTGATGTGCCGGTCAATCTCGACCGGAACGGACAATCTCGGCGCGGTGAAGGCCGGGACCCCGATGGGATCCCGGCCTTCAGTCGTGCTCCGCTGGTGAGCGGGTCTTGCTAGTTCCCGGCGCTGACGTCGGCGCCGGTGTCGGCCTTGGACTGGCCGTCGGTGTCGGCGTCCGCCCCGGCCTTGGCGTCGAAGCCGGCCTGAAGCTTTTCGACAACGGCCTGGATGGCCTGGCCGTAGTCGCCGTTCACGGCGGCGGTCTCAATCGTCTGCGCGGCGGCGGCCTGGTCGGCGGCCGGCGCGTTCTTCAGGTCCGTCAGGTCGGCCTGCAGCTTGGCCGGCAGCTGCGAGAACACCTGGGGGATGTCGACGAGCGTGAGGGCCAGCTTCACAACCGACTGGCCGGCATCCTGTTCCTCAGCCTGCACGTGGTGGCCGTGGTGCCCGCTGGGCACGAGCGCGGCCAGCGGGTGCGTGGGGTGCTTCTGGATCTGCGTGGCGAGCTTCGTGATCTGCTCGCCGTATCCGCCGTCCAGCGCGGTGGTTTCGATCTTCTGCGCGGCCGCTGTGCGGTCGGCGGAGGATGCGTCCTTGAGGGTCGTCAGATCGGCCTGCAGGTTGGCCGGAAGGCTCGCGAAGAGCTCAGCGTGGCCGGCGAGGGTGGTGGCGACGTTCTGCGCCTTCTCACCGATGTCGTGACCCTCGGCGAGATCGGAGCGGAGCTCGCCCTTCAGGGCCACCAGGAACGTGCCCGAGAAGCCGGAGATCGCGTCCCCTGTCGCTGAGGAGTTCGAGGTGCGGGTGGAGGAGGTCAGCGGAGCCGCTGTGGCCCCCTGCACGCCAACACCGAGCAGTGCGCCGGCGGTCAGGACGGAAACGACGCCGACGGCGAGGCGCTTCTTGCGAAAAGTGCCGGAGGTGGCGGAGATCTGGTTCTTGTTCAATGTGGATCCTTTCGATAGCTTGCGACCGGTCCGGCGATAACCGAAGTCGGCCGCACGTGGTCACCCGGCGAGTCTAGGGAGGCGCCCGGCGCCAACCTCCGTAGCGGCTGAGTGTCCCGATTGGGTAGGCGCCGATCGCCGGGTTTGTCTGCGGCATCGCGCGGCTCACGATCGCAGCCATGGCAGGGAAACGCAGGCGATCAGGAGTTTTACTCAACTCGCCTGAAGGGCTTTCCACGGATTCAATTTTTCTTTCCGATCGAAATGCCTTATGGAAGCGGGTCCGGCGAACCGAAACGACCACCGGGGCACGGCTCTCTGCGGTAGGTCACAAACCGAAATTCACGGCACGGCCGGCCCGGTCGCCCGGGTGGCCGTGTAGCATCATCGGAGAACGACAGGGGAGCGCCTCACGGCGCTGAGAGTGCGGTACGCCGCAGACCCTCGAACCTGCTCCGGTTAGCACCGGCGAAGGGAGTCGGGAAATCTCAGGTCCCTCGTGTCATGCCCGCTCCGGGTCTCCGGGGCGAGCGCGGCGTGAGGGCACCTCCCCGAGGCATCCATCGGAGTCCACGGGAAAAGGAATGACATGACCACGCACGACAAGACGGCACGCGAGACAGCGCCGCCCGCCGCACCCACCCGCACCATCCTCGCCGCCGGAAGGCTGACCGCCTGGCGCGGGGTCGACCTAATCACCGCGGCCATGCTCGCCGTGGCATTCGGCGTCGTCTTCTGGGGATTCGACACCTTCGTCTATCCGCTGGTTGGCGCCGTGACCGTGGGCTTCCCCCCGGCGGGAGAGCTCTCGCTCGGCGTGTGGCTGATCCCTGCCGTCGTCGGCGGACTGGTCATCAGGCGCCCCGGCGCCGCGCTCTTCACCGAACTGGTCGCGGCCAATGTCGAGCTGCTGCTCGGCAACGGGTGGGGAGTCGCCGTGCTCCTCTCCGGGCTGCTGCAGGGCCTCGGCGTCGAGATGGTGCTCGCCCTGGTGCGCTGGCGACGCTTTGGCGCAGCGACGGCGGTGCTCGGCGGTGTCGCGTCCGCGATCCTGGAAATCGTCGGCTACGAGTGGTGGTCCTACACGGCCGACTACTCACCGACCTGGCGCCTCGTCTACCTGGCCTGCGGCGTCGTGTCCGGCGCACTGATCGCCGGCCTCGGCGGCTCGGCGCTCGTGCGTGCGCTCGCCCGCTCCGGCGCCCTCAACGCATTCCCCGCCGGCCAGGAAGTCCGTGAGTCGCGCGCGACCCGCTGACGGGCCAGCGCCCGTTGCCGCGTCGCACACGCCGTCGCGCGCGGACGGTGCCCTGGTGGAGGTGCATGAGCTGACCTGGCGCCCGTTCGGGCGTGAGCAGCCGGTTGTGAACGAGGTGACCCTGCGGGTCGAGCCGGGGGAGCGGATCCTGCTGGCCGGCCCGAGCGGCTCTGGGAAGTCGACCTTGCTTCGCGCGCTCGCCGGGGTGCTCACCACGACGGAGTCCGGCGACCTGGCCGGATCCGTCACCGTCGACGGGCAGGACCCGCACGAGGGCGGCACCTCGGCCGGCCTGCTCGTGCAGGACCCGGCGGACGCCCTGGTCGCCCGTCGCGTAGGGCGCGATGTGGCCTTCGGCCCGGAGAACTTCGGCCTGCCCCGGGAACGGATCTGGCACAGGGTGCGGGAGGCGCTGAGCGCCGTCGAATTCCCCTACGGCCTCGAGCATCCGGTGGATGCGGTGTCCGGCGGGGAGGCGCAACGCCTCGCGCTCGCCGGCGTGCTGGCCCTGGGCCCCAGGCTCGTGCTGCTCGACGAACCCACCTCGATGCTCGACCGGTCGGCCGCGGCCACGGTGCGGGAGGCGATCTGGTCCGCTGGCGGCGAGTCCGGTGCCACGATGGTGCTCGTCGAACACCAACTCCACCCATGGCTCGATGACGTCGACCGGGTGATCATCCTGGACGCCGACGGCCGGATCAGCGCCGACGGCACCGTCGCGGAGACGCTGCTCGAGCACGCCGCGTCGCTGGCCCGGCAGGGCATCTGGGCGCCGGGCATCCCGTCCCCGGTTCCCCGGGAACTGCCTCCCGCACTGTGCGCCCCTGCTCTCCGCGGCGGGCCGGCCGGTTCGATCATGATCAGGGCGGATGCCGTCGGCGTGGTCCGCAGCGCCCGCGCCGGGCTCGCATCGGCCGGCGGCCAGGCCATGCCGACGCCCAGGCCGGCGCTGTCGCACGTCGACGCCAGTGTGCGCTCCGGCGAGGTACTGGCCGTCATCGGCGCCAGCGGCGCGGGCAAATCGACGCTCACGGCACTGCTCGCCGGACTCGAGCTGCCCTCCTCCGGTGAAGTGCGCGCCGGCCGGGAACTCGCCGCCGGTGCCGGCCCGCACCCGGCGCGGTGGTCATCCGCGGACCTGGCGCGCCGCGTCGGCTGGGTGCCCCAGCAGGCCGAACTCGCCGTCGTCGCACGAACGGTCCGCGACGATGTGCTGAGCACCAGCCGTGCGCTCGGCCTGGGCGAACAGGCGTCGGCGCAACGTGCCGACGGCCTCATCGAGGCGCTGGGCCTGTCGGCGCTCCGGGACGCCGACCCGCACGAACTCTCCGGCGGCGAGCTCCGGCGTCTTGCGCTCGCCGGGGCGATCGCCCACGGCCCATCGGTGCTGGTGCTGGACGAGCCGACGGTCGGCCAGGACCGCCTGACCTGGGCGGCTGTGGCCGGGTTGATCGTGTCGGCCAGGGCCGCCGGCGTCGCGGTCGTCGTCGCCACCCACGACCCGCTGCTCATCGACCTGGCCGACCGGCGGATCCACCTCGACCGCGGTCGGGTGGCACAGTCGACGGATGCGGCAGCAGCGCCGGTCGCGACCGCTGTGGGTGCCGGGGTCGAAGCCGGTGCCGAAGCTGGCGTCCGGCAGGCCGCGCCCGGCCGCCGGCCCCGCCGCGCCGGCCTGGCCGCGCGCTGCGGTCCCCTGTCACTGCTCGGGTCCTCTCTGCTCCTGATCAGCGGCGCGATGGCGATCACCGACATCCGTGCCGCCCTCGGCGGAGTCGCACTGGAACTGCTTCTTGCCCCGCTGGTCCTCGGCTGGGGCCGGCCGTCCGTGCGGTTGCTGCCCGGGCTGCTCGCCGTCGTCTCTGTCGGGTTTTCGAGCTGGCTGCTCAGCACCGGTCAGGACCCGCTGGTCGGTGCCACGGCCGGACTGAGAGTCGCCTTCTTCGTCCTCCCGGGTGTGCTGCTGGCGGGCCTCGCGGATCCGTTCGCGCTCGGCGACCACCTCGCGCAGCGCCTCCGACTGCCGGCGCGACCCGTTGTCGCCGCCGTCGCCGCCCTGCAGCGGTTCGAGGGCCTCGGCGAGCAGTGGGACCAGCTGCGGCGCATCCGTCGGGTGCGGGGCCTGGACCCCGGGCGCTCGCCGGCGGCCAGGGGCCGCAACGCGGCGGCCCTGACCTTCGCCCTGCTCGTCCAGACCCTGCGACAGGCCGGGCGGATGGCCGTGGCCATGGAGGCCCGCGGCTTCTCGGCGGCCGGCACGTTCGGCGTGCGCCGCACCTGGGCCGAGCCGGCCCCGTGGCTGCGGGCCGACTCCGGCCTGATCGCCCTCGGGCTCGCCGTGGCCGTCACACCGATCCTGCTCCAGGCCGCCTGGCCATAACGCGCACCGCCCCGCCGGACGAACCTAATAGGCTGTCCTGATTGACACGGGGTGCTCCGCCGGACGCGGGAGCTGAGATGAATACCCGTTGAACCTGTCTAGTTAGCACTAGCGAAGGGATGTCGCACATGGCAACGCACGCTTCAGGCCTCGAATTGAGAGCCACACCCAGGGTGCTCAGCATCGCCGGGACCGACCCGACCGGCGGCGCGGGTATCCAGGCAGACCTAAAAAGCATCGCCGCGAACGGCGGCTACGGGATGGCCGTGGTCACGGCCCTCGTGGCGCAGAACACGCGCGGGGTCCGCGCCGTGCATACCCCGCCGGTGGAGTTCCTCCGGCAGCAACTGGACGCGGTCAGCGACGACGTGACGATCGATGCGGTCAAGATCGGCATGCTGGCCGACATCGACGTCATCCGGGAGGTGCGGTCCTGGCTGGAGGCCACCCGCCCGCCGCTGGTCGTGCTCGACCCGGTCATGGTGGCCACCAGCGGCGACCGGCTCCTGGAGCCCTCCGCGGAGCAGGCGCTCCGGGAGCTGGTGCCGCTGGTCGACCTGGTCACCCCCAACGTGCCGGAGCTGGCCGCACTGCTCGGGGAGTCGCCGGCGCAGAACTGGTCGGAGGCGGTGGAGCAGGGCAAGCGCCTGTCGACTGCGACCGGGGTCACGGTGCTGGTCAAGGGCGGACACCTCACCGACGCCAGTTGCCCCGACGCGCTGGTCAACACCCATGGTCTGCTGGCGGACACCGTGGTGGAGTTCGCCTCGCCCCGGGTGGAGACGAGCAACACGCACGGCACGGGCTGCTCGCTGTCCTCCGCCATCGCTACGGTGCAGGCGCGGACCGGCGACTGGGCCGACTCCCTGGCGCAGGTCAAGGCGTGGCTGCACGACGCGCTGCTGCACGCAGACGCCCTCGAGGTCGGAGCGGGCAACGGACCGATCCACCACTTCCACCGGCTCTTCGCCGGGACGGCCCCGGTCGGCCAGGAATTCAGCCGGACCCTCTGGCAGGACATCGAACACACCCGCACGGCGATCTTCGACCTGCCGTTCATCCAGGCGCTCGGCGACGGAACCCTCGACGAAGCGGAGTTTTCCTACTACCTGGCCCAGGATGCCCTCTACCTGAACACCTATTCGCGCGTGCTGGCCCGGGCCAGCGCCCTGGCCCCGACCGAGGCAGCCCAGCTGTTCTGGGCCAACTCCGCCCAGGTGTGCCTGGAAGTCGAATCAGACCTGCACCGCTCCTGGCTGGGCGAGCACACCGCGCCGCGGGAACTCGGACCCGTCACCAAGGGTTACCTGGACCACCTGCTGGCCGCCAGTGTGCAGGGCAGCTACGCGGTCCTGGTGGCCGCCATCCTGCCGTGCTACTGGCTGTATGCGGAGGTGGGCGACCGGCTCCATGCCCGGTTCCTTGCGCGCGGGGACGGCAGCGTGCACCCGTATGCGGCGTGGCTCGAGACCTACGCGGACGAGGGTTTCGCCGCGGCGACCCGGCAGGCCGTCGCCTTCACCGACGCGGCGGCCGGCTCAGCATCGGCCCACGAGCGAGCGGCCATGAGAACGGCGTTTGCCCAGTCCTCGCAGTGCGAACTCGATTTCTTCGACGCGCCCCGGCTCCATGCGCGGTGACCTGCTCCCGGCCCAGCGGGGCCGGTTAGTCCAGCGGGGGCAGGTGAGCCAGGAGCCGTTGGGCGGCATCCGTCGGGTCGTCCGCCTCGGTGATGGCGCGCACCACGACGACGCGGTTCGCGCCGGCCGCCGCGACCTGCTCGATGTTGGTCAGGTCAATGCCGCCAATGGCATACCAGGGCAGGATGCTACCCGCCCTGCTGATCCGCTCGGTCGCGTACCGGGCCAGCTCCAGTCCCACCGCGGCCCGTCCCGGTTTGGTCGGGGTCGCCCAGAGCGGACCGACACAGAAGTAGTCCAGCGTCTCGGCGGCCAGGGCGGCATCGATCTGCTCTGGCGTGTGGCTGGAGAGGCCGATCGCGACCGTGTCGCCGAGCAGCCGGCGGGCGGAGGCCAGCGGCAGGTCCTTCTGGCCGATGTGGAAGACCGGAGCCTCGGCCAGGGCGGCGATGTCGGCCCGGTCGTTGACGGCCCAAAGCCGCCCGTGGCGCTCCGCGGCCTCCCGAAGGACGCCCAGGAGTTCCAGTTCCTCGGCGGCCTCGATGGTCTTGTCCCTGAGCTGGATGATGTCCACACCCCCGGCGAAGGCGGCATCCAGGAACTCGGCGAAATCGCCGCGCTCCGTCCGGGCGTCGGTGCACAAGTACAGCCGGGCGTGATCGTGGTCCATCTGACCAACAATAAAGGCGATTCGGGGCAGCCCGCACCACTCCGGACACAGGCCGAAATGGAACGTCCTCGTGGCTGACCGCGGCGTAGACGTCGTCGTCATCGGCGCCGGAATCGTCGGGCTGGGGATCGCGTGGACGGCGGCGCAGTCGGGCCGCACGGTCGCCGTCGTCGACCCGGAACCCGCCACCGGGGCGACGTATGCCGCCGCGGGCATGCTCGCTCCGGTCAGCGAGCTGCACTACCAGGAAGAGGACCTGCTCGAGCTGACGCTGGCCTCCGCCGCACTGTACCCCGCATTCGTGGAGTCGCTGGGGGTGGGCGCTGCCAAGGCCGGGTACCAGACCACCCGGACGATCACCGTCGGCGCGGATGCGGCCGACCGGCGGTCGCTGACCGACCTGCGCGAGGTGCAGCGGGGTCACGGCCTGGCGGTGCAGCCGCTGACCATCCGCGAGGCCCGCGCCCTGGAACCGCTGCTCAGCCCGCAGCTGTCCAGCGCATTCAACATCGACCAGGACCACCAGGTTGACCCCCGGCGGCTGGCCGCCGAGCTCCGATCCGCGATCGACCGGGCCGCCGCCCGGCAGGAGTGGACCCACGAGCACTCGATCCGGCAGAACGCCGCCGGGCTGCTGCACGAGCATCAGGCGGATGCCGCCTCCCGTGTCACCGGCGTCATCCTGGCGGACGGCTCCACCGTGGCGGCGGGCGAGGTCATCGTCGCCAACGGCCTGGCCGCCTCTCAGCTGGGCGGCCTGCCCGACTGGCTGGCACTGCCGCTGCGCCCGGTGTACGGAGACATCCTTCGGCTGCGCGTCCCAGAGCATCTCCGGCCGCTCCTCACCGCCACCATCCGCGGCCTCGTCCGCGGAATTCCCGTCTACCTCGTTCCGCGCGACGACGGAACGGTGGTTCTCGGCGCCACCCAGCGCGAGGACGGATCCGCCGCGGTGTCGGCCGGCGGCGTATACCAGCTGCTGCGGGACGCCCAGGTGCTCGTACCGGCGGTCGCCGAGCTCGAACTCATCGAAGTGACTGCCCGAGCCCGCCCAGGGACACCGGACAATGCGCCGCTGCTCGGACGGGTCGTCAGCGGCCCCGGGCAGGCAGCCGGCGACATTCCGGGCCTGATCATCGCCACCGGATTCTTCCGCCACGGCGTGCTCCTCACCCCCATCGCGGCCCAGCACTGCCTGCACCTGCTCGACGGGACGGCCGACGAGCGATGGGCTCGCTTCCGGCCCGACCGTTTCTCACCATTCGCACACCCCGAAGGAGTCCGCCCGTGACTGAACCCCAACCTGCCGCGATCACCGTCAACGGCTCGGCGCGGGCGCTGATGCTCGGCGAGACCGTCACCGACCTGGTCGGGGAGATCACCGGCCGCCGGATTGCCGACGACGGCCAGGCGAGGGACGGGAAGCGCCTCGGCGTCGCCGTCGCCCGAAACGCCGGCATCGTGCCGAGAAGCCAGTGGGCCGCAACGGCCCTCACGCCGGGCGACGACATCGAAATCGTGACCGCAGTACAGGGAGGTTAGACATGACTCTCACGACACACGTGAGCAGCGATTCGCTGGTGATCGACGGGATCTCCCTGGGCTCCCGCCTGATCATGGGCACCGGCGGCGCGCCGAGCCTGGACGGGCTCGGCGCCGCGCTGCTGGCATCCGGCACGGAGCTGACCACCGTGGCCATGCGCCGCCACAGCCCGGGCGCCGCCGGATCGCTCTTCGATCTGCTGGTCGACAACGGAATCCGCGTCCTGCCGAACACCGCCGGCTGCTTCACCGCCAGGGAAGCCGTGATGACGGCCGAACTGGCCAGGGAGGCCCTGGAGACCGACTGGGTGAAACTCGAGGTCATCGCCGACGAGCAGACGCTCCTGCCCGACGCCGTCGAGCTGGTGGATGCCACCGAACAGCTGGTCGCGCGCGGCTTCAAGGTGTTCGCGTACACCAACGACGACCCGGTGCTGGCGTTGCGGCTCGAGCACCTCGGCGCCGTCGCCGTGATGCCGCTGGGCGCGCCGATCGGCACCGGCCTCGGCATCCTCAATCCGCACAACATCGAGCTCATCGTCGCCCGCGCCGGCGTTCCGGTGGTGCTCGACGCCGGAATCGGCACGGCCTCCGACGCGGCGCTCGCCATGGAGCTCGGCTGCGACGCCGTGCTGCTTGCCACCGCCGTGACCCGCGCGCAGGACCCCGTCAGGATGGCCGACGCCTTCCGGCACGCCGTCATCGCCGGCCGGCTGGCCTCGCAGGCCGGGCGCATCCCGAAACGCGAGCACGCCCTGGCCTCCTCCGCCATGGAAGGACGCCCGGACCTGTGAATGCAGCCGCCGCCGCATCCGTGACCGAGTTGCCGCCCGTAGTCGAACCGGCCGCCGACCTCACCGCGGCGGAGGTGGAACGCTACTCCCGGCACATCATCATTCCCGAGATCGGCGCCATCGGTCAGCGCCGGCTGAAGAACGCGCGCGTGCTCGTCGTCGGTGCGGGGGGCCTGGGCTCGCCCGTGCTGCTCTACCTGGCCGCCGCCGGCGTCGGCACGCTCGGCATCATCGACGACGACATCGTCGACCTCAGCAACCTGCAGCGCCAGGTGATCCACGGCGTGACGGATGTCGGCCGGTCGAAACTGGAGTCGGCGCGCTCCGCCGTGGCCGAGCTGAACCCGCTGGTCGAGGTGCGACTCCACCACGCCCGGCTCGACTCGGCGAACGCACTGGCGCTGTTCGCCGACTACGACCTGATCGTGGACGGGTCGGACAATTTCGCCACCCGCTACCTGGTCAATGACGCCGCTGCCCTGCTCGGAAAACCGTACGTCTGGGGGTCGATCTACCGCTTCGACGGGCAGGTCAGCGTCTTCTGGGAGAAGCACGGGCCCACGTACCGGGACCTGTACCCGGATGCCCCGCCCGCCGGGTCGGTTCCGAGCTGCGGTGAAGGCGGCGTATTCGGCATGCTCTGCGGCGCGGTCGGCGCGATGATGGTGTCGGAAGCGGTGAAACTGATCACCGGCGTCGGGCGGACCCTGCTCGGCCGGGTTCTGCTCTTCAACGCACTCACCGCATCCTGGCGGGAGGTCCAGATAGCCAGCGACCCGGCCGGCACGCCCATCACGGAGCTGGTCGACTACGAGCTCTTCTGCGGAACGTCCCCTGGGCCGGACGCCGACGCCGAGCACGGCCTCACCGTTCGCGAACTGGCCGCCCTGCTCGACGCCAGGGCGCGCGGTGAGCGCGACTTCGACCTCATCGACGTGAGGGAGCCGGGGGAGCACGAGATCGTGCGCATCCCGGGGTCGCGGCTGATTCCGCAGGGCCGCTTCGTGGCAGGAGAGGCACTCTCGAACCTGCCTCTCGACCGGGACATCGTGCTGTACTGCAAGGCGGGGGCGCGATCGGCCGAGGTGCTCGCCGACCTGCGACGGCAGGGCTACAGCCAGGTGAAACACGTGCCGGGCGGGGTCCTGGCGTGGGTCAAGGAAATCGATCCATCCCTGCCGCTGTACTAGCCCGCCGTACTAGTTTGTAGGCACATCGAAGCAACGAGCGAAAGCGGAGGACACGCTGATGCAGACAATCACCCCGTTCCTGTGGTTCGACAACAACGCCGAAGAGGCGATGGATTTCTACACCCTGGTCTTTCACGAGTCCCGGGTCGTGGACGAGTCCCGCTACGGGGAGGGCGCGCCGGTGCCCGCTGGAACCCTGATGTCGGCCACCATCGAGCTCGAGGACCAAAGGATCATGCTCTTCAACGGCGGCCCCGGATTCGCGTTCACCGAGGCCATGTCCTTCTTCGTCAGCTGCGACACGCAGCAGGAGATCGACGCGCTCTGGGGCAAGCTCACCGAGCACGGCGAACCCGGGCGATGCGGCTGGCTGAAGGACAAGTTCGGAGTGTCATGGCAGATTGTGCCGCGCGTGCTGGGCGAGCTGCTGGGTGACCCAGACCCCGAGAAGGCGGGCCGCGCCCTGCAGGCGATGCTGCAGATGGGCAAGCTCGACATTGCGGCGTTGAAGCGGGCGCGCGGGAACGACTAGCGCGCCCTACTTCGCCGCCGCCTGCTCTGCCCTGACCACGACCGTCGGCGACACGATGTTCAGCACGATCGAGTGGCTGACCGACCCCAGCAGCAACCGTTCGATGCCGCGCAGACCGTGGTTGCCGACGACGAGGAGCGCCGCCCGCCGTGAGGCCCCGAGCAGGGCCGGCTGAGGCGGGCCGTGCACCAGCGAGCCCTGAACCTGCAGCTCTGGCCAGGCATCCGTGGCTTTCGTCACCGATTCGTCCAGGATCTGGCGGTGCACCTGTTCCAGGGAACCGAGGAATTCCTCACTCGGAGGGAGATCGGGACCCGGCAGAAGGTCGGCCGTGACCGGGGTCTGCCAGAGGAGAGGCTCGTGCCAGGCGTGGATGACGCGCAGCGACTGGCCCGTGCGGTGCGCCTGCTCCGCGGCGAACGCCACAGCGGCGTCGGAGGCGTCGGATCCGTCGACGCCGACGACGACTCCGCTCCGGGATGCGCCGTCGTCCTCCGGCACGATCGCCACCGGACCGTGCGCGGTTGCGGCGAGCCGCGCGCCGACCGACCATTCGAAACGCCTCGTGGCGCCCTCGCGGCGATGCGTCCCCACGACGACAAGGTTCTCCGCGCCGGAGCGCCGCCGGAGCTCGCCGATCGGGTCGCCGCGCAGGAACTCCGAGTCAACGCGGACGGCCGGCAGGGCCGCCTGCACCTCTGCGACGACAGCGGCGAGTGCGTTCCGCTCGGTTTCGGCCACGGAGTCCGCGACGAAGGAGTCAGTGACCCCGATGGAGTCGTTGAGGATGCGAACGATGGCGAGGTCTCCGCCTACACACCACTCGGCCGCCCAGTCGAGGGCGGCGCGCGCCGGAGCGGTGTCGTCCCAGGCAACTATCGTCTTCTCGATCATGTGTCCTCCCGCGCATGACACTACGCGCGATCGCGCCCGAGCGAGAGGGCAAATTGCCTAGAGCCAGGGGAGGAGCTTCGGCGCCGGGCAGGGCCGGCCGCCGGTGAGGTTGAGGCACGGGTCGAAGAACGCCGGGTACCCGTCGGCGGCGGACGACCCGAACCACCTGTTGTAGAACAGCCAGAAGTTCAGGTTGCCGTGGGTCGAGCATCCGTCACCGTCCGTCGACGGATGCTTCCGCGCGGCGCCGTTGGGCTGGTAGGGCGTGTAGTTGTACAGATTCGCGGTCGCCTGGTTCCGGATGCGCACGCTCGAGGCGCCGCAGGAGGCCTCCGGGTTGAACTGCACGTCCGCCCGGCCCACCATGAAGGCACGGTCCGGGTGCTCGGAGTACTGCCGGAACTGCCAGGCCGCGTGGTAGATCTGATTGAAGAAGCCGAAGTACGTCTTGTCGCAGTCGGCCGAGTCCGGGCATCCGTACCCGGTGGCGCGAAGATAGCCGGATGCGCTCGGCCGGGTGAGCAGCGACTGCTCCTTCTGCAGCAGCACGAGCAGCACCCGCGGGCTGATGGTGCACGCGTGGGCGACCTTCACGATGATGCGGCTGGCCCGCTCGGCGCGATCGCCCCGGTAGGCGGCGCAGTGCCCGGCGCCCTGGGCCGGCTGCGATGCTGTGGTTTCGCGGTACTCCCACAGGCAGGGCGAGTCGTCGCTTGGCGAACACTCGCGTGATTCGAGGAAGGCCTGAACGTCCAGCTCGTTCATGGCTTCCGGGTTGTAGAAGTTGTAGTCGCTGATGATCAGCCCCGGATTGAACCCGGCGGGCTTCGCGGCGGCCTCGATCTGCCGGGCGGCGCCGGGCAGCGCCAGGCCGGCGCCGAGCGCGACAAGTACGACGATCGCCGCCAGCGCCGCCAGCCGCCGCCTAGTGGCGAAAAACTTCATGGGGGAGACCCTATCGGGGCAGCGCCGAGGCTCGCTGGGAACGGACCCGCACGGACGCCCCGCGCAGCTGCGGCTGCCGTTGCAGCAGCACCGCGAACGCGAGCAGGAGCGTGCCCGTGATGGCGATGACCAGGTCGAGGCCGAACACCATGACCGTGAACGGCGGGATGATCATGAGTGCCGTCGACGCGCCTATCCTCCAGTCGCTCACCCGGGGGCGGCCGCCGGGCGGCGCCGGGACCGGCTGCTCGAACCGGCCGAGCAGCCGGGAGATGACGATCAGCGCACTGATGGCCAGCGCGAGGATCACCGGCCGCGTCCACCACCAGGCGGCGCTGCCCGGTTGCGGCATCGGCAGCGGCGTGAGCAGCAGTAGTCCCACAATCAGTGCGAGCACCGGCAGGTGCCACAGGTAGATGGTCATCATCCGGGCGCCGACAACGGAGAACAGGGTCCGGATCTTCCTTCTGCGCATGATTCGGCCAAGCAGCGGGTACGCCAGCATCAGGAGCGAGAACTGACCGACGGCGAGCAGCATGAGGGCGACGGTCGGCGGGTTGAGGTTGTCGAGCATGTTCACCGGGTACAGGCCCAGGCCGGTCAGTGCGGCCAGCGCGGCGTAGCTGGTGCCGGCGAGCAGGAGGAGCCGGCCCCTGGACCTGGCGGCGAACCAGCCGTCCGCCGCCCCGATGCCGAGCTGCTGGATGAACAGCCACACGAAGATCATGTTGAACAGTCCCAGCTCGAGGATGCCGGTGGCCCAGCGCAGGACATCGAGCACCACGGCGGCCACGGCCAGGCCAGCGATCGTGCGAACCGGCGCCCGGGCGTGCAGGGCGGCCATCCCCGGCAGATACGCCTGGCTGAACATGTAGGCGGCGAGGAACCACAGCGGCGAGGCGACGCCGGTGGCGATCTCCGCAACGCTGCGAGGGTCGAGCCCGGAGAGGTGCATGACGAGGATGGCCGCCGACAGGAAGGCGAACAGGGGAACGGCCGGTCGGGCCAGGCGCTGGAAACGCGCCCGAATGAACTCCGCCGCGCCCCCGCCGCGCACCTCGATCCTGCGCCAGGACTGGACCCCGACGAGACCGCCGACAACGAAGAACAACGGCATGACCTGCGCGATCCAGGTGGCGGGCGCGAGCCACGGCTGGAGCATGAGCGTGCGCTGGAGGACGAGCCCGTTGTCGCGGTTGACGGATGCCCCGAGCATGAACAGATGGCCGACCACGACGAGCGCAAGGCAGATCACCCGCGCGAGATCCATCACCGGATCATGCCGGGCCGTCTCCACCGGCATCGGGCTGCCGGTGTCATGGAGCGCCTTCGACTTTTTCAACTCTCACCGCCGGTGCCCAGTGTGGCACGTATTCGGATCGACCGGCGGGTGCATACTTCCACGTAGAAGATGCGCAGTGAGGGAGCGGAGGGCAGGTCGATGACGGTGCTCGAGGAGGTGGGGCGTTTCTCGGCCCGATTCGGCCGGGACGTCGTCGTCGAGCGCACCGTGTGGCGTTACTACCGCCTGGGCGTTGGGCCGCCCATCTTCTGGCTGACCGGGGGCCTGCGCCGGGGCGCGCTCGGCTTCGCCTTCCTGGAACGGCTCGCCGCCCACCACACCGTCATCGCACCCGACTTCCCGCCCGTGCAGACGATCGACGAGTTCATCGTCGCCTTCGACGCCATCCTGCTCGCCGAGGGGATCGCATCCTTCGCCCTCTGCGGCCAGTCCTACGGCGGGCTGCTCGCGCAGGCGTACCTCGCGCACCGGCCAGAGGACGTCGACCGGCTCATCCTGTCCAGTTCCGGCCCCGCAGACTCCGGCAGGGCCTGGCTGCCAGCCGAGCACGCGCTGATCGCCCTGGCGCGCCTGCTGCCTGAGAAGACGGCCAAGAAGCTCCTGGTCGGCGGTGTGTTGAAGGCCATCACGCTGCCGGGCGCCACGCATGATGACTGGGCGCGCGCCATCACCGTTGTCGTGCAGGACGAGCTGACTCGTGCCGACGTGGTGTCGCACTTCGCCGTCGCCGCCGACTTGATCCGGAAGCGCAGCGTGGCTCCCGCCGCCTTCGCCGCCTGGCCCGGCCGGGTCTCCGTGCTCAGCGCCGAAAACGATCCGACGCAGGGGAAGAAGGATGTTCACCGCTACGAGAGGCTTTTCGGCCGGCCCGTCGAGGTGCTCAGCCTCGGGCTGATGGGGCACGCCGCCGCGCTGTTCGACCCTGACGGGTACGTCGACGTGCTCGAGCGCGCGCTGGCCTGATCCGTGGCGGTCGCGTCGCGGATGCCGGCGGCCTGTACGTTGTGAGGTGCACCGTGCCCCCGTTCGACGCCGATCCGGCGTGGAAGCTGTCGCCGGCGCGGGGGAGCACTCATCACCAGTCACAAGCGCCGGTCGTCCACGCGGATCAGGGCCGGCCTGGCCGCCGTGCTGCTGCTGGCGCTCGCCGGATGCTCCGGACAGCCGAGCGGCGCCGTGCGCGGCACCGCCGCCGCTGCCGCCCCTCCGATCGCGGCGGCCGCACCGGCCGCTGTTCCACCGGCACCAGCCGCCGCACCGGCAGCCGCCGTCCACGCATCCGCGGCCCCGACGAACGTCCCGGCCGCCCAGGCCCTGGCCCTGCTCGCCACGCTCGCCAACAAGGGCAAATCCCCGAGCACCGGCTACGACCGCACAAGGAAGTTCGGCACCGCCTGGCTCGACGTCGACCACAACGGATGCGACACCCGCAACGACATCCTCGCCCGCGACCTCACCGGCGAGGTCACGGCCGGCCCGTGCAAGGTGCTCACCGGCGTGCTCGCCGACAAGTACACCGGCAAGATCATCCACTTCGTGCGCGGCAACACGACGTCGACCCTCGTGCAGATCGACCACCGCGTCGCGCTCCTGGCCGCCTGGGAGACCGGCGCGCAGAAGCTGTCGCAGGGGCAGCGCGAGGCTCTCGCCAACGACCCGCTGAACCTGATCGCGGTGGACGGCCGCACCAATTCGGCCAAGGGTGCCGGCGACGCGGCCACCTGGCTGCCCCCGCAGAAGTCGTACCGGTGCGCCTATGTGACCAGCCAGATCCAGGTGAAGGCGAAGTACCGCCTCTGGGTTGCCCCGGCCGAACGTGCCGCCATGGTGCGCGTGCTCGGCAGCTGCACCGGCACGATCGCGGTCGTGCCGGTGAACCCGGTGAACCCGGTGAACCCGGTGAACCCGGTGGCGCCCGTGGTCGCCCCGCCGGCGGCACCTGCGGGAACCATCCACCCAGGTTCCTACTGCGCCCCGAAGGGCGCGATCGGCGCGGCCGCCAGCGGAACGAAGTACACCTGCGGCAAGAAGGGCGCCGACGCGAACGGCCGGTACCACTGGAACGCCTGAGGCCCCGCGTTCAGGGAGCCGTCAGCTCCGCAATCTGGGCCGGCGTCGGCCGGTCGACGATGTCGTCGAAGTCGTGGTGGAGTCGCAGGTACCCGGAGACGAACGGGCACAGGCTGATGATGCGCAGGTGCCGGCTGCGGACATCCGTGAGCGCGCCGGAGATCAGGACTCCGGCCAGGCCCTGACCGGAGTGCCCCTGGTCGACCTCGGTGTGCAGGAAGACCCGGTGCTCGCCGCGGTCCGTGAACCGGCTGAATCCGACCGGCTGACCGTCGACGTCGATGACGTACCGTGAGCCGGCGTCGTCGAGTCGTACCACCGCGTTCGGCGGTATCGCGCCGTCGGGGCTCAACTCGGCCATAATGCCCATGGTAGAACCGGGACCCGACTCGAAAGAAGATCACCATGAAGATTGCCATCCTCGGCACCGGCACCGTCGGGCGCACCCTGGCCGCCCGACTGGACGGGCTCGGCCACGATGTCATGGTCGGCACCCGCGCCCCGGCACCCACCCTGGAGCGCCAGGGGAAGGATGCGATGGGCAACCCTGCTTTCTCCGCGTGGCTGGCCGAGCACCCCCAGGTGGCCCTCGGCAGCTTCGCCGAGGCGGCCGCGCACGGCGAGATTGTCGTGAACGCGACGAACGGCTTCGCGTCGATCGACGCCCTGACCCTCGCCGGGGCGGACAACCTCGCCGGCAAGGTGCTCCTGGACGTGGCCAACGCGCTCGACTTCTCCCACGGCATGCCGCCGACGCTGTTCGTCAAGGACACCGACTCGCTGGCCGAACAGATCCAGCGCGCCTTCCCCGAGGCGCTGGTCGTCAAGTCGCTGAACACCATGACCGCCGCCGTCATGGTCGACCCGGTCAAGGTGGCCGGGGGAGATCACTCGACGTTCGTGTCCGGCAACGACGACACGGCCAAGGCGACGGTGATGACCCTGCTGGACAGCATGGGCCACACGGATGTGATCGACCTCGGCGACATCACCACCGCCCGCGGCGCCGAAATGCTCATGCCGATCTGGCTCAGGCTGTGGGGCACGCTGGGAACCGGGATGTTCAACTTCAAGATCGCCCGCTAGCTGACCCCTCCTGTGGCTCGGGAACATTCCTATCCATGCCGTGCGCGCATTCCTCGTTGCTGGGGAGAGCGCTGGACTTGAGAACGGCGAGGTGGTACCTCGGGTAACTGAGTCCGTGCTCGGCGTCGATATCCATCCGGTCGCCGTGACATTCGTGGGAATCAGCCGGGCATCGGCCAACTCCTTGGAGTCGCAGTAACCCTATCGGCGTTGATTGCAGTCAATATTGTCACCTGCAGCCACGCCAAAAAGCAGGAACTGTCCCCCCCATTACTTTCCTTGTAGCCCTTGTTCGTGTAATTGTTTGAGGGTGTTGGCCTGTCAGGGCAGGCATGGTTCTTGCCTCGCGCCCGCATCCAGTCGGCGAGCTGACCACGTGTCGCGGCGTCCTCGACGATCACGGTCTCCATGAAGTTCGCCTTGCCTGCCAGGAGTAGTTGGCCTCCGGACTTGGGGGCAGTGATCGCGGCCGCAGCCATCAGCGTGGCCTCCTGGTGGACGGCGTCGGCCCGAATGGTGTCGGCGTCCAAGCGTTCCCTGGTCATGCTGGACTGGGTGTGACCTGGCGGGCGCACCAGGCGTAGAGGGCGTCGTAGACGAATATGCCGCGTTTGAGCAGCACCTGGTCGTCGGGCTCGACGTCCAGGCCGCCAACACCGATGGCCAGCAATCCCGGCCCGGCCGGGTCGGTGTTCACATCCGTAGCGATGTCGGCCGCGTGGACGATTTTGGCCAGGCGGGACAGGACAAGGTCGCCGCCGAGGCCGTGGGCGGCGATGAGGGATTCAAATGTGCACCACTCGCCGGCTCCGTCGGCTGCGGGCTGGTGGGTGAATTCAGCTCCCGGAGCGTCGAAGGAGTGGCCCCCGAGCTCGGCAGCTGCGGTAAGCACCTCACCGGCGGGCACGTAGATGATTTCGGCGTCGGGATCGATGAACCGGCGGATCAGCCAGGGACAGGCAATCCGGTCGGTTTTCGGGCGGGCGCGGGTGATCCACTTCATGATGTCTCCTTCGGTTGTGGCGGGTTGGGGTCATGGATGGTAAGGCCGGGCAGGTTCAGGTAGCCGCCGGGCACGTCGTAGCGGGTGATCGGCCGGTAGCTGACGGCCTGATGGACTTCGCTGGCGGTCAACGATTCTCTGTGCGGGGTAGCGATCCATGCGTCGAAGACCTGGTGGCTGGGCCAGATGGTGATCACCACTGTCTCCCCGGAACCTGCCGAGGGTTCGCAAACCAGCTCGGCAAGGAGGCCGTGTTGCTGGCGGACCGGGCGGCCGGCGTCAATCCAAGCCAGATAGCGGTCGCGCCATTCGGGTGGAACTAGCACTGTTCGCAGGCAGACGATCATGATTCCTCCGTTGCCGGGTCGTTGTGGGTCGTGTCTGGTTCGACGCTCAGGCGAGGGAGGTGGTGGGCCCAGTGCCATAGGGCGAGGTCGTAGCCGGCTTTGATTAACCCGGCCAGAACCAGTGGTGCCCCCAGCGCAAGCTGCTGCACTGCGCCGGCTACCAGCGGGCCAATTGGTCGAACGACATAGCGCGAGGCGTTCGTGACGGCGGCAGCGGTCGTCCGCTCGCCGGGAGTAACGACGGTCATGACCAGGGCTTGACGGGTGGGCACATCCATTTGGGACAAGGTCGTGCGGGCGAGCATCAATGCGGCAGCGATGGGAAAGTTTGGTGCGAACGCGACTGCGATCAGGAGCAGGTTGCTCGGGAGGTGAGTGCCGACCATTGTCGCAATCAGCCCAAAGCGGCGAGCCAGCCGGGGCGCGAGCATGACGGAGACGGCTTGCACGATCGAAACGCTGAAGAACAGCCACCCGAGCGCGGCGATAGACACTCCGTAGCGTTGGCTGAAGAAGTAGGCCAGGAACCCGGTCGTGACCAAACCTCCTCCGGCGGCGTCGACCGCGAACAATGTGGCCAACTGCCGCACCACAGGCCGCGACGGGCCGAGCCGGGAACTCGCTCGAACTGTTTGGATAAGGCCAGGAAGAGCGCCGGCTGAGGTCGTCTCGACCGCTGGCGACAGTCGCCACGCCAGCAGCGCGCCGGTCAGCCCGATTGGGATGAGGACGGCGAACAACCAGGCGGGGATCCCGGAATCGCCATGCTGGCCGAGGCCCGGAAGAGCGGCGGCGAGTGCTCCGAGTGCCCCCGCTGCTGCGCCCACCGCGTTGTACCGACCATACACAATCGCGGTCCCGGCGTCCTCGGCGGCCAGCATCACCTGCTCCAGCGTCGCGGCAGGCCCGTTGTCCACGACATCCGTTGACAGGGTGCCGGTCAGGGCGATCACCAGCAGCACCCAGAAAGGGGCGCCGATCGCCACAATCGCCCCAGCGGCGGCCATTGCAAGAAAGAACCACCCATAGCTTCGCCGTAGTCCAACCCGGTCCGCCAACCGGGCAGCAACCAAGCTCGCCACGGCAGTTCCGGCGATCAACGCCGTGAGCACAACGCCTGCTTGCAACGGGGTGTAGCCGCGATCGGCTAGGAGCACCCCGAGAATGACCGCGGTGAACCCGTACCCAGCCGCTCTTAACCCCTGCCCAGCGATCAGTAATGTCGCATCCCGGCTCAGGCCCCAGCGCAACCAGGTCAACATCTGGCTAGCGAGGCATCGCTGCCGCCCTGGGTACCGCCTGGCAACTCGGCGTGTCGCGACTTCATACCTCGATCATGCAACCGCGGTTGCAGAAAAGCAACAGCGGTTGCAGCAATGGGTATGCTTAGTGACGAGGTGACGAGGATGGCCCGGGATGATCAGTGGGTGCTGCTGTCCTACCGCCTCCCCCGCTTGCCCTCAACGCCACGCTCGGCGGTATGGCGCAAGCTCAATCGACTCGGCGTCGCGCAACTCGCCGATGGGCTTGTCGCGCTGCCCGCCGACGCCCGCACCCGTGAAGCACTTGAGTGGATTGCCGAGGAGGTCCTCGAACACCACGGCGAGGCAATGGTCTGGCTCGGCCAACCTGCCGACACTGCCGGCAGGGTCGCGCTAGTCGAGCGGATGACCGCCGCGACCGCGGCCGAGTACGACACGGTATTGAATGAGGCGGCAGCAATGCGCGACTCCGACCCGCCGACCCGCCGAAGAGTCGTCGCCCGTCTGCGCCGCGAACTACACCGCATCGACGCCCGGGACTTCTTCCCCCCACCGCAACGCAATGCGGCCTGGCACGCGGTAGATGAACTTGCGACGGAGCCAACCTCCATGGCGCAGCGGTGAAGTGGGCGACCCGCTCCCGAATCCACGTCGATCGGGCAGCATGCGCATGGCTTATTCGCCGCTTCATCGACCACGACGCCACATTCATTTTCGTTGACGACCCCGCCGACCTGCCGTCCGAGGCAACCGCGTTCGACATGCGCGGTATTCCGCTTAGCCACCACCAAGGACGTTGCTCGTTTGAGTCGATCCTGCAGCACTTCGACCTCACGTCCGACCCCGCACTAGAGGAGATCGGCCACATCGTCCACCAAGCCGACCTGGGCGATGACCAGTTCGACGCCCCCGCGGCGACTGGCCTTGACATCCTCATCCGCGGACTGACCCTCACCAGCGACACCGACGAAGCAACCCTGACAGTGACAGACCGACTCTTCGACGGCCTCTACGAATACATCCACAAGCACCTACAATCCGGACGCGCCCCCTCATAGCCC
>DAIMHX010000028.1:0-41296 GCA_036723055.1 Microbacteriaceae bacterium
ATCCTCACTGAGTTGTTGTCGCAGGCCGATGCGGTTGGCCTGATCGAGTGGGAAGTGTCGGTGGACTCGACGGTGAATCGCGCGCATCAACACGGCACCAACCTGGCCCGCACCACAGGGGGAGCTGTCGAATTACACGAATCTGCTCGTTGAGCCCGCCGATCATGCGATTGGCCGGTCACGGGGCGGTTTGACCACGAAGATCCACGCTCTCTGTGATGCGAAGATGCGGCCTTTGGTCCTTCTTTTGGGCCCGGGTCAGGGCGGCGACTCGCCCATGTTTCCGGAGGTGATGGGGAGCCTGAGGGTGCCGCGTCCCGGCGGTGGCCGCCCCCGGACCACGCCCGACCGGACGATGGGCGACAAAGCCTATTCGTCAAAAGCGAACCGGAAGTGGCTACGCGATCGCGGAATCAAGGCAGTGATTCCAGAACGTTCCGATCAGATCGCCAACCGAAAACGACTCGGGGCTCAGGGCGGACGCCCTCCCAGGCTCGACAAGGAAGCCTACAAACGGCGCAACGTGATCGAGCGATGTTTCGAGGCTTTCAAGCAGTGGCGGGGCATCGCGACCCGCTATGACAAACTCGCTCTGACCTACCGCGGCGGTGTCGTCCTTCGGGCCATCACAATCTGGCTCAAGGCGTTAGTAGACACGCCCTAGCCCCCGCCGTCGACGCGCGTTATCCCTCGAGGTCGAAGTCCGCTCCGAGCAACTGGAGCTTGGTGATGAAGTTCTCGTAGCCGCGGCTGATGATGCCAACGTTGCTGACCGTCGAAGTGCCTTCGGCGCTCAGCGCGGCGATGAGGTGGCTGAAGCCGCCGCGCAGGTCGGGCACCTCGATGTCGGCGCCGTGAAGCTTCGTCGGGCCCGTGATGACGGCCGAGTGGTTGAAGTTGCGCTGGCCGAACCGGCAGGGGTGCCCGCCCAGGCATTCCTTGTGGATCTGGATCGAGGCACCCATCTCGATCAGTGCGTCGACGAAGCCGAACCGCTGCTCGTAGACGGTTTCGTGCACGATCGAGGTGCCCTTGGCCTTGGTCAGGGCGATCACGAGCGGCTGCTGCCAGTCGGTCATGAAGCCGGGGTGGACATCCGTTTCGATCACGACGGGCTTGAGGTCGCCGCCCGGGTGGTAGAACCGGATGCCGTCGTCGTGGATGTCGAACGCGCCGCCGACCTTCCGGAACACGTTGAGAAAGGTGAGCATCTCGGGCTGGCGGGCGCCGCCGACGAAGATGTCGCCGTCGGTGGCGAGGGCCGCCGCAGCCCAGCTGGCCGCCTCGTTCCGGTCGAACAGGGCCCGGTGGTTGTAGCCCTCGAGGCGGTCGACGCCCTCGATCCGGATGACCCGGTCGGTGTCGACCGTGATGATCGCGCCCATCTTCTGCAGGATGTTGATGAGATCCATGATCTCCGGCTCGATGGCCGCACCCTTGAGCTCGGTGATGCCTTCAGCGCGGACGGCGGTCAGCAGCACCTGCTCCGTCGCGCCAACGCTCGGGTACGGCAGTTCCAGCTTGGCGCCCTTGAGACCGTTCGGCGCCGACATCCGGATGCCGCTCTCCTGCTTCTCCACGACGGCGCCGAACTTGCGCAGCACGTCGAGGTGGAAGTCGATCGGACGGTCGCCGATGCGGCAGCCGCCGAGGTCGGGGATGAAGGCCTCGCCGAGACGGTGCAGCAGCGGTCCGCAGAACAGGATCGGGATGCGTGAGGACCCGGCGTGCGCGTCGATGGCCGCGAAGTGGGCGCTCTCGACGTCGACCGGGTCGAGCAGGAGCTCGCCCTCCTCGTCGCCCTCCGAGACCTTGACGCCGTGGACCTCGAGAAGTCCGCGCACGATGCGCACGTCGCTGATGTTGGGCACATTCTTGAGCACACTCGGGCTTTCGCCGAGCAGCGCAGCGACCATGGCCTTGGTGACCAGGTTCTTGGCGCCCTTCAGTTCGATGCGCCCCACCAGGGGGATACCGCCGCGAATGGTGATCCGGTCGCCGAGGAGTCCTACGGCTGCGCCATGATTCTGGGCGTCTTGAACGAGTGTGCTCACAAATTACCTGCCTTGCGGGGAGAGTGCGGGGAGAGTGCGGGGCAACCAGGGCTCCCGCTTCGATTCAAATTCGGAAATCCGCGCCTCATCACGCAGGGTCAGGCCGATATCGTCGAGGCCTTCGAGCAGCCGCCACCTAGTGTAATCATCGATCTCGAATGAGACTGTGAGATCGCCGACCCTGACCGTCCTGGCGACGAGGTCAACGGTCAGTTCGATTCCGGGGTCGGACTCGATGACCGTCCACAGCGTCTGCGCGTCGGCCTCGCTGATCTGGCCGGCGAGCAGCCCCTGCTTGCCGGAGTTGCCGCGGAAGATGTCGCCGAACCGGGGGCTCAGGACAACGTCGAAGCCGTAGTCGCGCAACGCCCAGACGGCGTGCTCTCGAGAGGAGCCGGTGCCGAAGTCGGCACCGGCGACGAGCACCCGTGCGCCACTGTAGGCCGGCTGGTTGAGCACGAACTCCGGGTCCTGGCGCCAGGCGGCGAAGAGGGCGTCTTCGAAGCCGGTCCTCGTCACCCGCTTGAGGTAGACGGCCGGGATGATCTGGTCCGTGTCGACGTTGGAACGGCGCAGCGGAACCGCGATTCCGGTGACGGTCGTGAACTTCTCCATGACTTATTTCCCTCCGTTCTGGGCGAGATCCCATGGGCTCGACAGTGTGCCACGAATGGCGGTGGCTGCGGCGACGAGCGGGGAAACCAGGTGGGTTCGGCCGCCCTTGCCCTGCCGTCCCTCGAAGTTGCGGTTGCTCGTTGACGCGCACCGCTCCCCGGGGGCGAGCTGGTCGGGGTTCATGCCGAGGCACATCGAGCAGCCGGCGAAACGCCACTCTGCGCCAAAGTCGGTGAAGATCTTGTCGAGGCCTTCGACTTCAGCCTCGATGCGTACCCGAGCGGAGCCGGGCACCACGAGCATCCGGACGCCCTTGGCGATCGTGTGGCCCCTGACGATCTCGGCCGCGGCGCGGAGGTCTTCGACGCGGCTGTTCGTGCAGGAACCGAGGAACACGGTGTCGACCCTGATGTCCTTCATCGGCATGCCGACGGTCAGGTCCATGTACTCGAGCGCGCGTTCGGCGGCCGATCGCTCATTCGGGTCGGCAATCGTGGCAGGGTCAGGCACGGATTCGCTCAGCGAGACGCCCTGGCCGGGGTTGGTGCCCCAGGTGACGAACGGCTCCAGTGCGTCTGCGTCGAGGACCACCTCGGCGTCGAACACGGCGCCGTCATCCGTTGCGAGGGTGTCCCAGTACGCGACGGCGTCGTCCCAGTCCTGGCCGGTGGGCGCGTGAGCGCGGCCCTCCAGGTAGTCGTAGGTGGTTACATCCGGGGCCACCATGCCCGCACGGGCGCCGGCCTCGATCGACATGTTGCAGATCGTCATCCGGCCCTCCATGGAGAGCGAACGGATGGCGCTGCCGCGGTATTCGAGCACGTAGCCCTGGCCGCCGCCGGTGCCGATCTTCGCGATGACGGCGAGGATGATGTCCTTGGCGGTCACCCCGGGGCGCAGGGTTCCCTCAACAGTGATGGCCATCGTCTTGAAGGGCTTGAGCGGGAGGGTCTGGGTGGCCATGACGTGCTCCACCTCGCTCGTGCCGATGCCGAACGCCATGGCGCCGAAGGCACCGTGGGTGGAGGTGTGGGAGTCGCCGCAGACGACGGTGATGCCGGGCTGGGTCAGGCCGAGCTGCGGGCCGACGACGTGCACGATGCCCTGCTCGATGTCGCCGAGGGAGTGCAGCCGCACGCCGAATTCCTCGCAATTGCGGCGCAGCGTCTCGATCTGCGTGCGGCTGGTGAGATCGGCGATCGGCCGGTCGATGCGCAGGGTCGGCGTGTTGTGGTCTTCCGTGGCGATCGTCAGGTCCGGGCGGCGCAGCGGCCGGCCGGCCAGCCGGAGGCCGTCGAAGGCCTGCGGGCTGGTCACCTCGTGCAGCAGGTGCAGGTCGATGTAGATCAGGTCGGGCGTGCCGTCTTCGCCCTTGGCGACGAGGTGCTTGTCCCAGACCTTTTCGGCCAGGGTGCGTGGGCGAACGCCCGCAGATTGTGCGTTAGTCATAGTGGTGCATCTTCCTCAAGGAGTGGTGATCAGCCGACGACGGACTCCGCGACGAGGGAGGCCTCAGAACTGGGACTCGTCGCGGCAGAGAAGAATAAGTCGACCGAATAGCACGTATTCAGGCTAACACTTCAATGGCCGTGAACACTCGGTGCGCCGCTCACTCGCTTGCGCCCGGTGACTCCAGTCGCGACTCGAGGAAGACGACGGTGACGTTGTCCCGTCCGCCGCGGGACAGTGCCTCGTCGACGAGGGCGTCGGCCACGGTCTGTGCCGCGTCCGTCCGGGCCGGGTGCAGGGCGAGTACGCGGGCGATGTCGTTGCTATCGAGCTCCTTGGTGAGCCCGTCGGAGCAAATCAGGAACGAGTGGCTGCCGGAAGCCGGCAGGAGCCAGACATCGGCGTCAACGAATTCGTTGGAGCCGATGGCGCGGGTGATGACATTGCGTTCGGGGTGATGTTCGGCGTCCTCCGCGGAGATCAGCCCGGCGTCGACCATCTCCTGGACCGCCGAGTGGTCGACGCTCAACTGGGCGAGCGCCAGGCCGTCCCAGGTGTAGATGCGCGAATCGCCGATGTTGAACGCCATCCAGTGGAAGCCCACATCGTCGCCGGCGTCCACGAAGGCCACGCCGGCCAGGGTGGTGCCGGACACGGCGCTGCCGAAGTCGCCCGCAGCGCTGAGATCGCGAACCGCGTCGTTGGAGGAGTGGATGGCGTCGAGGATGCGTTCGGGAGTGGACGGCCGGTCCTGCTCGATGTGTTCGTCGAACACGCCGATGACGGTCTGGCTGGCGATGTCGCCGTGCGCGTGGCCGCCCATTCCGTCGGCAACGAGGAACACCGGGGATTGCGCCATCAGGCTGTCCTCGTTGACCTTGCGCACGAGTCCGACGTCGGTGCGGGCGCTGAACGCGAACCGCACGGTTGCTTCCACGAGCGTCATTTCGCTCTCGCCGTTCACAGCCACGCGCACCCCTGGGTTCCTGTCATCGGCGCCTGACCTGGCTCCGCGGCCCCGGTCGGGGGCATCGGTGTACGACTTTACCAATCGGGGCTACTCGTCAGCGAATTCCGGAAGTTCCTCGCCGAGCGTGTGTCCCCGCCGGCGCGCGTCGGCCCTGGCCTTGATCAGGCTGGCGATAGTCGCCACCGCCATCGACACGATGATGACGCCGAGCGAGGTCCAGGTGTCGACCTCCGGGGCCCATTCGACGCCGGCCCCGCCGTTGATGAAGGGCACCTCGTTGGCGTGCAGGGCGTGCAGCACGAGTTTGACGCCGATGAACGCGAGGATGAACGCGATCCCGTACTTGAGGTATTCGAGGCGCTCGAGCAGCCCGCCGAGGAGGAAGTACAGCTGCCGCAGGCCCATCAGCGCGAAGACGTTGGCCGTGAAGACGATGAACGGACTCGTCGTGATGCCGAAGATGGCGGGAATCGAGTCGAGCGCGAAGATCAGGTCGGTCGTGCCGATCGCGAGCAGCACGACGAGCATCGGGGTGAAGATCTTCCGCCCGGCGACGGTCGTGCGGAGCTTCGGCCCGTCGAACACAGGCGAGATCGGGATGTGCCGACGCAGGTAGCGGATCATTCCGTTCTCCGCTTCCTCAACGTCTTCCTTCTTCGCGACCGCCTGGTGCACGGCCGTGAAGAGCAGGAACGCGCCGAAGATGTAGAAGATCCAGCTGAAGTTCTCGATCAGCTGCGCGCCGAGCAGGATGAAGATGCCGCGCAGCACGAGCGCGATGACGATGCCGATCATCAGTGCTTCCTGCTGGTACTTCCTCGGCACCGAGAACCTCGCCATGATGATGACGAAGACGAACAGGTTGTCGATGCTCAGGCTGTATTCGGTCAGCCAGCCGGCCAGGAACTGTCCGGCGTGTTCGGCGTCGCCCAGCACGAGCATCAGCAGCGCGAAGACGAGCGCGAGGCCGATGTAGAAGGCCACCCACAGCCCGGCTTCGCGCATCGACGGCACGTGCGGACGCTTGTAGACGATCACCAGGTCGGCGACCAGCACGAGGGTCAGGACGACGAGCGAGCCGATTTCGAACCAGAACGGGAGAACGGAATCCATGCGGGGCCTTTCACTTAACGGGTGCTGAAAAACAGCCGGAACCCGAAAGTCTCTCCCGCACCGGCCAGGCCGATGCCACCGTGCCCGGGGCCGCAGCGGCGCGGCCCGTATTGACGATCACGGCATAGGGCCCGTAACGGACCCAGAGGGATACTCCCCTTCATTGAATGAAGCCTACCCGATACGCGACGTTTACAATCGGTGGAGCGTCACAAACGCTCCCCTTGCGTCGAACCACCAGTTCAACGATGAACGAAAGGCCACATCCGTGCTCGCATTGTTTAAACCATCCGGAGCACCAGGGCTCGAACTGGCCGAGCGGCCGGAGCCGGCGACCGGCGACCACGACGTCAAGATCCGCGTGATGCGCACCGGCATTTGCGGCACCGACCTGCACATCGAGTCGTGGGACGCGTGGGCGCAGAGCACGATCAAAGCACCGATCATCCCCGGCCACGAGTTCTACGGCGAGGTCGTCGAGGTGGGCTCCCAGGTGCGCGACGTGCACGTCGGGGCCCGAGTGTCCGGCGAAGGCCACATCGTCTGCGGCACCTGCCGCAACTGCCGCGCCGGCCGCCGGCAGATGTGCATCCGCACGCTCAGCGTCGGCGTCAACCGTGACGGCGCATTCGCCGAGTACGTCGTGATCCCCGAGTCGAATGTCTGGGTGCACGTCGAGGACATCGACCCCGACCTCGGCGCCATCTTCGACCCGTTCGGCAACGCCGTGCACACGGCGCTCAGCTTCCCTCTCGCCGGCGAGGACGTGCTCATCACCGGCGCCGGGCCGATCGGCCTGATGGCGGCCGCGGTGGCCAGGCACGTCGGTGCACGGTTCGTGGTCGTGACGGATGTCTCAGAGCCTCGGCTGGAACTGGCCCGCCGGATGGGCGCCGACCTGACCGTCAACGTCACCCAGTCCCCGATTGCGGACGCGCAACGAGCCCTCGGCATGCGGGAAGGCTTCGACGTCGGCTTCGAAATGTCGGGGCACCCCACCGCCCTGCCGGAAATGATCACGAACCTCAATCACGGCGGCCGCGTCGCGATGCTGGGGCTGCCGAGCGCGCCGATCGACGTCGACTGGTCGAAGGTGGTCACCCACATGCTCACGATCAAGGGCATCTACGGCCGTGAAATGTTCGAAACCTGGGTGGCCATGAGTTGCATGCTGCAGTCGAGCGAATGGTTGCGCGACGCCCTCTCCTCCGTAATCACCGACCGCTTCCCCGCCACCGAGTGGCAGGAGGGGTTCGACGCCGCCAGGGCCGGAAAGGGCGGCAAGGTCGTGCTCGACTGGAGCACGCTCTAACCCACCCCCCTGACTTTCCGCCACCCGAAGGAGATCCATGTACGGCACCATGAAAGCCCAGTTGCAGGGGGCGCTCGATGAGATCCGCGACGCCGGCCTGTTCAAGATCGAACGCAAGATCACCTCGGCACAGTCCTCGCACATCACCACCGGGGGCACCGAGGTGCTCAATTTCTGCGCCAACAACTACCTGGGCCTGGCCAACCACCCCGACATCGTGTCCGCCGCCCAGCGCGCCATGGATGACTGGGGTTTCGGGCTGGCCAGCGTGCGTTTCATCTGCGGCACGCAGGAGTTGCACATCGAGCTGGAGGCCCGCGTCTCCGCGTTCCTCGGCACCGAAGACACCATCCTGTTCTCGTCGTGCTTCGACGCCAACGGCGGCGTCTTCGAGACCCTGTTCGGCGCCGAAGACGCGATCATCTCCGACGAGCTGAACCATGCGTCGATCATCGACGGCATCCGCCTGTGCAAGGCCGGCCGCTACCGGTACAAGAACCGTGACATGGCAGACCTCGAGGCGCAGCTGATCGCGGCACAGGATGCCAGGCAGCGCGTCATCGTGACCGACGGCGTGTTCTCGATGGACGGCTACCTCGCGCCTCTCAAGGAAATCTGCGACCTCGCCGACCGTTACGGCGCGCTCGTCATGGTCGACGATTCGCACGCCGTGGGCTTCATCGGCGAGCACGGTCGCGGCACCCCTGAGCTGGCCGGCGTCGAAGACCGGGTCGACTTCGTCACCGGCACATTCGGCAAGGCGCTCGGCGGCGCATCCGGCGGGTACGTGAGTGGCCACGCCGAGATCATCGCCCTGCTGCGCCAGCGCGCCCGTCCCTACCTGTTCTCGAACACGGTGGCCCCCGCCGTCGTGGCTGGGACTCTCGCGGCGCTCGACCTCGTCGCCGACGGCGGCGTCCTGCGCGAAACGCTGCGCACGAACGCCGCGCTGTTCCGGCGCCGCATGACCGAGGAGGGTTTCGATCTCCTCGAGGGCGAGCACCCGATCATCCCGGTCATGTTCGGCGACGCCGCCGTGGCCGCCCGGGTGGCAGACCGGATGCTGGCTGAGGGCGTCTACGTGACGGCGTTCAGCTACCCGGTGGTCCCCCACGGCAAGGCGCGCATCCGCGTGCAGCTGTCGGCGGCGCATACCAGTGATGACGTGGAGGCCTGCGTGCGTGCCTTCGTCGCGTCCGTCGGCGGCGAATCGGCCTAGCCTTCCGGAAGGGTCGGACGCGCGAATTTCCGCGGGTCCGACCCCCTTGTTCTACCCCCCATTTGGGGGGAGACTGGAGCCATGAAAGACCGTGACTGGGTACTGATCGCCTACTGCCGCTCCTGCGGAGTCGACGGCGTCGTGGAGATTGCCGACGATCACACGATGGTGTGGCCTGTCCTGATTCACGAATGGGACTGCGAGCGTGCCGAGCCCCAGGACCTCAAGGAACTGCACCACCACGTGATGGGCTAACCGAGCGCGAAAGACGGCCTCATCGGCCCATTAAGTGAAAATGCCCGGCCCCAATCAATGATTGGGAACCGGGCTGTTGTGACCCCAGCGGGATTCGAACCCGCGTTACCGCCGTGAGAGGGCGATGTCCTAGGCCGCTAAACGATGGGGCCGTTTGCAACTCATCGAGTATGCCACACGGATTGGTACCCGGCCAAACCGAGCGAGTCAGGCGCAGACGAGCAGCGCCCCTGGCAGGACATCGATCTGCACCGGAAGCGGCCCGATTCGCTCGCCGTCGGCGTAGGCGATGACGTGTTCCGCCTCGATCAGGATGCTGCGGCAGCGGGTGATCTCCACCTGCGGCAGGTTCGTATGCGTCCCGGAGAATACCTTGGGGAACACGCGCAGGAAGGCGAACCGCGACATCGGGGCCAGGATGAACAGGTCGAGCAGCCCGTCGTCGATGAGCGCGCCTGGAACGATCAGCATGCCCCCGCCGATGGACAGGTTGTTGGCCACCGAGATCAGCATCGCGCTGACGTCGCGCCGCGCGCCGTCGACCGTGACGTGGTAGCGGACCGGCTTGAAGGTGGCGAGCTCGCGCAGCATCGCCAGGGTGTAGCGGCTCTTTCCGCGCGGGCGCTTCATCAGGTTCGCTTGCTCGTTGACCACGGCATCGAAGCCGGCGGAGAGCACCCCGGCGAACCAGGTGGTCCGTTCGCCGTGGCGCACCAGGGCGGCGTCGATGGCGCGGGGGGCAACCGCCAGGGCGTTCAGGAGATGGCGGATGGCGGCATCCGTGTCGTCGAGTGGGATCCCGAGCCCCCGCGCGAGGTCGTTGCCGGTGCCGCACGGCACGATGGCAAGCGGCAGTGCCGTGCCGGCGACCTCATTCGTGCCGAGGCTCACCATGCCGTCCCCGCCGACGACGACGAGCACATCGATCCCGGCGTCGATCCGGGCGCGGACCTCTCGGCGCAACAGGTCGATGTTCACTTCGCTCAGCGCGACCAAGTCATGGCCGGCGGCGACCAGCGCGTCGACGACGCGCGGGCCGACGTCGCGGCGCGTGCCAAAAGAGGCATACGCGTTGATGGCGACGGCGATGCGGAGTACGGGCGGAGGCATAGAGGAGAGTATGTCTGCTCCGGCGACCGCGCCGGAGCCACCGCGCGTCGTGTGTTGCGCCTCGTGGTGATTGGGTATTAGCTCTGACCATGAGAATTACCAAGCTGGAGCACGCGGCACTGATTCTCGAGACCTCCGGCCGCAAGCTGTTCGTCGACCCCGGTTCGTTCATGATGGCCCTCACCGAGACCGCTAACGCCGACGCCGTCGTCATCACGCACGAGCACGCCGACCACTGGACCCCAGAGCAGCTTGATCGCATTCTTGCGTTGAGCCCTGGCGTGAAGATCTTCGGCCCGGCGGGAGTCGCGGCGGCGGCATCCGGCTACGACGTCACCGTCGTCGCGGCCGGCGACACCGCGGAGGCCGGACCATTCACGTTGCGTTTCTTCGGCGCCACGCATGCCGTCATCCACGAGTCGATCCCGGTGATCGACAATCTCGGCGTGCTGGTCAATGACGAGTTCTACTACGCGGGCGACGCGTTCACGATCCCGGAGGGCGTGGAGGTCGGCACGCTCGCCGTTCCGGCCGGCGCTCCGTGGATGAAGATCAGCGAGGTCATCGACTACGTGCTCGCGCTCAAGCCCCGGCGCACGTTCCCCACTCACGAGATGCTGCTCTCCCGCGCCGGCAAGGATCTGTCGAACGCCCGCATCAAGGGCGCCACCGAACAGGCCGGGGGTGAGTTCTTCCCGCTCGAACCGCACGAGTCCCTCGACGTGTAGGCCTGTGGGCCGCTGTGCGGCCCCTGGCGGGGGCGTCAGGCCAGGCGGATGACCAGGTCGGCCGCAGACCTGGTCTGTTCGATCTGCTCGGCGTTCCGCTCGTCTGACCCGTCTGCCTTCGTGATGGCCTCCTCCGGCGAGGCGCCGAACTGCCGGTGGCGGGCAATCAGCCGCCCCCGGCGTTCGATCGGGCCTGCCTCGAGGTACCAGACCTCGTCCAGCAACGCGCGGATCGCGTTCCACGGCGGCTCGGGCGAGAGCAGGTAGTTCCCCTCGGTGATGACGATGGGAACGCTGCGGGGCACCGGGATGAGCCCGGCGAGGGGTTCCTCGATGTCACGTTCGAACCCGGGCGCGTAGACGATGTCCTCCGACCGGCGCCGCAGGCGCTCGAGCAGCGACACGTAACCGCCGGCGTCGAACGTGTCGATCGCCCCGCGCCTGCCGAGCTGGTCCGGGTGCGGCAGCGCGCGGGAATGGATGTGGAAGCCGTCCATGGGCACGACGACGGCCCGGTCGCTGCCCAGCTGCGCCACCAGCTGCGTCGCCAAGGTCGATTTGCCGACGCCGGGAGGCCCGACGATCCCGACGATCACCCGGCCGGGGCCCAGTCGCTCCAGGCGGGCCAGGAGCGCGGACAGGTCGGGGCCGAGCTCGATGCGCTCACTCATGCAGGCCGAACCTGGTGTGGATCGGTTTGGCCCAGCGCGGCGACCACCAGAGGACCTTTTCGAGTGAGGTCATCACCGCCGGCACCAGGACCGTTCGCACGAGGGTGGCGTCCAGCAGCACGGCCACGGCGAGCGCGATGCCGATCTGTTTCATCTGCATCAGTTCGCCGGTGGCGAAGCCGCCGAAAACGAGCACGATGATCAGGCCGGCCGACGTGATGATCCGCCCCGAGCTCTGCAGCCCCGTCTCGATCGCCAGCCGGGTGCCTTCGCCCTGCTCGTAGTGCTCCTTGATCCGGGAGAGCAGGAACATCTCGTAGTCCATCGCGAGGCCGAACCCGAAGGTCAGCACCAGGGTCAGCACGAGGGCGTCGACGCCCGAGATGGCCGAGGCGTCGAAATCGAGCACCCCGGCGAGATTGCCCTGCTGGAAGCCCCACACGAGCACGCCGACGGATGCCCCCAGCGAGATCGTGCTGATCACCAGCGCCGTGAGCGGAATCACGACAGACCCCGTCATCAGGAAGAGCAGCAGGAACGTGGCCGCGGCGATGATGAGCGCCGCCCACGGTGCCCCGCGCAGGAGCGAATCCGTGTAGTCGACGGACGCGGCATCCGTTCCGCCCACCCAGGTGGAGAAGCTGGGGCGGTCCGCCCGGATCTCCCGCACGACGTCGGGGCCCTGGTGCTTCTCGACGCTGACCCTGGACACCCAGTGGCCGTTGATCTCCACCGGGTCCGTGGCACCCGTGACGTGGGGCAGGGCCTTGACCTGGTCCGCCCACGCCGCCGCTGCGGCCTGGTCGGTGTCGGCCACCAGCTGCACCCTCGGCGCTGAAGCCAACGGGAAGTGATTGTCGAGCGTCGTGAGGAAGCCGTACTGCGACGACGACCTGGGGATCGCGTCAGCGGACGTGTTCGCCACGGTGAGGGCCAGCACGGGGCTCCCGAGCAGCAACAGGACGGCGGTCCCGGCGATCGCGACGAGCACCGGCCGCCGCTGGATGGCGCGGGTGAGCCTGGAGAAGACACCCTCCTTCGGTGCCACATCGCCGAACCGGCTCAGCAGCTTCCCGAGGCCTGGGATGCGGGTCATCACGCCGGGCTGCAGCAGTCGTTCGCCGAAGTAGCCGAGGACAGCAGGGACCAGGACGAGCGCGGTCAGGATGGCGATGAGCACAACGGACACGGCCCCAACGGCGATGGCCCTGATGACGGACGGCTCGAACACGAGCAGGCCCGCGGTGGCGATGGCGAACGTCAGCCCGGAGAAGAGCACGGTACGTCCGGCCGTGTTGACGGTGGCGCCGACGGCCTGCAGCATCAGCTCGTGGCGTTCCCGGCTGCCCTGCGCGACCGAGCCCTCCGGGCCTTCGACGAGTGACCGGAATTCCTCGCGGAATCGACTGACGATGAGCAGGCCGTAGTCGATGGACAGGCCGAGGCCGATCACGGTGATGACGTTCATGGTCGTGATGTCGATGTCCATCAGGTACGTGAACGCGTAGAGCGAACCCAGGGCGCCGACGATGGACGCGATCGAGCCGATCAGCGGGATTCCTGCCGCCAGGAAGCCTCCGAAGATAATCAGCATGACCAGCAGCGCGATCGGCAGCGAGATGAGCTCGCCCTTCTGGAGGTCCCGTTCGGCGACCTTGATTAGGGACTCGGCGACCAAGGGCGTGCCGCCCACCTCCGCCGTGGCATCCGGCGCCTGGCTGCGGATGTCGCCGGCCGCCGTGTTCAGCCGCTCCTCCACGGCGCGAAGCAGGGGGTCGCTCAGCTTGCCGTCGGTGGTCTTCATCGAGACGTTCAGCAGCAGTCCCTTGCCGTCGGCGGCGAGCAGCGCTCCGGCGGCGGGGTTGGGCTGGCCGCTGGGGAGGGCAGGGATGGCCAACGGGTTGACCACCTCGGAAACGCCGTCGATCTTCGTGAGGTCGGAGGCGGCCGCGGCCAGGGTTGCCTTCAAATCGGATGACGCAGGGTCGACGTTGTAGACGAGCAGCGAGAGCGATTCCGTCTCAGTGCCCTGGGTGCTCTCGACGAGGTGCGATGCCGTGGTGGCTTCGCCCTGCACGGACGGGCCGACGCTGGAGAGCCGCTGGAACAGGCTCTCGCCGGTCACGCCGGCGAGAGCGGTCCCGATGCAGCCGGCGAGCACGACGACCCAGATGAGCAGGGTGATGAGCCGGTGGCGGGCAACGGCGACGCCCAGGGTGCGGAGCATGAGGGTTTGTTCCTTCGGTCGTCGGTGTGGGCGTCTCGAGACAGTTCCCGGATGCGGAAGGCGCGCGGGCCGCAGCCAGAATACTCCTTCGCCCGCGGGCAAAAGGGGAGCTCCGGAGGAGCCTCTGCCGGGGCGAATGCCCAGCCCATTGCCAGCAAAGCGCCGATTCGTGCAGCTACTATAACTTTGCGGCCTAGGCACGATTCCCGAGCCTGTCCCCTGTCCCCTGTCCCCGACGAAGGATCAACGCCTCATGAGTGTTCCCGTGCTCTCCGCCCACGACATCGGCAAGTCCTATGGGCGTGGGTCCGCTCGTTTCGATGCGCTCAAGGGCGTCTCCGTCGACATCCGCGCGGGCGAATCCGTGGCGATCGTCGGCAAGAGCGGCTCGGGCAAATCCACGCTCATGCACCTGCTGGCGCTCCTGGACAATCCGGACAACGGCGCTCTCCTCGTCGACGGCACGGATGCGAAAGAACTCTCGCGGCCGGAAGTGGACCGGCTGCGCAACCAGGACTTCGGCTTTGTGTTCCAGCAGTTCTTCCTGACCGCCAACGCCTCGGTGCTCGACAACGTCGTCTTGCCGCTGAAGATCGCCGGCGTCGGAGCAAGGGAGCGGAAGGCCAGGGGCATGGCGGCACTCGAACAGCTCCAACTGGCGGACAAGGCGAAGAGCAAGGCGATGAATCTCTCCGGAGGGCAGAAGCAGCGCGTGGTGATCGCACGAGCGCTGGTGAACGATCCGAAGGTCATCTTCGCGGATGAACCGACCGGCAACCTCGACTCGGCAACCGGTGCCGTCGTGGAGGACATCCTCTTCTCGCTCAACAAGGACAAGGGAATCACGCTCATCGTCGTCACCCACGACCCGGAACTCGCGGCACGCTGCGACCGGCAGATCTTTATCCGCGACGGGCTCGAAGACACGACCGCTGTACCGGCAGGAGCACGCGCATGAGGACCATCGACATCGTCAAGGAAGCTGTCTCGAACAGCTTCCGAAGCAAACTGCGCACCTCCCTCACCGTGATCGCAATCTTCATCGGCGCGTTCACCCTGACGATCACGAGCGCAATCGGAACGGGCGTGTCCAGCTACATCGACACCCAGCTCTCCTCCATCGGGGCCGCCGACGTGTTCACGGTCAGCAAGGCCGGGGACACCGCGACCGCCGCGGGCGATGGGCCTGCGGCCTACGACCCGAAGAACGCCACCGCTGTCAGCTCGGGCCAGGGGTCCCGCCCGGGCACGACCATCCAGGCTCTAGCGAAGGACGACCTCGCGGCGATCGCCGCGACGAAGGGCATCCTCAAGGTCGACCCCTCTGTGCGGGTGTCCCCCGACTACATCGAACACGACGGACAGGGGAAGTTCCAGGTCAACGTCAACCCGTCCGCCACCCCCACCACCGCCGACCTCGCCTCGGGTTCCCAACTGCGCCAGAGCGGGGATGCCGGCCAGGTTCTGCTGCCCACCTCGTACCTCACAAGCCTCGGATTCGCGGATGCGGAGGCCGCTGTTGGCCAGAGCGTCACCCTCGCCATCACCGACTACACCGGCTCCCAGCAGAAGGTTAAGGCGATCGTCGCCGGCGTGCAGAACGAAACCATCCTCGGCGGCGGCGTCACGTTCAATCAGCCGCTGGTCGACCAGATGCACGCCATCGAGGTCACGGGCCGCCCGGCCGGCGTGACCGAGGCGTATGCGAGCGCGATCGCGCGCTTCGATGCGAAAGCCTCACCCGAGCAGATCAGCGCGATCAAGGCCGACCTCAAGAACCAGGGCTACACCGCCCAGACCGTCGCCGACCAGATCGGAGCCTTCCAGACCGTGGTGAACGGCATCATCGGCGTGCTCAACGCCTTCGCCGTCATCGCCCTGATCGCGGCCGGCTTCGGCATCATCAACACGCTGCTCATGAGCGTGCAGGAACGCACCAGGGAAATCGGCCTGATGAAGGCCATGGGTATGAGTGGAAGCCGCGTGTACGCCCTGTTCAGCATGGAGGCCGTCTTCATCGGCTTCCTCGGCAGCGCCATCGGGGCGCTCGTCGCCATCGGCCTCGGAACGCTGATCAGCAACATCCTTGCCGACACGGTGCTCTCCGGCCTGCCGGGCTTGCAGGTCATGGAGTTCGCCCCGAGTTCGATCGCCACCATCATTGCCGTGGTGATGGCCATCGCCTTCCTCGCCGGCACGCTCCCCGCCCGCCGCGCGGCGAGGCAGAACCCGATCGATGCACTCCGGTATGAGTAGCGACGGCCACGCCTCCACGGGACTGCGCGCGCGCAAGCGTGCAGCCACCCAGGCCGCCCTCGAGCGGGCCGCCATCGCGCAGGCGCTCGAGCACGGCTACGAAAACGTGACGGTGGATACGATTTGTGAGGCAGCGATGGTCTCCCCCCGAACCTTCTTCAACTATTTCGGCACGAAGGAGGCCGTCTTCCTCGGCGCTCCTCCGCCCATGCCGACGGAGGCTGCGATCCATGCGTTCGTGCACGCCGACGGCACGAACGTGCTCGGCGACCTCGTCGAGCTGGCCGTCTCGGCACTCGCGGACAGCGAACCCGACCGGAAACTCCTCAGCTCCCGGCACACGCTCATCGAACGCACACCAGAACTCCTCAACGCGGAGATCACCCGAATCGCCGAGCTGGAGAAGAACCTGGAGCGCATGGTCCTCGATCGCTTCCGCGCTCAGCGCCGGGAGGAGTCCCTGACGCCGGACCTCGCGGACGAAGCGCACATGGTCGTGGCCCTCTGGTCCAGCGTCATGCGCTATGCAATGCACAAGCTGTTCAGCGGGGGGTTCACCGGCACTCCCCGAGCGCTGCTGGATCAGGCCATGGAACTCATCGCTCGTATCACCGCGGCCTCCCCCTCGACCTCTCCCACCTCCCGCGAGTGAGCAGTTTCGGCGGTTCCCGAGGGGATTTACCGCCGAAACTGCTCACTCGCGGGGAGAGGGTGCGGGCGGGGTAGCAAGGCGGCGCTTGGTGAATTGGTGCAGGGCCTCGACGAGGAGGGCGCCGAGGGCGGCTGCGACCACGGCGGCGGCGGGCAGGGGCGCGGGGGGCACGGAGATGGCCAGGAAGTCGCCCAGCGGGGGCAGGAACACGACAACCAGGCCGATGTGCATGGCGATCAGGAGCAGCACCCGGAAGCCCCGGAGCGGCCGAATCAGCACATTGAGCACCCACAGCCCGACGAGGGTCAGTGCGATCACCGACGCGGACTGGGTGTCGCCGGCGGTGTAACCGCCCTGCAGCCGGGCGTAGCCCACCACCCCGATCACGACCAGGCTCACCGTCAGCCCGAAGGGAACACAGGTGGCCACGGCACGCCGCAGGAAGCCCGGGTGGTAGCGGCGTGAATTCGGCATCAGGGCGAGGAACAGGGCCGGGATGCCGATGGTGAGCCCGTCGACAATCGCCAGTTGCCTGGGCAGGAACGGGAACGGCCACAAGAGCGCACCGAAGACGAGGGCAAAGGTGATCGCGTACACCGTCTTGGTCAGGAACACCTTCGACAAGAGTTCGATGTTGGCAATGACCTGCCGGCCCTCAGCCAGGACCCGCGGCAAGCGGTCGAACTGTCCGTCGAGCAGGATCAGCCGGGACACCGCCCGCGCGGTCGCGGCACCCGAGCCCATGGCGATGCCGATGTCGGCCTGCTTGAGCGCCAGGACGTCGTTGATGCCGTCGCCGGTCATCGCGACGACGTGTCCGGCTCGTTGCAGCGCAATGACCATTTCTTTCTTGTGCCGGGGAGTGACCCTCCCGAAGGCGTCATGGGTCTCGAGCACCGCGGCGAGGGCGCCCGGGTCCGACGGCAGGTCACCGGCATCGAAGGGGTTTCCGGTGAGGCCGACCTCCGTGGCGACCGCGGCGACCGTCCGCGGGTTGTCCCCCGAGAAGATGCGCAGCCCGACGCCCTGCTCCCGGAAGTAGGCGAGGGTCTGGGCGGCATCCGGTCTGATCTTTTCCCGGAACGTGACGATCGCAACGGGCCGCAGCCCCGCGGGCAAGGATTCCGCCGCGGCCTCCCCGGCGGACATCGGACGCGTGGTGTGGGTGAGCAGGAGCGTGCGGAGTCCGCTGGCGGCCAGCTCGGAGGCGCGCACGGACACGTCGGATCCGGCGTCGGAGTCGGGGGTGAGCATTTCCGGCGCCCCGAGCACCCAACTTCCCGCCAGCTCTCCGACGTCGAAACTGGCCGCACTCCATTTGCGTGAGGACGAGAAACCGATCGTGTGGGCAGGCGTCGTCTCCATTTCCGCCGGGTAGCGGGTGCCGAGCGCCTTCGCCGTGGCGTTCGCGTTCGGGTCGGCGCCGAACCAGCCCAGCGCCCTTTCCCAGCCAGGTTCATGTTCGTCGTCGACGGGCGCCACCTGGTCGAGCACCAGCCCACCCTCTGTGAGGGTGCCGGTCTTATCGAGGCAGACGATGTCGACGCGGGCAAGCCCCTCCACGGCGGCCAGCTCCTGCACGAGTACCTGGCGACGGGCGAGCTTGACCGCCCCGACCGCGAACGCGACGCTCGTCATGAACACGAGCCCCTGCGGCACCGTGCTGACGATGCTTGCCACCGAGGCGAGGGCCGCCTCCCGCCACTCCCCCGTGCGGAACGCGCTCCCCCAGCCTCCCTGCGCCTGGATTTGCCCGTTCACGACGACGGCGCTGATCGGGATGAGCGCCCAACTGATCGACTTCACCACGCGGTTGAGTTCGTTGCGCAGCTCCGAGTTCACCAGGGTGAATCGACGGGCCTCGGCGGTGATGCGACTCGCGTACGACTCCGACCCGATGCGCACCACCCGCGCGGCCCCGTGCCCGCCGACCACGGCCGACGCGGACAGCACCTCGCGGCCCGCGGCGACCAGCACGGGGTCGGCTTCACCGGTCAGGAGGGACTCATCGATTTCGAGACTCTGCCCGTGCAGGATGACCGCATCGGCCGGGAGTTGATCACCCGCGCGCAGAACGAGGGTGTCATCGAGCACGACATCATCCCTGGGGATGTCCAGCTCGGCGCCTCCGCGCAGCACGCGGGCACGAGGGCTGTTCAGCAACGCAAGCCGGTCGAGGGTGCGCTTGGCCCGAAACTCCTGGGTCACCCCGATGAGCACGTTCGCGATCACGAAGAAGCCGAAGAGGGCATCCCGCCAGTAACCGAGCACGAGGAGCAGCAGGAAGCTCCCCCCGACCACGGCGTTGAACAGGGTCAGCAGGTTGGCCTGGAGGATGCGCGCGAAACTGCGGCTGGTGTCGAACGGCACCCTGTTGGTCAGGCCTGCGGCCACCCGCAACGCGACCTCTGCATCGCTGAGGCCGGCGACGGAGAGCCGCCCGAGGTCGACGGACGGCAGGGCAGCCCGGGCTGCGGCGGCATCGACGTCCGCGGCACCGGCACGCGCGGTGCGGGTGTGCCGTTGACGCGTGGACCGCATGGCATCGAGTGTATTACCGCGGGACAGGCACGCCGGGAGCCGAAGAGGAAAGCCCCGGCACTCGCGTTGCGCGGGTGTCGGGGCTTTCCCTGTCCGGGCTGGCCGGATTTTTCAGGCTGCTGGAGTCAGGCTGCCGTGGGTTAGGCGGCGACGAGCGCGCGCCAGTCGGACAGTTCCAGGCCGTGGGCTTCGGAGACAGATCGGTTGGTGACTCGGCCCGCCGCGACATTCAGTCCAAGGGCGAGGGCTTCGTCGCGCTCGAGCGCGGCCTTCACGCCGAGGTTGGCCAGCGCCAGGGCGTAACGGAGGGTGACGTTCGTCAGGGCGTAGGTGGACGTGTTCGGAACCGCGCCGGGCATGTTGGCGACGCAGTAGAAGATGCTGTTGTGCACCGTGTAGGTCGGGGCTTCGTGGGTCGTCGGGCGGGTGTCCTCGAAGCAGCCACCCTGGTCAACGGCGATGTCAACCAGCACGGAGCCGGCCTTCATGCGCGAAACCAGGTCGTTCGTGACCAGCTTCGGAGCCTTCGCACCGGGGATCAGCACGGAGCCGATGACCAGGTCGGCATCCGTCACGGCCAGTTCGATCTCGTAGGAGTTGGATGCGACGGTCTTCAGTCGGCCCTGGTACTGCCCGTCCAGCTGGCGCAGGCGATCGATATTGATGTCGAGGATGGTGACATCCGCGCCGAGGCCCATCGCCATGGCCGCGGAGTTGGTTCCGGCCACGCCGGCACCAAGCACGACGACCTTGGCGGGACGCACGCCCGGTACGCCGCCGAGCAGTACGCCCTTGCCACCGGCCGGAGCCATCAGGGACTGTGCGCCGACCTGAACGGCCAGTCGACCGGCAACCTCGCTCATCGGGGCCAGCAGCGGCAGCGCACGGTTGGCGGTCTGCACCGTCTCGTAGGCGATGGCAGTGACGCCGGCCTCAATGAGAGCCTGGGTGAGTTCCAGCTCGGCGGCCAGGTGCAGGTAGGTGAAGAGGATGAGGCCCTCGCGGAAGTGACGGTACTCAGACGCGACCGGCTCCTTGACCTTCATCACCATGTCGGCGCGGGCCCACAGGTCGTCGGCCGAGTCAACCAGCTCTGCACCGGCAACCTGGTATTCCTCGTCGGCGATGTGGGAACCGATTCCGGCACCGGTCTCGATCAGCACGGTGTGGCCGTTGGCCAGGAACTCGTGCACGCCGGAGGCGGTAATCGCCACGCGGAACTCGTTGTTTTTGATTTCCTTGGGAACACCAATGATCATGGTCGACTCCGTTGTTCGATGAAGCTGTTGACGTGGGGGCTGCCGGCCCGGCCGTCACGGCACGGGGAGCAACTGAGGCTTCAGCCTAGAACCGGGATTTCCGCCCTCCCGGGTGCAGCCGTCGCCCCCGAGCGTTCCCGGAAAAGCGAAACCTCCGGTCAGACGTGAATTCCGCCCGCATGCCACTCGACAGATGTCGAGCCGCCGTTCGCCAATCGTCGCCTGTTGTCCGCTGCCCTCCCCGACCGCCCCGTAGCATTAACCCATGAACAGCGCCGATATCGAGGAGTTGGTGGAGAACCTGGCTACCAGCCTTGACCGCGCCCTGTCGCTCGAGGACCTCGACGGCGTGCTCCTCGCGTACAGCCGCGACCAGCCGCTCGCGGACCGGGTGAGGGTCAATTTTCTGCTGAGCAAGAAGGTCCCGGCGGATGTCAGCGCCTGGCAACTGCAACACGGCATCGCCACCGCGGTCCGCCCCGTCGTCATTCCCGCGAACGCGGAGCTCGGCATGCTGGGGCGAGTGTGCGTGCCGCTGATGGTGCGGGGTTTCCGCGTCGGCTACCTGTGGGCGATGCAGGGTTCCAGCGATGAATCCCCCGCCGAAATCCTCGACGCGCTGCCCGCCGTCCGGGCCCAGCTGGACCACCTGGCCGAGTTGCTGCTGGATACCAACACGGCCGAATCCGAGCACCGCAGGCAGCGCGAGTCGCTCTTCCTGGCGGCGTGCGCCGGGGATGCCGCAGCCGTCGAGGCCATCGCCGGCTGGCCGCAGGTTCACGCCACCGGGCCCTGGCATCTCGCCACGCTGATGGAACGCCCCAATGACGAGGCGCACGCTCACGAGGCTGCCGCCGACCCGGCGGCCGACGTCCTGCTGCAGCGAATCTCGGCCCTGCAGGCCACCGTCGGCATCGACGCGGCCCGCTTCAGCGCCGGCACCGAAACGCATGCGGTCGTGCTGCTGCGGGACTTGCCCGGCAAGGTGGTTCACGCCGACATCCTCAGCCGGTACGGGGCGGAAATCGCGCGGCGCGGCGGCAAACCCGAACGCCCGGACCTCATGGGCGTGAGCGAGGTGTTCCACGATCTGCGGCGCCTGCCGGATGCCTACGCCCAGTCCCGCCAGGCGGTCCAGGCCGCTGCCGTCGACGGCTTGCTGGGCCCCATCGCCGACTACCGCCGGATCGGCGTCTACCAGTTTCTGGCTGCCGGCAGCCGGAATCTGTCCCCCGGGGAATCCGTCTACTTCGCCGAACTCCAGGATTTGGACACCAATCATGAGCTGCTGCCGATGCTGGAACTGCTCTACGACACGGGCGGCTCCGTCCAGGACGTGGCCGCCGATCTGCACCTGCACCGCAGCAGCATCTACAACCGGCTGGCGAAGATCCGCTCGCTCATCGGGGCGGACCCGCTGGCTGGGCAGGTCAGGCTGGAGCTGCATCTGGCGATGAAGGCCTATCGCTGGTCCCGCCGGCCCCGGATCTGATCGCACCAGGCAACGCGCACAGAGCAAACGGCAACGGCCCCCAGGAGAGTCTCCTGGGGGCCGTACCTGGTGCGTATCGGGCGCGTTAGCGAACGAGCGCGGCCTTCTCGGCGCGGGCCTCGGCCGTCCACTCCGCGATCCGTGCCTGCTGCAGCGGCGCCTTGCGGTTGAAGTACCAGGCGGCACCGAGTCCGAGGAACCAGAGCGGGGCAACGATCAGCGCGAGGCGCGTGTCTTCTGCCTGGCCCAACGCCCAGAGCATGAAGGCAAAGAAGCCCAGCACGACCCACGGCATGACCCGGGCACCCGGCATCTTGTACTTCGATGCGGCGTGCAGCTGCGGACGGCGGCGGAGGAAGGCGATGTAGCTGACCATGATGATGGACCAGACGAACATCGTCAGCACCGAGGCGACCGATGTCACGAGCGTGAATGCGCCCATGAAGGAATCACCCGTGTACAGCAGCACCAGCCCGGCCAGCAGGAAGATGCACGAGAAGAGCAGAGCGTTCCTGGGCACCTTTCGCAGGCTCAGCTTGCCGAAGGCCCTCGGGGCGTTGCCGTCCTGGGCGAGGCCGTAGACCATGCGGGAGGTCGAGTAGATGCCGGAATTGGCGCTCGACGCGGCGGAGGTCAGCACCACCAGGTTGATCACGATGGCGGCAATGCCCAGCCCGGCAAGGGTGAACATGCCGATGAACGGGCTGCTGCCGGGGTCGATCGTGCGCCACGGGTTGACCGCCATGATGATGACCAGGGCGCCGACGTAGAAGAGCAGCAGTCGCAACGGGATGGTGTTGATGGCGCGCGGCAGGTTCGTCTCGGGGTCCTTCGTCTCGGCGGCAGCGGTGCCAACGAGCTCGATGCCGGCGAAGGCGAAGATGGCGATCTGGAAGCCGAGGACGAAGCCCGCGACGCCGTGCGGGAACATCCCGCCGTCGTTCCAGATGTTCTCGAAGCCGGCCACGGCTCCGGAGGGCGACGTGAAGTGGGTGGCGACCATGACGAGGCCGGTGGCGATGAGCGCCAGGATGGCGACGACCTTGACCAGGGCGAACCAGAACTCCGCCTCGCCGAAGGCCTTGACGCTCGGCAGGTTGAGGATAATCAGCACGATCGGCGTGAGGAGGGCCGGGATCCACAGCGGCGTGCCGGGGGCCAGGACGTTAACGTAGCCGGAGATGGCCACGATGTCAGCGACGCCGGTGACAACCCAGAAGGCCCAGTAGGACCAGCCGGTGAAGAAGCTCGCCCACGGGCCGAGAAGATCGCCGGCGAAGTCGCTGAACGACTTGTAGTTGAGGTTCGAGAGCAGGATTTCGCCCATCGCCCGCATCACGAAGAAGAGCATGAAGCCGATGATCATGTAGACGAAAATCACGGATGGCCCGGCGAGCGAGATGGTCTTGCCGGCGCCCATGAAGAGGCCGGTTCCGATGGTCCCGCCGATGGCGAGCATCTGGATGTGACGGCGGCTGAGCGAGCGGGCCAGGTGGGGCTCTTCGCTGCGGTTCTGTGCTGCGGGGGCGGTGCGTGTAGCTCCGGATGCCGCGGTCGTGCGTTCGGACATGTGGCTTCTTCCTCATCGCGAGCTGACGAAGCCGAAACAGACGACGACCATGTCAACCGCGTTGGGGCCGTCACGAGTGTGAGGGCCGGTACAACTCTGGTTCTGAACTATCGACATTAGGTCAGCTTTTTGGCGTGCCGGGCCGAACCCTGCGGCCCGTCCGGCGGTTACGCGGTGTATGTCAGCCGGCCGCCGGATCAGCCCTCGACAGGTGTCGAGGATTCGTCCGTCAAGTGTCGCCGGATGTCCGGCGGGGTCTCGTTCAGATACACACGCTGCACGCGCGGACTGATCCGGGTGACGATCTCGTAGTTGTTCGTCCCGGCGGCCGCGGCCCAGTCGTCGACGGATGGTTCGCCGCCGTCCCCTGGGCCGAAAAGCACGGCCTCCGCCCCGGTCGCGGAGTGTCCTGACGCGACCAGGCCCTCCTGGCCGAGGTCGATGACCATCTGGTCCATGGCGATGCGCCCGACGACCGGGTAGGTCACGCCGTTCACCCGCACCGGTCCGCCGGTGGCAATCCGCGGGATCCCGTCCGCGTAGCCCAGGGGGATCAGGCCCAGCGAGCTGGGCTTGTCTGTGCGGTAGTTGAGTCCGTAGGACACACCCTGCCCGGCCGGGGCATCCTTGCACTGTGCGACGTAACTCTTCAGGGTCATGGCCGGTCGCAGTCCCAGGGCCGCAGGGGCCGTGCCCTCAAACGGAGACAACCCGTAGAGGCCGAGGCCCACCCGCACGAGGTCGAAGTGCGTGTCGGGGCGGCTCAGCGTTGCCGGGGTGTTCGCCAGGTGCCGCACCTCGAGCGCGGCTCCGGCCCGTTCGGCCAGCGCGACCGCTTGCCGGAACGCCTCGAGCTGCTCGTCGGTCTCGGGGCGGTCCGGCTCATCCGCCACGGCCAGGTGCGAGAAGATTCCAACGACCCGGATGAGGCCGGCGGCCTGGTGCGCCATCGCCACGGCCAGCAGGGTATCCCAGTCGGGCGCCAGGCTGCCGTTCCGGCCCAGGCCGGTGTCGATCTTCAGGTGCACGCGGGCGACACGCCCCTGCTCCCCCGCCGCGGCGGCGATCAGGTCGAGTTCCCAGCCGGCACTGCCGAGGTCGACACCGGCGGCGATTGCCGCGGAGAAGTCGCTCTCCGGGGTGTGCAGCCACGCGAGCAAGGGGGCGTCGATTCCGGCGTCGCGCAGGGCCAGGGCTTCGGCGATATGCGCGACACCCAGCCAGGTTGCGCCGGCCTCGAGGGCCGCCCTGGCGACGGGGATCGCGCCGTGCCCATAGGCATCCGCCTTGACGACGGCCATGAGTCTGGCCGGGGCCGCCACCCGGATGAACCGTCGCACGTTGTTCCGGATGGCGTCGAGGTCGATCAGGGCGATCCGTTCGGCGGGACGGAATCGGTCGGTGGCTGTTCCGGTGCCTGGTGAAATCACCGTTTCAGGCTACCCAGCCGGGCGGATGCATCCGGTTGGTGCGAGTCTTTTCCTCGTGAACCGGAGTGCGCGCCGCTGCGATGGGGTAGGGCGCCGCCGCCTACGCCATTCCGCTTAGACCAGAACGGAGCTGAGCAGGAGGCTCGTTTCGCTGTTCACGACCCCCTCGACGGAGCGGATGCGGCCGAGCAGACGGTCGAAATTGCCTAACGTATCGGTCCGCAGTTCGGCAACAAGGTCCCAGCCGCCATTCGTGGTGTGGAGAGCGTGGACTTCAGGGAAGCCGCGCAGCTTGTGGATAACGACGTCCGTGCTGCGGCCTTCGACCTCGAGGAGAGCGATAGCGCGGATTGAGGAGGGGTCTCGATCTTCGCGAATCCGCACCGAGAACCCGACAACGGTCCCCGACTCCACCAACCGGGCCAGCCGGGCGGTGACTGTTGACCGGGTTACCTCCAGCTGACGGGCCAGGCTCGCCACCGACTCCCGCGCGTTGACGCGAAGGAGTGCGAGCAGACGGCGGTCGAGATCATCCAGGGAGGGCATTGCACTTATCGTACAATTAGGCGCTTCGATTCGCCTAGTGTGCTGAGCAAAATGATGCCAATGTGCCATGTCGGCCACACATCGCCTACCCATACATTTGAGGAAAGAGAGAAAAAAGAGAGAAAGGGGGCGCCAATGGTGCGCTTCGTAGATGTGGCCAACATGACCAGATGGATCGCCGAACACGGCGTCGAGCCGATTATCACCGGCATGGTGGAGTACCTGGAGCAGGACTTTCTCCGCTGGGAACTCTTCGACAAGACTTCTCGTATTCCGAGCCACTCCGACGGTGGGGTGATCGAGTTGATGCCCACCAGCGACGGCGAAACCTATGCGTTCAAGTACGTCAACGGCCACCCGTCGAACCCCAGCCGCGGCTTCCAAACCGTCACCGCATTCGGCGTGCTCGCCAGCGTGGATAACGGGTACCCCAGCTTCTGGTCGGAAATGACCCTGCTGACAGCACTCCGCACCGGCGCGACGAGCGCCATGGTCGCAAAGCTCCTGGCCAGGCCCGACTCCACAACGATGGCCCTCATCGGCGCCGGCACACAGTCCGAGTTCCAGGCGCTCGCGTTCCGGGCGATCCTCGGCATCACCCGCCTCAGGGTGTGGGACACCGACCCGGCGGCGATGGAGAAGTTCGTGCGAAACGTCGAGCCCCTGGGCTTCGAGATCGTCGTGGCAGCCAGCGCCCGCGATGCGGTGCAGGGTGCGGACATTGTGACCACGTGCACGGCCGACAAGGCGAATGCGACGATCCTCACCGCCGACATGATTGAGCCTGGCATGCACGTGAACGCAATCGGCGGCGACTGCCCCGGCAAGACCGAACTCGATGCCGACATCCTCCGCCGTGCCGCCGTGTTCGTCGAATTCCCCCCGCAGACCCGCATCGAGGGCGAGATCCAGCAACTCGAAAGCGACTCCCCGGTGACGGAGATCTGGCAGGTTCTTGCCGGGCGCGCCCCCGGTCGCACCGGAGCCGCCCAGGTGACGGTGTTCGACTCCGTCGGATTCGCGATCGAGGATTTCTCGGCGCTGCGCTACGTGCGCGACGCCGTCGAGGGGACCCTCTTCTTCGAAGAGGTCGACCTCATCGCCAACCCGGCCGACCCCAAGGACCTCTTCGGGCTCGTCGCCGCAGCAGTCCCCGCGCTCGTCTAAAGCCAGCGCGGATGTCGCCTCAGGCCCCGAGTGCGGCGGTACTCATTCGCCCACACCATTTCCACCCGAATCCGCAGACGCTGGCCGACAACACATTCCAGTCGACCCTTCCCTCCGGCGCCGGGGCCTCCCTGGCCGCCCGGGCGTTTGAGGAGGTCTCGGCCGCGGCGGCGACCCTGCAGGAGCACGGGATCACCATGCACCTCTTTGATGACGACCACGATCTGACCCCCGACAGCGTCTTTCCGAACAACTGGTTCTCCACTCATGCCGGTGGTCATGTGGCGCTGTACCCGATGTATGCCCCCAACCGGCGCAGCGAGCGGCGTTCGGACATCGTCGAAATGCTCAAGGAGCGATATCGGGTTCAGGATGTCATCGACTACTCGGGGCTCGAACGCGACGGCATCTTTCTCGAGGGCACCGGCGCGATGGTCCTGGACCATGTGAGCCGGGTGGCGTACGTCGCCCGCTCGCATCGAGCCGATCCCATCGCGCTGGAGCGCTTCTGCACGCACTTCGGTTACGAACCGATGGCGTTCGACGCCGTCGATGAGAACGGAAAGGCGTGCTATCACACCAACGTCATGATGTGCATTGCGACCGATTTCGCGCTGGTCGGTCTCGACATGATCAGCTCTCCCGCACGGCGACAGGAGGTTGAAGAGCGGCTGGCGGCACCCGGCCGAACCGTGATCAACCTCAGCCAGGACCAGATTCGTGACTTTGCCGGCAACGCCATCGAGCTTCGTGGTTCGGCCGGACGCGTCCTCGCGCTGTCCCGCCGTGCTCTGAACGCGCTCACCGCGGCGCAACTGGCGATCATCGAGAAGAGCGCCCTGGTGGTTGCGCTCGATGTCACCACGATAGAACTCGCCGGCGGGTCCGTCCGCTGCATGATCGCGGGCATCCATCTCGAGCCTCGCTCCAGCGTTGTTCCGCTGGGGGCGGGCGAGTCCGCGCAACTGGGACGAGCGCCGGCAGCCTGACTTGGCATCCACAACGCCCCGCCTGTCACGACGACAGGAATCAAAGCGCTCTCTTTGCGGTTTCCTCCGGGCATTGACTCTCACGTCCCACTGCCTAGGATGGTGCGCATCAGTACGCTTCGAGGAGGAGATGTGTAATGTCGATCGCTGGTGTGAAGCAGGTCGATGACCGCGGAATTGCGGCATGGGACCAGCATGATGCGGCAGGGTTCGCCGAGCTGCTGGCGGAGGATTTTACGTTTTCGGATGTATCAATTCCGGAGCCTATGCACTCGCGGGACCAAGTCAAGGAGTATATGGAGACCTGGTTTACGGCTTTCCCGGATATGCGCTCTAAAACCATCAACCGGGTGGTCAGTGAGGATCAAGTCGCCGCGGAAGTGGAGTTCACGGGGACCAACACGGGGCCCCTGCTGATGGGGGGCCGGCAGATCCCGGCGACGGGACGGGAAATTACCGGCACTGGAAGGTATTTTGCCTCGGTCAGGGACGGAAAGATTGTCTCGTTCAGGGCGCATCCGGATGTTGCCGCCCTCATGGGGCAGCTGGGGCTACTCCCTGGGGCATGACCCCGCACTGCGCAGATGCAGGAAGAACAGACAGTGCTGCTCGTTGGGATGCTGCAACGGCGACGCGACTCGCGACGGTGATCACAGCCGGTTCGCACTTGTCGATCGGCGGGGTGGCTTCCGGGCGTCCATGCGCCAAATCCGTGCTGCACTCGCGAGCCGATGCGGCACCTAATGTTCAGGCCGTCTGGGATTGGAGTAGGCCACGTTCGCCGAAGACTTTCTTGGCGACGAAGGTAGCGTTCAAGGCTTTGGGCATGCCGCAATAGACGGCGCTGTGGAGAAGCGCTTCGACGATCTCGTCGGGGGTGAGCCCGACGTTGAGTGCTGCGTTGATGTGCACGTCGAGCTGAGGTTCGCATCCGCCGAGAGCGGTGAGCATCCCGAGGGTCACGAGTTGGCGGTCGCGTGGGACAAGCCCGGGTCGCGCGTAGATCTCACCGAATGCCCAAGCGACGACTTGATGGCCGAGTTCGGGCGAAATATCTGCCAAGGAGTCAATGACGTTCTGACCGCCCGCGCCATCAATCGCTGTCAAGATTTCCATTCCGCGGTCGAAGGATGCCTCGCGGGAGGGTTGTGAAATGCTCGGGGCGTTGTCGGTGTTCATGGTTGCTCTTCTTCCTGCGTGTTCAGCAGTTGCTCATAGTGGGTGATTTTCTCGCCGAGGGCGAGGGCGTTCTGTTGGAGGGTATGGATATGGGCGGCAAGACCGTCCGCATGAGTTCGGAGCATCGCAATCCGATCTGGAATCGAATCAATTCCTGCCGCCCTCAGCCGAGCGAAGCGTTGCATATCAGCGATGGACATTCCGGTCTCTCGAAGACGCAGCAAGAACTCCAGCCAAGCTAAATCTGCGGATGCATATCGGCGCTGATTGCCGGTCGTTCGCCCAACGCGCTCGATCAGTCCAGCCTTCTCGTAATAGCGCAGCGTGTCGGTGGAGAGTCGGGTGATCTCCGAAACCTGCGCGATTGTCAGGCTCGCTTCCTGTTGACTGAGCGCTCCATCTATTGCCATACCGTGAGCTTAAGACTTGGAGCGCGCTCCAAGTCAAGCCGGTTCTGTAGTCAAAGCCCACACAGAACAAACCGACGATTCAGAGGCCGTAGAAGGTCCTGATCGCTGTATCGCTGGATGACCGTGGCACGCTGGAGGATCGCCTCGCGCGACCGTTCCCCTGGATCAAGCTGCTCAGTGTTCAGGATCAGAGAACCTGTGCACAGGACATCATCGACACCGCCCGCGGCGCATTCGTTGTCAATCAGCCAGGGCGGATACTCACCGAGATCAAAGCGTGGCAGAACACCGCGGAGGCTGTTGCTGCTGGGTGGGGCCAGGAAGAACCGGACTGGCTTCGTGAACCGGTGGCGGTCAAGCCCCGCATCTAGTGCCGCCAAAAAAGGGTCTCGCTCCACGACCTCTCAAGTCGTCGGAGTTCGCCGTCGAGCTTGTCACGAGTCAAGCCGCAACGGGATGGCGTGACATCGTCGCCACCCAGAAGAGCGCGGCCGCTGACGCCTGGGACCGGCTCACGAAGGCCCCGAATCATTCCGACCCGAAGTGCCACCAACTCAAGGGCCAACTCGCAACGATTGTTCGCGACGGCGTCGAGCACGACCAATGGCAGTAGGAACTCCCCGGGGCGCCCGCATTTGGTTCTACGTCGAGGGCAGAACCGTGAAGATCGTCAACGTGTTCACGAACCACCCGAACCAAACGAAATAGGCGGCCAACGAGATCTCGCTGGCCGCCCGCATACGGCTCGATTCTCGGCCGCAAAGGGTGATCTGCACGGTGCCGCCGGCGCGATGCCCGCGGAGTTCCCGTTTTCAGGCACGCAGAAGTAAACGCGCTGTGATGAGTGCGCCTTTTTGTTGCGAGTTACGCCGCTTCGGTGAGGGCCCCGGTGAGCACGTCATCCAACGCCGCCACAGTGTCCACCGGTGAGGTGCCGAGAGCTAACGCCAGCTCCGACTCCAGCAGCTGCCGGGACTTGGCGAGCATCCGCTTCTCACCGGCGGACACGCCACCGTTCTGCTCACGGCGCCACAGGTCGCGGACGACCTCAGCGACGCGGGTCACGCTGTCACTCGCCATCTTCTCCTGATTCGCTTTGAACCGGCGGCTCCAGTTCGTGGCTTCCTCGGTGAACGGCTCACGCAGCACCGCGTACACCTCTTCCAACCCGGCGGCGTCGATGACGTCACGGACTCCAACGAGTTCCACGTTCGCGATCGGGAGCTTGATGGTGAGCTCGGACGAGTGCACGCGCAAGGTCATCGCTGGCTGCGCGACGCCTTTCAGAGTGACTGTGGAGAGTTCGGTGATGGTGACCGCACCGTGGTGTGGGTAGACGAGGGTTTCCCCAACGATGAACTTCAAACTGCCTCGATTCAGGTCGCGCTGCACGCGGGCTCATGGGGACGGGACGACCAGTCGAACAGCTCCCCGTTGGAACGAGGGTTGCGATCGTGGAGGCGCCCAGCACTATACCTAGTGGCCAACCTCTCAAGTTTGCCACAGTCCCCTGAGAGCCCACCTTGCGGCAATCACCGCACCAGCGTTCTTTAATCGGTAGCGATGGCCGTCTATTCAGGAGAAGACCCGCCATGTCGCCTGTATTGCTGGGGTACCTGGACTCGAACCAAGAACAACTGATGCGAGCCGGGCTGCCTGTTTCGGCAGCTTCCCTCCCCCAAGTTCCGCGTGATTTCGCGGAAGTTGGTGAATGCAGTTTGCGAGTTGCACGGGCTGATCCTGGCTGTTTCTGGCACCTTCCGGGGGTTTGTGGCACCCCAAGTTGATCTGAACACCAGGCTGGCGTGCCATTGCTTCCTGCACTCTGCAATTGACGACTATTCCCGACTGGTCCATCGGCATCGGCGGTAGGACATCCCGTAGCAGGACAACAGCCGTTCGTCGGCGCACGAAGGCAGTTCTGTACTAGATTCTGGAATCATCGACAGCACGCGAGGGGAACGCACCTTGATCGACGTCGCACACGCAATCACGCAAGTAATCATCGAGGTCATCAGCTCGCTACTGCCGCCTGGGCGGCCGGCACCTGAAATCCTGCCCGACTCCGACGTGGCCGATCTCCCGGCATCGGGCGTTGGGGAGACCTGAGCCGCTGGCGCGACGCCTCCGCCACGGTGAACCACAGAATCCACGGTGACACAAAAATGGCCCCCTCGCGGGAGCCAACTTGCTGGGGTACCTGGACTCGAACCAAGAACAACTGATGCGAGCCGGGCTGCCTGTCTCGGAGGCTTCCCTCCCCCACGTCCCGCATGATTTCGCGGAAGTCGGTGAGTGCAGTTTACCAGTTGCTGCGGGCTACTACGGGCTGCTACTGGCACTTTCCGAGGGATTGTGGCACCCAAAGTGGCACCTGCTGAAGTTCGGACTGCCTGCGGAGGCACTATGCTCTTCGCTCGCGGAGATTATCTATGAGTCAACGCGAGGGGGCTTGACGATGAGCTCAAGGTTCGCCAGTATGCATTTGTTTGGATGATTCCTCCGCTTCGGGGCCAGAGGATGTGCATACTGATGTTCCCATAGGGGGGTCGAATTATGAGCGTCGCGATCGCACCACGATTTGCCGGCATCACCCAGTTCGAGAAGTGCGTCAGCGGGGCCCGCATGACCCTGGACGGGTTCGACTCCAACGGCGATCTGATAGTAGACCAGCCGAATGATCCGGAGGCCGTCGGAGCTGTTCAAGGAGCGTTGCGCGACCTGGGGTATCCGTTGCTCGTCACATTCACCTACGACAATGCCACGAGCGATACCGTGCGCCAGTTCAAGATTGACCAACAGTTGGCGGTACCCCCGGGGTTGGGGCAGCATGATGGGGTGACGGGTCCCGGTACGAGTGGGCGCCTCAACGCCCTGTTCACCCCGATGCCAACGCCGTCGCTCCCGCCGACACCCGTGCCCGCGCCACCCTCGCTGCAAGCCTGGGAGTTTCTCATCGGCTTCCGGCCTCCGCAATCGATGCAGGCGGGCCTGAACGCGAGGTTTAGCCTTGCTGGACCGACCAGGGTTGTGCACGCCATTGAGGATGCCAAGGGTCCCATCAATTTGGACTTCTACCCGGTCAGGGTGTCGGCGATGCCCACCGACGGCACGAGCACAATGACCGCCCAACAGCTGCTGGAATTCGTGCGCCGCAACATCAACACCTTTGTCGACGGCTCCCCGGACGGCTGTAACTTCCAGCCCTATGAACCGTTGATCGACACGGCGGCATGGCTGCCGCCATTCCTGCCCATGGCCTTCCCAGGTGCTGTGATCTCGATCGACATGTTCAGCTCAGGCGTGAACGTTGACGACGGATCAGTCGTGGCGGCGGAGGTTGCCGCCGACCACTGGATATTCTCCACCCTGTGGACTCCAGACGATGGGGGTCATCCAGTCAGCGGCAACCGGCAGTGGGGGTTCATCCCGGGCGCCGCGGGCGAGTTCGTGTTCTTCACGCGCGGCGCAGATCGCACGACCTCTGCACTGGACAACGCGATGTCCGCCACGGTGTTCGGCGCCGCCCACAACCTTTGGTTGTCGTTCCAGCGACGGTTGGCAGCGTTCGTTAATAGTAACGGTGGGCTGGCCACGATCGAAGACGCGACCTCGAACCGATACGACTGGCCAACAGTGCAGGGAACCTATCATCACCCATCGACGAGTTGGTTTCAGTAGCGACGAGACGATGCCGGCACGGTGTCTGAACCGCCGAGACAGCGCTACGATGTCGCACGACTCGCGTCTATCGCAGCGCTCGTGTCTTTGATCCACATCGCATCCGACTGTACCGAGATCGAGTCCCAGACTCTCACCGGGGAGGGGCACGCGCATGAGTCTTCTGGACAAGCTCGACCTGGACGGCGTCAGCACAGGCGCGATCATCGACGGCGCCCTGGCGGCCCTGATGTCTGCGCTCGATGCGCCGGCTGATCTCAGCACCCCGAGCGCGCTGCCATCCGTCACCGCCGTGGCACTGCCCGGAGTCCTCGGCTCGAGTTTCACTGGCGCGGTGACGGTGTCCGCCACCGCGTCGGTCGGACCGACACCGGCGGTCGTCACCATCGCCCTCGATGGCGTCACACTGACACTTCCCGCCGCAGTGAAGATGGCGACCCGCACCGAAATCGGAACCGGTCGACAGCGCCGCATCCGCTATCTGGATGCCGGAGCGCTGGTCACCCTTGGGGTGACGGGTCACCTCGCCATCTCGCTCACGGCCGGGGCGAAAGCGACCATCGACGTCTCGCACCTCACTCTCACGGCCAGCTCGAAGTCAGTGTTGCTTCCCGGCGGTATCGGCATCACGCTGCCCCAGACGATCGGCGTCACCGGCAGCCGTTTTCAGCTAGCGGGTGCAGAGTTCGTGCTCCCCGAGACCGTGCCGGTCATCGGCGGTATCGCCTGCCAAGTGGACCTGCAGTGCGGAGCGGGCCGGCTCGACCTCGATCTCGCTATCGCCCCGGCTCCTGTCGGCGCCGGCGAGAGCGCCCCGGCGGTCGGCGGCACGCTTTCCTGGCATCTTCCCGATGCCGACTCGTTCGACCAACTCGTGCCGACGGGCGTCTCTGTGACACTTGAGCTGCCCACAGGGGACGGGCTGCTCGGCGCCGCCGGACCTGCAATTGCTACGCCGCTGCGGGTGCGGGCAGGGATGTCACGGCCGCCGGGCGATCCGGGTGCGCTGAGCGTCACGGTCACCATGGAATCGGATGCTCCGACGGGGCTGCTGAACATCATCGACACCACCCCCGGCGCGATCGCGGCCGGAATCACCACGGCCCTGGCGCCGGCAATCCGTGCGGATTCCCCGACGGCCGCGACCGCAGCGCTCTTCGCAGCTGCCGCGGTCATGGGCACGGAACTCGCGGTCAGCGGCGGATTCGTCCTACACGGTGTAACCCTTGATGCTTCTACGCAACAAATCGGCGCTGTGCACGCCCTGCTCGACATCGAAGGTGTCGTCACGGCCGACCTCTGGAAGAGTGGGCCACTCGCGGTCGGCATGAAGCCGGATGCCCGGCCCCTTCGCGTGCGCTGGCGTGATGTTGCGGCAAGTGTCGACCCCACCACGAGTCTGGGTGACATGCTCACCCTCGACTTCTCGCGCGCCCGGATCGAAGTCGTCGACCCTGGCGAGTGGACCGTACAAACCTCCGGCTCGCTGCTCGACATCGTCGGCACACGTTCCGGCCACGGCTCGACCTGGTTCGAGGTCGACCTTCGCTTCGTCATCGACCTCGGGCCAGTGAAAATCAGCGGCGCAACGATTCGGGCGACATTCGACGGCGGCGGCCTCGCTCTCGGTCTCCGCGGGCTGGTCGCGAGCGTCGACGTGCCTGGGCTCCTCACAGGCGAAGGCCAGGTCTCGTTCACGGATACCGGCTTCTCCGTCGTGCTCGGAGTCGAGGTGCCGTCGGTGGGACTCGCCGCGCTCGGTTTCCTCCGATACGACGAGCTCCCGCAGGGTCCCAAGGTCGAGATCGGCTTCGCCGTCGACCTGCCTGGCCCCATCCCGCTCGGCCCGACCGGCCTCGGGCTCTACGGGGCACTCGGTACCTTCGGTTACAACGCCGCTATGCCGCCTCTCGATCCCGCGAATCCGTTCCTTGCGCTCCGCAGGTGGAAGCCGTGGCAGCCGCTCGTATTCGGGTCCGACGACATGACGATCGGCATCGGGCTCAGCATCGGAACTGCACCAGACAATGGCTTCTTCTTCAGCGCACTGGGCGTGTTCGGCATCACGATCCCCGATTTCGCGCTCCGCATCGGCGTGGACGGGCATCTGCTCGCCGACCGGAAGTCCATCACGCAGTCGGCACTCGACGATCTGTCCTCGAGAGTAGGGATCGATGGGAAGCCACCGTCGAATCCTCCGGAGATCACCGTCTTCGGCGGAGTCGCCGCCTCGACCGAAGCCCTGGACATCGCCGTCTCCGGCACCTTCTCCATCCCGTACCTCGTCGAGGTGAATGTGCCGCTCGCGGCCCATTTCCCTTACCGTGACGGGAACTGGTGGGTGCGCGTGGGCAGCGACGACGGCATCGTCGCCCCGACCAACCGGCCCCCCGGACCGATCACCGCGAAAGTCTTCCCCGGCACACCGTTCGAGTGCGGCGGCTGGGCGTTTCTCATGGTGCAGGGCGCCGGCATCAACACCCCGAGTCTGATGGGCGACAAGGATGTTCCCGCCACAACCGGTTTCACGATCGGAGTCGGGGCAGGGATCGAGGTGGTCATCGGCGCCAAGGGCATCCTCTGGGCCGAGATCACGGCCAGCCTGACGGCACTCATCAGCACTCGACCTGAGCTGCTGCGTGTACACGGCCAGTTGAGCGGGACTCTCGGCATCGGCCCGTTCCACATCGGACTCTCAGCGGATGTCACGCTGCAGCTCTGGACGGATGCGGGCGGTGCGGTCCAGTTCGCCTACAAGCTCGAAATCTGCGGCGAGATCGACCTGTTCTTCGACACCCTGCGCGAATGCATCACCATCAATACGCTCGATGCTGCGCCCGCGCCGCTGGCACCGGTTCCCGGCCCCGACGACTGGCCGTGGCCGGATGTGCTGCTCGCGGACGGCCTCGGTCGGTCGCTGCCCGCAGCGGATGCCGGCGCCGGGTCTCCGCAGCGTCCCGCCGCCGGAACCGGCGTCAGCCCCGACGGAGGGTGGGCGAAGGCGCCGATCGTGTGGCCCGACGTCGTGCCGATCCTGGCGTTTCCGATCGCCCCGGCGATCGGAACAATGGCGATCACCTCGCCATCGCCCGCCGTCAACCTCGGTCAGGTCAGCTCCGGCGGCGCGACGATCACATGGACACTGCAGAACGTGGTGCTCGAAGATGTGACGAAACCGGAAGCCATCACTTCCGTTCCGCTTCACGACACCTCGCGCTGGCAGGTGCCTGCGGGCACGGGCACGTGGCCGGCGGGAACATCCAACGCACGCGAGCTGGTGCTGTTGCGCCGAACGCTCCTCGCCTGGGCCGCGCACATGGCCGGGGACGGCAGCCAGCTGAAGCCGATGATGGACCCGGCCCAGCTGATCGGCGGCGCCTGCCTGTGGACCGCGCCGTCCGGCCCCGGCTGGGCTGTCGGTGGTGACGCAACACCGGTGGGGCGATTCTGGCATGTGCCCGCCGAGCGGTCCGAATGGGGCACGAGTGTGCTCTCGAGCTTTGCCAACGGCACCGGATTCACCGTGGGAAGCGTGCCAGTGTCGCTGCGCGGGCTGATCGCACCTGCTGTACCGCCTACGACGATCTCGGCCGGTCCAGCTGCACTTCGCAGTGAGGCCGTCGCCGACGGTCGCCGGTTCGATCGCGGCTTCCGCTTGACGTCATCGGTGTTCGTCGCGCCGCTGCCATCGCCTGCGATGCGCACCACTATCACTTTCGACGAGCCGGTGATCAGCGGGCGGCTCCATCTGCTTGTCGCGGTCACCGATTACCAGATGCTTGAGGGATTCCATGGCATCACGGCGTCGGCCCGGACCGCCAGCGGGGCAGTTGCCGCGCCGACGCTCGAGGTCGGCGCCCGAAGCGCCGACGGGTCTGCCACCGTCGTGACGGTCGTCCTTCCTTCGTCTGTTGCAGACCCGGTCGCCGCGATCGTCCTCGAGCTCCCGTGGGGCCTCCCGACCTTCATCCTCGGCCTGTTGGCGACGACCGCCAGGGATGACGCGGCGGCCACCAACGCAAAAAATGCGCAGGATGACGCGAATAGCGATGATGCGAATGCTGCGGCCGATCCGTCGATGCTCTCCCAGCTCCTCACGCCAGGTCACCGCTACCGCTTGACCGTCACCCTCGGGTGGGACAGCGCCTTGAACGTGGCAGGCGTCACCGCGACTCCAGCGAATTCCGGTCCTGCACCGATCATCCATTCCTGGTACTTCGCCACGGCCGGTAAAGACCCGACTCCTCCGGCCAAACCGGCCACGCCGAAGCAGTCAACCGACCTCGTGAAGACAGGCGCGCCGTCGGGCTATGCCTCCCCCTGGAAGCTCGTGGAGTCGTCGGCCCCCGTGCTCTCCGCCAGTGGGGTGCTCATCGACCCACAGCTGGCCAGGAGCGTGCTGCTCGACACGTTCAAGCCGGGCTACCTGGCGCGCTACGTAAAAGGCTTCACCCCGGCCGATCACACCGAATTCCTCTTTCCCGCCGACCAGCCGGGCATCGAATTCCTCGCCATGCACATCGTCGAACTCGCCGGTCTCTACGACCGCGATGTCGGCCTCCTGGTGCGCCGCGTAGACCGGGCTGCGCCTGACAGCTACACGGTTCCGTTCCCGCATCCGGCGAAATCGAAACCGAAACTCGCCCTGGCGGCCGCGGTCGAGCTTGCGGCGAAGAGCACCGGATGCGTTGTTCCGCCGACGGAATCAACCCTGACGGTGGCGGCGACACTGCAGATGGGAGCTACGTACGAACTCTCTTGTGTGCTCCCCGAAGCAGGCGATGCCCACCCCGACAAATGGACGCCCTCGATCGGCGGCATCACTTTCACCACGTCGAACTTCACCAATCCGGCGAACCTCATCCGATCCTTCGGGTTCGTCGGCGGCTCCTACGCCAACGCTCGCACGCACGGCGACCTGGCTGTGACACCGGTCGCCGGTGCGCCCGGGTGGATACAGGACGACGCCGAACTCGAGCGCATGATCGACGCGCTCGGACTGCCACCGCTTCGCCCGGTCGAGGCCAACCGGTCAAGCGTGCTCTGGGCGCCGGCTGCCAGCGGTGGATGGGCGGTCGCTGGTCTGCTCCTCGAGTCAACGGAGCCGCTGGTGCGGGATGGCGGTCGGCGGATGGGTCTCCGGCAGGCCTACCTGTCCGGCATCGAATTGCCGGTGCGACGATCGAACCGCGCGGGCACCGTCGCGCTCTGGCTCTCGACAACTCCCATCCAGGTGGGCGCGACGGCAATGCTCAAGCTCCGAGCGAATGACAGGCTGACCAGCTTCTACCGTCGGGTCACAGTCGTGAATCCGCCACGCTTCAGCTCAGCGACACTCGTAGCAGTGGAGGAATCGTGACCATCGTCTTCTGCGACCGTTTGACGGCGTTCGGCGACATCGCCTGGTTGACCGGACCTGGTTCCGACCCGCAACTGCCCGACGGCATCCACTGGCATGTGACCATGGGTCCGTCCGGCGGTCTTCCCGCTGGACCGACGGTGCTGGTGGATCTGCTCACCAACGTTGACAGCTTTCGTGGAGTCGACCCAGTGTTCTCCTTCGGGCAGCGTGGACCTAACGGCTGGCAGATCGATACGGACCGCGGCGAGGAGCTCACGCTGGTCTTCGAGAAACCCGCGCCTGGACCCGAGGTGCTCGGCTGGGCGCTCATCCAGGGCGATGGCGACCTCACTTTGTCTGCGGCGGACCCGCGTCTCACCCGACAGGGCCTGTGGTCGACCAACTCGGCCCGGTCGAAACCGTTGCCCGACGACCCCGCCCACTGGCGGCTGGCTTCAGCAGACTGCGAGGTGGTGCGTGTGACGGGACGCGGCACCGTCGTGGAGGCATCGGCATCCGTCGGCATCGGGCGATTCGGGTTGGACCACGGTCGTGTGCTCGCCCGGGCGTCACTCGCGGGCGAACAGGCCGCACGCATCCCCTACTACCTGCCGGCGCGCGACAGCAGCGACGACTGGAAGACTCGGGTCGAACTGTCGGCGCCGCCCTACCGGTTGCCGTCGGACCGCGAACGGCCGGGCGTACTCGAGCCGGATCCGGCGCGCGAGCTTGCTCGCATCCGCGCCATTGTTGATGCGCGCCGCGATTCCGGCGGGGTCGACGGAGTCGGAGCGTGGTGCGAGCGGGCATATCGGGCGCTCGACAGCGGTTCGCGCGGAAGCGTCGACGGCACGGCCGGCAGCACGACGATGTCTCAGCATGCCGATGATGCCTACCTGCAGGCATCCGTCGATCCCGGGGTTGCCCGCTGGCAGGGATTGTCGGGCACGCTGGAACGCGAGCCCGAGCCGAACGACACCCGCATCGTCGGGCTGGCGGCGGCTCTCGTGCCCGTATTCCGGCTGCGGAGTCCGCACGAGCGGCCGGTCCAGCAGGAGCCCGACGAGGTCGAGCGCTTCTACGAGGAAGAGATCAGCGGGTACCGTGACCTGCAGCGGGCGACCCGCGGGTTCGCGCACCTTGAAGATGGCAGCTGGTGGGACCTTAGCGTCATCGTGGTGCCGTTGCCCTACGTTCGAGAGTGCCCATCGGACGGGCCGGAGCAGCCCGCCCTTCTCGCGCTTGACTCCTCCTGGAACGCGGTGACGATCAACAAATGGACGGCGACGGTCGGGATCGACCGTGTCGTGCCGCGCGGAGAAGTGGCGTTCGTGCAGACCGCGCCAACGGCCGCAACGCTACATACTGGGCTGGCGGGAGCCCCGACCCCGATGATCGCAGGCTTTTCGAAGCCATACGGGCGCCATGTCGTCTCGGCCGTCGGCGTCAGCGGCGACGATGCGTCCATCGATGTCGCCGTGCGTCTGGAGGATTGGCTTGGCCGCTGGGGTGCGCCGGCCGCGTTGAGCGTCATTCGCCCCGATCGGCCGCCCGTCCCAGCGCCCGGTGGCCGCGTCTTCGTCTCATTCACCCCAGCCCCTGCGGGCGAGGGCCCCGCTTCGACGGCATCGGTTCGTCTCGACGTGAGCGTGCAGTGGCCGGTCGGGCCCGGGTCGATTCCCCTCACGGAACTGCGGATCTCGGTACCCCGCGAGCCGTCACCGCGCGTGCTTTCGGTTGCGGCTTCCGACGTCGTGGATGGGATGGTTTCGCGCGTCGTCGAATTCGCCGCAGCCGAAACGACACCGGGTCAAATCGTCGACGATGTCGTGACATTACAGAGCCTCGACGCGGAGGGTCGCACCTCTGCAAGCGCCGCGGTCACCGCCCGAATCGTCGATCCGCGGCCCATCCGACCGCCCGCGATCGGACCACGACTGATCGCGTCCACACGCCGGGGCAACAGCCCGACAGTGACAGTGACACTTGCGATCGCGGCCGCACCGAACGCCCGGGCCTATCGCGTGCTCATCGCAGGCGAAACGGCCCTCCGGTCCGCTTTCGGCCTTCCTGCTGCCGACGCAGCGGAACCGCGCGCCGAACGAGCCGCGACAGTGCGTCTCGCGATGCCAGCCCACGACAGCCGAGGCCTGTACTCGTGGGCCTCAACGGCTTCGTATCCCGTGCAGGGCAGCACAGCCTACGCAACGATCGAACTCCCGGCCGGCATCGACGGCGTCGTGTTCGCACGCGCAGTTGCGGTCACGACCATCCCAGGTAATCCCCCGACCGAGTCGGTCTCGACCCCGTTCGAGCGCACGCAGCCTGTGGCCATTGTGGTGCCCAGAAGCGACTTCCCTCCGGTACCGGAGGTGCGCGTGTTAGTAGCGGACGACGGCACGGCGAGCGTAACAGTGCGCGTCACCAAGCCGCCGTCATCCGTGCTCCCCAGCTTGCACATCGCTGGCACAACGCCGGCCCGAATCGAGGCGCGGCTGGTCGAATACCTGGGCGGCGATCCAGCGTTCTGGCCCCAGGTGACCACCGTGACGCTCCAACCGACCGCAGGCGATCCGACCGTGCACGAAGGCACGGCGAAACTGCGCGGCCAGCCCTGGCTCCGCACCGCTGTGGCAGCGTGTGTCCGCTACCCCACCGAACCGACCCTTGCGGCCGGCGCAACCGCCACCTTGAGCGAGATCCGAGCCACAGGCCTGCAGCATGACCAGATTCCGTCACCGTGGGGTCCGTTCTCGACCCCGGCCTGGATCGACACCGTCGGTGCCGTGCCCACCCTGGGGTTCGCCCACGTGGGCGGGGCTATCGCGATCACAGCTGCCGGCCTACCGAACCTGCCGCCGGGGTCCCCGGCCTGGACGATGCAACTCCTGAGCGGCGCAGCGAGCCTCACACCCACTCCTGGCCCGCTCGGTGTTCCGGTTCCGGTTCCGGCATCCGTCGGCCTGACTGTCACCCCGGTGCCCAGCTACGCCTATGCGGTGGTGCTCCGCGATCCCTTCGGAAAGGAATGGGCGCCGATACCAGTGCCCATCCCCTAGA
>DAIMHX010000029.1:0-22944 GCA_036723055.1 Microbacteriaceae bacterium
TCCTTCTCGGCCTCTGCGACCTGGTGTTCTGTCTCGGCTCCCTCATCATCGGCCATTTCGTCCTGCGACTCGATCCGGCTGGGTTGCAGACACTCGCGGTCGTCACGCTGGTCTTCAGTGGGCAGGCCGTGTTCTACGTGGCGCGCGAACGCCGTCGGCTATGGAGTTCACGCCCAAGCCGCTGGATGGTGCTCGCCTCGATCCTCGACCTCACCCTCATCACGACTCTCGCAGTGCGCGGCATTCTCATGGCCCCGTTGCCGGGTGGAGTCGTCGCTGCCGTTGCCGTGGCGGCGGTGGGGCTGGCGGTCGTGCTCGACGCCGTGAAAGTCGCGCTCTTCCGCCGGCTGGACATCGCCTGAGTCTGTGCTGTGCGGGCCGGCGGGTCTCCCCCAGGCCGGCGACCTGACGGGTCGGGTCCCCTGCGGGTGAGCCGCCGCGAGCGCTACCGGCGGACGCGCTCCCGATCCAGGATGGGCCGCTCGCTCTTCTCCCAGCCGCGGGGCGGTCTGCGCGAGCCGGAGCCGACAACGTGCGCGTCCCTCGACCGGTAGACGATGTACGGGCGCACGATGTAGCCGAGCGGTGCGGAGAACACGTGCACCAGCCGGGTGAACGGCCAGAGCAGGAACAGGGTGGTCGCCGCGAGCACGTGCAGCTGGAAGAAGAACGGCACGTTCGCCATCAGTGACGGGTCCGGCTGGGCGATCAGCAGGCCGCGGATCCACGGCGAGATCGTGCCGCGGTATTCGTAGCCGGCGCCGAGCACCTGGTACATGACGGTCGCCACCGTGCCGAAGCCGATCACCGCGGCCAGGAGCGCGTACATGGTCTTGTCCATCACCGTCGTGGCGAGCATCACCCGGGGGGTCAGCCGACGGCGGACCAGCAGGAGCACGATGCCCGCGATCGTGAGCAGCGCCGCGACGCTCCCCAGCCAGGTGGCGCCGAGGTGGTACCAGTGCTCGGTGACCCCGAAGAACTCCAGCCACTCCTTCGGCACGAGCAGGCCGACGACGTGCCCGCCGAAGACCAGCAGGATGCCGTAGTGGAACATCGGCGACCCCCAGCGCAGCAGCCGGTTCTCGTAGGTCTGGCTCGAGCGGGAGGTCCAGCCGAACTGGTCGTAGCGGTAGCGCAGGATGTGCCCGACGACGAAGACCGCCATGGCCGCGTACGGGAACGCGACCCAGAGCAGGATGTCCCAGGTGTTCATCGCCGTGCTCCTTCGCTCGATGCGCCCGCACCGAATGGTTCAAGATTGCCGAGGAAGGTCAGGCCGACCGTCTCGACCGGCGGCCCCTCGTTGACCAGGGCCAGGTAGCGTTTCCGCGTCTCCTCGTCGATCTTCGGCAGCGACAGCGACACCGCCTCCACGACATGCGCGTAGGGGCTCTTAATCGTCTCCAGCGCCGTGCGGAGCACCTCGATGCCGTCGCGGTGCGCCGAGAGCAGCTCCCGTGCGATCGGCGAGTCGCAGAGCGCCGAGAACTCGAGCACCATCGGCAGGTAGTCGGGCAGCTCATCCGCCGCCATCTCCCAGCCGGCCGCCCGGTACGCCTCGACGAAACGAACGAGCGCCATTCCGCGCCGCCTCGTGTCGCCGGCGGCGTAGTAGCTGAGGTACGGGCAGCACTTCCGCTTCATGTCGAACGTCTGGATGAAATGCATCTCCAGCTCCTGCTGGCTCATCGCACCCGCCGCCGCCAGGAACGTCTCGAACGCGCTCCGGAGCGGATGCGGCAGCCGCTTCACCGACTCGGCGACGACCTCGAAGCGCCGCCGGCGCTCCTCGTTCGGGTAGTCGAGCAGGATCGACGCTGCCATGTGCGCGATGGCGCCATCCGTCTTCGACAACGGCAGGGACGCGACCTTACGCACCCGCAGGAGTTTCATGCGGGGGCCCCGGCGTCCTTCGGCGGGAACATGCCCGGCGGCACGGCGCCGCCGGTCCAGTTGAGCAGGTTCAACCGGCCGGGGGTGGTCGGCTTGGTCTTCTCCCCGCGCATCTCGTTGTAGTTGTCGACGGTCGCGTTCAGCGGCATCCCCGGGGTCTTCGCGTAGGGGCCCTGCAGGTGTGTGCCGGACGCGGCCCGGCCCGGCCCGCCCATGCCCGGCCCGCCGTCGGTGTCGAGCGAGCAGCCGAGCTCCTCGAGCTCGCGCGCCGTCTCGAGGTGCGCCTGTGGGATGACGTACCGGTCCTCGTACTTGGCGATCGCCAGCAGCCGGTACATCGCCTGCATCTCGGTGCCGGTCATGCCGACGGCCGCCGGGATGGCCTCGTCAGGATCGTTGCCCAGGTTGATGTCGCGCATGTACGAGCGCATCGCGGCGAGCTTCCGCAGCGACGACTCGATCGGCCGGACGTCGCCGGCGGTGAACAGCCCGGCCAGGTACTCCACCGGGATGCGCAGCTTGTCGATCGCCGCGAACAGGGTGCGCGCGTCTTCGCCGTCGCTGCCGGTGCTGCCGATGACGTCGACCACCGGGGACAGCGGCGGGATGTACCAGACCATCGGCATCGTGCGGTACTCGGGGTGCAGCGGCAGCGCGATCTTGTACTCGGAGATCATCGTGTAGATCGGGCTGTTCTGCGCGGCGAGGATCCAGTCGTCGGCGATCCCCTCACGCTTGGCCGCGGCGATGACAGCGGGGTCGTGCGGGTCGAGGAACACCCCGCGCTGGGCCTCGAGCAGGTCGTGGTCGTTTTCGATCGACGCCGCCGCGAGCACCGCGTCGGCGTCGTAGAGCATGAGGCCGAGGTAGCGCAGCCGGCCGACGCAGGTCTCCGAGCAGATCGTCGGCTTGCCCTGCTCGATCAGCGGGTAGCAGAGCGTGCACTTCTCGGCCTTGCCGGTCTTGTGGTTGAAGTAGACCTTCTTGTACGGGCAGGCGGAGACGCACATGCGCCAGCCGCGGCATCCGTCTTCGTCGACGAGCACGATGCCGTCTTCCTCGCGCTTGTACATCGCGCCGGAGGGGCACGCGGCGACGCAGGAGGGGTTCAGGCAGTGCTCGCAGATGCGCGGCAGGTAGAACATGAAGGTCTCTTCGAACTCCATCTTCACGTGCTCGCTCATGGTGGCGAGGATGGGGTCCTCGGCGGCCGTCTCCTGCGAGCCGCCCAGGTTGTCGTCCCAGTTGCCCGACCAGGTGATGTCCATGTTCTTGCCGGTGAGGAGCGACTTCGGCCGGGCCACCGGGGTCTGCGCGCTCTGCGGGGCCTTCGTGAGCATGTCGTAGTCGTAGGTCCACGGCTCGTAGTAGTCGTCGAGCCCCGGCAGGTCCGGGTTGTTGAAGATGTTCATCAGCTTCCTCAGCCGGCCGCCGCCGCGCAGGCTCAGCCGGCCGCGCTTATTGCGCGCCCAGCCGCCCTTCCACTTCTCCTGGTCCTCATACCGGCGCGGATAGCCAACGCCCGGCCGGGTCTCCACGTTGTTGAACCACACATACTCGACGCCGGTGCGGTTGGTCCAGACCTGCTTGCAGGTGACCGAACAGGTGTGACAGCCGATGCACTTGTCGAGATTCATGATCATCGACATCTGGGCCATGACGCGCATTAGTAGACCACTTCCTGGCTGCGTCGACGGATCACGGTGACCTCGTCGCGTTGGTTCCCCGTCGGACCGAGGTAGTTGAAGGCGAACGACAGCTGGGCGTAGCCGCCGATCAGGTGGCTGGGTTTCAGCAGGATGCGGGTGAGCGAGTTGTTCGTGCCGCCCCGCTGTCCGCTCGTTTCCGCGATCGGCGTATTGATCGTGCGGTCCTTCGCGTGGTACATGTACACCGTGCCCTCCGGCATCCGGTGCGAGACGATCGCCCGGGCCACGACGACACCGTTGCGGTTGTACGACTCGATCCACTCGTTGTCGCGCACGCCGATCTTGTCGGCGTCGAGCGGGGACATCCAGATGGTCGGCCCGCCGCGGGAGAGCGAGAGCATCATCAGGTTGTCCTGGTACTCGGAGTGGATCGACCACTTCGAGTGCGGGGTCAGGTAGCGCACCGCCACCTCCGCGCGCCCGGTCGAGCCGGTCGCCCCGGTGGGCGCCGTCGACCCGACGATGGAGTCGTTGAACAGGCGGTGCATGTCCAGCGGCGGCCGGAAGATCGGCAGCTGCTCGCCGAGCTCGATCATCCAGTCGTGGTCGAGGTAGAAGTGTTGCCGCCCGGTGAGGGTGTGCCAGGGCTTGAGATGCTCCACGTTGATCGTGAAGGCGCTGTAGCGGCGCCCGCCGTGCTCGCTGCCCGACCACTCGGGGGAGGTGAGCACCGGGACCGGCGCGCCCTGCACATCCGGGTAGGAGAAGCGCCGGCCCTCGTTGTCGCTCGCGAGGTGCGCGAGCTTCATGCCCGTCAGTTCTTCCATCTTGCGGAAACCCTGCGTGCCGAGCCGGCCGTTCGTCGTGCCGGAGAGGGCGAGCACCATCTCGCAGGCGTGGATGGCGGTCGAGAGTTTCGGGCGGCCGGCGGCCTTGCCGGATTCGACCAGGCCGTTCTTCCTGCCGAGATAGGCAACCTCGACGTCAGGGTTGAACTTCACGCCCTTGGTGACCATGCCGAGCTTCTCGGTCAGCGGCCCGAGCGCGCCGAGCATCTCGGCGAAGGCCGGGTAGTCGCGTTCGACGACGACCAGCTTGGGCATCGTCACGCCGGGCACGAGCGGCTGGTCGTGCCGCACGATACCGTGCGGGGTCGCCATCGCGTCGGGGGTGTCGTGCAGCAGCGGGGTGGCCACGAGGTCCTGGCGCACGCCGAGGTGCTCCACCGACATTTCCGAGATCTTCTTCGCGAGGATGTGGAAGATGTCGAAGTCGGTCTTCGCCTGCCAGGGCGGGGAGATCGCCGGGTTGAACGAGTGGATGAACGGATGCATGTCCGTCGTCGACAGGTCGTTCTTCTCGTACCAGGTGGCCGGGGGAAGCACCACGTCGCTGAACAGCGTGGTCGAGGTCATCCGGAAGTCGCTCGTGACCATGAGGTCGAGCTTTCCCTCCGGCGCGGACTCGTGCCATTTCATCGTGGTCGGGCGCTTCTCCGGCGGCGACTCGGCCCCGCGAACGGCGCTGGAGGTGCCGAGCAGGTGCTTGAGGAAGTACTCGTTGCCCTTGCCGGAGGAGCCGATCACGTTCGCCCGCCAGACGACGAGCACCCGCGGGAAGTTCTCCGGGGCATCCGGGTCCTCGCAGGCGTAACCGAGGCTGCCGTCGGTCAGCGAGTCGACCACGTACTGCGCCGGTTCGACGCCGGCCGCCGCGGCGTCGTCGACGATGTCGAGCGAGTTGCGGTTGAAGGTGGGGTAGCTGGGCATCCAGCCGCGCTTGGCCGAGTCGACCAGGCAGTCGGCCGTGGTGCGGCCGGCGAAGCTGCCGGTGCCGAGGGGGCTGGCGAGGGTGTCGGCGGCGAGGCCGTCGTAGCGCCACTGGTCGGTGGCCAGGTAGAAGAAGCCCGTGCCGATCATCTGCCGGGGCGGGCGCACCCAGTCCAGGCCGAACGCGTACTGGCCGTAGCCGGTCAGCGGTCGCACCTTCTCCTGGCCGACGTAATGCGCCCAGCCGCCGCCGTTGACGCCCTGGCAGCCGGTCATGGTGGTCAGCGCGAGGAAGGCGCGGTAGATGGTGTCCGAGTGGAACCAGTGGTTCGTGCCGGCGCCCATCAGGATCATCGACCGGCCGCCGGAGTCCTCGGCGTTCTGCGCGAACTCGCGCCCGATCCGCTCGGCGGCCTGCATGGGCACGGAGGTGATCTCCTCCTGCCAGGCGGGGGTGCCCGGGGAGGAGGCGTCGTCGTAGCCGGTCGGCCAGACGCCGGGGAGACCCTCGCGGCCGACGCCGTACTGGGCCAGGAGCAGGTCGAACACGGTCGTGACCAGCTGGCCGCCGACCTTCCGCACCGGCACACCGCGACGGATGATGCCCGCTCCGCCGGCGTGCTGCTCACCCTCCGTTTCCGGGGAGAGATCGAACCGGGGCAGGTCGATGGCGACGGAGGCCTGGTCGTAGTCCGGGGCATCCGCGATGGAGAGCAGCGGGTCGACGCCCTCGAGGTCGAGGTTCCACTTGCCGACGTCCGCCTCGGAGAAGCGGTGCCCGATCGACCCGTTGGGCACGACCGCGGTGCCGTCGTGGCCCAGCAGCACGGGCTTGAACGCGGCGCCGGCGAGCTGAGCTGGCGTGCCCGGCAGGGCCTCCGCGGTCAGGAACTTGCCCGGGACGTACGCGTCCCCGCGCTTGACCAGCGAGATCAGGTAGGCGGAGTCGCTGAACTTCTTCATGTAGTCGACGAAGCGGGGCGTGCGCCGGTCGACGAGGAATTCCTTGAGCACGACGTGGCCCATCGCGAGGGCGAGGGCGCCGTCGGTGCCCGGGTGCACGGCCAGCCACTCGTCGGCGAACTTGGTGTTGTCGGCGTAGTCGGGCGAGACGGCGATGACCTTCTGTCCCCGGTAACGGGCCTCGACCATGAAGTGCGCGTCTGGGGTGCGGGTGACGGGGACGTTGGAGCCCCACATGATCAGGTAGGAGGAGTTCCACCAGTCGGCGGACTCCGGCACGTCGGTCTGGTCGCCGAAGACCTGGGGCGAGGCGACGGGCAGGTCGGCGTACCAGTCGTAGAACGAGAGCATCGTGCCGCCGAGCATGGAGATGAACCGGTTGCCCACGCCCTGCGAGACGATCGACATCGCGGGGATCGGCGAGAACCCGGCGATCCGGTCCGGCCCGTATTTCCTGATCGTGTGCACGTGGGCCGCGGCGACGATCTCCGCCGCCTCGTCCCAGCTCGCGCGGACCAGGCCGCCCTTGCCGCGGGCGCTCTTGTAGGCGCGGGCGGTCTCGGGGTTGCCGGTCACCTCGGCCCAGGCGAGCACGGGGTCGCCCGTCTTCGCCTTCGCCGCGCGGTAGGCCTCGAGCAGCACGCCGCGCACGTAAGGGTACTTCACCCGGGTCGGCGAGTAGGTGTACCAGCTGAACGCGGCGCCGCGCGGGCATCCGCGTGGTTCGTATTCGGGCGAATCGGGGCCGACGCTGGGGTAGTCGGTCTGCTGGGTCTCCCAGGTGATGATGCCGTCCTTGACGTACACCTTCCAGGAGCAGGAACCGGTGCAGTTGACGCCGTGGGTGGAGCGGACTTCCTTGTCGTGTGTCCACCGGTCGCGGTAGAACGAGTCGGCGTCGCGGCCGCCCTTGTGGAAGACCGAGCGCAGGTCGCTCGAGGTCTCGCCGCGGCGGAGGAACCGACCGAGGTTCAGGATGGCGTCGGTGACGGGCCCGTCTGTGCCCGGACTCGCGACGCCCGATCCCGCGACGAAAGACCCTTTTCGCTCATTCACGGCGTACCCCTTGCGCTGATGCCATCACCGCGGTCGGCGACGACCATTAGCTTGGAGTCTCGCTTGTGGCGCTGGCTGAGACAAGGCGAAAACACCGTGAATAATCGCGACCCCTCACGGGCAGACGGTCAGCTCGCCGCGACCTCGCTGCTGTGCAGGTCGAGGGTGCAGGTGTCCGGCTGGGCGTAGGGATGCAGCTGGTCTGCGTCCAGCGGACCGCCGGCCTGGGCGAGCACACCGCGCAGGAGTCCGAAGTGAACGCTGCACACCTCCGGATGATCCTTGACGAGGTCGGAGAACGGACACGCGTGCAGGTGCACGTGCAGGCCGTCCGCGTCGAGGCGCCCGTCGAAACCGGTCTGGTCCAGGTGGTCGTCGAGCGCGTCCAGCTGGCGCCTCATCGGCACCGAGACGGTCGTGGTCGCCTGGACCGGGAGCATCCGGCGCAGCAGGTCGGCGCGGAGCAGTGCCTGGCCGACCTTCGCGGCCCTGATCGACCCGTCGCGCCCATCGGGGGCGATCGCCGCGCTGTAGAGCATGCGCGGGCGCCCCTTGCTGTCACGGTGCTCGGCCGCGCAGCTCACGAAACCGTCGCTGATCAGTCGGTGCAGGTGTTCCCTGGCCGTGTTGTGGTGCAGCCCGGCGGCCCCGGCGAGTTCCACAATCGTCATCGCCCCGCGTTGTTGCAGCTCGTGGAGCAGGGTAATTCGGCTCAGCGATGCCAGCGTGCGATAGAACGGTGCGCGGCGGGACCACATGTCCGCAATTATCCGCCCCTGCGCGGCGGGATGAAAGCGAAAGCGAGAATCAGGGTGCTGCGCGTCGGGCCGCACGCGGGGCCGGCGGCGGCGGGACCTCTTTCGCCAGGGTGATGTCGGCCATGGCCAGGGTGACCAGGCCGCGTTTGGTGTCGACCACGCACCGGGTGGCGTCGCAGGACCGCAGGTAGCCGACGGCATCCGTGAAGCCGCCCTCGATGCGCGTGCGCACGACGACGCGGGTGCCCGGCTCGGCGCCGAGGAGGAAACCCACCGCGGGGTTGCTCATCTGTTGCTCATCTGTTGCTCATCTGTTGCCGCTCATCAGCGCAGCAGGCTGAACGCTTCGACCCGCTTGGACTCGCCGGCGATGAGGATGACGTCGCCCGGCTCGATCACGGTGTCGAGGGTCGTGTAGCTCCACCCGACGCCCGGCCGGTTGAACGCGGTGATGGTGACCCCGTGCATGGCGCGCACCCTCGTCTTGCCGAGCGGAACGCCGAGGATGTCCTTCGGCGGGGTGGTCTTCACGAGGGCGAAGTTCTCGCCGATCTCGATATAGTCCTGCATGACCCCGCGCACGAGGTGCGCGACCCGTTTGCCCATTTCCTTCTCCGGGCGCACGACGTGCCCGACGCCGAGCTGTTCGAGGATTTCGCCGTGCGGCGTGCTCACCGCCTTGGCCCAGATGTTCGGGATGCCCATCTTCAGCAGCAGCGACGCCGTGAGGATGCTCGCCTCGATGTCGTTCCCGATGGCCACGACGACGGTGCTGAAGTCGGGCACCGAGAGCTGGCGGAGGGTGTCCTCCTTGGTCGAGTCGGCGCGCACGACGTGGGTGAGCAGGCCGTTGTGCGCCTGCACGATCTCCTCGTCGTCGTCGACGCCGAGGACGTCGGTGCCGCTGTCCATGAGTTCCAGGGCGAGCGCGCTGCCGAAGCGGCCCAGGCCGATCACGGCGACCGAGTCGGCCGCGGCCAGGCGGGCGGGCTGGGTGTGCGAGAACAGGGAAAACTTAGCCAATGATGGGCCTCTCCTTCGGGAATTCGTACGCGGTGCGGCGCTCGCGGAGGGCGAGGGCCGATGCGAAGGTGACCGGGCCGAGCCGGCCGATGAACATGAGCAGCATCAGGATGATCTTGCCCGCGACCGGCAGGCCGGCGGTGATGCCGGTCGACAGGCCGACCGTGCCGAACGCCGAGATCACCTCGAACAGGAGCCGGTCCATGGTGATGTCGGTGAGCAGTATGAGGGCGGCGGTGGCCGCGATGATCACGGCAACGGCGAGGAGCACGATCGTGATGGCCTGGCGGTGCACGGCGCGCGAGAGTCGTTTGCCGAACACGTTGACGGAGGCGTCCCCGCGCACCTCCGCGAGAAGGATGAAGAACAACACGGCGAAGGTGGTGATCTTGATGCCGCCGGCGGTTCCGGCCGGGCCTCCGCCGATCAGCATGAGCACGTCGGTGCCGAGCAGGCTGGCCGAGTTCATCGACCCCCAGTCGACGGTGTTTAGGCCGGCGGTGCGCGCCTGCACCGATTGGAAGAAGCCCACCAGGAGTTTGCTCGGCCAGTCGAGCGGCCCGAGCGTTGCCGGGTTGGACCACTCGATGGCGGTCAGGTAGACCGTGCCCGCCACGAGGAGCGTGAGCGTGCCGACGACCACAAGGCGCGTGTTCATCGTCCATTTCATCGGCGAGCGGAGGTGCTTGCGCAGCTGCACGATCACCGGGAAGCCGAGGCCGCCGAGGATGACCGCCGCCGCGATGGGGAGGCAGATGAACGGATCGGTCGCGTACGGGATGAGGTTGTCGGTGAAGAGCGAGAACCCGGCGTTGTTGAAAGAGGACACCGCGTGGAACACCCCCAGCCAGACCGCGCGGCCGCGCGGTTCGCCGTAGCCGAGCAGGAAACGCAGGCTGAGGAGCACAGCGACGCCGAACTCGATGGCGAGGGACATGCCCACGATGCCGAAGATGAGGCCCCTGACGTCTTCGAGGCCGACGCTCTTCACCTCGGCGGCGGCGGTGATCCGCGACCGCAGCGACAACCGGCGCATGACCGCCAGCCCGATCACCGAGGCGAAGGTCATGATGCCGAAGCCGCCGATCTGGATCAGCAGCAGGATGACGACCTGGCCGAACGGGGTCCAGTAGGTTGCCGTGTCGACGACGGCCAGTCCGGTCACGCAAACGGCGGACGTCGCCGTGAAGCTGGCTTCGAGGAACGATGCCCCACCGGGGCCGAGCCGCGCGATCGGCAGCATGAGCAGGGCCGTGCCGACGAGGATCGCGCCGAAGAAGCCGGCGGCCACAAGCTGCGCGGGATGCGGCCGGAGGCGTGACGTTTTCACGCTGCGCTCCCTGGTCGACCCTGATTCCACCTGCCCACTCTACGCGCGGCCGTGGCCGCCGTTCCGTCTGTGCTCGGTCCGCCCTCCGGCGGCTCCCGGGCCGCCAGATCGGAGTTGCCAGCCTTCTCTCAGGTTCGGATTCCCGCGGGGCCGCATCCCTGCCACGACATCGATCCGGGGCCGGGGCGACCGCATCCGATCGCCCCACACCGCCCGAGTGGGCGAGGCGCGACCAAACCCGTTCCCGCCCCGCTCCGGACCTCCTGGGTAGCCCGGGCCACATCCGGGCCACGCAACGAATAGGAGTTCACATCATGAACACGATCACCAAGCGAATCGGAATCTTCCGCGCGGCCGGTGCCGCGGCATCCGCCCTCATCGTTGGCGGCCTGGTTGCCCCGGCGCAGGCTTCGACCCCGGACGACGCGCAGACCACCAGCGCTGACGGAAACGGCGCACACGGCAACGACGCGACCGGGAACGGCGTTACCGGCAACGGCAACAACGCGGTCGTGGGATCGGGCAACGACGTCAGCGCTCCGATGAACGCTCCGGTCAGCCCCACGGTCACCGCCCCGGTTGACGGCGCGGATGTCGGCTCCAACGTCGGCGACACCAACTCCTCGGTGAAGGACCTGATCGACAGCACCCTGGGCGACTCGCTCGACCTGGGTACGACGCTCGGCCGCTAACCCACCCGGCTACCAGCAACACGAAGGGCGACCCCACTCGAGGTCGCCCTTCTTCGTGCGCTCACGGTAGTCACCGCCCCGGACTGGGGGCGCGCCGGGGCGTTCTTGTCCCCCTTTATGCGGATTACTCGGCCTTGGCCGGGTAGGCGAGACTGAGCGGTGGGGACAGGGCGTAACGGATAGGGCTGAACTGATGACGACAGCAGAACGTGGGCGCACCCGCGCCGACGCCGTGCGCCCGCACCCGTATCTCTTCCAGCAGTGGACGATCGCCATCCTCCTGCTGATGGCCCCGATCTTCGGCGTGCTGTACTGGCTGACGCTGCCGGGCGGGGCCTGGGTTCCGGTCTTCGCCGCGCAGGTCGTGTTGACGCTCATCTTCTCCCTTTGCGTCATTTCCTACTACCTCACCACCATCTGGGTGGATGGCGCCGGGCTGATCAAGCGCGATTACCTCGGCCGCGTGCTCACCCTCCCGGTCGATCGGATCGGCAGCGTGATCAGGCTCGAGCTATACCGCAACGGTTCCCTCGACCTGCACCCGCAGTTGTTCGTCGTCGACCCGGACGGCCTCCTGCTCGCGCGCATGCACGGCGTGTGGTGGCCATCGGATGCGATGGAGAAGGTCATCGACGAGCTCGACGCGCCGACCGTGCGCATCCCGGATCCGCTGACCCTGCGGGAGCTGGGCCGAACGCGGCCCGAGCTGCTGCACTGGTTCGAACGCCAATTCACCAACCGTGCCGGCGAGGACTGACCGCCCCGGGACCATCCGCAGCACCGCCGCACCCAGAACGGGAATTCATCGCCTCACCCCCCTCGAACGGTGTCTACTCGCCCCGTCGGAATTGGGCCATACTCTGGATAGCACCAACGGGGGAAAACCAAAGTGGGAACATACGGGGTACGGCAGGCGCGCGAGCACGCCTTGCGACCCTTCGAGCACCTCTTCAGGCAGTCCACGGTCGCGATTCTCGCCTTCTTCGCGCCGCTTTTCGCCGTGCTCTACTGGCTCACCATCCCGCGCGGCGTCTGGCTTCCGGTCGCCGTCGCCCAGGCCTTCGTCATTCTCCTCTACGGGCTCGGCACCATCGCATTTCACCGAGCGACCATCTGGGTGGACCACGCCGGGATCACCGAGCGCGGGTTCTTCGGGCGCGTCGACTGGTTCCCGGTCGCGTCGATCGGGAACATCGTCCTGCTCGAGCTGTACCAGAGCGACGCGCTGGACACGCATCCGCAGCTCTTTGTCACCGGCAGCGACGGGCGCCTGCTCATACGGATGCGCGGGCAGTTCCACTCGCGCGGCGCGATGGAGACCGTCGTACAGCAGCTCGGCGCCCCTGTCGTGCTCATAGCCGAGCCGATGACCCTGCAGGAGCTCAACCGGGCCCACCCCGAGTTGCTCTACTGGTTCGAGCGCCGCCTGGTGAACCGCGCGTCCTGACGGCCCGTCCTCTTCGCGAAACTGCAGTTGTGCGCGCTATGACGGCGTTTTAGCGACCACAACTGCAGTCTCGCGAGCGGGGCGGATGCGGGGGCAGGGGCGGATGCGGGGCGAGCGGGGGCGGATGCGCGGGCGGATGCGGATGCGGGGGCAGGGCTTCTAGCGGCGGCGGCGGGTGCCGAAGATGCCGGTGACGATGCCGGACAGGATCGTCTTCGTCGCCGGGGAACCGAGCACCTCCTCGAGCACGGACTTCTGCCCTCGCGGCGTCGCCCGGGTGCGAGTGCTCGCCCGCGGGCGCGTCTCGCGCATCAGCCGGTCGTACTCGGCCTGCGCCTTCTTGTCGGCCTTCTCTGCGGCGGCCTGCTGCTCGGCCTGCTGCTTTGCCCGGTCGAGCGCCTCCTGCTGTGCAAGCGCGGCGAGGTGAGCGGCCTGAAGCTTCTGGGCCAGCATCTCCCTGGCCGAGTCGCGGTCGATGGCCGTGCCGTACAGGGCGAGCAGGGGCGAGGCGGCAACGGTCGCCTCGATCTGCTGCTGCGGGGTCGGTGACATCGAGCCCTGCGGCGCGCGCAGGCGCGTCCAGGCGACCGGGCTCGGCGCGCCCTTCTCGTTCATCACCGCCACGATCGCCTCGCCGGTGCCGAGCATGGTCAGCACCTCTTCGAGGTCATACCCGGAGTTCGGGAAGGTCGAGACGGTCGCCCGGAGCGCCCTGGCGTCATCCGGGGTGAACGCCCGCAACTGGTGCTGCACCCGTGAGCCGAGCTTTGCGAGCACGTCGCTCGGCACGTCCTTGGGGGTCTGGGTGACGAAGAAAATGCCGACCCCCTTCGAACGGATGAGCCGCACGGTCTGGGTGATCGAGGCCAGGAAATCCTTCGACGCGTCCCGGAACAACAGGTGGGCCTCGTCGAAGAAGAAGACGAGCTTGGGCTTGTCGAGGTCGCCGACCTCCGGGAGGTCGTTGAACAGGTCGGCGAGCAGCCACATCAGGAACGTGGAGAAGAGGGCCGGCCGGTCCTGCACGCCGGGCACCTCGAGCAGGCTGACCACGCCGCGACCGTCTGCCGTGGTCTTCAGGAACTCGAACGTGTCGATCTCCGGCTCGCCGAAGAACACGTCGGCGCCCTGGTCGGCGAACGTGATCAGCTCGCGCAGGATCACGCCAACCGTGGCGCTGGACAGCCCGCCGAGCCCGGTGAGTTCGCCCTTGCCCTCGTCGCTGATCAGGCAGGAGAGCACTGCGCGCAGGTCGGTCAGGTCGAGCAGCGGCAGCCCGGCCTGGTCGGCGTAGTGGAAGACGAGGCCGAGGCTCGACTCCTGCGTGTCGTTGAGGCCGAGCACCTTGGACAGCAGCAGCGGTCCGAACCCAGCAACCGTCGCCCGAATCGGAATGCCCGTTCCGACGCCGCCGAGGGAGAAGTATTCGGTCGGGGATGCCGCGCCGGCCCAGTCCTGGCCGATCCCCTTGGTGCGCGCGAGCAGCTTGTCGTTGGCGGCCCCCGCGCTGGCGATCCCGGACAGGTCGCCCTTGATGTCGGCGGCGAAGACGGGAACGCCGTGGGCCGACAGCTGCTCGGCAAGCACCTGCAGGGTGCGGGTCTTGCCCGTCCCGGTGGCGCCGGCGACGAGGCCGTGCCGGTTGGTCATGGCCAGCGGGATGCGGATCGGCACGTCCGGCCGCGCGTCGCCGTTGACGAGGGCGCCCATCTCCAGCGCCGGGGCGTCGAAGGCGTAGCCGGCGCGGATGCTCTCGACGCGGGCGTCGTCGAGCGGGGCCGCGGCCGGGGCAGGGGCTTGGGCCGGGGGCGCAGCGGGGGCTTGGGCTGGGGCTGGGTTCGTCGGGGCAGCAGGGGCCGGGGCCGCAGTCGCAGCGGGGGCTGGGGCTGGGTTCGTCGCGGCAGCAGGGGCCGCAGTCGCAACGGGGGCTTGGGCTGGGGCTGGGTTCGTCGGGGCAGCTTGGGCCGGGGGCGGGGCGGCGGCCACGGCTGCCGCATCCTCGGCCCGTTTGACGGCCGCTTCGGCATCCGTCTGCGCCTTTCTCGCGGCGGCGAGCGCGGACTCCGCTGCGGCCCTCAGCTCGGCAACCGGATCCACGGAATCGCTCGGAGTCATGGCGGCAGCCTAGACCCGCGCCGGGCTCGGCGACCAGCCGATTTTCGCCCCCCGGAGCGGGTTGGACTTGTGCGAGAACGCTGTCCGGTTCTTACTGGTGGGAGGAGAGGAGACATCAATGTTCGCCAGAGTCAGTACATACCAGGCCGGCGCCGAAACCGCCGTCGACGCAGCCGTCACGGAGAAGACCGTGAGCCGGGTGCTTCAACTCCCGGGATGCCGGGGAGTCTATTTCTTGAACAGCGCCGAGACCGGGAAGGCCCTGTCCATCACGTTGTGGGAGAGCGAGGAGGCCCTCACGGCAAGCCGGCAGGCCGCGAACACGATCCGCGCCGAGAGCAGTTCAGAGCAGGGCACGCAGATCGTGGGCGTCGAGGAGTTCGAAGTCCTGGCGAGCAGCCTGAAGGCCTGAGCGGCATTCGGCCGCCCCGAGCACGTGCTCGTGTCTCCGACTGGCCGACGAACTGGCGGCGTTGACCTTCTGCGCGCGAGCTGCGCCGCTTCGCGGGTGGCGCGCCTCCCGCGAAGCGGCGCAGCTCCCGCGTATCGCGCAAATTGGCGGCAGCGCTACCGGGTGAGCGTGACCGGGGCGACGAGGGACCAGTCGCGCACGAGATCCTCGCGCACGGTGACCCCGGTGCCCGGCCCGGTGGGAACAGCGAGCTGGCCGGCATGCTCACCGGTGCCGAGCACGAAGGGTTCCTCGACGAGGTCCTCGGCGAAGTACCGGTTGCTCGCCGAGGTGTCCCCCGGCAGGATGAAGCCCGGCAGCGCGGCGAGCGCCACATTGGCTGCCCGCCCGACGCCGGTCTCGAGCATCCCACCGCACCACACCGGCACCTCGTGCGCGACGCAGAGGTCGTGGATGCGCACCGATTCGAGGTAGCCGCCGACCCGGCCCGGCTTGATGTTGATGATGGAGGTCGCGCCGCGTTCGATCGCGTCCAGCGCAACGCCCACGCTGACGATCGACTCGTCGAGGCACACCGGCGTCGTAATGGACCGGGCGAGGGCGACGTGGGTGGCGATGTCCTCCTCGACGAAGGGCTGTTCGATCAGCACGAGGTTGAACGCGTCGAGCTGGCCCAGGTGGGCGATGTCGGCGGCTGTGTACGCGGTGTTGGCGTCGACCTGCAGCAGCATGTCCGGGCCGATCATTTCGCGCACCATTGCGACCGGGCCGATGTCCCAGCCGGGTTTGATCTTGAGCTTGATCCGCCGGTAGCCCTCGGAGACGTAGCCGGACACCTCGTCGAGGAGCGTGTCGAGGTCGGGGCTGATCCCCACCGAGACGCCGCAGTCGACCCAGTCGGTGACGGCGCCGAGGTAGCTGCCGAACGACGTCCCGGATGCCCGCAGCTGCGCGTCGAGCACGGCCGCTTCGAGCGCAGCCTTTGCCATCCGGTGGCCGACGACGAACGCCGTGAGCCGGCCCACCGTCTCCGCCGTGACGTCCGCCGCGTTCAGCAACGCGGGGGCCAGGTAGTGCCGGATCACGTGCTCGGCGCCCTCCACGTACTCGGAGCTGTACAGCGGGCTCTCCATGGCGACGCATTCGGCCCAGCCCTCGCCCTCGCTCGTGCGCACGTGCACCAGCAGGAGCACGCGCCTGCTCTGCCGGGCGAAAGACGTCTCGAACGGGCGCACGAGGGGCATCGCCACCCGGTGCAGGGTGATCGATTCAAGCTTCACGGTGGCTCCTCTCGGCGCGGTCCGCCGTGAATACGTACGCGTTTTCGGCATTCAGCTCGGGGCGGAGCCCGGTGGCCATCGCCGAGTGGAACAGCAGCCGGGACTGCTTGCGGAGGAGGGCAGCGGCATCCGGATCGTCGGCGCGGAGGCGCTCGAAATCGACGTCGAGCGGCAGCACGTCGGTCGTCGACCACCTGGGCTGCGGTTCGCCGGAGAGCGCCCGCGACACCCGGTCGGAGTCCAGGCGCCAGCGCACCTCGAACCGGTCGCTCTGGTCGCTGCCGCTGACGGCGTCGTCGAGGCGCCCATAGAAGTCGGGCAGGAACTTCACCACTTCGACGCCGAGCTTGACCAGGTTGAAGTGGGCGTTGCGACGGATGAGCGGGTCGAAGGTCCAGCGGATCTCGGACACGTCGTGCTCGAGGCAGACGGCGCGCTGGAACAGCTTGAGGGCGTAGCCGACGCCGCCGCTGCGCCGCCAGGGGACGACGGCCGACATGTGCGAGTGCAGGTGGACGCCGTCTGACCAGCCGAGGAAGCCGAGGGTCGCGCCAACCGGCTTGCCGGACGCGAGTGCGATCAGCACGGTGTTCCCCGCGTAGTCCAGGGCGAGGAGCATGGACCGGTCGGGGCTGCGGCCGGGGCCCCAGGTGCGTTCGAACAGGCCCATGATCCCGGCCATGTCGCCGGGCTCGGCCATCCGCACGGACACCCCGGCGGCTTCCGCCGCGACCTCGGCCAGGCGGAAGGCTTCCTTGGCGACACCGGTGTCAACGCTCATGCATCGAGTAGACCACAATTCGCCCCCGTCGTGCAGCCTCCCCGTGCCCTGCGAATTCGACGGAGATTTCTCGTGGAATGCCGTTTTTCGGCGCTGAAATGCCCATTCCCGGCGAATTCTCCGTCGAATTCGCCGGGGGCGCGCGACGACGGGCTACGGGCTACGGGCGACGCGCTACGGGCTACGCGCGACGCGCGACGGAGGCTAGTGGCCGCGGCCCGAGACGAGGTCGGCGAGGGTCGCGATCGGGGATGTCGTGCGCCGGCGGGTGAGCTCGGCGCGGTCGGCCATCGAATAGGCCTGGTAGAGCGCCGTGACCGCGAGCCAGCGCAGCGGCTCCGGCTCCCAGTTGCGCACCCGGTGGTTCACCCAGGGCAGCCCGGTGAGCGCGGTCTCGTTGCCGAGGATCAGGTCGGTGAGCGTGCGGCCGGCGAGGTTCGTCGTGGCGACGCCGGTGCCGACGTAGCCGCCGGCCCAGGCAAGTCCCCTGGCGCGGTCAAGGCCCACGGTGGCCGCCCAGTCCCGGGGAACGCCGAGCACCCCCGACCAGACATGGTCGATGGCGACTCCCGCCGTGGCCGGGAAGAAGCGGGCGAGGATACCGCGGAGCGACTCGACGGTGCTCGCCGGGGTCTGGCCGTCGGCATCCGTCTTCGAGCCGAAGCGGTACGGCACGCCGCGTCCGCCGATCGCGATTCGGTCGTCGGCCGTGCGCTGCGCGTACATGTACGCGTGCGCCATGTCGCCGAGCGTCTCGCGGCCGGCCCAGCCGATGCTGTCCCAGACGTCGGCGCCGAGGGGCTCCGTCGCGATGAGGGACGAGTTCATCGGCAACCAGGCCCGGTGCAGGCCCTTCAGCCCGGCGGTGAATCCTTCGGTCGCGCGCACGACGAAGTCGGCCTCGACGACGCCGCGCACGGTGACCGCACGCCCCGGCGTGATCTCGGTCACCGCGGTGTCCTCATAGATTTCGACGCCGAGCGCCTCGACCACCCGGGCGAGCCCGGCGGCGAGTTTGGCCGGCTGGATGCGGGCGCAGTGCGGATGCCACATGGCGCCGGTGGTGCCCACGACGTTGATGCGGGCCGTGGCCTGCTTCGCCGAGAGGAGTGCGACATCCGTCATCGGCCACCGCTGCTCGGCGCGGGCCGCGGCGGCGAGGCGGCGCTGCTGGGGTTCGTCGTAGGCGACCGTGAACTCGCCGCCCTTGACGATGTCGGCGTCGATGCCCTCGGCCGCGGCGACCCGGATGACCTCGTCGACGGTCTCGTTCATGCTGGTCTGGAAGCGCCCTGCCGCGTCGCGGCCGTGGCTCCTCACGTATTGCTCACGGCCGCCGGTGACGGAATTAGTCAGCCAGCCGCCGTTGCGACCGGACGCACCGAAGCCGGCGAAGCGCTGCTCCAGGATGACGATCCGCAGCAACGGCGCCGCCTTCTTCAGGTAGTACGCGGTCCAGAGCCCGGTGTAGCCGGCGCCGACGATGCAGACGTCGGCGCGGATCGGGCCGGGCAGCGGCGCGCGCGGGGCCGGCCGCCCGAGCTGGTTCCACCAGAACGAGACCTCGCCGTTGATCATCGGTGTGCTCCTCGCGCGTCGCCCGCGATCGGTCTGCCGCGAAACTGCAGTTGTGCGCGTTTTGACGGCGTTTTAGTGACCACAACTGCAGTCTCGCGGAAGGCGGTGGCGGCGGGGGTGGGGGTGATCATGCGCTCGGGGCGAGGCGGTCCTGCAGGCCCCAGGGCTGGCCGTAGCCGCCCGCCGACTCCGGCGCGTCCATCAGGTCGAGGAACGGCTTCGCGTCGAACGCCTCCGGACCGAGCACGCCGGTCCCGGTCCAGGTGCCGGCGGCGAGCAGCTCGAGCGCGATGACGGGGTTGAGCGCGGTCTGCCAGACCACGCACTGCGCGTCGTATTCGGCCATCGTCCAGGCGTTGTCGGCCACGTGGTACAGGTACACCTCGCGCGGGGCGCCGTCGATTCCGGTGCCGGTGACCCATACGCCAGCGCAGGTCTTGCCGGTCATCCGTGGGCCGATCGTGGCCGGGTCGGGCAGGCAGGCGGCGACGACATCGCGCGGCGCCACCATCGCCGGGCCGGCGGCGGTCCGCACGCGCACCGGCTCGACCCTGTCGAGGCCGAGCAGGTGCAGGGTCTTCAGCACCCCGATGAACTCCTCGCCGAGGCCGTACTTGAAGGTGACCCGCCTGGCGTCGAGCCAGCGCGGTATCAGCAGCACTTCCTCGTGCTCGACATTCACGCACTCGACCGGGCCGATGCCCTCCGGGAAGTCGAACATCTCGGGCTCGCTGAACGGCACCGTGGTGAACCAGCCCTTGTCCTTCTCGAAGATGACCGGCGGGTTCAGGCATTCCTCGATCGTGGTCCAGATGCTGAACGACGGGGCGAAGACCTCGTTGCCGGCCTCGTCGCGCACGACCAGGTTGGCCCCGTCGCGGGTGCCGAGCTCGTCGATCTCGCTGAACAGGTGGTCGGCGGCGTACCGCGCGAACACGTCGGACAGCCCGGGCTCCACGCCCATCCCCACCAGCGCGAGCCGGCCGGCGGTCTCCCAGTCCGGCGCCTGCGCGAACTGGTCGTCGCCGAGCTTCACGCCGGTCTGCGCGTACGGATCGGTCGGGTGCGGCTCCGAGAGGCTCATCGCCATGTCGAGGTAGTCCGCGTTCGCGGCGAGCGCCCCGGCGAAGACGGTCGGCACGAACTTGGGTTCCACCGCGTTCATCACGTGGGTCGCGCCGTGTTCGTGGGCGACGGATGCGACGCGGTCCGGGTCTCCGGCGTCGATCTGCGCCGCCGTGAACCGGCTCGCGACCTCGGCCCCGTGCCGCGCCGAGATCGCCGCGATCGTGCGCTCGGCGCGGGCGAGGTCGTAGTCGCTGACGACGACGTGCTCGTAGAACGAACGACGCGCAATGATCTTGGCGATCGCGTCGCCGACACCGCCGGCACCGACCAGGAGAATCTTCATTCCTCGACGCTATCGTGCGACATCCGTCGCTGTCAGCCTCGGGCACCGCCGAATTCGACGGAGATTTTGCGCCGGAACGAGCTTTTGCGTCGTTTTAGTCGCGTTTTCCGGAAATTGTCCGTCGTTTTCGGACCTCGGCCAGCGGATGGTCCGGCGCGAGATTGTGCTCGCCGTCGACCTTCGCGGCGAGCGGCGCCCAGACCACGATCGCGACACCGACGCCGAGCAGCAGGCCGCCGACCGTGTCGCTCAGCCAGTGCGCGCCCAGGTAGGTGCGGCTGAGCATCATCAGGACCACCCACACGGAGCCGGCGAGCCACACCCACAGGCGCGGGAAGAGGATCGCCATGATCACGGCCATGACGGCGGCGTTGCCCACGTGGCCCGACGGGAACGACCCGAAGTCGAGGTTGGACAGGATGTTTTCCGGGCGCGCGCGCCCGAAGAGGTGCTTGAGGAGTTGCACGAGGCCGCCGGTCACCACGGTGGCCACGAGGTAGTACCCGGCGGCCCAGGGGCGTTTCACGAGCAGGAGGGCGATGATGATCAGCACCGGCAGGACGAAGATGGCGACCACGCCGCCGCCGAGGGTGTCCATCACGAGCGCGAGGGACTTCCAGATCGGGGCGCGGTGCTCGATCAGCTCCTGCATCCACTCGACGTCCACCTTGAGCGGCAGGCCCTTGTCGCGCATCACGATGAGGGCACCCAGGCCGAAGGTGAGCACGAGGGCAACCAGTCCGCTGATGAACGGCCACCGGTTCGTGACGCGTTTGGCGCTGGGCTGGGCTGCGATCTCCGGGGCGGGGTGGATGCCGGCGGCGGCGTGCCCGCCGGGGGTGTCGTGCCCGCCGGCGGCGTCGTGCCCGCCGGGGGTGTCGTGGGTGTCCATCAGCCCATGTTAGATCGACTCCCCCACATGCCGCGAAACCGCAGTTGTGGTCGCTAAACGAGCCGCTTAGCGACCACAACTGCAGTTTCGCGAGGAATAGCGACGAGAGCGAGGAGCAGCGAGGAGCAGCGAGACGCGCGCCCAGCCCGACGCGGCTTAGCGCGAGAGCGCCGGCACCGTGCGGGGGCGAACGATGAACCAGAGCGCGAGGATCGACACGAGGGCCGTCGAGCCCATCACGGCGCCCATCGGGATGGCGTTGCCCACGCCGAGGAGCCCGACGACCGGCGAGATGAGACCCGCAACGCCGAAGTTCGCGGCGCCGAGCAGGGAGGCGGCGGTCCCGGCCTCGTGCCCGTGCGCGTTGAGCGCGATCACCTGGACGCTCGGCAGCGTGAAGCCGCAGGCGGCGATGAAGAACCACAGCGGCACGAGGGTGCCCCAGAGCCCGGCGCCCGCGATGTCGAGCAGCACGATGGCCGCCGCGGTGACCACCAGCACGACGGTGGACACGGCGAGGATCCACTGCGGCCCGATGTTCCAGCGGTGCATCAGGCGTGAACTCAGCTGCACACCGAGCACGATGCCGAGCGAGTTGACGGCGAAGAGGATGCCGTACTGCTGCGCGCTGAACTTGTACACCTCCTGGAACAGGAAGGATGACGCGGACAGGTAGGAGAACAGCCCGGTGAAGGTCATCGCCCCCATGATCGCAACGCCCACGAATGTGCGGTCGCCGAGCACCGCCCGGTACCGCTGCGCCAGGGAGTTGTGCCCGGCGGCGTGGCGTTCGCTCTCCGGCAGCGTCTCGACGATCCAGAGGGCAACGGCGATGATGACCACGGCGCCGTAGGCGGCGAGCACCCAGAAGATCCCGCGCCAACTCATCACGAGCAGCAGCTGCGAGCCGATGACCGGGGCCAGCACGGGCGCCAGCCCGCTCACCAATGCCAGCCGGGACAGCATCCTGACCAGCGGCTTGCCGCCGAAGAGGTCGCGCACCATCGCCAACGCGACGACGGCGCCGGCCGCGGCGCCGAAGCCCTGCAGCAGGCGGAAGACGCCGAGCCAGACGATGTCCTGGGACATCGCAGCGCCGACGCTGGCCAGGATGTGGAACCCGGTCGCGAGCATGAGCGGCAGACGTCGCCCGACCTTGTCACTCCAGGGACCCACGACCAGCTGGCCGAAGCCGAAACCGATCATTGTGCCGGTGAGGGTGAGCTGGATGGCCGCGGCCGGTACGCCGAGCTCGTGCTGGAGCGTCGGGAAGGCCGGAAGGTAGAGGTCGATCGTGAACGGGCCGAGCGCGGTGAGGGCGCCCAGCACGATGATGTACACCAGTCGCTGGCCGCGGGACAGCCCGTCTCCCGGGTGGCGCGCGGTCGAGGCGAGCTGCTCCCTGGAAATCACTGGGATGACGGCAGTAGTCAATTCGAGGTCCTCGGTCTTAATCGTTGAAAAGTATGGGGTGCGCGGCGGCCATTCGGCCCCGGTCACGGGCGTCGCCACCAGCAGCGGGAAAACAGGACCGCCCAGTTGGGTCAAGGAGAGTCCCGCTCCGGTTATTCCCGTTCGGGGGCCGGGAATCCGTTCGGATTGTCCAGCAGCGGCTCGAACGCGAGTTCGGCCGCGCCGATCATCAGCAGGTTCGAGCCAAGCTCGGCGGCACTGACCCGCACGCTTTCGAAGGAGGCGCCGAGCGCCATCGACGACACCGCGGCGTGCAGACGGTCCGGGTCCACGGCGTAGAGCGCGGCGAGGAACCCACCCAGCACGACGAGCTGCGGGTTGAGGATGTTGACGGCGCCGGCGAGCGCGACCGCGAGGAAGTCGAGCTGACGATTGACCTCGGCCGTGACCACTGGCGAATCGGAGGCGAGCAGCGCCCG
>DAIMHX010000029.1:23044-34935 GCA_036723055.1 Microbacteriaceae bacterium
TGGGCGCGCACGAGCCCGGGAACGGCGACGCCGATCCCGACGACCCGGAATGCCGACTCGAGTTCTCCGCGCATCCCCTCAATGACCGCGGCGGCGATGTTGACGGCCTCCGTCACGCTCGGCGAGCGTTCCGTTGGATAACGGATGCGCCGGTGCACGCGGCCGTCGAGCCCGACGATGCCGATGGTGACGGCGTCGATCTCGGGGTTCACGGCGAGCGCGACGACCCGCCCGCTCGCCGCCACGATCGGGCTGGGCCGGCCGACCCGGTTGGTGGAATCGGGTTCGCGCTCCTCGACCAGGCCGAGTTCGGCCAGCTCGCCGACCAGCGCGGCGATGGTCGAACGGTTCAGGCCGGAGAGCTGGGTGAGCCGGGCACGGGACGCGGCGCCGTTGCGGTGCACGAGGCGAAGGATGACCGCCAGGTTGTGCCTGCGCACATCGTCGTAATTACTGCCCTGCACGATTCCTCTGCTCCCTGCCCGTGGTGCCCGGACGATCCAGCGTCGACGATCCAGCGTCCTCACCCGTTTGCATGATACGTTGCCAACTCCAACAAATCACACTTCAGCGTCGAAACGGGAGTCACAGATGAGAATTGCCGTCACCGGTGGAAGCGGAAAGCTCGGCCGCAGCGTCGTGGAACGGCTGGACAACGAGGGGCACGACGTCATCAACCTCGACCAGGCCGGCACCCGCGGGGAGGGTTTCGTGCGGATCGACCTGACCGACTACGGCCAGGTCATCGACGCGGTCTTCGGCATCGACGACCGCGCCGGCGGCTTCGACGCGATCGTGCACCTCGGGGCGATCCCGGCCCCCGGCCTCGTGCCGGACGTGGCCACGTTCCACAACAACATGCTGGCCACGTTCAACGTGTTCCAGGCCGCGCGCCGCGCCGGCATCAAGCGGGTGGTCTACGCGTCGAGCGAGACCGTGCTCGGCCTGCCGTTCGACATCGACCCGCCCTACATCCCCCTCGACGAGCAGTACCCGGCGCGCCCGGAAAGTACCTACTCCCTGGTCAAGCACCTCGAGGAGCAGATGGCCGTGCAGCTCGTGCGCTGGGATCCGGAGCTCAGCATCACCGCGCTGCGCTTCTCGAACGTGATGGACCCGGAGGACTACGCGGAGTTCCCGGGCTTCGACGCCGACGCCACCCTGCGGAAGTGGAACCTGTGGGGCTACATCGACGGCCGCGACGGCGCCCAGGCCGTGTCGCTGGCCCTCGCAAACGCGAAGCCCGGATTCGAGGCGTTCATCATCGCCGCCGCCGACACCGTGATGAGCCGCTCCAGCGTCGAGCTGGCCGCCGAAGTCTTCCCCGACGTCGAATTGGTCAGGGACATCTCCGGACGCGAGACCCTGCTGTCGATCGACAAGGCCAAGCGGATGCTCGGCTTCGCGCCGGAGCACAGCTGGCGCGACCACGCGGCGCCGGCCGGCTGACGCCGGTCGTCAGGCGGCGGTCACTCGCCAACTCAGGCTTCGCCGACGCGGGCCGTTGCCTGCAGCACCCGCAGGTGGTCAACGACCCGGGTGTCGCCCGTCAGGGTGACCTCCACGGCGCACACCACGTCTGCGCTGGATTTCGCCAGGCGTAGTTCGATCAGCCCAGGTTCGACGATGCGATCGCCGCTCCGCCCCGTGAACGCGGCGAGGTCGGCGTGCACGCTGAATTCGATCCGGGCGCTCTCCGCCGGCGCGAGGTCAACCCGGCAGTAACCGACGAGCCGGACAACCGGGCGCACAACGGATGCGACCGGGTCGTGCAGGTACAGCTGAACGACGTCGGCGCCGGGCCTGGTCCCCGAGTTCGTGACCGTCACGCCGACGAGCGTGCCCGCATCAGTGGCGCACTCGGCTTCCGAAATCGCGGCCTCCGTCCAGGCGAAGCTGGTGTAACTGAGGCCATGGCCAAAGGCAAAACGAGCCGTGGGGTCAATGTTCGAAACGCCGTTCGCCCGGCCCAGGGTCGCGGCCAGGTAACTGCCCGGCTGCCCGCCGGCCGACGCTGGAACACTCACCGGGAGTCGGCCGGAGGGATTCACCCGTCCGCTGATCACCCCCGCGATGGCCGACGCCCCCTCTTCGCCTGGGAAGAAGGTCTGCACGATGGCCGACGCCCGCTCGGGGGCGTCACGCAGGCAGTAGGGGCGACCGGCAACGAGCACCACGACGGTCGGCGTGCCCGCGTCGAGCATCGCATCGAGCAACTCCCATTGACGGCCGGGCAGATCGAGGGAGGCCGCGTCGCAGCCCTCCCCCGAGGTCCCGCGCCCGAACAGGCCGGGCCGGTCGCCCAGCACGGCCACCACCAGATCGGCGTCCGCCGCGGCCTCGACGGCGGCGAGAATGCCGGAGCAGTCCGTCCCGTCCACCGTGACGCCGGGAGTGCAGGTGATGGCGGCATCCGGATACTCGGCTCGAATCCCCTCGAGCACCGTGCGGATTTCGATGCCGATCGGCAGGTCGGGGTGCAGCGCTCCGACGTGGCCGGGGAACGAGTAGCAGCCGAGGAGGTTCAGCGCGTCGTCGGCGTTCGGTCCGATAACGGCAATGCGCGCCGGTGCGGAAATGGGCAGGGTACCGTCGTTGCTCAGGAGTACGACGGCCTGTTCCGCCAGCCTGCGTGCAACGGCGCGATCGGCGTCGGGATCGAGGTCGACCCGGCCGCGAACGGCCTCGACGTCAACCAGGTCCGCCTCCGACCAGCCGGCAGGCAGGGGTGTCCAACCCGGATCGAGGAGCCCCAGTTCCATCTTCTGCCGCAGGACGCGACGTGCCGCGCGGTCGACACAGGCGACATCGAGGCGCCCGGCGTCGATTTCCGCGATGAGCGGCTCGGCGAAGGTCTTCACGGTCGGCAGTTCGATATCGACCCCCGCGCGGAGCGCCTGCGCCGCGGCATCCCCCCAGGTGCCCGCCACGCCATGGAGAGTCTTGAGGAAAGCGATCCCGAAGTAGTCGGCCACGACGGTCCCCTCGAATCCCCACTGGTCGCGCAGCAACCCGGTCAGCAGGCTCTCGTCTGCTGCGGCCGGGAGGCCGTCGAGGTCCGTGTACGAGTGCATGACCGAACGGACGCCGCTGTCCCGCACCGCCATCTCGAAGGGCGGGACCATGACGTCGTTGAACTCGCGCGGTCCCATCGAGACGGGCGCGAGGTTCCGCCCGGCCTTCGATGCCGAATAGCCAATGAAATGCTTGAGCGTGGCGACGATTCCGGCGGATTCCAGACCCGTGATATAGGCGGTGGCGATGGAGCCGACCAGGGTCGGATCCTCGCCGATGGTCTCCTCGACGCGGCCCCATCGGGCGTCTCGGATGACATCGAGCACTGGCGCCAGCCCCTGGTGCACCCCGACCGAGCGCATGCCGGCCCCGATCCGCGTTGCCATCTCCTGCACGAGGCCCGGGTTGAAGGTGGCCCCCCACGACAGCGGCACGGGGTATGCCGTGGCCCCCCATGCGGTGAAACCGGCGAGGCATTCCTCGTGGGCCAGGGCCGGAATGCCGAATCGATTCGCCGCCGCGATGCGGCGCTGGGTGCGGACGAGCGAGACCAGGCCGACGGCCGGGTCGACCGGCGCTGAGCCGAACGGCCGGGTCAGCTGCCCGAGGCCGTGCGGGAGCAACTCATCGAGGTCGATCGGCTCAGACATGTCGTGCTGGTGCGGGGCAACCCCTGCGCCGTCGTTCGAGGCGCCCACCCACACGCCGGAGAGCTGCGCCACCTTCTCTCGCACGGTCATCTCGGCCAGGAGCGCGTCGACACGCAGCGGAATCGACACAGCGGGGTCGCGCCAGTCGACGGCAGTGACGGATGGTGCAGCGACTGACGTCATTGTCCGCTCCTCGCTGGCGCAGGCCCAGCACGAAAGTTTTCTGGAATCAAACCGAAATGATGAAGCCCTCGGAGTCTAGAGTTTTCGCGATCCGACCGTCAAGTTATCGGCGAATTTGATTAGTGTTAGCCCATGACTGAGGGAACATTCACCACCGCGGCGAGAAGCCGCACGACGCTCGCGCAGATCGCCCACGACGCCTCCGTCTCCATGTCCACCGTTTCCAAGGTCCTCAATGCACGAACGGGCGTCTCGAATGAGACCCGGGTGCGGGTCGAGGCGCTGCTGGCCGCGCACGGCTACAACCGGCCCGGCGCGGAAAATCCGCATGGAGCCCTGATCGAGCTGGTGTTCGAGCACATCGACAGCCCCTGGTCGCTCGAGCTGATCCGGGGGGTCGAACGGGTCGCCCGCCAGAACGGCATGAGCGTCGTCCTGACCGAAAGCGGCGACAAGCATTCCCCGGCGCCGGATTGGATCAACGGCGTCATCCAACGGAAACCCGTCGGCGTGATCCTGGTCTTCTCCGACCTGGCGGCAGATCACAAACGGCAATTGCGCACGCGCAACATCCCCTTCGTCGTGATCGACCCGGCCGGCGACCCTGCCCCCGACGTGCCCTCGATCGGCTCAGCCAACTGGTCTGGCGGCCTTCTCGCCACCCGGCACCTGATCGAGCAGGGCCACCGTCGCATCGGCATCATCACCGGCCCGCAGGACATGCTCTGCTCCCTCGCCCGCCTCTCCGGGTATCGCTCCGCGCTCGAAGCTGCATCGATTCCCGTCGACCCGTCGCTCATCCTCACCGGTGACTTCATCTGGGAAGCCGGCGTGGCGAGGGGGCAGGAGCTGCTCTCACGCCCCGACCGCCCCACGGCCATCTTCGCGGGAAACGACCAGCAGGCCATGGGGGTCTATGAGGCGGCCCGCCGGCTCGGCCTGGGCATTCCGAACGACCTGTCGGTCGTCGGTTACGACGACGTCCAGCCGGCCGGATGGGTGAACCCGCCGCTCACGACCGTGCGTCAGCCGCTGATCGAGATGGCAGAGGAGGCGACGAGGCTGGTGCTCAAGCTCCGTAACGAGGGTCACTCCGAGAACCTTCGACTCGACCTCGCCATCAGCCTCGTCGTGCGAGGAAGCACCCAGGCGCCAATCGTTCGGGAATAACGAAAAGTTTCCAATATCAGGCATAAACGTTGCGCGTCGGCGGGCGAAAGGCATACCGTGACGCAACCGCAAAACGGAACTCGATGACGAGATTCTCGGCCTGACGAAGGAGTCACGGATGCCCCGGAAGAAAGCCCGGCTGAACGTAGCCATGGTGGGTTACGGCTTCATGGGGGCCGCACATTCGCAGGCCTGGCGTGTCGCACCGCGCTTCTTCGATCTGCCGCTGGAACCGCACCTGCACACCATTGTCGGCCGTGACGCCGAACGCGTCGAAGCGGCCGCCGACAGGTTCGGCTGGGCGAATTCGGAAACAGACTGGCGCCGGGCCATCGAGAACGATGACATCGACCTCATCGATATCTGCTCGCCCGGCGACACCCACTCTGAGATCGCAATCGCCGCCCTCGAGGCCGGCAAGCACGTGCTGTGCGAGAAACCCCTCGCCAACGACGTCGCCGACGCCGAACGGATGACGGCCGTCGCCGAAGCGGCCAACGGACGGGGCGTGCGCTCGATGGTGGGCTTCAGCTACCGGCGCGTGCCGGCGATCACCTTCGCGCGGCAGCTCGTTGCCGACGGCCGCCTGGGCAGCATCCGGCAGGTTCGCGCCCAGTACCTCCAGGACTGGCTGGTCGATGCGGACGGACCGATGACCTGGCGCCTCGACAAGTCGCTCGCGGGCTCCGGGTCGCTGGGAGACATCGGCGCGCACGCCATCGACATGGTCCAGTTCATCACCGGCTTGCTCCTCACTGAGGTCAGCGGAACCCTCCACACGTTCGTGACCGAGCGCCCCCTTCTTGGCGAAGGCGTTGGGCTGGGCGGTATCGCTTCGTCGGAGCGCGGCCAGGTCACCGTCGACGACGTGGCGCTGTTCACGGCGCGGCTCGGCGTGGTCACGGCGGGAGCGGAGGCCCTCGGGTCGTTCGAAGCGACGCGGTACGCCACCGGGCGCAAGAACGGCCTCCGCCTGGAGATCAGCGGATCCGCCGGGGCGCTCGCGTTCGACCTGGAGCGTATGAACGAACTCCAGGTCTTCGACAGGGCGGACCCGGCCGGCGACCAGGGCTTCCAGCGCATCCTGGTGACGGAGCCCGAGCATCCCTATATGGCCGCGTGGTGGCCAACCGGCCACACGATCGGTTACGAGCACCCGTTCACCCACCAGGTGCGGGACTTCGTTTTCGATATCGCCGAGCAGCGGGCGCCGCGACCGTCCTTCGCTGACGGCCTGCAGGTGCAACGCGTGCTCGCCGCCGTCGAACAGAGCGCCGAGCGCGGCAGCTCCTGGACCCCCGTTTCTCGCGGCGACGCGTGACCCTCCCCTGTAACAACCCTCACCAACCAAGGAGTAGAGCAACGATGCTGAAAACCCGGAATACCCGCGCCACTGGCGCCCCGCGGACTCGTGCCGTGAGCAAGACGCTGATCGCCACGGGGCTCGCCGCCCTTCTCCTCGGGGTGACGGCATGCTCGTCCGGCCCCGCCGCCGGCGGCGCAGGCGCGGGCGCTGCCCTGTGGGGCCTCACGGGCGGGGACCAGGACAATGTGCTCGCCCCGTCCCTGGCCGACTGGAACAAGGCGAACCCGGCATCCGAAGTGAAGGGCTCCTTCTTCGCAAACGACGCGTACAAGACCAAGATCCGCACCGCGGTCGGCGCCGGCTCCGCGCCGACGATCATCTACGGCTGGGCCGGCGGGACGCTGAAAAGCTACGTCAAGGCCAACAAGGTCGTCGACCTGACGGATGCCGTCGCCTCGGCCAAGGACAAGTACCTTCCCTCGGTGTTCGACCAGGGCGTCGTGGACGGGAAGACGTACGCCGTGCCCATGAACGCCGTCACCCCGATCATGTTCTATTACAACAAGACCGTGCTCGCCAAGGCAGGCGTCGCCGTGCCGAAGAACTGGGACGACATCATCGCCGCAATCCCGAAGCTGAAGGCAATCGGCGTCGCGCCGTTCTCCCTCGCCGGCGGCTCCAAGTGGCCGGAACTCATGTGGGAGGAATACCTGGTTGACCGGGTGGCCGGGCCTGCCGCGTTCGACGACGTCATGGCCGGCAAGAAGGACGCCTGGAACAATCCGGGCATCATCAAGGCGAACAAGATGATCCAGCAGCTCGTCGACGCAGGCGGATTCGTGGACGGATTCTCGTCGGTGACGGCAGACTCCAACGCCGATGTTGCCCTGCTCTACACGGGCAAGGCAGCCATGATGCTCCAGGGCGCCTGGGTCTACTCCACGTTCGTCTCCCAGGCTGCACCGTTCGTGAAGAATGGGCTCGGTTACACGACATTCCCGGCCGTCGACGGCGGCCAGGGCGACCCCGCCGACATCGTCGGCAACCCGTCCGGATACTTTTCGGTGTCCGCCGCGGCCTCCAAGGAGCAGCAGAAGGCCGCCATCGATTACCTCACCAAGGGGATCTTCGACGACGCCTACACCCAGCGCATGCTGGACAGCAACCAGGTGCCACCGATCGTCGGAATCGAGGGCAAGATCTCGGCGAACAAGGATTCCGAATTCGCGAGCACGGTCTACGACCTGACCAAGTCAGCACCGAACTTCCAGATGTCCTGGGACCAGGCGCTCCCGGCAGTCCCGGCCACGGCGCTGCTGGCGAACCTCGACCTGCTCTTCACCAAGAAGATCAGCTCGGCTGAGTTCTCCGTCAACATGAACAAGACGATCGGGCAGTAGCGATGACGTCCACGCGTGGGGCAGGCGTAGCGGGCAACCGCGACGCCGGCCCCAGCGGCTGGATGGTGGCACCGGCGATGGCCTTCTTCCTGGTGTTCGCCATCCTTCCGCTCCTTGTCGCGCTGTACCTGAGCTTCACGAAATGGGACGCGATCAGCGATCCCGTCTGGGTCGGTTTCGACAACTGGCCCAGGGTGCTCGGCGACCCCACCACGATCGAATCGCTCGTGTTGAGCCTCAAGGTGATCGTGGTCTCGTGGCTCGTGCAGACTCCGATCAGCCTGCTGCTGGGCGTCTTCACGGCCGGCAAGCAGCGCTACCGAGGAGTGCTCGCCGCGCTGTTCTTCCTGCCATTGATCCTCTCGTCCGCCGCGATCGCGATTGCGTTCAAGGCGATCCTCGACCCGAATTTCGGGCTCGCGGCATCCCTGGGCATCCCCTTCCTCAAGCAGGACTGGCTCGGCAATCCCGACCTCATCCTGTACGTGGTGATCTTCATCATCGCGTGGCAGTTCGTGCCGTTCCACACCCTGATCTACCAGGGCGGCGTGCGACAGATCCCCGCATCGATCTACGAGGCCGCGGAGATCGACGGGGCTGGACGAATGCAGCAGTTCTTCAGCATCACGCTGCCGCAGTTGCGCTACACGATTGTCACCTCCTCGACGCTCATGGTCGTGGGCTCGCTCACCTACTTCGACGTCATCTTTGTGCTCAGCGGCGGTGTGCCCGGTTCCGGCATCCGCATTCTCCCCATCGACATGTATGTCACGGGCTTCTCGGCATACCAGATGGGAGACGCGAGCGTGATGGCCATCATCCTTGTCATCATCGGCCTGGTGCTCGCGCTCGGCCTCACCAAGTTGAGCGGCTTCAGCAAGATGACCAGCCAGCAGGAAGGCCTGTAATGACCCAAATCATCGATCTCCCGGACGACGTGCGCGTGACCGCCCCGGCCGGCGCCGCGAGCATGACCCGCGCCCGCAAGCCCCGGCGGGCCAGGACGAGGCGCGCCGGCCAGCGGCCGAACATACTCGGCGGACTGGGCGGATTCATCTGGCTCGGCATCATCATCGTGCCGATCTATTACATCGTGATCACCAGCGTGCGACCGCAGGAAGGATTCTTCAGCAGCAACCAGCTCCTTCCGCCGGGGAATCCCAGCCTCGACCAGTACGCCCTGGTGCTGCAGAGCGACTTCTTCCTCTACCTCGGGAACAGCGTTCTCATCACCGTGGCGAGTGTGGCCGTAACCGTGTTCGTCTCGATCATGGCCGCCTACGCAATCGTGCGCTCGCGCACGCGGATTGTGCGGATGTCCTTCTCGGTATTCCTGCTCGGGTTGGCCATTCCGCTGCAGGCAACGATCATTCCGCTGTTCTACATGCTCAGCAAGGTTGGTCTCTATGACTCGCTCGCCGCGCTGATCCTGCCCTCGATCGGTTTCGCCATCCCGCTGACCGTGCTGATCCTGGCCAACTTCATTCGGGACATTCCTCGGGAGCTGTTCGAGTCGATGACCGTGGATGGAGCCACGAGCTGGAAGACCCTGTTCTCGCTCGTGGTCCCGCTCTCACGGCCCGCGATCGTGACGGTCGGCATGTACAACGCCTTGAACGTGTGGAATGGGTTCCTCTTCCCGCTCGTGCTGACCCAGAGCCCGGAGAAGCGCGTGCTGCCCCTGTCGCTCTGGACCTTCCAGGGCCAGTTCAGCGTCAACATCCCGGCCGTGCTCGCGGCGGTCGTGCTGTCGACCCTGCCGATCTTCGTGCTCTACGTCTTCGGCCGCCGCCAGCTCGTCAGCGGCATGACGGCCGGCTTCGGCAAATAACCGGAGGGCGGGCATTTCGCCTGCCTCCCCCCACTTCAGAAAGGCCACCATGTCCCCCGAGCAAGCCGAAACGTCCCGGCCCCGCCACGCCCTCGTGGTGCGCGGCGGATGGGACGGGCACCAACCCGTCGAGACCACCGATGTCTTCATCCCGCACCTCGAGGCCAACGGCTTCACCGTGCGCGTCGAGGACTCCCCTGCCCCCTACGCCGATGCGGAGTACATGTCGACGGTCGACCTGATCGTGCAGACGAACACCATGGAGACGATCGAAAACGACGAGTTCCAGGGACTTCGGACCGCGGTCGAGAATGGCTCCGGACTGGCCGGCTGGCATGGCGGCATCGCGGACTCCTACCGGAACAACGTCGACTACCTGCAGCTGATCGGCGGGCAATTCGCGGCCCACCCCGGCAAGCATCCTGATGAGCGCACGGGAGAGCAGTCCGACAATTACGTTCCCTACACGGTCAATTTCCTGCCGGCGGCGGCGGAGCATCCGATCACGCACGGAATCGGCGACTTCGACCTCGTGACCGAGCAGTACTGGGTGCTGCACGACGACTACATCGATGTGCTCGCGACGACGACCCAGGCGGTGCGCCCCTGGGATCCGTGGAACCGGCCGGTGAGCTCACCCGCGATCTGGACGAGGCAGTGGGGCAAGGGCCGCATCTTCGTGTCGACGCCCGGGCACCGCATTGAGATCGTCCAGAACCCCCAGGTGCGCACGATCATCGAAAGGGGACTCCTGTGGGCGGCCCGTTGAGAATCGGCGTCATCGGCGTCGGGAAGATCAGCGAACAGTACTTCGCTGAGTTTCCCAAGCTCCCCGGGCTCCGGCTCGTGGCAGTCGCCGACCTCGACAAAGATCGGGCGGCGGCCGTGGCGAGCGAGCAGGGGGTGGCAGCGCGAACGGTTGACGAGCTGATCGCCTCCGACGACGTCGACGCGGTGCTGAACCTGACCATCCCGGCGGCCCACGCCGAGATCGCCCTGCGCGCCCTCGAGGCCGGCAAGCATGTCTACGGCGAGAAGCCGCTCGCGCTCAACCCGGGCGAGGCAAGGCCCGTTCTCGCGCTCGCTCGCGAGCGCGGGCTGCGAGTGGGCTCTGCACCGGACACAGTGCTCGGAACAGGCGTGCAGACCTCACGCCGGCTGCTGGATTCCGGTGAGATCGGGACGCCGGTCGCCGCGACCGCCTTCTGGACGGCGCCCGGACACGAGCTGTGGCATCCAGCTCCGCAGTTCTACTACCTGCCAGGCGGTGGCCCGCTGTTCGACATGGGGCCGTACTACCTGAGCGCCCTGGTCACCCTGCTTGGACCGGTCGTGCGGGTGTCAGGGACGACCGGTCGTTCCGCCCGCGAGCGCACGGTCGAGACCGGCCAGCTGGCCGGCACGGTCCTCACCGTGGATGTCGACACGCACGTGTCTGCACTCCTCGAGCACGCGTCCGGCGTCACCTCCACCGTGATGGTGAGTTTCGACGTGTGGGCGGCACGATTGCCCCACATCGAGGTGTACGGAACGCAGGGGACGATTGCCGTTCCGGACCCCAACCAGTTCACGAATTCCGCAGAGCTGTGGACAAGTGATGACCGGCAGTGGCGGACGGTTCCAACCTCCGCCGGCTACGCCGATGCCGGTCGCGGATACGGACTCGCCGACATGGCGCGCGCCATCGAAACCGATCGTCCCCACCGCGCTTCTGCCGAACTCGCGTTCCATGTGCTCGAAATCATGGATGCGGTCGTGCACGCCGGAGACCACCATGTCGTCGTCGAGCTGCTGAGCACGGTCGAGCGCCCCGCGCTCGTTCCGTTCAACAGCACGCCGGACACGTGGTGACCTGGCCGGAGCCGCGAGTCCAAGCCATTCACGACGCTCTCGTCGCCGACGACCATACAATCGTCTCAGCTCCGATCGACGGCCCATTCGGTCGCACGTTCACCTTCGCCAATCCCGACGGCTACCATGTCACTCTTCACGACCGGGCCTAAGCCTCGATCCACCGGTCCGGTTCTGACGGTCGTTGATCGGCTCCAGCTGGCGTGTTTTTGTGTTTTGACGTGCGGAAGCGGCCGGTCTGTCCGGTTCTTCCACGTGGGGTCGTTCGTCGCGCCGTTGGGGCTGGGTGGTCAGGTCGCTTGGGGTTGTGGCCCGCAGGCGGCGTCGAAGAGCGCTTGCCAGTGCTGTTCCCAGGGCCAGTTCGTGGGTAGGTGGATGCGGATCTTGCGGGCCGAGCGGGCGATCCGCCACGGCACGGCGATGAGCTGGGCGCGGATCGTCGCGGTGGTTGCCTTCGCGTGAAAGGTCGAGGCGAGGGTTCCGGC
>DAIMHX010000030.1:0-13709 GCA_036723055.1 Microbacteriaceae bacterium
GCCGGCATCCGTCACCGATTCTGGGTGTGCCTTCGGGGCCGATCGACTGTGACCCGCAGAATAGAGTGCATGAGGGGGAACCCCTCCCTGCGTGTGCGCCCTGCGATTCGGGTTGGCGGACGTACTACGAACCAGTCTGAGGTCACCATGGGGAACATGCTTCGAATCAGGGAACGCGGCTTCACTGCGGCCCTGACACTTGCTGCGGCGCTCACGCTCGGCGCGTTCGCGACGACGGCGCCTGCAAGCGCGGTCGTTCCGGCGGGTCCGAGCGCCGCGACGGTCGTGGCCCCGGTCGCGCCAAGCCTGTCGGGTACGGTCACGGGCAGCTCGGCCACTGGATCCCCGCTCGCGAACGTGGCCGTCAGCGCCGTGGGAGCCGGGTACGGCTGGGCGACGACGGATGCCGCCGGCCACTTCACCATGGCCGACCTCGCCCCCGGGGACTACCAGGTGACGTTCAGCGACTACTCCCCGACGCGCAATCACTACGTGGACCAGGAGAAGACGGTCACGGTGGGCGCGACGGGCGACACGGTCCTCAACGCGACCCTGAAGCAGGGGAGCACGATCGGGGGAACGCTGACCCAGAACGTGGCAGGCACCGTGTCGCCGGCCGCGTACGTTTCCGTGGACGTTGTGTCCCTGGACGGAACCGTCGCTTCCGGCGCATTGACCGACGCCCAGGGAAAGTACCGCGTGGGGGCCCTCGCGGCGGGAACCTACAAGGTGACCTTCGACTTCGAGGGATCGGCAACGGGCCTCATCCCCGAGTACTACAACGACGTCCACACTTTCGCCGAGGCGAAACCGATCACGATTGGATCCGCGGCCGCGGTCACCGGCATCAATGCGCAGCTGAACGCAATGCCGCACGTCAAGGCAGTCACCCCGACGATCACCGGTACGAAGACGGTTGGCTCCACGCTGACGGCGCACCCCGGTGACTGGGGTCCCGGCGTGGTCACAATGGCGTACCAGTGGTACCGCGCCGGAGTCCAGATCGACGGGGCAAGGGCGAAAACGTACACGCTGTCCGGCGCCAATGCCGGCAAGACCCTCACCGTGCTGGTGACGGGTTCCAAGACCGGGTACACGAGCCGTTCCCGCGCGTCGGCAGCAACGACGGTGATCGCGAAGGGCGCCCTGACATCGGCCACGCCGACGATCACGGGCACGGCGACGGTTGGCTCGGCACTGACGGCGAACCCGGGGACGTGGGGTCCTGCGACGGTGAGGCTGAAGTACCAGTGGTATCGCTCCGACGTGGCCATCATCGGGGCGACGGCGAAGACCTACACAGTGGTCTCCGCCGACCGGGGCTTCGCGCTCAAGGTACGCGTGGTCGGCTCCAAGTTGGGCTACTTCTGGGTCACCAAGTACTCGGCCCCCACCATTACGATTCCCTAACCGCCGAACCGGATCCAACGGAGACGCCGTCCAAGAGCTAGTCCCGCTCGACCTCGGCGTACGTGAAGCGCAGGGCGAGCAGGGCGATAATCGCGCCGATGACCGCCCCCGACGTGTTCGCAATGACGTCGTAGACGGTCGCGAAGCGCGCCGGCAGGAACGCGAGCTGTCCCACTTCAATCGCGCAGCTGGCTAGGAAGCCCACGAGGATCCCGAGCCACCAGCGTCGCGCACCCGCGAGGATCGCCACGAACAGCCCCACGGGCACGAACATGGCAATGTTCGCCCCGAATTCGATCATCGAGTACCGAACCCACGCGGGTGCGCCGTGGGCGTGCAGCCAGCGGATGAGTGAACTGATCGCGCCGTGCGCGCCCTGGTCGACGGGGGTCGGCCAAAACGCAACGAACGCGAGCAGGATCAGATAGGCGAGCGTCAGCCACAGCGTCACCCGATGCAGCTCGGCGTGCCGCCGCTCCGCCCGCTCCAGCGCGGCTCGCTGCAACTCAGATCGCCGAACGTCTTTCGCGTTGGTCACACACCCACCCCGCCAGATCAGAACGGACTGCTCGGGTGACGGCGCCGTTCGCAGAGCCGGATCACCGTCGATCTGACCACGATAGCCGCACTCGTCGGTGGCAGCCAGCCCTGTGCCCGCACGCGCGGCGCCCGCGATCGCCCGCAGGCAACCCCGAACTGGGGGCAGTCGCGGCCCGAATTGCCAAACGTGAGGTCTATTCATTTCTCGCCCTGCAGGGTTTACTGGGAGCCCGAACGTCCCTTCCCGAAAAGGCGACTACGACAATGAGTGACCCGACTCAGCGCGGACTACCCGCCCGCGAAAAATCCTCTCCGCTGGCGCGCGCCCGCCGACGCATTCTCACGGCAGTTGCGATAGTTGCCGTGCCCCTCGCGTTGGCCGGCGGCTCTGTCGCGCTGGGATCCCAGCACGCGGATGCCACGGTGTACCTCAGCGAATCCCAGTACCTCGGCGCCGTCGCCGACTTCCAGGACGCCCGACTGCAAGCCACAGGCACGATCGCCGTCGCCCGGTCGGTCGTCGCGTCGGCGCAACTGAAGCTCGACAACAGCGCCGGCAAGGTCCTCAAGGAAACCTCGCGGACCGCGCTTCAGGATGTGATCCGGCTGGAGAACGGGCGGGTCGCCGCGGCCGAGGACGAAATCGCACGCGCCGGCTGGGCCGCCGACGCTGCCACGTCGACCGCAGGCTCCTTCTCCGGGCGTCCCGCCTTCGTGCAGGCGGCCGCGACGCTGCGGCAGCTGACGTTTCCGGCGGCAGCCGACCTGGCCTCCGTGCGGGGTAACCTCGCCGGCCCGGTGAAGGCGGTCACGGATGCCGTCACGGCCTGGCACGCGGAGCAGGCCAGGATCGCCGCTGAGAAGGCAGCCAAGGCCAAGGCCGCGGCCGCGAAGGCAGCAAAGGCCACGGCGGCGGCACACGCGGCCGCTGTTGCCGCCGCGAAAGCCGCCCGGCAACCGGGCGTACAGGTCGCGCCGGTCGCGGGATCCGGCCGGGTAGCGGTCGCGCCCGCGCCGACCCGCGCCGCGAGATTCAATAAGTACGTCTGGACATCCGGCTGGCAGGCGCAGATCGACGCCTGCCGCGGCGCGGTGGACATCACCGCGCACTACAGCGTCGCCGTGATCGCCGAGCACTGGTCGTGCGGCGGGTCGAGCTTCCCCGGGGCGGGGAGCATCATCACCCTCTCCGGCGTGCGCCACGGCACCTACCGGGTTGGCAAGGTGGTGGCCGTGCTCAACGCGAACACGCAGGGCACGTCAAGCGTCCCCCGCGGGTACGGACTGCTCTACCAAACCTGCATCAACGGATCGAGCGCGACCATGTCGTTCACGGTGCTGACGCGCATCGGCTAGCCGGATGTTAAACAGGAAGAGGACCACACAATGTGTGGCCCTCTTCTTCTGTCGGGGTAACAGGATTTGAACCTGCGACCTCGTCGTCCCGAACGACGCGCGCTACCAAGCTGCGCCATACCCCGATGGCCCGTGGGCCTCCACAAGTATAGATCGAAAAGACAGCGCCCGGTGACGGATGCCCCGCCTCAGGCTGCAGTGAGGGTGAGTAGGGTCGCTTCGGGCGGGCAGGCGAACCGCACGGGGGCGTAGATCGACGTGCCGAGGCCGGCGGAAACGTGCAGGTAGGACGTGTGCAGCCCGGAGTCCCAGAGGCTCAGGCCCTTGACCTGGGCGCGCGGGATGTCGCAGTTGGTGACCAGCGCGCCGAAGCCGGGCAGGCAGACCTGGCCGCCGTGTGTGTGGCCGGCCAGGATCAGCTGGGCGCCATGGTTCACGAACGAGTTCAGCACCCGCTGGTAGGGCGCGTGGCTCACCCCGATGGTGACTGTCGGCCGGGAGGCGAGAGCCCCCTTCTTGTCCGGCCACGTCTCATCCAAGAGGGGATCGCTGGCCCGGAGGTCGTCGATCGCGCGCGTGATCAGGTCCAGCCGGTCGTAACCGTGGTGCGGGTCGTCGACGCCGAAGAACTCGAGGTGCGTTCCGTTCACGTCAAGGGCAACGGCCGCGTTGTCGATGTCGGTCCAGCCGAGGTCCGCGAAAACCCGGTGCAGGCGATCGACGTCGAGCGCCGGGGGCTTGACCGTACGGAGGACCGACGGCCCGCCGAAGTACTTCATCGGGTTCTTCAGCTGCGGCCCGTGATAATCGTTCGAACCGTTGACGAAGACCCCTGGGATGCCCTTGAACGGCGCCAGGGCGTACTCGACCGCCTCGATGCCGTCTTCGTGGCCGAGGTTGTCGCCGGTGTCCACGATCAGGTCAGGCGCGAGGGCGGCCAGGCCGCGGACCCACTCCTGCTTGTCGCGCTGCCAGGGAGCCATGTGCATGTCCGAGATGTGCAGCACCTTGATCGGAGCAGACCCGGGGGCGAGCACCGGCACGATCACCTCACGCAGCGTGAACCGTTTGCGTTCGACGAGCGAGCCCCAGGCGAACGCGGCGAGCCCCACGCCGACAGCCACGGCGGCTGCCGCTCTGAGGGGTCCGCCGCGCGAACTCACGGGGCTCAACCCTTGCCCTTGCGCTTGGTCGGGGTCGGGCTCGGCGTTGGGGCGCCGAGCTTGCCCACCACGATGGTGACCGTCGAGCCGGGCTTCGCGCCGGATCCGGCATCCGGGCTCATCGACTGAACGATGCCGACCTGCGCCGGATCGGAGACGTCCGTCTCCTTCTTATCGACAGTGAAGCCCGCGCCCACGAGCGTGCCCCGCGCATCGGCCTCGTTGCTGCCGACGACATCAGGGATCAACACCTGGCTGCCGTTGCTGGAGTACACCGTGATGGAGGAACCAAGGCCAATGCGCGTGCCGCCGCCCGGGTTGGTGCGGGCGACGGTGCCGGTCGGCATCGGGGAGTCGGTCTGGCCGCCATCGATGAAGCCGAAGCCGGCGGCCTCGAGCACCGATTTGGCCTCAGCCATCGACTTGCCGCGCAGGTCGGGCACGGTCACCTGGACGCCGTAAATCGCCTTCGAGGAGGCGTCGGGGAAGGTGCCTCCACCGTACTTGGCGTTCGCAACCGACATCACATCGGGCCACATGCGGTGCCGCGCATCGGAGACCCGGCCGCTGGGGAAGAACCGGATGCGCTGGGGGATGTTGCCGGTCACACTGACAACGCCGACAACGGTCGCCACCTTGGTGCTCGCGCCACTCATCCAGGTGTCTTTCGCGCCGTCAGTGGTACCGGTCTTGCCGATCATCGGAACCTTGGGTGATGTGGCGTAATTTGACTGCCGCGCGGTGCCCTCGGTCATCACGCGCTGCATGGCGTACGTCATGCCGGCGGCGATCTCAGGGTCGACGGCCGCGTCGCACTTCGACTTCGGAACGGGCATGTTCTTGCCGCCCGGGCCGATGATCTTGTCAATCACGATGGGGGAGCAGGTGACGCCCTTGTTGGCGATGCCGGCATAGGCGACGGCCATTGTCAGCGGCGCGATCTCGTTGGTGCCGATCACGGAGCTGGCGCCCTGCTTGAGCGGCTTACCGTCGGCGCGGTGCACATTGAAGCGCCCCGCGGTCTTGGCTATTCCGCAGAGGTCCAGTTTCTTAGCCATGCCGATGAAGCCCGTGTTGATGGACTGGATCGTCGACTGCAGCGCCGAGTAGTGGGCGCCGTTCTCGTCGTTCGTGTCGTTCCTCGGTTGGAACCCTGCGCCGTAGGCCTGCGGGCCCAGACAGCTGTCCTGGAACGTGCCCCAGTCGGTCTTGAAGCTGGTGTCCGCGCGCTCCTGGAGCGAGTGTCCTTCCTTCAGCCATTCCCCGAGGGTGAACACCTTGTATGTCGACCCAGGCTGGAAGCCGAGCGAGCCGCCCTCCGTGTAATCGGTGTTGTAGTTGAGGCCCGTGTAGTTCTTGCCCGTCGCCTGAACCTTCGGGTCCTGGCTGTAGTCCTTGTTCTGGGTCATCGCCAGCACCCGGCCCGTGCCGACCTCGACGCTCGTGATGACACCCCCGACATCGCCCTGGCCCCACACCTTCGGCACGTTCTTGTTCATCGTGGTGACGGCGGCCTTCTGCAGGTCCAGGTCGAGCGTCGTGAAGACGTTGTACCCGCCGCGACGGAAGTTGGACAGGCGCGTGTCCGCGTCCGGCCCGAAGACGGGGTCGTGCAGGAGCTTCTTGGTCACGAGGTCGCAGAAGTACGCATCGGCCTTGGCCGTCTTGCAGCCGGTGCTCGACTCGGTGATCGTCGGCACGATCTTGGCTGCGATGGCGGTGTCGTATTCCTTCTGCGTGATCTTCTTGTACTTGAGCATCGCGCCGAGGATGTAGTCGCGGCGCTCCTTGTTGGCGGCGTAGCCGTTGGCCTTGCCGTTGGTCGTGCTCTCGGGGTGGTCGAGCTGGAACTTGTACGGGTTGTTCACGATGGCCAGGAGGCTGGCCGCCTGTGACACCGTCAGATTCGCGGCGGTCGTGTTGAAGTAGTAGTTGGCGGCGGATTCGATGCCGTAGATTGTGCCGCCGAAGCCGGTGATGTTGAGGTACTGGCGAAGGATGTCGTCCTTCGAGTACTTCTTCTCCACCCCGATCGCGAACCGCATCTCCTTGAGCTTGCGGTCGGGGGTGGCCTTCGTGGCCAGGTTGTAGCAGGCGGCCTGCTTCTTCTCGTCGTTGATCGCCTCGCACTTCTGCACGAGAACGTTCTTCACGTACTGCTGGGTGATCGACGACCCACCCTGGGTGCCGCCGCCGAGCAGCGTATTCCCGGTGGCACGGATCGTGCCCTGGATGTCGATGCCGCCGTGCTTGTAGAAGCGGGGGTCCTCGCCGGCGACTGCGGCATCCTTCGCGAACTTGCTGATCTTGTCCCAGCCCACTTCGACCCGGTTCTGGTCGTAGAACGACGCCAGCAGCCGGGGCTTGCCCGTGGAGGTGGTGGCGTAGATGTTGCTCTTCTGCGCGAGCTGGTCGATGGCCAGGTAGTCGGGCAGGTTCTCGAAAACGTTGATCGTGTTCGTTGCGGCCATGCCGGAAACGGCGATTGCGGGCGTGATGGCGGCGGTGACGAGAACCCCGGCGACGAGGCTCATGCCAATGAAACCGACGAAACCGCCGAGCGCTCCACTAACCGTTCGATTTTTGGCAGACATAGAATTGAGCGTAAGGGACAAAACTGAAAAACCGCCTGAATGGATGCCACATGCCCGCATGGGAATACCTCACGACGCCGTTGATGATTCACAACACGGCCGCAATTTTGAACAACTGGGGCTCTGAGCGCTGGGAGTTGGTGCAGGTCGTCACCGGTCCGGAGGGCGGACTTGTCGCCTACCTCAAGCGCCCGGTCGCCGGGTCGGAAGGAAAGTAACCATGTCGCAGATTGACGCACGCCTGGTCGAGCTGGGCATCGACCTTCCCTCGGTGGTGCCGCCGGTTGCCGCCTATGTGCCGGCCATCGTCTCCGGGTCGCTCGTGTTCACCGCCGGCCAGCTGCCGATGGTTTCCGGCGCCTTGCCGGCCACCGGCAAGGTCGGCGACGGCCACGGGCTCATCCCGGCGTCCGACGCCCGCGACTACGCCCGGATCTCCGCGCTGAACGGGCTCGCCGCGATCAAGTCGGTCATCGGCTCGCTCGACCGGATCACGCAGATCGTCAAGGTCACCGGTTTCGTCGCATCCGACCCGTCGTTCACCGGCCAGCCCGGCGTGATCAACGGCGCGTCAGAGGTGCTCGGCGAGATCTTCGGCACGATCGGCGTGCACGCCCGGTCGGCCGTCGGCGTGGCCGTGCTGCCGCTCGACGCGCCCGTCGAGGTGGAGCTGGTCGTCGAGTTCGCCTAACTCGATCGCCCGTTGCGAATTCGACGGAGATTTTCGGCTTTTTGAGCGAAAACGGGACGCTGTGCCCGGTTTTCCCGAAAATCTCCGTCGAATTCGATGGCGCTGGATGCGCCGTGGCCGGATGCGGATGCGGATGCGCGGGGGCGCTACTTCATCGTGTCGCTGATGGACTGCATCACCATGGTGTCGGCGAGCGTGGTCACGTCACCGATTTCGCGGCCCTCCGCGACATCCCGCAGCAGTCGGCGCATGATCTTGCCCGATCGCGTCTTCGGCAGCTCCTTCACGATGAAGATGTGCTTGGGGCGGGCGATCGCACCGATCTGCTGGGAGACATGCGCGCGCAGGGTTGCGGCGAGGTCCGCGTGGGAGCTGTCGTCGAGGTGGCTGAACTTGATGATCACGAACGCGACGACGGCCTGGCCGGTGACCTCGTCGGAGGCCCCGACAACGGCGGCCTCCGCCGTCATCGGATGCGAGACCAGCGACGATTCGATCTCCGCGGTGGACAGCCGGTGCCCCGACACGTTCATCACGTCGTCGACCCGGCCGAGCAGCCAGATGTCGCCGTCGTCGTCGAGGCGGGCGCCGTCTCCCGCGAAGTACAGCGACTTGTTCTCGAACTTGTCCCAGTAGGTTTCCTTGAACCGCTCCGGGTCGCCCCAGATCCCGCGCAGCATCGAGGGCCACGGCTCGGTGACCACGAGCAGGCCGCCTTTGCCGTGGCCGACGTGCTTGCCGTCGTCGTCGAGCACGTCGATCGAGACGCCTGGGACCGGCACCTGCGCCGAGCCCGGCTTGGTCTCCGTGATCCCCGGGAGCGCCGAGATCATGATCGCGCCGGTCTCGGTCTGCCACCACGTGTCGACCACAGGCGTGAGGTCGTGGCCGATGACCTCGCGGTACCACATCCACGCCTCCGGGTTGATGGGCTCGCCGACCGAGCCGAGCACGCGCAGGCTGGTCAGGTCGAACTGCTGCGGGATCTGGCGGCCGAGCTTCATGAACGTGCGGATGGCGGTGGGCGCCGTGTACAGGATGCTGACCTTGTACTTCTGGATGATCTCCCACCAGCGGCCGGGGTGCGGCGTGTCAGGGGTGCCCTCGTAGAGCACCTGGGTGGCGCCGTTGGCGAGCGGGCCGTAGACGACGTAGCTGTGGCCGGTGATCCAGCCGACGTCGGCGGTGCACCAGTAGACATCCGTCTCCGGGTGCAGGTCGAACACGTTCTTGTGCGTGAACGCGCACTGGGTGAGGTAGCCGCCGCTCGTGTGCAGCACGCCCTTGGGCTTGCCGGTCGTGCCGGACGTGTAGAGGATGAACAGCGGGTTCTCGGCCGGGAAGGCCTGCGCCTCGTGCTCGGCGTCGACGGATGCGAGCTCGTCGTGCCACCACAGGTCGCGGTCGGTCCACTCCACGTCCTGGCCGGTGCGCTTGACGACGAGTACGTTTCGAACGAATGTCTCGCCGCTGGCCAGGGCCTCGTCGACGGCCGGCTTGAGCGCGGAGATCCTGCCCTTGCGGTGGCCGCCGTCGGCCGTGATCACGAGCACCGCATCCGCGTCGTCGATGCGCGCGCTGATGCTTTCCGGGCTGAAGCCGCCGAAGATGACCGAGTGCACGGCGCCGATGCGGGCCACGGCCAGCATCGCGATGACGGCCTCGGGGATCATCGGCAGGTAGATCGCGACGCGGTCGCCCGCGTTCACGCCGAGCTTGATGAGCACATTGGCGGCGCGCTTGACCTCGGCGGTCAGTTCCGCGTAGGTGAAGCTGCGCGAATCGCCCGGCTCGCCCTCGAAGTGCAGCGCGACGCGGTCGCCGTTGCCGGCGAGCACGTGCCGGTCGAGGCAGTTGTACGAGACGTTGAGCTCGCCGTCTTCGAACCACTTGGCGAACGGCGGGTTCGTCCAGTCGAGGGTCTTGGTGAACGGCTTGTGCCAGTGCAGGAGGTCGCGGGCCTGATCGGCCCAGAAGCCGAGGCGGTCGGCCGCGGCATCCGTGTAGAGCTCCGGTTTCGCCACGGCCTGCGCGGCGAACTCGGGGCTGGGCGCGAATCGGCGTGATTCGTTGAGAAGGTTATCGATCTGGACGCTCATTGTTCTGTGTCGCTCCCTTGCGATGCGTTACGTGAGGCGCGTGTCAGGCCTGAGAAGCACCTTAGCGCGCGCGTGCGGGGGCCCCCTGAGAGGCGAATGGTCGGGTCAGGTCAGTGCGCGTCGCGCGGGCCGACGGGCAACAGGATTCGTTTGTGGGTGGAATTGGCCACGACTGCGAACGAGGCGTACCAGGCGAGCAGCGCCGTGATGATGCCGAGGTAGCCGCCGACCCGTGTGAACCCGACGACGCCGAAGTAGTCGCCGATCGCCAGCGCGAAGAACGTCACCGTCAGAACGACGAAGACCAGGAAGACCGCTGTGGTCGTGCGGCGGGCCGCGAAGGTCATGTACAGCGAGAAGATCGCCCAGGCGAACAGCCATACGCCAACGCCCTTCCCCGCGTCGGCGCCGGCAGCGGTCAGGTCGGTGGAGGTCACCAGGAACCAGAACGACAGCCAGAAGGCGCCGAAGGAGGTGAAGGCCGTTGCCCCGAACGTGTTGCCCTTGGCGAACTCCCACATTCCGGCCGCGAATTGCGCGATCCCGCCGTAGAAGAGGGCCAGGCCGAACACGACCGGCTCAACGGTCGCCGGCATCAGCCCGGCGTTGGCGAAGCTGAGGACGAACGTCGTGAGCGCGAAGGCGCCGAGACCCAGGGCGGCCGGATCGGCCAATCCCGCTCCGGACGAAGCGGCGACAGCGGGAGCCACGCCCCCCGTCGGGGAACCCTGTGTGTCGTTTGCGAAGTTTGATTCTCTGGTCATTTTCGAACCCCTCATGACCCTCGGCATCGTCGCCGGTGGTTCCCGTCAGGCTATACCCCGCGTCCGGGGGTCAGTTCGAGCGCAGAATTCGGCAGTTTTTCGACCGCGTTCTGCCCCCGAAAAGGGGCCCTGACGGCGCGTTGAATCGTGTCCTCATTTGTGGGGACACAGAAGACTTGCGAATCTAGGAATCCTGCGTAGACTAAGTCTCGTCTGAACGAAAGTTTTGACCAGCGACGCGCATGGTTCCCCCCAATCAGCGCGTTGCCGAGGCGGCACCTGTTCCCCCCAATAGGTGCCGCCCCCCTCTTTTTAACGGCCGCCTTTTTCCGCGTGAGTTCTGCGCTCGAGCAGCCCCTCCCCAAGCCGCCGAATTCGACCGGTTTCCACCGTGCGGAATCCTGCGGGGGAGGCGTGCATAACACGGCGTAACTTACGACCATGCCTGAGCCGTTCGTCGCCGTTCCGTCGTACATCGTGCCGGCTGTTGCGGCTGTTGCGGCTGTTGCGGAGTCGGCTGCCGGGGCGTCGACGGCCGCGCCGCGGCATGCGCGGGCCGGGGCGGATGCCCCTGCCGTGGATGCCCCGGCCACGGAGGCTCAAGCGGGGGATGCTCCGTACGGGGATGCTCCCGTCGCCGCCGATGTGTCGGCGCTCGGCCCGCTCGCCGGCTACGCGGCATCCGGCCTGGTCACGGATCTTTTCGTCAACGGCGAATCCGGGCTCTGGCTGGATGCCGGCCGCGGCCTCGTGCACGAGTCCGGCTGGCAGTGCGACGAACGCGGCCTGCGCGATTTGGCCGTGCGGCTCATCGCGCTCGGCGGCCGGCACATCGACGAAGCCAGCCCGTGCGTGGACGTGCGCCTGTCCGACGGGATTCGCGTGCACGCGGTGCTGCCGCCGGTGTCGAGCTCCGGCACGCTGCTCTCGATCCGGCTGCCGCGCGCCGAGCGCCTGAGCCTCGCGGCGCTCGCCGACGCCGGCCTGTGCGGGGACGGCGAGCAGGCATCCGCCCTGGTCGCGCGACTCCGCGCGGCCGTGCTGGCCAGGGAGAATCTCCTGATCACGGGCGCGGCCGGCAGCGGCAAGACCACCCTGCTCGCCGCGCTCCTTAGCGAGGCGGCGCCCAACGAACGGATCGTGGCGATCGAAGACGTCGCGGAACTGCGCATCGCGCACCCGCACGTCGTGGCGCTCGAATCGCGGCAGGCCAACCTCGAAGGCGCCGGCCGGATCGGCCTGGAGAGCCTGCTGCGCGAGGCCCTGCGGATGCGCCCAGACCGCCTCGTGCTCGGCGAATGCCGGGGCGCGGAGATCCGGGAGCTGCTGGCGGCGCTGAACACCGGACACGACGGCGGCGCGGGCACGCTGCACGCGAACTCGTTGCGCGACGTCCCGGCCCGGCTCGAAGCCCTCGGCGCGCTCGCCGGGATGAGCCAGGAGGCGGTCGCCCGGCAGACGATCAGCGCGATCGGACTCGTGCTGCACCTCGAACGCCGCGGCGGGATGCGACGGCTCGCCCAGGTCGGACGCTTCGTGCTCGATTCCCGGGACCGACTTTCGATGGAGGCGGCATGAAACGCGGCCGGGAGTCGGAGCCGCCGATCGAGGAGGTGGCCCAGGTCACGCAGCGCCTCGCGGTGCTCCTCTCCGCCGGTGTCTCGCCGGTCTCGGCGTGGGGGTACCTGCTGCCGGCCGATCTGCCGGCCGACCTTCCGGCCGACCTGCCGGCCGACCTTCCGGTCGATCTGCCGGGCGTGACGCCGGCCGGGCCGGTGGGCGTCCCGTCGCCCGCGCACCGGCCAGGTCGGCCGCCTGCTCGGTTGCCGGTGCGCCCGCCTGCCCCCGGCCGCACCGGTGACACTCCCGCGACCCGCATCGTCCGGGCCGCGGCCGCCGCCGGCAGCCGCGGCGACAGCATCGCCGACGCCGTCGCGACCGAAGCGCGGCAGCTCGGCGGGCAGGTCGGCGACGCCTGGCTGGGCCTGGCCGCGGCGTGGGATGTGGCGACGCGGGCCGGGGCGCCGCTGGCCGCGTGCCTGCGCGAGCTCGCGGAATCCTTCCGGGAACAGGGCCAGGTGCACAGGGACCTCGCCGTGGCGCTCGCCGGCCCGAGCGCCACGGCGCGGATGGTGATGGTGCTGCCGTTCGTCGGCATCCTGTTCGGGAGTCTGATGGGCTTCAATACGCTGCGCACGCTGTTCCTCACCGTGCCGGGTGTGCTCTGCCTGCTGGCCGGTGCGGGGCTGATGTTCGCCGGCGCACGGTGGAACCGCCGGCTCGTGCGCTCGGCCAGGGCGCGGGATCCCACGCCGGGGCTGCAGCTCGACCTCACCGCGATCGGCATGTCCGGCGGCGGGTCGGTCGACCGCGCCCGCGCGCTCGTGCGGTCGACGGTCGAGCGGTTCGGGCTCGACCGGTCGGACGGTGCGGAACGGTCAGATCAGGCGAAGCGGTCCGGGACCGTCCGAACTGCGGCCGCCGGGTCGGATTCTGATGCCGCCATCACGCGGGTGCTCGACCTGGCGGGCCGCGCCGGTGTCCCTGCTGCGGAACTGCTGCGCAGTGAGGCCGACCAGTTGCGCCGGGATGCCAGAAGCGAAGGTCAGCGCCGGGCGGCCGCGCTCGCGGTGACGCTGATGATCCCGCTCGGCGTGTGCGTGCTGCCCGCGTTCATGCTTGTCGGCGTGGTCCCGCTGCTGCTCACCGTCTTGTCATCCACCCTCTCGACTTTCTGAGGTTTCCCACCGATCGGCCGATGCGCCTGCGGCCTGGGGCCGGGAGTCGCAGGCTGGTTTCACTCGGGCCGTCCACACAGCGTCGCAGGACGCGAAAAGGAGACGAACAGATGAGCAACCAACGGATGAGCGGCGACCAGGCCACCGCCGCTCGAATCGTGAGGGGTCGCATATCGACCTTCAGGCGGCCCGGGAAGGTCGATATGCGACCCCTCAGCGACTGCGACTGCGGCGGCGGCGGCGGCTGCAGCGGCGGCGGCGGCTGCAGCGGCGGCGACTGCGGCGCCTGCGCCTGCACCTGCGCCTGCGCCTGCGCCTGCGACTACTGCGCCTGCGCCTGCGCCTGCGCCTGCG
>DAIMHX010000030.1:13809-18082 GCA_036723055.1 Microbacteriaceae bacterium
TGCGCCTGCGCCTGCGCCTGCGACTACTGCGCCTGCGCCTGCGCCTGCGCCTGCGACTGCGGCGCCTGCGGCGGGAGCGGGCAGTCGACACCGCTGCAAACCCTGCGGCGGCTGCGCGAGGATGCAGGTGCGGCGACGGCCGAATACGTGGTGGCCACGATGGCGGCAGTCGGATTCGCCGGGCTGCTCATCGTGATTCTGCGCGGCGACGCGGTGCGCAGCATGCTGACCGACCTGGTGCGCAGTGCGCTCACCGTGGGGTGACCGGCGCCGGGACGCGGGCAGCGTCACTGCCGAGTTCGCCGCCGTCATCCCCGCCGTGATGCTCATCCTCGCCTGCTGCCTCGGCGCCGTGCAGGTGGTCGGCCAGCAGGTGCGCTTGACGGATGCCGCGGCCGACGCCGCCCGGTCCCTCGCCCGCGGCGACGACGCGGGTCGCGCCGCCGCGCTCGTGCACCGTGCCGTGGGCGGGGCCTCGTTCGGGTCGGAGCGGCACGGCGAATTCGTCTGCGCGCTCCTCAGCGCACCGAGCGGATTCGGCCCGTTCGCCTCGGTCGGCCTGACCGTTTCGGCCCGCTCCTGCGCGCTCGCCGGAGGCCTCTGATGCCGGCCGCGGCTGCACAACCCTCGGTGATCGGGTCGACGATTGGGGCGCCGTCCGTGAGGGGTCGCAAATCGACCTTCCCAGCCCGAATGAAGGTCGATATGCGACCCCTCAGGATCGCGTCGGCGCTCCGAACGGCGCTCCGATCGGCGCTCCGAACGGCGGCCAGACGCGCGGTCAGGTCGGAACGAGGGTCAGGATCGGTCCTCGGCGTGGCGGTGATCGGCACGACCCTGGCGGCGACGGTCCTGTTCGTGCCACTGCTCGCGGCGTTCGCCGTCTCCCAGTCCGTTCAGAGCGCCGCGGACGCCGCAGCGCTCGCCGCCGCCGACACGGCCTCGGGCGCGGTGGCCGGTGTGCCCTGCGAGGCGGCCGCGACGGCAGCGGCGCTCAACGGGGCATCCGTCGTCTCCTGCGCGGTCGACGGCCTCATCGCATCCGTCACCGTGGCGCGCGCGTTCATCGGCTTCGACCTCGCCTCACGGGCGAGGGCCGGACCGCCGCGGGAACTTCAGTCGCGGGAACTTCAGTCGAAGAGGGCTTCCAGATAGCGGTAGTCGACCGCGGTGGGGCGCTCGGGGAACTCGGACGAACCGTATTCGAGACCGGCGCCGCGAGCGTAGAGGTAGCGCTTCCCCTCGGCGGGGATTTCAATCCGCGGTTGCGGGTCACCGGTTTCGAGGAACTCCGTGGTGATCGTCTTGCCTTCGAGGGGGCCGTCCGTCAGCTTCGCGGTGTACGTGCCCGTTGTTCCTGTAGCCATGCCTCCATTGTCCTCGTGCGCGGCCAACTGGCAAGGTCTCCGCGTTATCCGATTAGGTGGGCACTCCATTCGTGTGTGTATGGTGTGCCTTGGCCGATCACTTTGGCCACGAGCTATAAGAACGACATATAAGAGGAGTCTGGTGCCAGGCACTAAGAAGCTGGTCATTGTTGAGTCGCCGACCAAGATGAAGTCGATCGCCCAGTATCTGGGCGACGGCTACGAGGTACTTTCCTCGGTCGGTCACATCCGAGACCTGGTCGAACCCAAGAACCTTCCGCCGGAGCTGAAAAAGGGCTCCCTCGGCAAGTTCTCGGTCGACGTTGAAAACGGCTTCGAGCCCTACTACGTGGTGTCCGACGCGAAAAAGAAAACCGTCGCCGACCTCAAGCGCGCGATGAAGAACGCCGACGAACTCCTCCTCGCAACTGATGAGGACCGCGAAGGAGAGGCCATCGCGTGGCACCTCCTGCAGGTGCTCCAGCCCAAGGTGCCGGTCAAGCGCATGGTGTTCCACGAGATCACGAAGGATGCGATCCTCCAGGCGGTCGACAACACCCGCGACCTCGACACCGCCCTCGTCGACGCCCAGGAAACCCGCCGTATCCTCGACCGCCTCTACGGCTACGAGATTTCTCCCGTGCTCTGGCGCAAGGTGGGCCCCGGGCTCTCCGCCGGACGCGTGCAGTCCGCCGCGACCCGACTCGTCGTCGAGCGCGAACGCGAACGCCTGGCGTTCGTGTCAGCCAGCTACTGGGACCTGATCGCCCAGCTCGCCCCGGCCGCAGCCGCCGCCGACTCCGGATTCCAGGCCAAGCTCGTGCGCCTGGACGGCGAGCGCATCGCCACCGGCAGCGACTTCGACGACTCCGGCAAGCTCAAGCCCGCCGTGAAGGCGGCGACCCTCGACGAGGCATCCGCCCTCGCCCTCACCGAGGCCCTCAAGCAGCCGAACGTTCCGGTCACCGTCACGAAGGTGGCCTCCAAGCCGTACCGCCGCAGCCCCGCCGCACCGTTCACCACCTCGACCCTGCAGCAGGAAGCGGCCCGCAAGCTCCGCTTCACCGCCCGGCAGACCATGAGCGTCGCCCAGTCGCTCTACGAAAACGGTTACATCACCTACATGCGAACCGACTCCCCGTCGCTGTCGCAGCAGGCGCTCACCGCAGCCCGCACCCAGGCATCCGCTCTCTACGGCCCGGAAACCGTGCCGGACCAGCCCCGCCTGTACAAGGGCAAGAGCAAGAACGCGCAGGAGGCGCACGAGGCGATCCGCCCCTCGGGCGACACCTTCCGCACCCCGGCGTCGCTCTCCTCGACGCTCCGCGGCAGCGACTTCAAGCTCTACGACCTGATCTGGAAGCGCACCGTCGCCTCGCAGATGGCGGATGCGACGGGCTCGACCGCGTCGGTCACCATCGCGGCCGGCCCCACCGGCCCCTCCACGCATCCGTCGGCCTCCGGCGTGCTCGCCGAGTTCTCGGCCAGCGGCACCGTCATCACCTTCCGCGGTTTCATGCTCGCCTACGAGGAAGGGCACGACGAGGAGCGCAACGCGCCCACCGACCCGACCGAGTCGAAGCTTCCGCCGCTGGAAGAGGGCCAGGTGCTGAACCTCGTCGAGGTCGAGGCCAAGGGGCACGAAACCACCCCGGCCGCCCGGTACACCGAGGCCAGCCTGGTCAAGAAGCTCGAGGAGCTCGGCATCGGCCGCCCCTCGACCTACGCGTCGATCATCTCCACGATCACGGAGCGTGGCTACGTCACGCCCCGCGGTCAGTCGCTCGTTCCGAACTGGATCGCCTTCTCGGTGGTGCGCCTGCTCGAGGACTACTTCGGCGACCTCGTCGAATACGACTTCACCGCCGAAATGGAGGACGACCTCGACCGCATCGCCGACGGCAAAGCGGACCGGGTCGACTGGCTGACCAGCTTCTACTTCGGTTCAGACAAGCACCGCGGGCTTCGCCAGGTCATCGACAACCTCGGTGAGATCGACGCGAAGAGCATCAACTCGCTGCCCATCGACGACGAGATCACCCTCCGCATCGGCAAGTACGGCCCCTATCTCGAGGTCGTCGACCCCGACGCCGACCCGGATGCCCCGCCGCGCCGCGTGAACATTCCGCCGGACCTCGCGCCCGACGAACTCACTCCGGCGAAGGCCCGTGAGCTCATGAACGCGCCGGTCATCACCGACCGCGTGATCGGCGTGAACCCGGAGAACGGCAAAACCATCGTCGCCAAGGACGGCCGGTTCGGGCCGTACGTCACCGAGCTCGAGCCGGAGCCGGAGGCAGTGGTCGAGGCCGCGCTGGCCCAGCCGGCCGAGACCGTTGACGCCGCCACGGGCGAGGTGACCGAGGCTGCCCCGAAGAAGGCCGCGGCGAAGAAGAAGGCGCCGGCCAAGAAGGCCGCCGTCGCCAAGCCGCGCACGGCGTCGCTGTTCAAATCGATGGACATCGCCGCGATCGACCTGGACACCGCGCTTCGCCTGCTCGACCTGCCCCGCGTCGTGGGAATCGACCCGGAATCGGGAGCCGAGATCACGGTGCAGAACGGCCGGTTCGGCGCCTACCTCAAGAAGGGCGTCGACACCCGGTCGCTGCCCGGCGGCGAAGACCAGATCTTCGAGATCGACCTGGCTGGCGCGCTCGAACTCTACGCGCAGCCGAAGTACGGCGAACGGGGCGCGTCGAGTGCGCTCAAGGAATTCGAGACGCCCGACCCGGAGAGCGGCAAGGCGATCAAGATCAAGGACGGCCGCTTCGGCGCGTACGTGACCGACGGCACCACGAACGCGACCATCCCGAAGGCCGAAAGCATCGAAGAGGTCGACTTCGAACGCGCCGTTCAACTGCTCGCCGACAAGCGGGCCAAGGGACCGGCCGTGAAGAAGACGGCCG
>DAIMHX010000030.1:18182-21039 GCA_036723055.1 Microbacteriaceae bacterium
GAAGAAGACGGCCGTGAAGAAGGCCCCGGCCAAGAAGCCGGCGGCGAAAAAGGCGACGACTAAGAAGGCTGTCGCGAAGAAGCTGACCGTGTCGGGCGCCACCACGACCGTGCGCAAGGCGGCCACCCCTGCCCAGAAGGCGGCGACTGCAGCGAAGGCCGCGGCGACCCGGGCGGCCAACGCGGCCGCGAAGGCCCAGGCATCCTCGACCTCGTGACCGGTCTCTTCATCACGCTCGAGGGGGGCGACGGCTCTGGCAAATCGACCCAGGCCCGTCTGCTGACCGACTGGCTCGAGGAGCAGGGCCGCACGGTCCTGCGCACCCGGGAGCCGGGCGGAACGGATGTCGGCCTCGAGATCCGCGAGATCGTGCTGCACCACCGCGGCGACATCGACCCGCGCGCGGAGGCGCTGCTCTACGCGGCCGACCGCGCGCACCACATCGCCACGAAGGTGCGACCGGCCCTGGCGCGCGGCGAAATCGTTGTCCAGGATCGCTACCTCGACTCATCCGTCGCCTACCAGGGTGCCGGGCGGGTGCTCGGTGCGCGGGAGGTGCGCGACCTGTCGCTCTGGGCGGCGGAGGGGCTGCTGCCGGACCTGACGATCCTGCTCGACCTGGACGAGACCGTGGCCAGGGGCCGGCTGGATGCCGCGAACAAGCGGTTCGACCGGCTCGAGGCGGAGAAGAACGAGTTCCACGCCCGGGTGCGCGCCGCGTTCCTCGGGCTCGCCGCGGACGAGCCGGAGCGCTTCCTCGTGGTCGACGCAGCCGACTCCGTCGACGCTATCGCCGACGTCATCCGCGCCCGCGTCGCCTCCCTGCTCTAGCCCGACACCCCTTCGCCGAGCGTGCCCTTGTCGGGGTTCTGAGCGCGGTTTGGGCCCGACAAGTGCGTGGTCGCTAGCCGCAGCGATGCCACCTGAACAGGTGCCAACCATTAGGGGGGCCCCATCTCTGGGTGTCCTCGCGCGTGGATCGACGGTACCGAGTACCAATAGTGTTCACACGGGGGGGAGACCTCCGCGCCTACGTGCGGCATCCGCGCCGGTCGAGGCGCCGGAACCGATCAAAGGTCACCATGGGGAACATGCTTCGCATCAGGAAACGCGGCTTCGCAGCCGCCCTGACCATTTCTGCTGCACTCACGCTGGGGGCGCTTGCCGGCGCAGCACCGGCCAACGCGGTCGGCGCTGCGATCGCTGCGGTTGGCCCTGCGGTCGGCCCTGCTACCGGGCCGGCCGTGCCGACCGCAGCGATCGCAGCGTTGTCGGCGCGGTTCGTCACGAAATCCACACTCGGTGCAACGGCGCTTCCGACCATTTCGGGCACTTCGTCGTCGGCGGGGCTCGTCACGCAATCCACAGTCGTTGCATCGGCTCTTCCGAGCATTTCGGGCACGGTCACAGGCGTCTCGGGGACCGGTCTCGTTCCGCTCGGGGACATCGTTGTCTTCGCAGAGGGCGCCGGCTTCAGCTTCTTCTCGGCGGACACCGATGCCTCCGGCCACTACGTGCTCGACGGTCTCGATGCCGGAACCTATCTCATCTCGTTCATGGACTTCTCAGACGCGCGGCCCCACTTCGCCGGCTTCGAGAAGCGCATCACGGTTGGCGCCACGGGCGTGACGGTCCTGAACAAGACATTGCAGCCGGGGAGCACCGTCGGCGGCACCCTGACGACCCCTGGCGGCGCGCTGGATGGCCTGGCCGGCGCGTTCGCCCTCAATGGCGACGAGTGGGACCTGGCCGCCTTCGCCTTCACCGACGCGAGCGGACGTTACGTCCTGGACGGCCTCGCAGCAGGCACCTACACGGTGGCCTTCATTGACGGGACCGGCAACTTCGCCCCCGAGTATTACGACAACGTCGCCAACTTCGCCTCCGCGACGAGGGTCGAAGTGGGGGCCGCTGCGGCCGTTCCCGGCATCGACGCGATGCTCGACCCCTACTCTGACCTCCCGTACCTCGTCGCAGACGATCCCACCACAACGGGCCGCCACGCGGTGGGTTCGACGCTCACCGCGCAGAACGGCACCTGGGCGAGCGGCGTCACGTTCACCTATCAGTGGATGCGCAATGACAGTCCCATTGAGGGCGCGACCGGTGCAACCTACACGCTTGTCCCGGCCGACCAGGGAGCCGAGGTCAACGTCATGGTCACCGGCTCCCAGGAGGGTTCCAACAGCGCTGACGCGATGTCGTCCAACCTGACCGTGGTTGCCAAGGGAACCCTGACCAGGGTTCCCCCGACGATCTCCGGGGTCGTGAAGGTCGGCTCCACGCTGACCGCGACCGCCGGCACCTGGGGCCCCGCCCCGGTGACGCTCAAGTACAAGTGGTACCGCTCGGGCGTCGCGATCACGGGAGCCACGGCGGCGACCTACACGCTCGTCCCAGCGGATGCGCGCCAGACCATGGTCGTGAAGGTCACCGGGTCCAAAACCGGGTACGCGACCGCCACCAGCGCCTCGGTCGCCACGGTCGCGGTTGCCCTGGGCAGCCTGAGCTCGACCACACCGACGATCACCGGCACGAAGAAGTCTGGGTATACGTTGACCGCAAACCCCGGAGTCTGGGGTCCGGGCACTGTGACGCTCAAGTACCAGTGGTACCGCTCTGGCGTTGCCATCTCGGGCGCGACGGGGAAGACCTACAAACTGGTCTCCGCCGACCGCTACGACACGATCAAGTTACGCGTGATCGGCTCCAAGGGTGGCTACGCGACGGTCACCAAGTACTCCGTGTCGACGGTGACGATCCCTTAACGCACCAGCAGCATCCGCAGAGCGGCCTTCGACGTCACCGTCGGAGGCCGCTCTGCCATTGCCTGATCATGTCTCTGTTCCCTGCTCTG
>DAIMHX010000030.1:21139-33296 GCA_036723055.1 Microbacteriaceae bacterium
CTCTGTTCCCTGCTCTGGCCCCGCCCTAGCCCCGCCTCTCGGGCCCCGCCACGACGTTGCTGGGTGCCGGCACGGTGTCGGGCCGCGCCCGCGCTGTCGCGAATACAGGAAGCGGCGCGTTTGAACCGGCAATTCTTCCGGTTTCCGTTGACCGACGTGCAATTCTTCCTGTTTTCGCTGGCGTGGCCCAGCGCTTGCGCGGGTGTCGGCTGGCGGATGCCGGGCGATTGCGGTCGGACGCTCCTGCGACCTCCCCAGCCATTGCCTGTTCCGCGAGTGAGCAGTTTTGGCGGTTCCGGATGCCCGGGAACCGCCGAAACTGCTCACTCGCGGGCAATGAGGCGGCAAACGGGCGGGCTAAAAGGACAGGCACAGGGGCGGAGCCCACTGTCGGCGGTGGAGGGTAGCCTTGGGTTATGGCAGTGTGGGACGACCTGACGGGACAGGCGGATGCTATCGCCATCTTCCGGGCGGCCGCCGAGCGGCCCGACGGGGTCTCGACCGGCTCGACGTACGGGACCGGCGCGACAGGCACGATCTCCGGAACAGGCGCGACAGGCCCGACAGGCGCGACAGGCACGATCTCCGGAACAGGCTCGACAGGCTCGATCTCTGGGATCTCCACAGGCTCGACCTCCGGGAGCACCGCGGCCAGCTCGATGACGCACTCCTGGCTGATTACCGGCCCGCCCGGCTCCGGACGCTCCAACCTCGCCTACGCCTTCGCGGCCGCCCTGCTCAGCCCCGGTACGCCGGAGGGCGACGAGGCCGCACTCCGTCAGGTCTCGGCGCGCACCCATCCCGACCTGACCGTGCTCACCACCGAGGGCGTCATCATCAAGATGGACACCGTCAAGGAGGCCGTCGCCCGCTCCCAGTACTCGCCGTCGGTCGGCCGCTACCGGGTCATCGTCGTCGAAGACGCCGACCGCATGGTCGAGCGCACCTCCAACGTGCTGCTTAAGGCCCTCGAGGAGCCGCCGGAGCGCACGGTGTGGATCCTCTGCGCGCCGAGCGAAGCCGACCTGCTGCCCACGATCCGCTCCCGCGTGCGCACCGTGCGCCTGCGCGTACCCAGCGTCGAAGACGTCGCCGACCTGCTCATCAAGCGCGACGGGGTCGACGTGGCCACCGCCGAACGCGCCGCCCGCGAGGCGCAGAGCCACATCGGCATGGCCCACCGCCTCGCCACCAACTCCGAGGCGCGCGCCAGGCGCGAGGAAACGCTGCGCACGGCCCTCGGCATCCGCGGGGTCTCAACGGCCGTCAACGCCGCCGCCCGGCTGCTCGCCATCGCCGGCGACGACGCCAAGGCCATCACCGAGGAGCGCGACGCCGAGGAACGCGAGGGCGTGCTGCGTTCGCTCGGGGTCGAACCGGGACAGTCGGTCCCGCCCGCGTTGCGCAGCCAGCTGAAGGCGCTCGAAGACGACCAGAAACGGCGGGCCACCCGGAGCCTCCGCGACGGCATCGACCGCATCCTGGTCGACTTGTCTTCGCTGTACCGCGACGTGATGATGGTGCAGTTGGGCAGGGAGGCGAGCGTGATCAACCGCGAACTCCTCGCGGAGTTGCGCGCGGCCGCGGTATCCAGCAGCCCCGCAGCAACACTGGCGACAATGGATGCCATCGCGCTCGCCAGACAGAGAATCGAATCGAACGTGTCACCGGCGCTTGCCCTCGAGGCAATGCTGGTGAGTGCAATTCGCCGGCAATGACGCCACGGATGCGCCCCAGGGAAGAGGAATCGTGACCAGACGAACCCGGATGAGGGCGAGCGGCGCCATCGCGGCCGCGCTCGCGTTCACGCTTGGCCTGAGCGGATGCGTGCCCTACTTCCTGCCCCCGCAGGCTCAGACCACGTCCACCCCGACCAAGGAAACAGTCGCCGCAGGCCTCGACCCGTTCTACGGCCAGGTGCTGCAGTGGAAAGACTGCGGCTCCAGCATGCAGTGCACGACGGCGACGGCGCCGCTCGACTGGGGCAACCCTGCCGCCGGAATGATCGACCTGGCGCTGGTGCGGCATCGCGCCACCGGCGGCCACCGAATCGGCTCCCTGCTGATCAACCCGGGCGGTCCGGGCGGCTCAGGCTACGACTTCGTCAAGGACTCCCTCGACTACGCGACCGACAAGAAACTCCAGGCGAGCTTCGACATCGTGGGCTTCGACCCGCGCGGAGTCGGGCGCTCCACCGCGGTCAAATGCTACAAACCCGCCCAGATGGATGAGTACCTCTACGGCCTGACGAAGGCGCAGCGCGGCACGGATGCCTGGATCAAGGAACTCGAAAAGTCCTCCGCCGACTTCGGCGCGTCCTGCGACAAGAACACCGGCGCGCTGCTCGGCCACGTCGACACGGAAAGCGCAGCCCGCGACCTCGACCTGCTCCGCGCCGTGCTCGGCGACACGAAGCTCAACTATCTGGGCTACTCGTACGGCACCTTCCTCGGCGCCACCTACGCGGAACTGTTCCCCGGCAAGGTGGGCCACGTCGCACTCGACGGAGCCCTCGACCCCGCGACGAGCAACTTCGACGTCACCCGCGTGCAGGCGAAGGGCTTCGAAAGCGCGCTGCGGGCCTACCTGGCCGACTGCCTGACCTCCTCGACGTGCCCGTTCAAGGGCACCGTCGACCAGGCGATGGCCACCATCCGGGCGTTGCTCGCCTCGGTCGACGTGAGTCCGATCCAGGCCACCGACGGCCGCGAACTGGGCTCGAGTTCCCTGCTTACAGCGATCATTTTCCCGCTGTACCAGGCGACGGCGTGGAAGTACCTCAGCGATATGTTCACCAGCGTGATGCGCGGCAATGCCGACTATGCCTTCCAGTTCGCCGACCAGTACAACGGGCGCACCAAGGACGGCACCTACTCCGACAATTCGACCGAGGCGTTCATGGGCGTCAACTGCGTCGACTACAGCTACAACGACGACCCGGCCGCGATGCGTGCCCAGGCCAAGCAGATCGAGGCTGAGGCCCCGACCATCGGCAGATACATGACCTTCGGCGACATCGGCTGCGCCAACTGGCCGTATAAGTTCACCGGCAAACGCAGCCAGATCCACGCTCCGGGCGCGGGGCCGATCCTCGTCATCGGCACGACCAACGACCCGGCCACGCCCTACGTCTGGGCGCAGAGCCTCGCCAAACAGCTCGACAGCGGCCACCTCGTCACCTACAAGGGCGAAGGCCATACCGCGTACAACAAGTCCAATGCCTGCGTGAACAACGCCGTCGACAACTACCTGATCAACGGAACGGTGCCGGCCTCCGATCCGAAGTGCTGACGAGCCGTACTGACCGGCGCGGGCAGCGGATGCCGCGGCATCCGCTCACGGGTTTGCGCGCTGTGCAAGGATTGAACCATGTCGTTGGAACAGGAAGAGCCGGGCTGGCGCGAGCGGAAACGGCTCGCCACCCGACGCGCCATTGAACTCGCGGTGCTGAACCTCGCCCGCGAGCGCGGGATCGACAAGGTCACCGTCGAAGACGTCAGCCGCGTCGCCGGGATTTCGCCGCGCACGTTCTTCAACTACTTCCCGTCGAAGGACGCAGCGCTGGTCGGCGACACGCCCAACCTGGCGCCCGACTCCGATGAAGACATTGTGGCCTTCGTGCACGGCGGACCCGAGGGGAACATCCTGTCCCAGCTTGCGGTTCTGCTCACCACAAGCCTGCAACGCGCAGAGGACGACCGCGAGATCCACCAACTGCGGCGCACCGTGCTCAAGGACAACGCCTACCTGTTCGGCCTGCGGATGACCACGCTGCGCGACTTCGAGAGCCGCCTCCAGTGCATCGTCGAACGGCGTTTCACGACCGACCATCCGGAGCTCGCCAACGACCCGGTCGCGCTCAACCAGCGCGCACTGCTGTTCACCCTGGTGGCCGTGGCGGCCATGCGCCACGCCTGGCGATGCTGGGCGGAGGCCGAAGGGGTCGAGCCGCTTTCCGAGCGACTGGCCGCATCCTTCGCGGAGTTGTACAACATCACCCGTCCGACCGGCTAAGCTTTGATGCTGTGTCACCGACCTTCTCTTAACGGGGAAATCGGACGTCACGCCGCCTTAGCTCAGTCGGTAGAGCGATTCACTCGTAATGAATAGGTCATCAGTTCGATTCTGATAGGCGGCCCCGCTGAAACACTGGCCACTAACCCCATCGGGTTGGTGGCCATTTTCACTCTCATCAGTCCGCGTCTGATATGCGGGCCCAGGGCATGAAGACGTCCGTGCGCCAGGTGGCCGGGTCGGGCTCCGTTACCGGATCGCTGAAGTAGATTTCCCAGTGCGCTCCGGCGGGTTCGGCATCGTGCTCGGCGATCCAGTCATCCAGCGCGGCGACGGCCTCGCTGAGTCCCTCGTAGGGGCCGATGTGCGTGGTGACGACAGCCGGACCGGCCGGCAGGGTTCCCGACAGGACCTGTCCCCAGGGCCTCACCGGTCTCGTCACCGGCACCCCGGCCTCGACGTCGAATACGTCGGGATGCATCGCGTACCGGGCGAACGGCTGACCGGCCGGCTTGATCCCCTGCCGTGCCAGTTCCGCGAAGACCTTCTTGAATGCCCAAGGCAACCACGTCGAAACCTGGTCGATCGGAAGCCGCGCCTTGATCACGGCAGTGGACAGCTCATAGAGGTCACGGGACTCAACCGTGTACGCCATGGTGTGCTCCTCGGGTCTGCGCTTTCAGCGTACGCCGACGCCCTCCCCGCCGACAGTGTCGGGGTCGGGGTTCCTGCGATCGGTAGGCTGGGGGCATGACCGACACGCTTCGCTGGGGGATCCTGGCCACGGGCGGAATCGCCCACATGTTCACCGATGACCTGGTGCTGAACGGCTTCACCGTGCAAGCCGTCGGCTCCCGCTCGCAGGAGTCCGCCGATGCGTTCGCGGCCGAGTTCGGCATCCCAACCGCGCACGCGAGCTACGAAGCACTGGTCGCGGATCCGGATGTCGACATCGTCTACGTGTCGACCCCGCATCCGTTCCACGCCGCCAACGCCACACTCGCGCTGAACGCGGGCAAGCACGTGCTGATCGAGAAGCCCTTCGCCATGAACGGCCGCGAGGCGCGGGAGATCGTCGACCTCGCCGCGAGCAAGGGACTGCTCGTGATGGAAGGGATGTGGACCCGGTTCCTGCCGCACATGGCGCGCATCCGCGAGATCATCGCCGCCGGCACGCTCGGCGAGGTGCACACCCTGATCGCCGACCACACGCAGGACCTCCCCGACGACCCGACCCACCGCCTGAACGACCTGGCGCTCGGCGGCGGCGCGCTGCTCGACCTGGCCATTTACCCTCTGTCGTTCGCGTCGAACCTGTTCGGGCGGCCGGAAACGATCCTGGCCAGCGCATCCTTCAAGGACACCGGCGCCGACGCCCAGGTCGCGACGATCTTCCGCTACCCCGGCGGGCAGATCGCCACCACGCTCTCCGCCAGCGACACGAAGGGGCCGAACACGGCCACGATCCTCGGCACCGACGGGCGGATCGACATCGACCACGTCTGGTACGCGCCCACGACGTTCCATCTGCGCAGCAGCGACAACGAACTCGTCGAGAGCTTCACGGCCGAGGTCACCGGCCGCGGCATGCACTACCAGGCGACCGAAATGGAGAACGTCATCCGCGCCGGTAAGACCTCGAGCGACATCCTCCCGACCGAGGAGCTCGTGGCCATCATGGAGACGCTCGACGCCGTGCGCGACCAGATCGGGCTGCGCTACCCAGGCGAACAGGCGCCGGCACCTCGGCAACGCCCCTCAGCCGGCCGGCACACCACCGTTGGGGTGCCACCCGGACTGGGTTAGCCCGAGCGGCGACGGATGCTGGGCAAGACGCCCCCCGCTGAGATACCGTGAAATCGTCCGCTAATCGGGGGGTTTTGTGCATTCAACCAGGCAGGTCGCGCGGCGTTCCGGCGGCCTCGGCGGCAGAACCGGTGCCTGGCCGCTGTGGGCGCTGTGGGTCGCGCTCGGCATCCTCACCGTCGGACTCCTGGTTCCCGGTGGCGAGTCGAACTCGCCGGCGCACGACTGGTTGTCGATGCTCTGCGACTGGGTCCCGGTCGCCGTCTGCTGGGTGGCCGCGTCCCGCGTCCGGTTCCGAAGCGTTCAGGTGTCGCTGGCGGCAACCGCCGTGACGATGTTCGCGCTCGGGGACAGCTACTACGTTGCGGCGACCACCAGCGGGACGGACCTGCCGTTCCCGTCGGCCGCCGACATCGGTTATCTCCTCTTCTACGTGCTGATGCTGGCCGCCCTGGCCGCGTTGGTACACCGTCAACTGCAGGGGTTGGCCTCCTCGGTGCTGCTGGACAGCGCGATCGGATCCGTCGCTGCGGCCGCGGTCCTGGCGGTGTTGCTCAGCCCGATTCTGACTTCCGCCCCCGGGGGTTCGTGGGGTGCCGCCGTGGTCGGCGTCGCCTACCCGCTGTTGGATCTCATACTCGTGACGGCCGCGGTCGGAGTGGCCGTCGCCCCCGGGCTGCAGCTCGGACGCGGCTGGGTGCTGCTCATCTGCGGTCTCCTCGTCTTTGCGGCGGCCGATATCGCCTTCGCGCTGATGGACTTCGGCAGTGGCAACGCGCTGGGCACGACTTTGGACGCGGGAAGGCTGCTGGGCCTGGCCTTCGTGGCGACCTGGGTCGACGGCTCGACGCACTCCGCCGGCGCGCCCAGTCGCGGGCTCAAGGGAGCGTGGTCCCTGGTCGTTCCGGCCGTCGCAACGGCGGCGGCGCTGGGCGTCCTGATCCTGGGAACACAGGTGCCCGTGTCGGGCCTCGCGGTTTCCCTGGCGGGTGTGACCCTGATCATGACTGCTGTTCGCACCCAGCTGGCGTTCCGGCAGCTGGTGAAGATGGCTGATCTGCGCCGGCAGGCGCTGACGGACGATCTGACCGGGCTGCCGAACCGGCGGGCGCTCTACGCCGACGTGCCGGAGCGCCTCGCCGCACGTCCGCTCAGGCCTGGCGCACTGCTGCTGCTGGATCTGGACCGCTTCAAGGAAGTCAACGACAGCCTCGGCCACGACGTCGGCGACCGGCTGCTCATCCAGGTCGGCACTCGGCTGTCAGCGCACCTCCGCGCCGGGGACCTGCTGGCCCGACTGGGCGGGGACGAATTCGCGGTCTTCCTCGACAACGCCGGCCCGGAGCAGGCCGTGGCCGTGGCCGTCAAGCTGCGGGCCGCGCTGGCAGAATCGTTCACCCTGGAAGGGATCGCGCTGCAGGCCGACGTCAGCATCGGGATCGCCCTCTTTCCCGACCAGGGCGACGACTTGAAGGTGCTGCTGCGCAAGGCCGACATGGCGATGTACAAGGCGAAGACCGCTCGCAGCGGCCATCACGTCTACATGAGCGTCGACAACAGCCATGGCGATGAGCGGCTTCGCACCCTCGAGGAACTGCGGATCGCGCTGCGCGACGACCAGCTGGTCCTGCACTACCAGCCCAAGATCGACCTGGTCACGGGTGCGGTGAACGGGGTGGAAGCCCTCGTCCGGTGGAGACACCCGGCCCGGGGTCTGCTCTATCCCGCTGCGTTCCTCGTGCTCGCGGAAGAGGCCGGGCTCATGCACTGGATGACGGAGGTGGTCCTGGAGAAGGCCCTCGACCAGGCGGCCCTCTGGGACGCAGCGGGCCAGCCCTTGACGGTTGCCGTCAACCTGTCGGCCAGTTCCCTCGTCGACGCCGATCTGCCCCAGCGAATCATCGCGATGATCGCCGCCAGGGGACTGCCGGCATCCGCTCTCATGCTGGAGATCACCGAGGAATTCCTGATGGCCGACCGAGAGCGCGCCAGGGCGATCCTGGCCGAGTTGAGCGACAGCGGCATCCGGCTCGCCGTCGACGACTTCGGCACCGGGTACAGCTCCCTCGCCTACCTGCGCGATCTGCCCATCGACGAACTCAAGCTGGACCGCTCGTTCGTCATCCCCATGGCCGACGACCGCCGGGCCGCCGCGCTGGTCTCCTCCACCATCCACCTCGCGCACAGCCTCGGCCTGCGCATGGTGGCCGAGGGAGTAGAAGACGAGGTGGCCTACGACGCGCTGGTGCGGCAGGGCTGCGACCACGCGCAGGGCTTCTACATGTCGAAGGCCCTCCCCGCCGACATCCTCGACGAATGGCTCGAAGTCCGCCGCCTGGAGGCGCTCGTCGCGTGACTCGACTCATCCCGCGACGGTGCGCGCCGCTCGCCGCACGGGCATGAGCGTCGGAGGCGGCCCCTCAGCTCCCAGGAAACGCACGATCAGGCGGACGAGCTCTCCCGGCTGTTCCACCGGGAGAACGTGGGATGCCCCTGGGACGACCGCGAGCTGTCCCTCTGGAAGGCTTTCGTACAGGGCGCAGGTGTGGTCGAGCCGCACCAGGTCGTCATCGCCCACCACGACGAGGGTGGGGCGTTCGATGCGCGCAATGTCGTCGGTGTCGAGCGTGGGCTCCGTGCTGAACATCTCCAAACTCTTGGCGAACACCAGGTCGAGGTGTTCCGCGCCGTCAGGGGAGCGCTCGATGTATTCCGCGGCCAGTTGCCGCGCGAAGGGGGACTCGGGGTCCATCTGCACCGGCATCATGCCGTCGTAGTGAAAGTTCGTCCCCACGACAACCAGTTTGCGCACCAGATCGGGCCGTTCGAGGGCGACCAGGAGAGCGATGATCCCACCATCGCTCCAGCCCACGAGATGGGCCGGGCCACCGATGACGTCCTCGAGCACCCGAATCGTCTCCGTCGCCATGTCCGCGTAGTGGAATTCGGCGTCGGTGTCTGCGGTGTAGCCGTGGCCGCGGCGATCGAATGCCACGACGCGGTACCGGCTCGCGAGCTCCGGCCCGATGCTGCCCAGCAGCTCGTCACTGTTGCTCAGCCCGCCGTGCAACAGCAGGAGCGGGTCGCCTGTCCCGCCACGGTCAACTACCCAGGTCGGGTGCCCATCGATGCTTATGTACGTGCCCATGTCACGCTCCGTCCCGGTCGCCAGGGCGTCGAGCAGGTCGTTCGAGTCTGGTCGTCGCAGCGCCACCATAGCCGCCTCCGATCGGGCTCGCGAGGCCCCGTCGGGCGGCCGAAGCCGGCTCCCAACCCGGGCAGGTACCATGCTGGGGTGAAGGAACCGGATGCCCCGCTCGGCCGCCGCGCCGCGCGTGACGGCGGGACGTTCCTCGCCCGGCATCGCAGGGCGGTGCTGGCCGCTGCCGGTGTCGCCGTGTTCGCCCTGCTCGGCGGCGCAATGGTCGTCGCCGGGGCGGCAACGGGCGGCTCGAAGCCCGAGGCGGCCGCGACCGTTGCCTCTCTCACCCCGACTCCCGGCGCAACCCCGACCCCGACACCGCCGCCGCGGCCCGTGCCGACCGCGGCATCGAACGCGAGCCGCCTGCGCACCTGCTCGGTCACCCGGCTGGCCGCCGACCCGCGGCTGGCCCACTTCCAGGCGCAGGCCGTCAACGCGAAGACCGGCGAGGTGCTGTTCGACCGCGGCGGCAGCACTGCGTCGCGCACGGCCAGCGTGTTCAAGGTGCTGACCTCCGCGGCCGCGCTGAGCGTGCTCGGCCCCGACTACCGGGCCGAGACATCCGTCGTCAAGGGCGGCACACCCGGGTCGGTGGTGATCGTCGGCGGGGGAGACCTCACCCTCTCGCGAACGCCATCCGGCAAGGAGTCGGCCTACGTCGGCGCCCCGCACCTCGACGACCTGGCCAGGCAGACCATCGCCGCGTGGAAGGCCGACCCGGCGAACGCCGGCACGCCGATCAGCTCCCTCGTGCTCGACTCCTCCCTGTTTGCCGGCCCCGGCTGGGAGCCCGGCTGGGCGCGCACGGAACTCGCCGGCGGCTACATGCCCGAGATCACCGCGCTGCAGGTCGACGGCGACCGCCAGGACCCGTACCGCGGCACGTCGCCGCGGAGCGAGGACCCGGTCGGCCGGGCCGGACAGGCGTTCGCCGACGCGCTCGGCGGGGGAGTCTCGATCAGCCGCGGCAGCGCCCCGGCCGGCGCCGCGAAACTGGCCGCCGTGCACTCGCAGCCCGTGTCGACGCTGATCAAGCAGGCGCTGATCGTCTCCGACAACGCCCTCGCCGAGATGCTCGCACGCCTGGTCGCGGTGAAGTCCGGCGCCGGCAACACGTTCGACGCCGAGCCGAAGGCCATCCTGGCCGGCCTGGCGCCCTACGGCATCGACACGACCGGGATCGTCGTCAAAGACGGCTCCGGGCTCAACCCCGGCAACGCCGTGCCGCCCGCCTACCTCACCCGCCTCTTCATGAAGGTCAACGCGCGCACCGCCAACCTCGGCGTCATCTTCGACGGGCTCCCGGTTGCCGGCCGAACCGGGTCACTCTCCTACAGCGACCGCTTCGCCGGCGACAACGCGGCCGCCGACGGCGCCGTCTTCGCCAAGACGGGCTGGATCGACACCGGCTACACGCTGGCCGGCGTCATCCATGCCGCCGACGGCACGCCGCTCACCTTCGCCGTATACGCACTGGGCGATGTGAGCGATAATGCGAAGCAGGCCATCGATACCATCACGACGGGGTTCTTCCGCTGCGGCGACAACCTCTCGAACCACTAACGAGCCGAAGGAGCGATCGTGACCAGGGCACTGTTCATCATTGACGTTCAGAACGACTTCACCGAGGGTGGTGCCCTCGCAGTGGAGGGCGGGGCCGCCATTGCCGCCGGGATCACCCGGCTGCTGGCGGAGCATCCGAACGCCTACAGCTCCGTCTTCGCCTCCCGCGACTGGCACGACATCGACGGCGACAACGGCGGCCACTTCGCGCGCGACATAGCGCCGGACTACGTCACCACCTGGCCGGTGCACGGCGTCGCCGGCACGACGGGCGCCGAATACCACCCGGCGCTGACGACGCCGGAGACCACCATCCACATCCGCAAGGGCCAGGGCGAGCCCGGCTACTCGATCTTTGACGGCGTCGACGAGGCCGGTGAGAAGACCGGCGAGCTGCTCACCGCGCACGGTGCGACGGATGTCGACGTGGTCGGCCTGGCCACGGACTTCTGTGTTCGGGCATCCGTGCTCGACGCTCTCGAACACGGCCAGCACGTGCGCGTGCTCACCGACCTCATTGCCGGAGTGTCGGCGGAGGCGAGCGAGGCCGCCCTGGCCGAAATGGCGCACGCCGGCGCCGTGCTCGCCACGTCAGACGTGGTCGCGTAAGTGCTGGCGAGCGAGCGTCCGGTCGGCGCAGCCCTGTTCGCCAGGCGTCTCGACGGCGTGCGGATCGCCTACGATTTCGTGCCGGGGGACCGGCCCATCCTGCTGGTACACGGCTTCGCGTCGACGGCCGCGGTCACCTGGTCCACCCCCGGCTGGGTGCGCGCGATCACGGATGCCGGACGCGGCGCGATCACGCCCGACCTCCGCGGCCACGGGCGCAGCGACGCCCCGCACCGCGCGGCCGACTACGCCCCGCGCCAGCTCGCGGCCGACCTCGTGGCCGTGCTCGACACGCTCGAGCTCGAGCAGGTCGACGTGATCGCCTACTCGATGGGCTCCCGCGTCGCCGCGGCGCTGACCCGGCTGGCGCCGGAGCGCGTGCGGAAGGTCGTGCTCGGCGGGGCCGGGCCGCTCGAACTGTTCGAAACCTGGGACATGGATGCCGTGCGACGCTTCGTGACCCACGGCGACCTGCCGTCCGACCCGACGATCGCGGCCGTGCTCGGCGCGGCGATCGACGCCGGCGCCGACCGGGAGGCGCTCATGGCGTGCGTCGAGGGCGTGGCAGGGGCCACGATCGAGGTGCCGCCGGGCATCCCGGTGCTCTACGTCGCCGGCGCCGCCGACCCGATCCCCGCCGGGGTCGCCGCGCACGCGCGGGAACGCGGCTCCGAGTTCCTCGAGCTGCCCGGCCGCGGCCACATCAACGCGCTCACCTCGCGCGAGTTCAAGCAGGCCGCGCTCGCCTTCCTCGCCTGACCCACGGCATCCGCGCGTCCAGCCCGCATCTCGCCCGGGCCCGTAGGTCCTCCCGAATTCGACGGAGATTTTGCGTTTTCGGGTGCGTTTTGCCCGTGTGCAGACCGTTTGGGGCAAAATCTCCGTCGAATTCGGTGAGGGGACTGTGCTTTAGAGCTGGTGGCCGAGCTTGTACTCGGGGTTCGGCTCGCCGGCCCGGGTGTA
>DAIMHX010000031.1:0-9436 GCA_036723055.1 Microbacteriaceae bacterium
AACCCGCTGGAGCGACTCGGCGTCCTGCGCAAGACCTTCTTTCCCACACCGGGGCAAACACTCGGAAAGGCGCCGATCAGCGTCACCGCACAATCCGGATACCCGGAAGATGTGAGGTTCAACAAGGGCGGACTCACCTTCGCCGCCCTCCACATCGTGGGCTCCAACAACGACCTCAAGCCGTGGAAGGACTGCACTGTGCCTACCTCCGCGCAGCTGGCCGAAGTGAATGCCAGGACGAAGGCAGTGATCTCCCTGATCGGCAGCACCTTCGCCCAGGCCAAGACCAACAACAGCCGCGCCGTGGTCCTGTTCACCCAGGCGGACATGTTCGATTCCAGCAGAAACGGACCTACTTATCACACCGCCTTCACGAAGATCGTGCGCGCCCTTGCCTCGGCGAGCCTCTCGTTCAACCGTCCCGTCTTCCTCTTCAATGGCGATTCGCATCACTACCGGAAGAACACGCCTCTCACGTACTCGTCGTGGCTCGCGTACTACGGACTCACCACCCCCGTACCGAAGCTCACCAGGGTCACCGTCGAGGGCGGCGCGACCGTGGACGAATGGGTCAAGGTGAACGTCGTGGCGGATGCCTCCGTCCTGCAGATCCAGCGCATCCTGTTCAAATAGCGGCCGTGTGACTAGCGCGACTGGCGGCGCTTCCCGGGGCGAGGCTGACCCTTCACCGCGGGAGCGCGGCCCTGGCCCTTCGAAGCCTTGGCTTTGCCGCCGGGCTTCGGGACCTGGGCCCTGGCGTGGGCCTCCGCGCGGGCGATCTCGATCCGGGCGTCCGCGAGGAGCGCGACGCCGGCGTCCGTCAGCGTGGTGGTCTGCGCCGTCCGGTCGAAGAGGTCGGTGCCCAGCTCGGCCTCCAGCATCCTGACCGACGCGGTCAGGGTCATCCGGGGCACACCAAAGGTCTTCGCCGCGTGGGCGTAGTGCAGTTCCTCGGCGACCGCAACGAAGTGACGGAGCAGGGTGACGTCCACGGACAGCCTTTCGTTCGCCGGCGCGAAATGCGGTCGGGGTCTAAGGCTACGCGCCAGCGAGAACCGGGACGACCTTCGCCCGGACCGAACCTGCAGGGGTCAATGAGAACATGGAGGAATGACCGCAACACTCGTGGCCAAAGGCCTGGCCGGCGGGTACGCCCACCGCACCCTCTTTGATTCGCTCGATCTCACGGTTGCCCCCGGCGACGTCGTGGGTGTCGTCGGCGTGAACGGCTCCGGCAAGTCGACGCTGTTGCGGCTGCTCGCCGGAATCTCCGAACCGCAGGGCGGCACCGTCAGCCTCGCGCCGGCGGATGCCTTCGTCGGCTGGCTGCCGCAGGAGCACGAGCGCCTCGCCGGCGAGACGATCTCGGGCTATGTCCTGCGTCGAACCGGCTGCGCCGAGGCGACGCGTGACCTGGATGCGGCCGCTTCCGCCCTCGGCGACCCCCAGCCGGCCGAGCCATCCGCCGGTCTCGATCCGGCCGATGTGTATTCGGCCGCCCTGGAGCGCTGGCTCGCGAGCGGCGCTGCTGACCTCGACGATCGGCTGCCGATCGTGCTCGCCGACCTCGGCCTCGCGCTCGGCGTCGACCTCGCCGCGAACGCCCTGATGACTTCGCTCTCCGGCGGGCAGGCCGCCCGGGTCGGCCTTGCCGCGCTGCTCCTCTCCCGATTCGACGTCGTGCTCCTCGACGAGCCCACCAACGACCTCGACCTCGACGGGCTGGAGCGCCTGGAGGGCTTCGTGCGGGGGCTGCGCGGCGGCGTCGTGCTGGTGAGCCACGACCGCGAGTTCCTCGCGCGCTGCGTCACGCGGGTGCTGGAACTCGACCTCGCCCAGGGGTCGAACCGGGTCTTCGGCGGCGGCTACGACTCCTACCTGGAGGAGCGCGAAACCGCGCGCCGCCACAAACGTGAGCAGTACGACGAGTTCGCCGACAAGAAGGCCGACCTCGTCGGCCGGGCGAGGACGCAGCGGGAGTGGTCGAGCCAGGGCGTGCGGAACGCCATGAAAAAGGCGCCCGACAACGACAAGATTCGCCGCAAGGCCTCGGCCGAGTCCAGCGAGAAGCAGGCGCAGAAGGTGCGGCAGATGGAGAGCCGCATCGCGCGCATAGAAGAGGTTGAGGAGCCGCGCAAGGAATGGCAGCTCGAATTCACCATCGGCTCGGCGCCCAGGTCGAGCTCGGTCGTCTCCACCCTCAGCAACGCCGTCTTCCGCCAGGGCGACTTCACCCTCGGTCCGGTGTCGCTGCAGGTCAACGCGGGGGAGCGCATGGGCATCACCGGCCCCAACGGCGCCGGCAAGTCGACACTCCTGCGGGCGCTCCTCGGGCGACAGCTGCCGGATGACGGCACGGCCCACCTCGGCGCGAACGTTTCGATCGGCGAGATCGACCAGGCCCGCGCGCTCATCGCGGGGGAGCGGCCTCTCGCCGAGAGCTTCGAGCAACTCGTGCCGGAACACTCGTCGGCCGAGGTGCGCACGCTGCTGGCCAAGTTCGGCCTCAAGGCCGACCACGTCAACCGGCCCGTCGACGAGTTGTCCCCCGGGGAGCGCACGCGCGCCGGACTCGCCCTCCTCCAGGCGCGGGGCATCAACCTGCTCGTGCTCGACGAGCCGACGAACCACCTCGACCTGGCGGCCATCGCGCAGCTGGAGCAGGCCCTGGAGTCATACGGCGGCACGCTCCTGCTGGTTACCCACGACCGGCGGATGCTCGAAAACGTGCACATCGACCGGCACTGGAGCGTCAACTCCGGCCGAGTCACGGAGTCCTGAGCCGCCGAATTGCGCAACCGCTGAACCGTGCTGCCGGCCGGGCTGGGCGGTACAGCCAGCGATCGGCGCTGGGCCATTGACAGCGCGAAAGTTCTGTCTAGTCTTGAAAAGAACGAGCCTTCTGACTCGGGCTCAGGTTCGCACCGGAACGATCGCATCCACTTCGATACGAACGTCGGCGAAGGGGCGGTTGACATGAGATTGCTCAATGACGTTGACCCGGCGAGGCCTCACGAGAGTGTGATGCCCGACCGCGGCGCGGCCCTGCGGAGCGAGTGACCGTGCTGCCGATGTTTCCGCTCGGATCCGTGCTCTTCCCCTATATGCCGCTGCAGCTGCGGGTGTTCGAAGACCGCTACATGGTCATGCTGTCGCGGATCCTGCAGACCGAAAGCCTCGAGTTCGGCGTTGTCCTGATCGAACGCGGCCAGGAGGTGGGCGGGGGAGAGCATTGCTTCCGGTTTGGGACCGTCGCCCGCATCACCCAGCTGGAGGCGACGGAGGGATTAGTCGGCCTGGTCGCCCACGGCGGCCAGCGTATCGAGGTGGTCGAGTGGCTGGCTGAGGACCCACATCCCCAGGCGGTCGTCCGCGGCCTGGACGACCTCGACTGGGACGACGCCCTGCTGCCGCTGCGCAAGCAGGCCGAGCACGACGTGCGGCGTGCCCTGGCGGTGGCCAGCGAGTTCACCGAGCAGGTGTGGTCCCCGGACGTCGAACTGTCCGCTGACCCGATCGCGGCCGCCTGGCAACTTGCCGCGATCGCCCCGCTCGGCCCGCTCGACCAGGTGTCCCTGCTGCGTTCGACAACAATGGACGGACTCCTGCGTTCCGTGATCGAGTACACCGAGGCGGCCGGGGAGCCCTTCCGCGCCCCCTGGCCCGAGGAAGATGCCGAGGAAGAAGCCGAGGAATGATCCGGGGAGGAGCCGGGGAGGAGCCGCTGGATAAGTGCATGGCGAGCCGTCTTGTCCGCGCGGGATGGTGGTCTTAGAATTAAGGCACAAGCCCCGTGCAACATGCTTCGCATGGCGACTATCTGGTGATGGTGAGGACGTGGTTGTGATGACAACGATTCATTCCCGACACAATTCGGCCCACAGGGACAGCGGCACTTATGCGCCGTCGAGGCGGCTGACGATCTCGTGCAGCAACTTCCTCGAGCTCGACCAGCTGCACACCGAGTACACCTTCATGGGCTGGAAGACGCTCGTCGACAGCCGCGCGCTCACGCTGACGGTTCTCATTCCGCGCTAGAGCAGGATCGTCGGCCTATGCTGTGCCCATGGCAAAGCCCTTCAGCATCCTGGCCGTCGAGACCATCGCTGCACCACCCGAGCGGGTGTTCGAGTTGATGAACGATCTCGGCCGACTCGACGAGTGGTCTCCGTTCGCTCAGATGGACCCGAACATCACCAGCATGGTCTCCGACCCCGCCGTGGGAGTAGGAGCCAGCTACGAGTGGGCCGGCAAACGCGTCGGCACAGGCCGGATGCGTATTGTCAGGTCGCAACCGTCGACCGAGATCGACCTCGCCATGGAGTTCCTCGCACCGATGGCATCGACGAGCCAGGTCGACTACCGCCTCGAGCCCGTCGCCGGCGGGACCATGGTGACCTGGCGAATGTCGGGGGAGCGCGGCGTCGGCGGCCGCATCGTCGCCGGCCTGCTGCGGATGGACGCGATGATGGCCGGCAATTTCGCCGATGGCCTGCGCAGCCTGAAGGCGCTCGCCGAAGCCGCGTGAGGCATCCGTCCGGCCGCTCGTTCCGCCACGCGGTGGGCAGATCCGCCTTTTGCGCGCTGTAGGCTGTGAGGGCAACAAGCACAACTGAACACCGGGCCATCAAGGTCGATGCGGGAGAGTTCGACGTCGTCAGACGCGCGAACACCGAAGGAGCAATCCTCCCCGACAATCTCTCAGGTACGCGTACCGCATCGAACTGGCCACTCTGAAAAGTAGTCGCGGATCACGAGCGGCTCGCCCACGGTGAAAGTCGGAACCCAGCAGGGTCCTGATGAAGCTCTCAGGCCGGATGACAGAGGGGGAGTTCCCAGGGGTCCTTCGCGACCCCAGCGAATCTCGCGCGGCTGTTCGGCCGACGACGACCTGGAGAACTCATGACCTCGGCTACCGACGACACGACCGGCACCCCTACCATCCCCGAACGGTTCTCGCCGCTGCACCAGGCGCACGTGGACGCCGGGGCGAGTTTCACCGATTTCGCCGGCTGGCAGATGCCGGTTCGCTATTCGAGCGACCTCGCCGAGCACCGCGCCGTGCGCACCGCCGCGGGCATCTTCGACCTCTCCCACATGGCCGAGATCGTCGTGGCCGGGCCCGATGCCGGGACCTTCCTCGATTACGCGCTCGCCGGCAAGCTCTCCGCGATCGACCTCCTGCAGGCCAAGTACAGCCTCATCCTCAATGAAGCCGGCGGCATCATCGACGACATCGTCGTCTACCGCACCGCCGAGAATGAGTACCTCGTCGTCGCCAACGCCGGCAACCGGTTCCAGGCGTTCGAGGCGCTGAGGCGCCGGTCCGCGCGCTTCGAGGTGACCGTCACCGATCGCAGCGACGACGTCGCCCTGATCGCCGTGCAGGGTCCGAACGCACGCGCAATCCTGGAGGCGACGGAGGGCCTCACGGTCACCGGCGACCTCTCGGCGCTCAAGTACTACCGCTCCCTCGCCGGAACGTTCCTCGGCGGAACCGTGCTCATCGCCCGCACCGGTTACACGGGCGAAGACGGCTTCGAACTCTACGTCGACGTCCCGGATGCCGCGGCCCTCTGGGACGCCCTCGTCGTCGCCGGAGCGCCCCACGGCCTCGTGCCCGCCGGACTCGCCAGCCGCGACACGCTCCGCCTCGAGGCCGGCATGCCGCTCTACGGGCACGAACTCAGCACGTCGACCTACCCGGCCCAGGCCGGACTCGGCCGCGTCGTCAGCCTCGCCAAGGAAACCGACTTCATCGGCCGTGCCGCCAGCGAGGAAGGCCCCAGCGCCGAGGCTCGCGTGCTCGTCGGACTCATCTCGGCCGGCAAGCGCGCCGGTCGCGCCGGCTACGACATCTTCCGCAGCCCGGAGGCCACGGAGGCCGAGGGCATCATCACCAGCGGCGCACTCTCACCGACCCTCGGGTACCCGATCGCCATGGCGTACGTGGCTCCGGCGCTCGCGCGCCTGGGCACCGAGGTCTACGTCGACGTGCGCGGAAGCCGCATCCCGGCCACCGTCACGTCACTCCCCTTTTATAAGCGCCAAAAGTAGTGAAACCAGAAGCATCCACCCCTGCGAGAGGAACCCCCATGGCAGACAAGACTGAACTCCAGTACACGGCCGAGCACGAATGGCTGCTGGTCGAGGGAGACGTCGCGACCGTCGGCATCACGGCGTACGCCGCGGAGAAGCTCGGTGACGTTGTCTTCGTCGAGCTTCCGGCCGTCGGCAGCACGGTAGCCAGCGGCACCGTCGTCGGCGAGATCGAATCCACGAAGTCGGTCGGGGAGCTCTTCGCGCCCGTCAACGGCACCGTCACCGAGATCAACGACGCCGTCGTCGACAGCCCAGAGGTCGTCAACAGCGACCCGTTCGGCGAGGGCTGGCTCATCAAGGTCTCCTTCACCGAGCTGCCCGCTCTCCTCAGCTACGCCGAATACTCCGCCCTCGTCGGCGAATAACAGAACACGCAGGTTTATCACCACATGACACAACTCTTCACCCAGCGTCACATCGGAACGGATGCCGACGCCCAGTCCCGCATGCTCGCCATCCTTGGCCACGACTCGGTCGAGTCGCTCGTCAACGCCGCGGTTCCGGCCTCGATCCAGGTCGACCAGTTCCGCGCCCCCGGCGACAGCACCCTGCCGCCCGCCGCCACCGAGCGCGAGGCGATCCAGGAGCTTCGCGGTCTCGCCGACCGGAACACGGTCAAGCGCTCGATGATCGGCCTCGGCTACTACGACACGATCACCCCCGCGGTGATCAAACGCAACGTGCTGGAGAACCCGAGCTGGTACACGGCCTACACGCCGTACCAGCCGGAGATTTCGCAGGGGCGCCTCGAGGCCCTGATCAACTTCCAGACCATGGTCGCCGACCTCACCGGCCTGAACACGGCCAACGCGTCGATGCTGGACGAGTCGACCGCCGTCGTCGAGGGCATGCTCCTCACCCGCCGTGCCTCGAAGTCCACGTCCCGCCGATTCATCGTCGACGCCGACGCGCTGCCGCAGACGCACGCCCTGCTGGCCAGCCGCGCCAACGCCCTCGGCATCGAGCTGGCCGTCGTCGAGCTCGATGATACGACGACCGCCGCCGACCTCGGCGAACACTTCGGCATCTTCGTGCAGTACCCGGCGGCATCCGGTCGGGTCTGGAACCCCGCCGGCGTCATCGCCGCCGCCCAGGCGCAGGGCGCCCTCGCCGTCGTCGCCGCCGACCTGCTCGCGCTCACGCTGATCACCTCGCCAGGGGAACTGGGCGCGGACGTCGCCGTCGGCACGAGCCAGCGCTTCGGTGTGCCGATGGGCTTCGGCGGTCCGCACGCCGGCTACATGGCCGTGCGCAAGGGCCTCGAGCGCCAGCTTCCCGGCCGCCTCGTCGGCGTGAGCGTCGACGCCGCCGGGCACCCTGCCTACCGGCTGTCGCTCCAGGTGCGCGAGCAGCACATCCGTCGTGACAAGGCCACCTCGAACATCTGCACCGCCCAGGTGCTGCTGGCCGTCATGGCCGGCATGTACGCGGTGTACCACGGGCCCGACGGGCTCAAGGCGATCGCCGAGCAGGTGCACGAGCGGGCCGGCCAGCTGGTCGTTGCCCTGCTCGCGGTGGGCGTCAACGTCGTGCACGACACCTTTTTCGACACCATCCGCGTGTCGGTCGCCGGGCGTGCGGCCGAGGTCCTCGCCAGCGCCGCCGAGGCCGGCGTCAACCTGTACCAGGTCGACTCCGACACGATCGGCCTGTCGGTCGACGAGACGACGACCCTGGCCGACCTCACAACCGTGCTGGGAGCATTCGGCGGCCGGGACGCGTTCGGCCACGTCGACTTCAGCCTCGCCGAGAGCGGCCTGCCGGACGGGCTTGCCCGAACGAGCGAGTACCTCACGCACGCCGTCTTCAACACGCACCGCTCCGAGACGAGCATGATGCGCTACCTCAAGCGGCTCGCCGACTACGACTACGCGCTCGACCGGGGGATGATCCCGCTCGGCTCCTGCACGATGAAGCTGAACGCGGCCACCGAGATGGAAGCCGTCACCTGGCCGGAGTTCGGCGGGATCCACCCGTTCGCCCCCCGCGCCGACGTCGAGGGCTACCTCGAGCTCATCCACCAGCTGGAAACCTGGCTGACGGATGTCACCGGCTACGACTCCGTGTCGCTGCAGCCCAACGCCGGCAGCCAGGGCGAACTGGCCGGACTGCTCGCCATCCGCGGCTTCCACCTCGCCAACGGGGACGACCAGCGCACGGTGTGCCTCATCCCCTCGAGCGCGCACGGCACGAACGCGGCATCCGCGGTCCTGGCCGGCATGAAGGTCGTCGTCGTCTCCTGCGACAAGCTCGGCAACGTCGACCTCGACGACCTGCGCGCGAAGATCGCGCTGCACGCCGAGAGCCTCGCGGCGCTGATGATCACCTACCCGTCGACGCACGGCGTGTACGAGCATGAGGTCGGCGCCATCTGCCGGGCCGTGCACGACGCCGGCGGACAGGTCTACGTCGACGGCGCCAACCTGAACGCGCTGCTCGGCTTCGCCCGCTTCGGCGACTTCGGTGGCGACGTGTCGCACCTCAACCTGCACAAGACGTTCTGCATCCCGCACGGCGGCGGCGGCCCCGGTGTCGGCCCGGTCGCGGCGAAGGCGCACCTCGCGCCGTTCCTGCCCGGGCATCCGCTGGCCCAGAGCGACGAGCACTACCTGCTCGGCGGCACGGTCAAGCACGAGGGTGGGCCCGTCTCGGCGGCTCCCTACGGCAGCCCGAGCATCCTGCCGATCTCGTGGGCCTACGTGCGCATGATGGGCGCCGACGGCCTCAAGCAGGCCACCGGCGCGGCCGTGCTCGCGGCCAACTACGTCGCCAAGCGCCTCGCCGGCCATTACCCGGTGCTGTACGCGGGCGACAACGGGCTCGTCGCGCACGAGTGCATCCTCGACCTCCGCCCCCTCACCGAGGCGACAGGGGTCACCGTCGACGACGTGGCGAAGCGCCTCGTCGACTACGGCTTCCATGCGCCGACGATGAGCTTCCCGGTCGCCGGGACGCTCATGGTCGAACCCACCGAGAGCGAAGACCTGGGCGAGATCGACCGGTTCGTCGAAGCAATGATCGCGATCAAGATCGAAGCGGATGCCGTTGCAGCCGGCCGCTGGCCGGCGGACGACAACCCGCTGCTGGGCGCCCCGCACACCGCGCAGTCGGTGATCGAGGGGGAGTGGGAGCACGCCTACGACCGCGAAACGGCCGTCTACCCCGTGCACACGCTCATCCGCAACAAGTACTGGCCGCCCGTGCGCCGCATCGACAATGCCTACGGCGACCGCAACCTCGTGTGCGCCTGCCCGCCGCCCGAGGCGTTCGAGTAACCCCCGCTCCACCCCTCCCCTCCCTCCCCGCGAAACCGCAGTTGTGGTCGCTAAAACTC
>DAIMHX010000031.1:9446-12710 GCA_036723055.1 Microbacteriaceae bacterium
GACCACAACTGCGTTCTCGCGGGGGTTTGGCGCGCGTTCGCGCAGCCTCGCCTCCGGTTGCTCCGTGCCCCTCAACGAATTCGACGGAGATTTTCGCAATCCGGCCGTGATTTGGCTTCAATCGCGCCATATTTCCGAAAATCTCCGTCGAATTCGGAACCCGGGAGGGGCCCGGAGCGGTGGCGACGGGCGTTCGCGGGTCAGGACGCGGGGGCGAGGAGGGCGGGCCACCAGGCGAGGGCGAGCGGATACCCGACGAACGACACGATGTCGAGGATCCAGTGCGCGATCACGAGCGGCATCGTGCGCCCCCAGCGCACGTAGCACCAGCCGAAGACGATGCCCATGACGGCGTTGCCGAAGAACGGCCCGATGCCCTGGTACAGGTGGTAGCTGCCGCGTAGCAACGCCGACGACACGATGATCGTCCACGTCGACCAGCCGAACTCACGCAGGCGCGTGAACAGGTAACCGACCGCGATGATCTCCTCGCTGAGCCCGGAGCGCAGTGCCGACAGGATGAGGATCGGGATCGTCCACCAGTGCGTGTCGAGCGGCGACGGCACCACCGCAACGGTGAAGCCCACGGCACGCCCGACCAGGTACAGGCCGAGCCCCGGAATCCCGATGGCGAGCACGAGCCCGACTCCGGCCCGCAGGTCGCGCCAGGGCCTCTGGCCGTCGAACCCCAGGCGCCGGAAGGCGCTCTGCCCAGGCAGCCAGAGGAGATACAGCACGAGCGCCACGGCGAACAGGTCGAAGAAGATCCCCAGGAACTGGTAGGTGAAGTCCAGCCATTCCCGCGGCGACAGCGACCCGTTGATCGTGGCCGTCTGCCGGGACAGCGGCTTGTCGGCGGTGAGTCTGGCGATGATGGCCACGATCGAATAGACCGCGGATGCCCCGAGCGAGAGCCCGAGGACGATGACGACTTCCCAGCTGAGCCGGGTTCGGCCCACGCGCACCCCGGCGTCCGGCAGGCTCACGCCCCACCCGGCGTCCGGCAGGCTCACGCCCCACCCGGCATCCGGCATGCCGGCGTTCCACCGGGCAGCAGGTGGCGGTACCTGGCGACCAGGCGGTAGCCGAGTTCGGCCAACCAGGACAAGGGCGGCACGGTGCCAAGCCAGCCGAGCATCCGCAGCCCAGGTGCCGGTTGGTGCCGGAGCAGTGCGGCCACCGCGGCGGCCCCGCCGTAGCGGCGGCCCCCGGTGACGAGCCAGACCCGCGCCTGGCCGTCGGCAACGGTCAGACCATAGGCGGCGAGATCCGTCCACTGGTACGGCGAGGTGGGAGGCATGGCCGGCAGCACTCGACCCAGCCAGTGCACCGCCGTCGTGCAGAACGCGCAGTCGCCGTCGAAGATCAGCACCGCAGGCCGGGCGGATTCATGTGACATGCCCCTATCATCCCATTTCCGCCGTTCATCAAGGATGTTGCGCAAAATCGGCACTCGCGGCACGTATTCGTCGCCTGAAGCAACTTTCGTGGATGTTATGTTGCTCATTGGTAACGTTTCCGCTCAGGTTTTGCACTTGTCAATACCCAAACCTAGAGTCTTTGTTTATCTGGCTCGTCACCGTGGCCACAAGCTGCGCTGTCCGCCCACTTCCACAGGAGGAAAATTGAGAATCAACAGACTGGGCATTGCTGCCATTGCGCTGGCCGCCGCGGGAGCCCTTACGCTCTCCGGTTGCGCCGGTGGCGGCTCGACGACCCCGGCAGCCACGGCCAATGCCAAGGCGATCATCACCACGAATGGCTCGGAGCCCGCGAATCCGCTGATCCCGACCACCACCAACGAGGTCGGTGGCGGAAAGATCATCGACTCGATCTTCGCTGGTCTGGTGTACTACGACGCCAAGGGCGCTCCGGTCAACGATGTCGCGGACTCGATCACGACCGATGACAACACCACGTACACGGTCAAGATCAAATCCGGTCTCAAGTTCACCGACGACGAGCCGATCACCTCCGACAGCTTCGTCAAGGCGTGGAACTACGGCGCCCTGCTGAGCAACGCGCAGCTCTCGAGCTACTTCTTCGAGGATATTCAGGGCTTCAGCTACGACAAGGACAGCCCCCTTACCGGCCTCAAGGTCGTCGACGACACCACGTTCACGGTGACCCTCAAGTCCGCCCTGGCTGACTTCCCGCTGCGCCTCGGCTACTCGGCGTTCGCGCCGCTGCCCGCAACCGCGTTCAAGGACATGGCTGCATTCGGCAAGAACCCGATCGGCAACGGCCCTTACATGCTCGACGGCAAGACCGCCTGGAAGCACAATGAGAAGATTGACCTCGTCGTCAACCCCGCCTACGACGGCGGTCGCAAGGCCAAGAACGGCGGCCTGACGATCAAGTTCTACGCGAACCAGGGTGCGGCGTACTCCGACCTCCTCGCGAACAACCTCGACGTCCTGGACGCAATTCCGGACAGCGCGTACGGCACCTTCGAGAAGGACCTCGGCGATCGCGCCGTGAACCAGCCGGCCGCGATCTTCCAGTCGTTCACCATCCCGGACCGCCTCGCACACTTCAGTGGCGAAGAGGGCAAGCTGCGTCGTCAGGCGCTGTCGATGGCGATCAACCGTGAAGAGATCACCAAGGTCATCTTCCAGGACACCCGCACCGGTGCCTCCGACTTCACGTCGCCGGTCATCGACGGCTGGTCCGACAAGCTCCAGGGCGCGGATGTCCTGAAGTTCAACGCCGCCAAGGCGAAGGAACTGTGGGCGAAGGCCGACGCGATTTCACCGTGGACCGGTTCCTTCAAGATCGCGTACAACGCCGACGGTGGACACCAGGGCTGGGTTGACGCTGCGATGAACAGCATCAAGAACACCCTCAAGATCGACGCATCGGGCGACCCGTACCCCACGTTCGCTGAGGCTCGTACGCTCATCACCGACCGCAAGATCAAGACCGCCTTCCGCACCGGATGGCAGGCCGACTACCCGGGCCTGTTCAACTTCCTCGGCCCGCTGTACGCGACCCACGCCGGATCCAACGACGGTGACTACTCGAACCCCGCGTTCGACGCTCTCCTGAAGAAGGGCTCCTCCGAGACCGAACTGGCCGCCGCGAACAGCGACTTCCAGAAGGCCCAGGAAATGCTCCTGACCGACCTGCCGGCCATCCCGCTGTGGTACTCGAACGTGACCGGTGGTTTCGGCACGGACGTGCACAACGTGAAGTTCGGCTGGAACTCCGTTCCGCTGTATGAGGACATCACCAAGGGTTAATCCCAGTTCTGTAAGCCCGGGG
>DAIMHX010000031.1:12810-31383 GCA_036723055.1 Microbacteriaceae bacterium
GCCCGGGGCGCGCGGCGCGCTCCGGTGGCGTCAGCGTGGTCTCCACGCCGGTAGCCTGTATTGACGCTGGTCGCTCCATCACAGTTAGGTTCAATTTCTCGCATGCCCACATACCCAGCTCCGGAGGCATAGGCGCCTCATGACCGGATACATTTTCCGACGAATCCTTCAGGCCGTTCCCGTCTTCCTGGGCACGACATTCCTGATCTACTTCATGGTCTTCGCAATGCCGGGAGACCCGATCGTGGCGCTCTTCGGCGACAAGACCCCCAACCCGGCCGTCGTCGCCCAGCTGCGCGCGCAGTACCACCTCGACCAGCCGTTCATCGTGCAGTACTTCATCTACATCGGCGGCATTTTCCGCGGCGACTTCGGAGTCTCGTTCTCCGGTGAGCCGGTCACGCAGATCCTCGCGCGTACCTTCCCCGTTACGGCACGACTGGCCACCATGGCCCTGCTCTTCGAAACGTTCTTCGGCATCCTCGTCGGCCTCATCTCGGGCATCCGCAAGGGCAAGCTGTTCGACGCCAGCTCGCTGGTCGTCAGCCTGATCCTGATCTCGCTGCCGATCTTCGTCATCGCCTTCGTCGCCCAGTACGTGTTCGGCGTCTCGCTCAACTGGGCACGCACGACCGTGAGCGCCGGCGCGCCGCTTCAGGACCTGGTGCTTCCGGCGCTGGTTCTGGCGAGCATCAGTTTCGCGCAGATCATGCGCCTGACCAGGGCGTCGGTGATCGAGACATCCGGACTCGACTTCGTTCGCACGGCGTACAGCAAGGGCCTCAGCCGCCGCCGGGTCATCCCCGTGCACATCCTGCGCAACTCGCTGATCCCCGTCGTGACGTATCTCGCGACGGACTTCGGTGTGCTCCTCGTCGGGGCAACGATCACGGAGGGCATCTTCAACGTCCCCGGCGTCGGAAACACCCTGTACCAGGCAATCACACGTGGTGAAGGGCCGACGGTCGTCTCCTTCGTGACCGTGATGGTCCTGATCTACCTCGTCGTCAACATCGTCGTGGACCTGCTCTACGGTCTGCTCGACCCAAGGATTCGCTATGTCAAGTAACCTCACCGGCGGGCCACCCGACACTCGTGTCGGTGGACGCTCCCTCACCCACTACGTTGCCCCACTCGACGAGACACCGCTGGTCGGCATCGACGCCGTCAAGGTGTCCGACAAGCGCAGCAACCTGTGGATCGACGCCTGGCGGGATGTGCGCAAGAGACCGATGTTCTGGATCTCCCTCGTGTTGATCCTCCTCGTCGCCGCCGTTGCACTGTTCCCCGACCTGTTCACCCACACGCCGCCGAACAACGACTGCCACCTGGGCAAGAGCAATGCCGGACCGGCCGCTGGGCACCCGCTCGGCTTCGACAAGCAGGGCTGCGACATCTACTCGCGCATAATCCACGGCACGTCGACGTCGCTGTCGGTCGGCTTCATCGTGATCGTGCTCACCACCGTCCTCGGCGTGCTGTTCGGCGCCTTCGCCGGTTTCTACGGCGGCGTCGTGGATGCTGTCCTGTCACGCCTGGGTGACATCTTCTTCTCCATCCCGTACATCCTCGCCGCGGTCGTCATCATGTCGGTGCTCTCGCAGTACCGGAGTGTGTGGAGCATCTCGCTCGCCATCGGAATCTTCGCGTGGCCGGCAACGGCCCGCGTGTTGCGTTCGGAGGTTCTCAGGGTCAAGAACGCAGACTTCGTCATGGCGTCAACGGCGCTCGGCCTGTCCAGGTTCAAGATCCTGCTCAAGCATGTGCTGCCGAACTCCATCGCCCCGGTCATCGTCATCACGACGATCTCGCTGGCGGCTGCAATCGTGGCCGAAGCGAGCCTCTCGTTCCTGGGCGTTGGCCTGGGCAGCGAGATCATGTCGTGGGGTAACGACATCAACCACGCGCAGAGCGACCTCCGGGTCGCACCGCAGACGTTGATCCTGCCGTCCCTGGCCCTGTCCATCACCGTGTTCGCCTTCATCTCGCTCGGCGAGGTTGTGCGGGACGCACTCGACCCGAAGGCGAGGGCGCTGCGATGAGCGACACACTTTCCGCACCATCCGCATCATCCGCTACACCCGTCAAGCCGCTGCTCGAAATCAAGAACCTGCAGGTCGGTTTCCAGACCCAAAACGGTCTCGTCCCGGCGGTTAACGGCATCAACATCACCCTGATGCCCGGGCAGACCCTCGCCATCGTCGGCGAGTCCGGCTCCGGCAAGTCCACGACGGCGCATGCGATCATCAATCTCCTGCCCGGATCCGGTCGGATCACCGGCGGAGGGGTGCTGTTCGAGGGCCGCGACCTGTCCAAGCTCGACGAGAAGCAGATGGAAGAGGTGCGCGGACGCCAGATCGGCTTCGTGCCCCAGGACCCGATGTCCAACCTCAACCCGGTCTGGAGCATCGGATTCCAGGTCGAGGAAGCGATCCGCGCCAACGGGATCGCGAGCGGCAAGGACGTCAAGGCGCACGCCATCCGGGTGCTCAAGGAGGCCGGGCTGGCCGACGCAGACAAGCGGATGCGCCAGTTCCCCCACCAGTTCTCCGGCGGCATGCGCCAGCGCGTGCTGATTGGCATTGGCCTGTCTTCCCGGCCGAAGCTCCTCATCGCCGACGAGCCGACCTCCGCCCTCGACGTCACGGTGCAGCGGGTCATCCTCGACCACCTGGCGACGCTGACGCGAGACCTCGGAACGGCCGTGCTGTTCATCACGCACGACCTCGGCCTCGCGGCCGAGCGCGCGGAGCAGCTCGTCGTCATGTACAAGGGCAAGGTCGTCGAGTCAGGTCCGTCGCGGGAGATCCTCGAAAACCCGATGCACCCGTACACGCAGCGACTTGTCGCGGCCGCTCCCAGCCTCGCCTCGCGCCGGATCCAGTCAGCCAGCAAGAACCTGGCCGACCTCGGGCACACGGCGCCGCGTGCCGCGGAGAGCGTCGACCTCATCCAGGCGGCAGAGGACCGGGCAGAGAAGCAGGCGACCGCGCCGGTTCGCGAATCCGCCATCGTCGTTAACTCGCTCACCAAGGTCTACAAGATCCGCGGCGCCAAGAAGGACGCACGCGCCTTCAAGGCCGTTGACGACGTGTCCTTCTCGGTCCAGCGCGGCACCACGATGGCCCTGGTCGGCGAGTCGGGTTCCGGCAAGTCCACCGTCGCCAAGCTCCTGCTCCGGCTCGAGGATGCGACGAGCGGTTCGATCATGATCGATGACGCCGACACGGCGACGCTCCGGGGCAGCAAGCTCCTGGCCCTCCGCCGCAAGATGCAGCCGGTGTTCCAGGACCCGTACGGCTCGCTCGACCCGCTGCGCAACATCGGGAACACGATCGCCGAGCCGCTCATCGTTCACAAGGTCGGCGACCGCACCTCGCGTCGTGCGCGCGTGGATGAGCTCCTCGACCAGGTGGCGCTTCCGGCCGCGCTGGCGACACGGTACCCGAACGAACTATCCGGCGGGCAGCGACAGCGCGTCGCCATCGCCAGGGCGCTCGCGCTCAAACCGGAGATCGTCATCCTGGACGAGGCGGTGTCGGCCCTGGACGTTCTCGTGCAGGCGCAGATCCTCCGTCTGCTCTCCGACCTGCAGTCAGAGCTCGGCCTGACCTACCTGTTCATCACGCACGACCTGGCCGTGGTGCGTGTCATCGCCGATCAGGTTTGCGTCATGCAGCGCGGACGCGTCGTGGAGTCGGCCACGGTCGACCAGGTCTTCGACAACCCGCAGCAGCAGTACACGAGGGACCTGTTGGACGCCATCCCCGGCGCCAATATCAAACTCGGCGTCTAACGCAGCACACACGCGGAAGCCACCTCGCTCGCGGGGTGGCTTCGGTGCGTTAAGCGGAGGCTTCAGGGGCGCCGAGGGTGGCAACAGACGCCGAATCTCGGCGGCAACTTCTGGGTGCACGGGCTCGACACGTTCACCCACCTGCTGCTGCCAACGATTGCCATCATCCTGATTTCCTTCGCCGGCCTCACCCGCTACACCCGGGCCAGCATGCTGGAGGTCATGAACCAGGACTACATCCGCACCGCGCGGGCGAAGGGCCTAACCCAGCGCACCGTCGTGGTGCGCCACGCGCTCCGGAACGCCCTAGTCTCGATCGCCACGATCATCGCGCTCGACATCGGGGCCTTGATCGGCGGCGCCGTGATCACCGAGTTCGTCTTCGGCTGGAGCGGCATGGGGGTCTGAGCACCCCGGGCTAGCCGAGATCCTCGACCTGCTACGCAACCTGCACAAGCGCCTCGACAGCGCCATCATCCTGATCACCCACGACATGGGCGTCGTCGCCGACCTGGCCGACCGCGTGATGGTCATGAAGGACGGCCTCACGGTCGAAGCCGGGTCGATCGACGAGATTTTCAACCGGCCGCAGCATCCGTACACCAAGCAGCTGCTTGCCGCGGTGCCCCACCTCGGCCAGGGCATCGAGATCGCCGATCGGCTGCAGGCCGTTCGGGCTCCGTCGGCCAAGCCGGTGCTCGACTTCCAGAACGTGGCCATCGAATACCCCAAGCGCGGGCGCATCCCGGCGTTCCGCGCGGCGGAGGACATCACGTTCCAGGTTTTCCCGGGCGAGATCGTCGGTCTGGTGGGGGAGTCAGGCTCCGGCAAGACCACCCTCGGTCGTGCAGCGGTCGGCCTGCTCCCGATCAAGGACGGCACCCTCGTGTCGTGCGGCATCGACATCTCGCACGCCGGCATGCGGGAGCTCCGGCCGCTCCGCCGCAAGGCCGGCATCGTCTTCCAGGACCCGGCCTCCTCGCTCAACCCGCGGATGCCGATCGGCGAATCGATCGGCGAGCCGCTGTACCTCTCCGGCGAGGCCAGGGGCAAGGATCTCGACCAGCGGGTGCAGACCCTGCTCGAGCAGGTCGAGTTGCCCACGAGCTACCGCAACCGCTTCCCGCATGAACTGTCCGGCGGCCAGAAGCAGCGTGTCGGCATCGCGCGCGCGCTCGCCCTGCACCCCGATCTGCTCATCGCCGACGAGCCGACGAGCGCGCTGGACGTCTCCGTTCAGGCCAGATTCCTCGAGCTTTTGCAGGAGCTGCAGGACCGTCTGCAGTTCGCCTGCCTGTTCATCAGCCATGACCTGGCGGTCGTCGATGCGCTCTCGCACCGCATCGCGGTGATGTATAAGGGTAAACTAGTCGAACAGGGGACTAGCGATCAGATTCTGCGTGCCCCCAAGGACCCCTACACCCAGCGCTTAATCAGCGCCGTGCCTGTGCCTGACCCCGCCGAGCAACGAGCTCGCCGCGAGGCTCGCCAGACTGCGAAACGACAAAACAAGGAATAGAAACTTATGGCGATTGCCACGCGCAATAACCTCCGGAACGTTGCAATCGTTGCCCACGTTGACCACGGCAAGACGACGCTGGTCGACGCGATGCTCAAGCAGACGAACTCCTTCGCCGACCACAGCCATGTGGAAGAGCGCGCGATGGACTCGAACGAGCTCGAGCGCGAAAAGGGCATCACGATCCTCGCGAAGAACACCGCGGTGTCCTACAAGGGCATCCACGCGACCGAGGGTCCGATCACGATCAACGTGATCGACACCCCCGGCCACGCCGACTTCGGCGGAGAGGTCGAGCGCGGCCTGTCCATGGTCGACGGTGTCGTGCTGCTCGTTGACGCGAGCGAGGGGCCGCTGCCGCAGACCCGCTTCGTGCTCCGCAAGGCGCTCGAGGCGCACCTGCCCGTCATCCTGCTGGTCAACAAGACCGACCGTCCCGACGCGCGCATCGACGAGGTCGTTGCCGAGAGCCAGGACCTGCTCATCGGCCTGGCCAGCGACATGGCGGATGACTTCCCCGACCTCGACCTGGACGCCGTCCTCGACGTTCCCGTCGTGTACGCCTCCGGCCGCAACGGCGCCGCGAGCCGCAACAAGCCGGAGAACGGCTCGCTGCCGGACAACGACGACCTGGAGCCGCTGTTCGAAGCGATCCTCGAGCACATCCCGGCCCCCGTCTACGACGACGAGCACCCCCTCCAGGCGCACGTGACGAACCTGGACGCTTCGCCGTTCCTCGGTCGTCTCGCTCTCCTGCGCGTCTTCCACGGCACCATCCGCAAGGGCCAGACCGTGGCCTGGGTGAAGTACGACGGCACCGTGGCGAACGTCAAGGTGACCGAACTGCTGATCACCAAGGCTCTCGACCGTTACCCGACCGAGAGCGCCGGCCCCGGCGACATCGTTGCCGTCGCCGGTTTCGAGGACATCACCATCGGTGAGACCCTCGCCGACCCCGACGACGTGCGCCCGCTGCCGACCATCACGGTCGACCAGCCGGCCATCTCGATGACCATCGGCACCAACACCTCGCCGCTGATGGGCAAGGTCAAGGGCCACAAGCTCACCGCCCGCATGGTCAAGGACCGCCTCGACCGCGAACTCGTCGGTAACGTTTCGCTCAAGGTCGTCGACATCGGACGCCCGGACGCCTGGGAGGTGCAGGGTCGAGGAGAACTCGCCCTCGCAATCCTCGTCGAGCAGATGCGCCGCGAGGGCTTCGAGCTCACCGTCGGCAAGCCGCAGGTTGTTGTGAAGCGCGTCGACGGCAAGATCCACGAGCCGTACGAGCACCTCACCATCGACTCCCCTGAGGAGTACCTCGGTGCGATCACCCAGCTCCTGGCCGCCCGCAAGGGTCGCATGGAGAACATGGCGAACCACGGCACCGGCTGGGTCCGGATGGAATTCATCGTTCCGTCGCGCGGCCTGATCGGCTTCCGCACGCAGTTCCTCACCGACACCCGTGGAACCGGTATCGCCAACGCGATCTTCCACGGCTACGAGGCGTGGGCCGGCAACATCGTCACCCGTAACAACGGCTCGATCGTCGCCGACCGTTCCGGTGTCGTCACGCCGTTCGCGATCATCGCGCTGCAGGAGCGGATGTCGTTCTTCGTCAACCCGACCGAAGAGGTCTACGAGGGCATGGTCATCGGCGAGAACTCGCGCGCCGACGACATGGACGTGAACATCACCAAGGAGAAGAAGCTGACCAACATGCGTCAGTCCACCTCCGACACGTTCGAGTCGATGACCCCGTCGCGCCAGCTGACGCTCGAGGAGTGCCTCGAGTTCGCCCGCGAGGACGAGTGCGTCGAGGTCACGCCTGCCATGGTGCGCATCCGCAAGGTCGAGCTCGCGGCATCCGCCCGCCAGCGCCAGACGTCGCGCCTGAAGAAGCAGGACGCGAGCTAAGCAGTCCCCTTTCACACGAAACCGCAGTTGTGCGCGCTAGGACCCTGTCCTGGCGTGCACGACTGCGGTTTCTACGTTGTGGGAGGCATCGAACGTGGGCACGAACCGAAACGTATCTGAGGAACTGCAATGAACAAGCTCCAGGCAACCATTCGAATTTCCCTGGCGGTCGTCACCGCGCTGACCGTCGGACCGGCACTGGCCGGATGCTCGGCACCCGCCGCTGAGGATGCCGTCAACGGCGCTGTGCAGGGCGCAACCGGCGGCGGCGTCAGCCTCGGCGGCAAGCTGCCCGCCGGCTGGCCCACCGAGGTGCCGGTCATCGACGGCGAGCTGCTCTTCGGCGCGGTGAAGACGACAGACGGCAAGCCGGGCTGGGTGGTCACGGTCAAGGCGGCCTCCACCGACCCGCTGGGCGAGGCCAAGCGCTCGCTCGAGGACGCCGGGTTCGTCGTCGACACCGCGGCATCCGTCGGCGCCACGGGCGCCGTCACCATGACCAACAAGACCTACGGTGTCACCGTCGCAGGCAACCCCGACGGCCTCCTCTACACGGTCACCCCCGCCTCCTAGCCGTTCCCCCTTCCGCGAAAACGCATTTGTGGTCGTTCTGAACGCGTTTTAGCGACCACAACTGCGTTTTCGCGGAATGGGAGTGGAACGAAAACGGTCAGGCGAAGAGGGACTCGCCGACGAAGCCGCCGCGGCGCGCGCCGGGCGGCACGACGAAGAGCGCCGAGCCCACGTGCCGGGTGTATTCGTTGAGCGCGTCGTGCCTGGCCAGGTTCAGCTGTACGGCGGTGAACTGTTCGGGGGAGCGCTGGAAGCTGATGAAGAACAGGCCGGCGTCGAGTCGGCCGAGCGCGTCGTTGCCGTCCACGAAGTTGTAGCCGCGACGCAGCAGCTTGCGGCCGCCGTTGTGCGTCGGGTGTGCGAGGCGCACGTGCGCGGTCGTGTCGATCAGCGGCGCGCCCTCCCGGCCCTCGAGCGTGAAGTCGGGTTCGGTGAACTCGGTCCCGCCGGAGAGCGGGGCACCCTCGCCCTTGGTGCGGCCGAACACGGTCTCCTGTTCGCGCAGGATCGTGCGATCCCAGGTCTCGATGGTCATCCGGATGCGCCGGGCCACGAGGTAGGACCCGCCCGTGAGCCAGCTGGGGCCGTCGCCCGGCTGCACCCAGACCTGCTCGTTGACGACGTCGGGCTGCTCGGCCTTGATGTTCGCCGTGCCGTCCTTGAAGCCGAACAGGTTGCGGGGGGTCGACTGGCTCGTGCTCGTCGATGAGGTTCGTCCGAAGCCCAGCTGTGACCAGCGAATGACGGCCCGGCCGAACGCTATCCGGGACAGGTTCCGGATGGCGTGAACGGCCACCTGGGGGTCGTTGGCGCAGGCCTGGATGCACAGGTCGCCGCCGCTCCTGCCCTCCTCGAGCATGTCGCCCGGGAAATGCGGCAGGTCCACCAGCCCGGCCGGGCGGGATGCCGCGAGGCCGAAGCGGTCGGTGCCGGCGGCCGTTTCGAACAGGCTCGGCCCGAAGCCGAAGGTGATCGTCAGGCCGGCCGTTGCCAGGCCCTGGGCTTCCCCGGTGTCCTCCGGCGGTGCGTCGTAGGGCCCGTCGACGGCGCCGAACTCGCCCACGTCCTTGCCAGCGGTCATCAAGGCCGCCGCGACGCTCCAATCCCGGAGCAGCTCGACCAGGTCGGCGCGGCTGGCGCCTGACGAGAGGTCGAAGGCGGCGAAGTGCAGGCGGTCCTGCGCCGGGGTGACGATTCCCGCCTGGTGCCTGCCGTGGAACGGGTACACCGCGGAATCGACTGAAGAGGCGCCGCCGGCCACGGAGGCGACGACCCGGTCGCCGGCGATGCCGAGCCCCAGGCCAGCCACTCCGGCCCCGGCCAGGCCGAGCAGGCCCCGGCGGGAGAGGCCGCGCGACCCGGCCGGCACAGCTGCCACAGGGGGCTCAGCAGGCACAGTTGTCTCAGGCACAGCTGTCTCAGGCGCAGCTGGCTCGGCAGGCGCAGCGGCGGGCACGGCCGGCCCGGTCATGACAGGACGAGCGCCGCGGTGAGACGGTTGAGCGGCTCGCCGAGGGCGTTCACCTGGTCGGACAGCGCCCGGATGTCGGCGGCCGACAGCTCGGTGTACAGGGCGAAGCCGTCGCCGACCCGGTGCGAGCCGAGCAGGGTCTGCAGCGCACCGAACTCGCGGTCGAGTTTCGCGGCGAGCTTCGGGTCCTTCTCCACGAGGATGGCGCGCACGCCGGAGTAGAGCTGCTTCGCGCCGTCGACGTTGGCCTGGAAGTCCCAGAGGTCGGTGTGCGACCAGAACTCTTCCTCGCCGGTGACCTTGCCGGAGGCGACCTCGTCGAGCAGGCCGATCGCGCCGTTCGTCTGCTGGGAGAGGGTGAAGGTCAGGTCCTGGACCTTCCCCTCCAGGGTGTGGGTATCGGCCACGAGCAGGTCGGCCAGGTGTCGGCGCCTGTCAGCGCCGTAGGCCTGGAAACCGGCTTCGGCGTCGGCGGGCCAGAGGTCCTTTTCGATCGCGTGCCAGCCAGTCCAGGCCTGGCCCGGTTCGAGGTCGGCCTCGCGCAGGTCAAGCTTGGGGTCGAGGTCGCCGAAGGATTCCGCGATGGTCTCGACCTGCTCCCAGTGGGCGCGGGTCGGGGCGTAGAGGCTCCGCGCGCGGTCGTCGTCGCCGGCGACGTAGGCGGCGGCGAACGCGTTGGTGCCGACCGAGAGCCGGTCGACCTCGTCCTTCACGTACTCGGCGTAGTCCGCGTTGGCCGACGTGATCTGCGCCGTGAGGTCCGCGGTGAGCGCGCCTGCGGCGCCCGACTTGGTGACGGTGAACGTCGCCTTGCCGACGCCGTCCCCGGTCATCCCCGGCTTGCAGGCGGTGAAGTAGGTGCCGGCGGAGAGCTGCACGACGAGGTCGCGGCTGAGGCCAGGGCCGATGTTCTCGGCCTCGCCGACGATCTTCTTCCCGTCCGCGGCGAGCAGGTAGAACTCGGTGACCTTGTCGCCCGAGTTGGTGACCGTGAAGCGCACGGTGCCCGCCGGCGCCTCATCTGCCGACACGGTGCACTCCGTGGCGCTGCTGACGACAGTAAGGGCGGCGTGGGTCGCGCCCGGCGTGCTCCCGGTGGCGACGCACCCGGTCAGGGCGAGGAGGCCGGCCGAGGAGACGGCGGTGAGCAGGGCAAGGCGAGCGCGCATGGGAGTCCTTAGAGCGGGGCGGGAGGGGAAGCGGAGGGGGTCAGTGCGCGGGAACGGCCGCGGGCCCCGCGGCATCCGTGCGCGGAGCGTTCCTGGCCAGGCGAGGGCGACCGTGCCGGCTCTTTACCACGAAGAGGGTCATGGTCGGCACCAGGTAGACGAGCCAGGCCGCAAGTTCCAGCCACGTGGTGGCAGGGGAGAAGTTGAGCGTGCCCTTGAGCAGCGCGCCGTACCAGCTGTCCGGCGGGATGGCGCCGCTGACGTCGAAGGCGAGGCTGTTCAGGCCGGGCAGGATGCCGGCCTCCTGCAGGTCGTGCACGCCGTAGGAGAGCACCCCGGCCGCGACGATGATCAGGATGCCGCCGGTCCAGGCGAAGAACTTCGCCAGGTTGATGCGCAGCATCCCCCTGTAGATGAGCCAGCCGAGCCCGACCGCGGTGACGAGGCCGAGGGCGGCGCCGATCAGCGGCATGGTGGTCTCGCCGGTTGCCTGCACGGCCGCCCAGATGAAGAGTGCCGTTTCGATGCCTTCGCGGCCCACGGCGAGGAAGGCGACGAGCACGAGGCCGAGCCCGGTGCCCACGAGGTGGCGGTCGATGTGCCCGTGCAGGTGACCCTTGAGGTCACGGGCGGTGCGCAGCATCCAGAACACCATCCACGTCACCAGGCCGGTTGCGACGATCGACAGTAGGCCGCCGATGGTTTCCTGCGCGGAGAACGACAGCCCGACGGTGCCGAAGGTCAGCGCGGCCCCGATGGCGAGGGCCAGGAGCAGGGCGAGTCCGACGCCCAGCCATACTCGCGCCAGCACGTCACGCCGGTCGATCTTGACGATGTAGGCGATCAGGATCGTGACGATGAGGGCGGCTTCGAGGCCTTCGCGCAGGCCAATCAGGTAGTTTGCGAGCACGTGGCTTCCTGGGGATCGGAGTGGGGAGGATGGTAAGGCTAACCTTACTTAATTCGACTCTAACCCGGATGCCCGACCCTGTCTAGTTATGCTTCATCAGAGGGCGATCGCCCATATCAATCCCCCTTGGAGTCCCCTCATGGTCCTGTCCGGCAGCGGCGAACGCGTCATGTTCGTGCACGAGCGGCCCGGGGACGAGTCCCTCGTCACGGGCGGCACCATCGCCCGGCTTCGCTCCGCTGACGTGCCGGTGGTGGTTGTGTTCGGCGGCGCGTCCGACAACGAAACCGGCATCGCCGCCGAGGCGAAAGCGGCGCTCGCGGAGCTCGACGTGGACGACTGGCGGACGCTGGCGGCCGCATCCGCCGACCCGGAGGCCGACCTGAGCGGGCTGAGGGAGGCCCTGCGCCAGGTCATCCAGAAGGCGCGGCCCACGGCCGTCGTGATCGGCACCGTCGACGACGGGCTGCGCCTGGCTGCGACGGGCGCCGCCCACGCGGCCGGGCTGCCCGTCTACCTGAGCCGACGTGTCTCCGGCGCCGCCGGCCTGCGGCTCATCGCGATCGACGTGAGCGACCAGGTCGGGCAGAAGCTCCGTGCGCTCGCCGCGTACCCCGGACGGTGGACGGTCGCCGACCACGCCGTGCGCCTCGCCGACGGCACCCTCCTCGCCGTCACGGGCACGGAAACCTACCTCCGGCTCGATCCGCCGCAGGGGGTTCCCAGCGAGGAACCGCTGACGCTCGTCGGCCGTCTCGTCGTGAGCGCCGCCGCCCTGGCCGCCGGTGTGGCCTTCGGCGTTCTCGGCACGATCGCCCACCAGGCCACCGTACGGCTCGGGCCTGTGACGATCCCGGCCGGGCTGATCATCGCCCTCATGGCCGTCGCCGCGCTGCTCGCTGGCCTGCGGCTGGTGCTGGGCGACCGGCTCCCCGTGTTCTGCTGCGCCCTCGGGATGCTCGGCACCATCTTCCTGCTCTCCCTGCGCAGCCAGGGCGGCTCCGTCCTGGTGCCGGCCGGACTGCCCGGCACGCTGTGGACGGTCGCGCCGACGCTTATCGCCACACTCGTGCTGGCGTGGCCCAAACTTCCGGCTAAGCGCTGAACCGGCCTAGACTGGAAATCCGGCTCCTGAAGGGAATCCGCCCACTGTGACGTACGTCATTGCTCTGCCCTGCGTTGACGTGAAAGACCGCGCCTGCGTCGATGAATGCCCGGTCGATTGCATCTACGAGGGTGAGCGTTCGCTCTACATCCACCCCGACGAATGCGTCGACTGCGGCGCCTGCGAACCGGTCTGCCCGGTCGAGGCCATTTACTACGAAGACGACCTGCCCGACAAATGGGCCGACTACTACAAGGCGAACGTCGAGTTCTTCGACGACATCGGCTCCCCGGGCGGCGCCGCCAAGATCGGCGTGATTCCGAAGGACCACCCGGTCATTGCGGTGCTGCCGCCGCAGGTCCAGCACTAACTCGCCCGTGCTGAAACCGCTCCCCGACTACCCGTGGGACCAGATGGTCCCCTTTGCCTCCCGGGCGCGCGCGCATGCCGACGGCATCGTGGACCTGTCGATCGGCTCCCCGGTGGATGTGACGCCGGAGGTCATCCGGCGGGCGCTCGCCGAGGCGACCGACGCCCACGCGTACCCGCAGACCGCCGGCACCCCCGAGCTGCAGCGCGCGATCGTGGCCTGGTACGAGCGCCGCCGCGGCGTCACCGGCCTGACCGAGAGGAACGTGCTGCCGACGATCGGCTCCAAGGAGCTCGTTGCCCTGCTGCCGTTCATGCTCGGCATCGGCGAGGGCGACACGATCGTGCACCCGCGCGCGGCCTACCCGACCTATGCGATCGGCGCGGCCATCGCCGGCGCCGACTCGCTGGCCTCCGACGACCCGGCCGAGTGGCCCGACACGACGAAACTGATCTGGTTGAACAGCCCGGGCAATCCGGACGGGCGAGTCCTCACCGTCGATGAACTCCGCACCGCCGTCGACCGTGCGCGCGAACTCGACGCGGTGATCGTCAGCGACGAATGCTACGCGGAGCTGGGCTGGGACGAGCCGTGGACGAGCGAGCCGATCCCCAGCATCCTTGACCCGCGGGTCATCCGGGGGAGCCGCCACAACGTGCTCGCGATCTACTCATTGAGCAAGCAGTCCAACATGGCCGGGTACCGAGCGGCGTTCGCGGCCGGCTGCAGCACCGTGCTCGGGCGACTGCTGACCGTGCGCAAGCACGCCGGGCTCATGCTTCCGGCGCCCCTGCAGGCCGCCATGGTCGCCGCCCTCGGCGACGACGAGCACGTCGCCGTGCAGCGGGAACGCTACCGGGCACGCCGACAGGTGCTGCTTCCGGCGTTGCAGGATGCCGGCTTCCGCATCGACCACAGCGAGGCCGGACTCTACCTCTGGGCAACGGAGGGCGTCGACGCCTGGGAGTCGATCGACCGGCTGGCCGACCTGGGCATCCTCGCCGGCCCCGGCCCCTTCTACGGCGACGTCTACCCGCAGCACGTGCGCTTCTCGCTCACCGCCACCGACGAGCGGATCGCGGCCGCCGCCGTGCGTCTGCGCGCCTCGGCACGGGTTGTGGACCACCGCTAACGAACTGGCACGAGTCTTGGTGGATGCGACAGTAGGCGTCCGGGCCGATTAGGCTGTATCCGGTTGACGTTGCCCTGCACCGAAAGTGTCTCGCGGCGTACCGCCACAGACCACAGAAACTCAGGGAGGCGCCGTGAGCGACGTCACACAGCCAACACCATCCACCGAGCCGCAGAAGGCCACCCTCACGTTCCCCGGAGGGAGCGCCGAGTTCCCGATCCTGCAGGCCGCCGACGGTGCGGCCAGCATCGACATCTCCACCCTCACCCGCCAGACCGGGCTCACCACGCTCGACTCGGGGTTCGTCAACACGGCGTCCACCCGCTCGGCGATCACCTTCATCGACGGCGAGCAGGGCATCCTCCGCTATCGCGGCTACCCGATCGAGCAGATCGCCCAGAACTCGAGCTTCCTCGAGACGGCCTGGCTGCTCATTTACGGCGAGCTGCCCAGCGCGAGTGAACTCGACGAGTTCGACACCCGCATCCGTCGTCACACCCTGCTGCACGAGGACCTGCGCCGCTTCTTCGATGCGCTGCCGCACAACGCGCACCCGATGTCGGTGCTCTCCTCCGGCGTTTCGGCGCTGTCGACGTACTACCAGGACTCGCTCAGTCCGAAGGACCCGGCGCAGGTCGAGATCTCGACGATTCGCCTGCTCGCCAAGCTGCCGGTCATGGCCGCGTACGCGCACAAGAAGAGCATCGGCCAGGCGTTCCTGTACCCCGACAACTCGCTGAGCTTCGTCGACAACTTCCTCAAGCTCAACTTCGGCACCTACGCCGAGCCCTACGAGGTGAACCCGGTCGTCAGCCGCGCGCTCGAGCGTCTGCTCATGCTGCACGAGGACCACGAGCAGAACGCGTCGACCTCGACCGTGCGCCTCGTCGGTTCGACCGAGGCCAACCTGTTCGCGTCGATTTCCGCGGGCATCAACGCGCTGTTCGGGCCGCTGCACGGCGGCGCCAATGAGGCCGTCCTCAAGATGCTCGGCGAGATCAAGGCATCCGGCGAGGGCGTCGAGAAGTACGTCGAGCGGGTCAAGAACAAGGAGCACGGCGTTCGCCTGATGGGCTTCGGCCACCGGGTGTATAAGAACTACGACCCGCGCGCGACGCTCGTCAAGGAGAGCGCCCACGAGGTGCTCGCCGCCCTCGGCGTCAAGGACGACCTGCTGGACATCGCCCAGGAGCTCGAGCACATCGCGCTCAACGACGACTACTTCCGGGAGCGCAAGCTCTACCCGAACGTCGACTTCTACACCGGCGTCATCTACAAGGCCATGGGCTTCCCGACCCGGATGTTCACGGTGCTCTTCGCGATCGGCCGCCTGCCGGGCTGGATCGCGCACTGGCGCGAGATGAACACCGACCCGGCAACCAAGATCGGCCGCCCGCAACAGCTGTACATCGGTTCGCCGGCGCGCGACTTCCCGCGCCGCTGACCCTGCCCCCGCGCCGAGATTGACAGGTGCGGTCGAGTCGGCCCGGTACGCGGGTCAATCTCGACCGGAACGGTCAATCTCGGCGGGTTATGGGGTTGGCCTGGCGCGCAGGTGGAGGGTGTCCTTCGCCGCAGCCTCGACCTTGTCGAGGCTGAACAGCCACGGGCGGGTTTCGTGGTGCTGCCAGAGCGGCATCTGGTCGACGTAGTTCGGGTGGAAGGCGTGCCCGGAGGCTCCGGCCAGGTTCAGCCAGGTCGAGTCGTCCAGGTCGGCCAGGCTGACCACCTGCCGCATCGACGGAACCCAGTCCACGCCGTACCCGACCGCGGCATCCCAGCCGACCGCGTTGACGACGGATGACCCGCCGGCGAGCTCGTACGGGCCGCGGTTGAAGAGCCACTCGATCGGTGCAACGCCCGATTCGCCGAAGCTCGCGTTCGTCAGTTCCAGGGTGTGCAGCTCGCCCCATTGCCAGGCGGCGGCCTTCGACCCCATCAGGTGGGCCCCCTCGGTGGCGGCGCGGGTGAGCACGCGGGAGAGCATGCTGTCGCGTCCGACGGCCCCGATCCGTTCGTTGACCCACCACTCGGAATCCGGTTGCTTGAGCAGGGACATCACGACCCCGAAGTCGCGGTCTCCGCCGGTCATCTTCGGTGCGTCCGGGAACTTGTGGTCGAACATGTCGACCAGGAGGTTGCGCCAGAAGATGTTGAAGTACGCCGCGGCTGCGCTGGTCGAGTCCATCTGGTAGTCCCAGCCGTCGAAGAGGGCCTGGGCCTCACGCGCCTTGCCGGAGACCTTCACGTTCCTCAGCAGCGGTACGAGGGCCGCAGCGACGGCGCTGAAGTTGTCGGACTGAATCGTGCTCATGGTGTCGGTCGTGATCGGCGTTTTGGCGTCGATCAGGGCCTGCAAGCGGCCCGTGATCTCGTTCGCGCGGTAGCCCAGGTCCCAGTCCTTCGTGAGGAGGTACGGGTAGTCCGGCCCGACCGAGGCGTTGTTGGCGCTGACGATGAATCCCCGGGCCGGGTTCAACGTCGTCGGAAGCTTCGCGAAGGGGATGTAGCCCTTCCAGCCGTACTGGCTCGTCCAGCCGGGCACGGGCACCGTGCCGTCGCCCTTCTTCCGGATCGGGATGAGGCCGGGCGCCTGGTATCCGATGTTGCCGTCCACGTCGGCGTACATTAGGTTCTGCGACGGAACCTCGAACATCTTGGCCGCGGCCCGGAAACTCGGCCAGTCGGTTGCGGCGTCGAGGGCGAAGATGGCGGATGCCGTGCGCCCGGGGGTGAACGCCGTCCACTGGAGGGAGAGCTGGTAGCTGGTCGCCGGGGTGCCGGCGGCCGGAGTGGAGGTGGGCGTTGGCGCCGGCGCGGGTGCCGTCACCCCGGCGGCCCGCGGGTAGTTGCTCGCGATCGCCGGGAACGCCGTCCCGTCGAGGCCGCTGACGATCGGGCCGTGCTCGGTCGAGTGGATCTCGATCTTCACCGGGGGGCCGCCTGCCACGGAGATCTTCTCGTTCCGCACGGTGAGCGGCTTCTGCACACCGTCGTACTCGTAGGTGTCGCCGGTCACCTTCTCGAGGTAGAGGTCGGCGACATCCGGCCCCAGATTGGTGAAGCCCCAGGCGATGCGGGCGTTGTGGCCGATGATGATGCCGGGCATGCCGGTGAACCCGTAGCCGGCGACATCGAACGGGCAGTCGTCGGTCACCCTTTCACAGCGCAGGCCAACCTGGTACCAGACCGACGGCAGGACCGGGCCGAGGTGCGGGTCGTTCGCGAGGATGGGTTTGCCGGTGTCGGTGTGCGCGCCGGAGACCACCCAGGAATTCGAGCCGATTTCGCCGCCGGCCGGGCCGAGCAGTTCGGGAACCGAGGCGAGGGCGGTGCGCAGCTGGCTGAGCGGGGAGGCGAGTGCGGTGCTCGCGATGGGTTCGGTGGTGTCCGGCGCCGCGGCGGTGGCCGCGCTCGCCTGACGGGGCATGCCGCCCACAATGGTCGGGTGGGTGGCGTAGGGGTAGGCGGGGTGGAGTTCGCCGATCTCGGCGGGGGTGAGCGTGGCAGCCTGCTGGGCCCGGTCGATCTCGTCGTCGAGATTGGACCTGAGATCCCAGGCCATCGCCTTCAGCCAGGCGACCGAGTCGGCCGGTGTCCACGGCTCCGGCTTGTAGCCGGCGTTCTGCAGGCCGAGCACCGCGTACTCGAGGGAGATGTCGGCGCCCTTGTGCGTGGCCAGGTAGGCGTTCACGCCGTCGGCGTAGGCCTGGTAGTAGCCGAGCGAGACGGGGTCGAGCAGCTTGACCTCTTTCTCGGCGACGGCCCGCCAGCCGAGCGTGCGGATGAAGGTGTCCGTACCCACCTGGCTCTTGCCGAACAGCTCGGAGAGGCGACCGGCCGTCACGTGCCGGCGGAAGTCCATCTCCCAGAACCGGTCCTGGGCGTGCACGTACCCCTCGGCCTCGAACAGGTCGGTCGACGTTTTCGCGACGATCTGCGGGATGCCGGCGCCGTCGCGGTATACGGTGACGTCGTCGCCGAGCCCCGGGATGTCCACCTGGCCGGCGAGCGTCGGGAACGACCGGATGACCGTCCAGGTTCCCAGCCCCGCGGCGACGATGACGAGGCTGAGGAGGATGCCGAGCACGGTGAAGATCGTGCTCGCCCTCCGGTGGCGCCTGCTGCGTGGTGCGTCGGTGCCCACTTCGCTCCCTTGTGACGGCTGTGCCCCGTGGTGCTAGGCGTGAAGCTGTTCGTTCAGCACGATACCGGTCCCGCTCCTCTGCAGGACCTCGACCGCACCGGTAAGCGAGTTTCTGCGGAAGAGCAGGTTCGGCACGCCGGAGAGCTCGAGCGCCTTCACCGTGCGGGGCGCCCCATCCGCCGTGCGCGGCTGGCCGACCAGAACGACCTTGGTGCCCGCGGTCACGTAGAGGCCGGCCTCGACGACCGTGTCGTCGCCGATCGCGATGCCGACGCCGGAGTTCGCGCCGAGGAGGGCGCGCGCGCCGATGGAGACGCGCTGCGTGCCGCCGCCGGACAGCGTGCCCATGATCGAGGCACCGCCGCCGATGTCGGCGCCGTCGCCGACGACGACGCCCTGGGAGATGCGGCCCTCGACCATCGACGTGCCGAGGGTGCCGGCGTTGAAGTTGACGAAGCCCTCGT
>DAIMHX010000032.1:0-22038 GCA_036723055.1 Microbacteriaceae bacterium
CGGGAAGGTCGATTTGCGACCCCTCAGGGGGCAGGTCTCGACGCGCGCGCGTCAGGGCAGCAGGAGGCGCGTGGTCGGGCTAGGCGCCGTCGTTCGGGACGCGGACGGTGAGGCTGGCGGGCTCGATCCAGGTCTTCAGGGCCGCGGCCTTCCCGAATCCGTCGCCGTCGAGTTCGATTTCTTCGGCGTGGTGGAAACGAACGATGAGCTCCGTGCCGGTGGCGTAGTTCAGCGCGTCGACATCCTTCGTCTTGAACTTCTTTCCGAGCGGGGTGCGGCCGAGGACGCCGTTCTCCCAGATCACCTTCGACAGGATCTGCACCCAGCCTGCAATGCCCTCCGGCTTGAGAACGACGACATCGAACACGCCGTCGTCGAGGGCGGCATCCGGCATGAGCTCGATCTTGGCCGGCAGCGTGCCGCAGTTCCCGATCATGATCGTGTGCGCACGCAGCGAACTCGTCGGCTGCTTGTTGAGGCTGTACCGGAAGTGCAGGTCGTTCTTGTCCTGGCCGACCGCAACGAGAGCCTTCACGTAGGCCAGCCAGCCGACCTTCTTCTTCAAGTCGTCGTCGGTGTTGGCCAGCATCTTGGCGTCGAGGCCGAGCCCGGCCATCACGAGGTAGGCATGCCGGTCGACCGACTTGTCCTCCCGCTCGATGTTGATCATCAGCACGTCGATCTTGCGATCGCGGCCGGCGAAGGCTGAGCGGATGGACTGCGCGGCATCGTCGAGAGTGAGCTTCAGGTTGCGGGCGAGCAGGTTGCCGGTGCCCGACGGCAGCAGGGCCAGCGCGCAGTCCGTGCCGTGAACAACCTCGCCGACGGCCCGGACGGTGCCGTCGCCGCCCGCGACGATGATGACGGTCGCACCGGCCTCAATCGCCTGCTTCGCCGGGCCCTGGCCCGGATCCTCCGCCGTGGTTTCCAACCACAGGGATTCGGGCCAGCCGGCGGCGGTCTGCTCGGCCCCGACGGCGCGCTTGAGGTCGTCGAGGTTCACCTTGATCGGGTTGTAGATGACGGCAGCCAGATCCTGGCGGGGCTTGGCGTCGGCGGCTGCGGGCGTGTCGTGCAGCTCCGTGTCGTGCAGCTCGGTGTCCTTCAGCTCTGCGTCGTGCAGATTATCGGTGCTCGTCATAGGGGTGTCCGTCCGCGTCTGAATGAGGGAATCATATCGTTTCGGAAGATCCGAGCCGCCGCTGTGAGGCCGCGTTCCTCACTAATGAGACGGATGCCGTGGGCCATTCGTCACGCCGAGGGAGAAGTAATCGCTAGCTGAAGAACTCGATCAGCGCCGGAGCGATCGTGGCGGGATCGACGTTGTGATCCTGACCCTCGATGGTGACGTGCCTGGCGCCCGGGATCGCTTCAGCGGTCACGGATGCCGCGGCGCCCGCCCACGCCGGACTGTTGCCGCCGTGTATGAGAAGGGTGGGAATGGCAATGTTCTGAAGGCGATCAGTGGGCGCCAAACCATCGCCGAAGATGGCGATGTCGTAGGGGAGCGTGTGGGCGATGGCGAGCATCCCCGGCCAGAAGGGCAGCTCCTTGACGCCGGCGATCGCCGCGGGATCGGCCCCGGTGCCCTGCATGAAGAGCGCGGCGGCGCGCTCGCGATCGCCGGCATCCACCGCGGCCTGGACGTTCTCGCCCCAGCCCTCGAGGGAGGTGCTGCCGGAGTCCTCGGCGGTGAAGGGCGGCTCGTAGGCGGCGACCTTCGTGATGGGCAGACCACTCGCTGCGGCCAGGAGGGCAAGCACCGCGCCGGACGAGTGCCCGTAAACGAGCGCGGAGCCGCCGACGGCGCCGATGAGGGCCGCGAGATCCTCGATCTCCCGCTCGATCGCATACGGCTTCGTGTCGGTGCTGTCGCCCCGGCCCCTCCGGTCGTAGGCGTAGACCGAGAAATGCGACGCGAGCAGCGGGGCGAGATTGCCGGCCGATTTGCGCGTGTTGAACGCACCGCCGATGACGATGAGCGCCGGTCCGCTTCCGGACTTTTCGTAGGCGATTGTGGTGCCGTCGGCGGACTTCACGGTCTGGGTCATCTGGGCGTCTCTCCATCGTCAGCGGTCTGGGGCGTGGGACTACCCTGACGCTGACAGGAGCCGAGCGCAACTCCCTTGCTCGCATCCGGGATCGAGGCGTCACCCACATGACTTTCGGAGGTTAATGTGAGGAATTATTCAGAAAACGGGTGCAGACTGGCGACTTCGCTTGCGCCACCCACCCCACCTAGAGCGCAGGCCCGATGCTCAGTGAGCCGGTGCGCCCACGAGCGCTCGGGCTTACGACACCTGGAAGGTCATGCGCTCAGATACACACATAACCAAGGCAACCACCCGCAAAGATCTCGCTTCTCAAGACAAACTCCACACTCGTAAGAAGTCCCAACGCGTCGGGATCATCGCCGGCGCCTTCCTCGCGATCGCCGGCCTCGTAACCGGTGGAAGTATCGCGGTTCAATCCGCCCAATCCGCGGAAGCGACGCAGACTAGCGTGGCCGCCACGACCGCCCTCGCCGAAAGCACCGGGCTGGACCAACCTCAGCTCGCCGTGTATCGCGGGATCGCCAAGGCGCACACCGACAACGAGGCATCCATCGTTCTGGTCAGTGCCAACCAGGTCATCGCAGCCGCCCACAATAAAGTGGATGCCTCCGCCCTCACCTCGGCGGCCAGCTCGCTGGCCAGCTACGAGGTCATGCCCCTCGAGCAGACCGTGCGACTGACCGCGCGAACGAGAGCGGAGATCGCCGCGGTGACGGCGGCAACGGCAGCGAGTGACCGTGCTGTTGCCAAGGCCGCTGCCGTGAAGAAGGCTGCCGTCGTCAAGAGGGCCGCTGCCGTGAAGAAGGCTGCGGCGGTCAAAGCTGTCGCGGTCAAGAAAGCCGCCGTTGCCAGGGCCGCTGCCGCGCGGGCTGTTGCGGCCAGGAAAGCTGCCGCCCAGGCCGCCGCCAAAGCCTCCCTCGTGGTATCGCGTGTGGGATCCAACACCATCCCCGGTGCGCGGGCAACCGCACGCAGCATGGCTGCGGCACGCTTCGGCTGGGGGAGCGGGCAGTTCTCCTGCCTCAGCCAGCTCTGGCAGAAAGAGTCGGGCTGGAACTACCGGGCATACAACCGGAGCGGTGGCGCGACCGGAATTCCGCAGGCGCTGCCCGGGAGCAAGATGGCTTCGGCCGGATCCGACTGGAGAACCAATGCGGCCACGCAGATCCGCTGGGGCCTCACGTACATCAAGAGCTCCTACGGAACGCCCTGCTCGGCCTGGGCGCACTCGCGGGCGCTGAACTGGTACTGACGCGCGCCACGCGGCGAACCGGCGGGTATAGGTTTGCCACATGGGCGAGTCCCCGCGGATTGACCGGGTCAGCGCCGACGACCTGATGTCGCTGGTCGCCGAGCGTGGTTCCACGCCCCTGCAGGTGGGTGCGGTCCTGACGCTCGATGCCCGGTCCGGGCTTGACCCGGTCCGGGCCATCGACGTCCTCGCCCGGCGCATCACGGCCGTGCCGAGGCTCCGGCAGCGGCTCGTCGACGTGCCATTCGGATGCGGCCGGCCGGCCTGGGGCGACGACGCCGCGTTCGCCATTACGAACCATGTGACCTCGGTCCGGTGCCCTGAGCCCGGGGGAGAGCAGGCGGCCCTCGGCCTTGCAGCTGGGATGATCGTCGAGCCGCTGCAACGCGACCGGCCGCTCTGGACGGCGACCCTCGTGACGGACACCGCACCGGGCGAGGCGGCCCTGATCATCGTCTTCCACCACGTGCTCGCCGACGGAATCGGTGGCCTGGCCGTGCTGGCCAGCCTCGTCGACGGCGCGGCGGAGCCTCGCTTCACCGCGTTCCCGCGCCCGGGGCCGTCGGTGCGGCAACTCGCCGTCGACGCCGCGGGAGGGCGCATCCGTTCTCTTCGGCGGCTGCCGGCGGCCCTGCGGCGGATCGGCAGTGCGGTAGCCGAGCTGCGGCCGGCGGGCCGGGTGCGGGCGGTTCGCACCTCGCTCACCCGGCCGACGGGGCCGAGGCGGAGCTTCGCGAGCATCCGGGTGGATCTGGAGCAGCTGCGCGCGGTCGCCCACGCGCGCCACGCCACCGTGAACGACGCCGTCATGAGCGCCATCGGCGGGGCGCTGCACCGCCTGCTGGAACTGCGCGGCGAACGGGCGGACGAGTTCGTCTTCTCGGTGCCGTTCTCCGCCCGCCGCCAGGCCAGCGCCGGCGACCTGGGCAACCAGAGCGGGGTGATCCCGCTGGCCATCCCCGGCATCGGCGACCCCGCCGAGCGGCTCGAAGAGGTCGCCGCTGTCACCCGCGCCGCCAAACGGGCGGCGCCCGGCGCGTCGACCGCGGTGCTCGGCCCGCTCTTTCGGCTGCTCGCGCGGGTGGGCCTGTACCAACGGTTCATCAACCGCCAGCGGCTCATCCACACGTTCGTGACCAACCTGCGCGGTCCGGAAACCCGGCAGACCATCTTCGGGTGCCCGATCACCGGCATCATCCCGTTGACCGTGGCTTCCGGGGATGTCACGGTGTCGTTCGCTGTGCTGTCTTACGCCGGCACGCTCGCTGTCACCATCAACGCCGACCCGGATGCCTGCCCCGACCTGCCCGAACTGCGACAGGCGCTCGCCGATGAGCTTGGTGCGCTCGCCGCGCCCTTTGCGGTGTGATTAGGGTGCGAGTATTCTCGCCCTCGTTCCCCACGGAGCCGCCGGGCGGCATCCGGAACAGTCCTGAGCAGTGAAGGTCGGTTGAATGTTGAAAGGCACAGGCGGCGCCACGCGCACTCGCAGACGAGATGGCACCCGCAGCTTCGGCACCCTGTTCGGCGGGATGCCGTACCTCAGCCTGGGGTCTGGCGAGCCGTTGATCTTCCTGCCGGGGCTCGGCTCGCACAACGAAGCCCCGGTCGGGATGGAGCGCAGGATCTCGGCGCAAATGGTGGAGCCGTTCGCGGAGCATCGCCGCGTCTGGTGGATCAACCGTCGCCCGGGCCTCGCGCCGGATGTCACCATGGCCGACCTGGCGCGGGACCTCGCCGACGCCCTGCGTCTCAAGTTCAGCGGCCCGGTGGACGTCCTGGGTGTGTCGACGGGCGGGAGCCTCGCGCTGCAGCTGGCGGTGGACCACCCCGACGTGGTGAAGCGGCTCGTCATCGTCTCGGCCGCCTACCGGCTCAGTCCGCGAGGCGCGGACGTGCAGCGGCGCCTCGCGAGGGAGATCCAGGCGGGCCGGCCCAGGCGGGCGGGCGCCGAGGAGATGGCCCTGCTCGGGGCCGGGCGCGGGTCGCAGCGGGTACTTCGAGCCCTGGGCTGGATCATCGGCCGAGCCATGTACGGCAAGGCAACCCCCGACATGATCGCTACGATTCATGCCGAGGACGGAATGAACCTCCGGAACCGACTCCATGAGATCTCCGCGCCCACCCTTGTTGTTGCCGGCGAACGCGACGCGTTCTACAGCGAGGAACTGTTCACGGAGACCGACGCGCTGATCCCGCATAGTCGCCTCATCCTTCACGAGCGCAAGGGACACTTCGGAACGTCGGTGAACCGCAGTCTCGTCGGGGACGTGCTCGGCTTCTTCGATGCGCACGACGCGGGGGAGCGACGAGCCGGCGGACGCACCGGAGCCGCGCAGCCGCCGATCACGGCGGAAGGATGACGCAGCGGACTGACTCACCCGGCTAGGTTGAGTTCCGGAAAAACCACCTTCGCGCGCGCCGGGAAGGTGGTTTTTCCGCAACTCAATCGCGTCCGCGCTCCCAGTCGGCGACGGATGCGACGGTGTCCAGCACCTGCGTGCCCTCGGCATCCGTCAGGTCAATGCGGAAGCCCGCGGACCCCACGGTGGTGCGGATCGAGAGGACGGCGCTCGCGTCGTCACTGTCCCAGCGAAGCTCCAGGCCGTCGTCGCTCAGCGTCGCCCAGGAGAACTCGCCGTCGAACGCGGGATGGGTCGACCGCAGCCTCACCAGGCCGAGTTGCGCGCGCGTGACGCCGGTCGCGAGCGCCCGACCGACCTCTTCGGCCGTGTAGAAGTGGCGATTGACGTCGCGACCGTTCCCGGTTCGTGCGAACAGCTCGGTGTCGTCGAGTCCGCCCAGGAGTCCGACGTAGTAGATCTGCGGCCGACCGGGCAGGAAGTGCTGCACGGCGCGGGCCAGGAGGTAGGGCACCTCCTCGCCGCCGAGGGCGCTGAAGAAAGTCGCATTGATCTGGTGCGGCAGCGTGGCCCATTCCGGCACGACGGATGCCACGGCGGAATGTCCGCCGGTCGCCTTCTCCGCGCGAGCGAAGACATCCGCCATCTCGTCATGGCTCAGCAGGCCGGGGCGATCCCCGCTCGGACCGGCGTCGATGATCCCGATGCCGTCGTGCGTGTCGAGGACGGTGACGGCGTTCTCCGGGCGGATTTCGAACCACTGCGCGAGCCGGTCGACCGTGCCGGTGCCGAGCGAGTGCAGGAGCAGGGGCGCGAGGGCGAAGTCGTAGACCCAGTCCGCGATTGGGGCGATCGCGAGCTGCTGGGCGTAATGCGCGTGCACCTCGACGAGCACATCAAGGTGCTCCTCGTGCGCCAGATCGACGGCCACGCGGGTGAAGTCGAGGGTTTCCGACGTCATGAAACTGTCGCTGCCCGGGGTCTTCACGGCGTAGCCCACGGCATCCAGCCGCACGGTGGTGACGCCGCCGGCGGCGAGGGTGCGCAGTACCCGGCGCAAGTAGGCGAGGGCGGCCGAGTGGCGCACGTCCAGGTCGACCTGGGTGGGCATGAACGTCGTCCAGACGAGGTACCGCGTTCCGTCGGCGCCCTGGTACGGCGTGAACGGCAGGCCCGGCCGCGGCCGATAGAACGCCGTGATGTCGTGCTCGGTGGCGCCGTTCGGGAACACGGTGTCGAAGCGCAGGAACATCCCCGCGTACTGGGACGCGGGGCCTTTGGCGAGCCAGTCGAGGAATTCCGTCGAAGAGGAGGAGACATGGTTGACGATGAGATCCGCGGTGAGGCCGCGGGTGCCGGCGAGGGAGCGCAGGTCATCCCAGGTTCCCAGGCGCGGATCGACGGCCGTGTGGTCAATCGGGTCGAAACCGGCGTCGGCGCCGTCGAAGGGCACGTAGAACGGCAGAACGTGCACGCTCCCGAAGGCGCCGAGCGGGCCGTCGAGCAGCGCCCGCAGTTCGTGGATGTTCCCGCCCAGCCGGTCGGCGTAGACGAGCAGTTCTCCTATGGTCATGGCGGCTCCCGTGGGTTCAGCTCAGAAGCTACGGCACGCGCATGGACGGCGCAATGGCGGCGGCGAACTTAGTCCCGGTGCAGCCGGGCTCGTCCTTAGAGCACGGGATCCATCGAGTTGAGGTGGCAGGCGTCGTTCCACATCTGCAGCACGCGGTTGTCCCGTTCCCAGCCGAGGGTGGACACGGTTGCGGTGCCCAGGCTCAGGCTCTTGCCTGCCACCGCCGGCAGGCCCATCCACCGCGCCGCCATGATGCGCAGGAAATGCCCGTGCGCGAAGACGGCGACCGGCCCATCGGCTGCCAGGCAGAGCTCGATGGCCAGGTCGGCACGCGCACCCACCTCGTCCACGGATTCGCCCGCCTCGATCGGGTGCGTCCAGACCGACCAGCCGGGAATGTGCGCACGGATGTCGTCGGTCGTGCGCCCCTCGTACACGCCGTAGTCCCACTCGAGTACGTCGTCGTTGGCGATGCCCTGCCTGGCGTATCCGGCCCGCTCCATGGTTTCCCAGGCGCGCGCGAGCGGGCTCGACAGCACGAGGGAGAACGCCTCGCCGTCGAGCATCTCGCCCAGGGCATCCGCCTGCTGCCGGCCGAAGTCGGTCAGGGGAATGTTCGTGCGGCCGGTGTGCTGCCCGGTGATGCTCCACAGGGTCTGCCCGTGCCGGATCAAAGCGATGGAGTTCTTGCTCATCTGGTTCACCCCTGACGTCGTAACGGAGCGTGAGCTGCCGACGAGACGAGTCTATGCAGCGGCGAGAAGGTGCTGCTGCGCCTGATCGATGCAATGTCGGGGGCTGCCGCTATCGTGTCGTCCATCTCTCCAACACTCGTGCCCGAGAAGAAGGAGAAGGTAATGAAGGCGCTTGTGGCCACCAGCGAGACGCAGGGCTCGCGGAAGAGCGATTTCGCCGACTGCATCGAAGGCGAGCTCGTGTGGATGCTCGACGCCTGTCCGAGGAGCAGGCGCAACCCGGATGGTGGGTGCGGATGCGGGCGCTCGTTCTCCGGGATGAGTTCCCACGAGTTCACGACGACGGCCGTCGTGCGTGAGATCCCCGGATTCAGCCGGAAGGACTACGAGAAGGCGCTCCGAGCCAGCTTCGACGCCCAGGGCTGGTGTCCCTGCTGCTCCAGCCGGCCGGTGCGCGTCGTCGTCGACGAGCTGATCGACCTGGCGGCGCGGTGGTCTGACGGGACCGTCGTCGGGCGCCGACTGGACCGGGTGATGGCTCGGCGCCGATAAAGGGCGGTCAGAGTGCGGGAGTGACCGGCGCGCGGGCGTCGGGCGCGTGGGTGTCGGGCGCGTGGGTATCGACCGACCCTGCCAGCCTGGCGCCCGCGGTGCGCATGTGCGCGACCATCGCGGATGCTGCTGCCTCGGAGTCGCGGGCAGCGATCGCGTCGTAGACCGCTGCGTGTTCCTGGATCGCCAAGCGAGCGTGCTCATCGTCCTGTACCGCACGCTCGGACCATACCCGGAGCAGCGATCGGATGCTCTGCAGCAGGTCGAGGAGCACCGTGTTGTCGGTGCTTCGAGCCAGCTCGAGGTGAAACTGGAGGTCTGCCTCAACGAATGACTTGAGATCGGAGACAGAGGCGCGCATTGCTTCGAGGTGATCGTGCAGGCGTTCAATGGCCTCGTCGGACATCCGTTCTGTGGCGAGGCGTGCCGCGTAGATCTCGAGCGCGCCACGCACCTCGGCCAGTTCGGCGGTGCGAGTCTGATTGAGCATCATTCCCCAGCTCAAGGTCTGGGGGAGCAGCTCGCTCGCGTTGCCGCGCAGGTAGGTGCCTGAACCGGGCCTCACGTCCACGACCCCGAGGAGTTCGAGGGCAGCGAGTGCCTCGCGAACGGCCGACCGGCCGACCTCCAGCGACGCTGCAAGCTGCCTCTCAGGAGGGAGCCGAGTGCCAGGCGCGATCGAGCCATCGGTGAACAACTCGAGGAGTCGCGTTGCGACTGCCGAGACGGCCGAGCCCGACCCCACCGAGCTGAGGGCCGCGCTGATCTTGTCTGTCGCACTTACGGGATATACGGGCACGGCCTCACGCTACCAAATTGCGGCTGCATCGAACGCCGTCGCCGCATTCGTCACATATTGGTCAACCGGTTGACATGCGTCGTCCGGTGAACAATACTGATGATGCGGCGAAGGGGTATCCCGGCGCCGAAACAATGTCGTTCTCACCGGAGTAATAGGAGTCACTGTGGACACCCTGGAGCAAAAACTGCCGCCGCAATCTGCGGTGGAGAAATCTGCCATCAGAAAAATCGCCATCCGGCTGGTGCCGTTTGTGGCCCTGATGTTCTTCATCAATTACCTCGACCGCACCGCGATCGGGTTCGCCGCACCGAATGGGATGAACGACGACCTCACGTTGTCGCTCGCTCAGGTTGGCTTCGCATCCGGTGTGTTCTTCATCGGCTACATCCTCCTCGAGGTGCCGAGCAACCTGGCCCTTCACCGCTTCGGTGCGCGCCGCTGGCTCGCACGCATCATGGTCACGTGGGGCATCGTCGCTGCCCTCTTCACCTTCGTGCAGAACTTCGAGCAGCTCGCCGCCCTGCGCTTCGTGCTGGGTGTGGCCGAGGCCGGATTCTTCCCCGGAGCAATCCTCTTCCTCAGCCTGTGGGTTCCGTCTCGCCACCGCAGCAAGATTCTCTCCCTCTTCTACATTGCCCAGCCGCTGACGACCGTTATCGGTGCGCCGATCGCCGGCCTGCTCATCCAGCAGCACGGCGTGTTCTTCGGCCTCGAGGGCTGGCGCTTCATGTTCCTCTGCGTCTCGATCCCGGCCATCATCGTTGGAATCGTCGCCTGGTTCTACCTGAAGGACCGCCCGGCAGACGCCAAGTGGCTCACCAGCGAAGAGAAGACCTGGCTGACCGCTGAACTCGCCGCCGAGAAGTCCGTGACCGAGAAGGGCAACAAGCACGTCGGAATCGCATCCGCCTTCACGAGCGGCCGCGTCTGGATGCTCGCGTTCATCTACTTCGGCTTCATCTACGGCCTCTACGCCCTGGCCTTCTTCCTGCCGACCATCATCGCCGGCTTCCAGGCCCTCTACGGCACCGAGTTCGACGTCTTCCAGAAGGGGCTCATCACCGCGATCCCCTACGTGCCCGCCGCGTTCGCCCTGTACTTCTGGTCGCGTGACGCCTCGCGTCGTGGACTGAAGACCTGGCACATCGTCATTCCCGCCATCGTCGGTGCCGTCAGCATCCCGTTCGCCTTGTTCGCCGGGTCTCCCGTGCTCACCATTGCGATCATTGCGCTCACGGCCATGTCGATCTTCTCGGCCCTGCCGAACTTCTGGACGCTGCCCACCCAGTTCCTCACCGGAGCCGCGGCCGCCGCCGGAATCGCCCTCATCAACACCGTGGGCAACCTGGCCGGATTCTCCGCCCCGTACATCACCGGAGCCGTCGCCGACTGGACCGCCGTTGACGGTGTGCCGCAGTTCCAGGTTCCGATGTTCATCGTCGGCGGGTTCATGCTGCTCTCGGCCGTGCTCATGCTCGTGCTCTCCAACCAGCGCAAGACCGCGGACGCGAACGCGCTCGCCCAGCCGGCGCTGATCAACTAACCGCTGTCGCGGTGGTCGCCCCTGTGCGGCCACCGCGACCCACCCGACACCCCATCACTGGAGCAGCTCCCCATGACCCGCCTCTTCAACGATCCCGCCGCATTCGCCGACGAGATGATCAATGGTTTCGTCGCAGCCAATCGACTGCAGGTTCGACGAGTCCCGGGCGGAGTCGTTCGCTCGACGCGCTCCGCTGGAGGCTCCGTCGCGGTCGTCATCGGCGGCGGGTCTGGGCACTACCCGGCATTCGGCGGACTCGTCGGCCAGGGTCTTGCCCATGGAGCGGCGATGGGCAATCTGTTCGCTTCACCCTCCGCTCAGCAGGTGTATTCCGTTGCGACCTCGGCGAACAACGGGGGCGGTGTGCTTCTCGGCTACGGGAATTACGCCGGCGACGTGCTCCACTTCACCCAGGCCCAGGACCGTCTTCGCGCTGAGGGAGTCGACTGCCGGACGGTCGCTGTGACCGACGACGTAGCGAGCGCGCCTCTCGCCGAAAAGGCCAAGCGCCGCGGGATCGCCGGCGACCTGACGGTCTTCAAGGCGGCCGCCGCCGCGGCCGAAGCCGGCTACTCGATGGACGAGGTCGAACGCGTTGCGATCCACGCGAACGAGCGCACCCGTTCCTTCGGCGTCGCGTTCAGCGGCTGCACCCTGCCGGGAGCCGAAACCCCCCTGTTCACCGTGCCGGAGGGGCGGATGACCGTGGGCATGGGCATCCACGGCGAACCCGGAATACGTGAAACCGACGTGCCCACCGCGGATGAACTGGCCCAGCTCCTGGTGTCCACCCTGCTCGGCGAGCTTCCCGCCGGGATCGGCCAGGCTCGCGGACAGCGGGTCGGCGTCATCCTGAACGGTCTCGGCTCGGTCAAGTACGAAGAACTGTTTGTGGTCTACGGCCGGGTCGCCGCCCTGCTCGCGGAGGCCGGTCTCGAGATCATCGACCCCGAGGTTGGGGAACTCGTGACCAGCTTCGACATGGCCGGCGCATCGCTCACCCTGTTCTGGCTCGACGATGAGTTCGAGGGCTTCTGGCGTGCCCCCGCGGACACTCCCGCCTACCGCAAGGGATCCCGTAACGCGGCCGAGCAGCTGAACGCGAGCGACTACCACGACAGTGTCGAGACCGTCGCCGCGATCGTTCGAGGCAGCGTCGACTCCCAGAGCGCCGCTCTGCGCGCGATGGCAGCGGTTGACGCTCTCCTGGCCGTGATCGAGGAGAACGCCGACGAACTGGGACGCATCGACGCGGTCGCCGGTGATGGCGACCATGGCATCGGCATGCAGCGCGGAGCCCGCGCTGCCGCAGCGGCCGGGCACGCGGCCCTCGACGCCGGCGCCGGAGTGCAGACACTCCTCGAGGCGGCCGCCGATGCCTGGGCGGACCGCGCCGGCGGAACATCCGGCGCGCTCTGGGGCGTCATGCTCCGTGCCCTGGCCGCCGAGATCGGAAACACGGACGCGCCGACCGCTCAGACGCTGTCGGCAGGGGTGACCGCCGCGAAAGACGGCATCATGTCCTTCGGCAAGGCAGAGGTCGGCGACAAGACCATGGTCGACGCCATTGTTCCCTTCAGCGACGTGCTCGCCCGCGAGGTCGCGAGCGGTACAGGCCTCACCGCAGCGTTGGTCGTGGCCGCGGATGCCGCGACGGCCGCCGCGATCGCGACCTCCGATCTGTTGCCCCGGATGGGACGTGCTCGCCCCCACGCCGAGAAGAGCCTGGGCACGCCCGACGCCGGCGCCCACTCATTTGCCCTCATCGTCCAAGCCATCGCGGCGCTCTGTGACGCCGAAAAAATCTGTGCCGCCGAAGAAAGAGAAAACTCATGACCGACAAATTTAGAATCGTCATCGGCTGCGACGACGCCGGACTCGACTACAAGGAGATCCTGAAGCAGGAACTTGAAGCCAGCGACCTCGTCGAGGTCGTCATTGATGTCGGAGTGGATGCTGACGGCCACACCGCGTATCCGAAGGTGGCCATCGCGGCGGCCGAGCTCGTCGCCGCCGGCGACGCCGACCGGGCATTGCTGTTCTGCGGCACCGGGCTCGGCGTCGCGATCTCCGCGAACAAGGTCAAGGGCATCCGCGCGGTAACCGCGCACGACAGCTTCTCGGTCGAGCGTTCCGTGCTGAGCAACAACGCGCAGGTGCTGACCATGGGGCAGCGGGTCATCGGGATCGAGCTCGCGCGTCGCCTGGTGCGGGAGTGGCTGACCTACCGTTTCGACGAATCCAGCGCCAGCGCGGACAAGGTGCGCGTCCTCGACGACTACGAGACGAGCGGCACCTGCTGATGACAACCGCAACAGTCGCCGTCGGGGTGAGCCTGAAAATGTACCTCGGGCACCGCCAGAGCCTCGACTGGTGTGCCCAAGTCGGCGAGATCTCGCGCGAGCATCCTGCCGTAGCCTCCGGCGCGGTCGAGCTCTTTGTCATTCCGGGGTTCCTCGGGCTGGCCGAGGCCGTGGAGATCCTCGACGGAACGGGCGTTCTCGTTGGCGCCCAGGACCTGTTCTCTCAGGATGAGGGCGCATTCACCGGCGAGGTCAGCGGCTCTGAGCTCGCCGAAATCGGCTGTGCGGTTGTCGAGGTCGGGCACGCCGAACGCCGGCGACTGTTCGGGGAGACGGATGACGTCGTGGCGGCCAAGACCGGTGCCGCTCTCCGCAACGGGCTGATTCCCGTGCTGTGCGTCGGCGAAAACGAGCGGGGCACGCCGGAGGATGCCGCTCGGGAGTGCGTGCGACAGCTGGACAGTGCGCTGCTGGATGCGCCGGCCGGCCGTGTCATCGTTGCGTATGAACCGGTCTGGGCGATCGGTGCTGCCGAGCCGGCCGGGGCCGATCACATCCGCGCGGTGTGCTCGTTCCTGCGCGGCGCGGTCCACGCGTTCGCGGATCGCGACGGAACCTCGGTCATCTACGGTGGCAGCGCGGGCCCGGGACTTCTCACCGCACTCGGTTCCGACATGGATGGCCTGTTCCTCGGCCGGTTCGCACACGACCCCGCCGCGCTCGGCCGCGTGCTCGACGAGGCCGGTTCGCTCGCACGGTCCCGCAACCAGTTTGCGAGCGTGACACGATGATCGGCCTCGGCACCTACGCGTTCTTCTGGCAGCACTCGGAGAAGGCACCCGAACCCCTGAGCCTCGCCGGCATGCTCCAGCGCACCCGCGGTCTCGGCGTCGACCTGTTCCAAATCTGCGACTACGGGCCGCTCTCCGGGTACTCGGCGGCCGAACTGCGCACGCTTCGCGCCACGGCGGACGACCTCGGCATCCGGCTCGAACTCGGCACTCGGGGCATTCGCACCGATCACCTGGCGCACTACCTCGGGCTCGCCGACGTGTTGGGTGCCACCCTCGTGCGCAGCATGATCAACACCGCCGACCACCAGCCGACCCTGGTCGAGGCAGAGCACCTCCTCACGAATGCGCTCGGCGCCTACGAAGCGGCGGGCGTCACCCTGGCGCTGGAAACCTACGAGCAAATCCAGTCTCGTGACCTCGTTGCCCTCGTCGAATCGATCGGGAGCCCGAGTCTCGGCATCTGCCTGGATCCGGCGAACTCGGTCGCGGCACTCGAGCACCCCAACGACGTCATCGACCGCTGCGCACCCTGGGTCGCCAACATCCACGTGAAGGATTTTGCCTTCACGCGCCGGGGCGGCTGGGTGGGATTCACCCTCGAAGGCGCCGAACTCGGCACCGGCCTGCTCGACTACGACCACCTCATGCGCGTCGTCGATCCGGAATCCCGCGGCATCAACCGCATCGTCGAACACTGGTTGCCCTGGCAGGGGACCTTCGAAGAAACCTGCCGGATGGAAAACCTCTGGAACCTGAACAACCTCACCTACCTAAGGAGCAACCACTCATGACCACCTCCACCAGCACCCTCGCCATCGCCGTCGTCGGAGCCGGCGGCAAAATGGGCATGCGCGTTTCGAACAACCTCCAGAAGACCGACCACACGGTCTTCTACAGCGAGAATTCTCCCGCCGGTGTGGAGCGCGTCCTCGCGACCGGTCGCACGGTGACCGACACCGAGACGGCGATCAGGGACGCGGATGTCGTTGTCCTGGCGGTCCCTGACCTCGCCCTCGCCGCGGTGTCGGCCGCCGTCGTGCCGCAGCTGAAGACCGGCGCGGTGCTCCTGACCCTGGACCCGGCCGCCGCCTACGCCGGCCTGCTCGCGACGCGCGAAGACATCGTCTTCGCGGTGGCGCACCCGTGCCACCCCTCCATCTTCCTGGAGCGCCACACCCCGGAAGAGTACGCGGACACCTTCGGCGGCATTGCCGCCCCGCAGGACGTCGTCGCCGCCATCGAAACCGACGATGACGCCAAGCGCGCGATCGCCGAAACCGTGATCCGGGTCATCTACGCGCCGGTCATCGACGTGCACTGGGTCACGGTCAAGCAGCTCGCCCAACTCGAGCCGACCCTGGTCGAGACGATCGCCTGCATGATCGGTGCGCTCCTCAAGGAGTCGCTGCATGAGGCCGTCACCACCATGGGCATCCCCGAGCCGGCGGCCCGGGCTATCCTGCTCGGCCACACCCAGGTTGCCCTGGCGAACAGCCTCAAGGGCGACAACCCGTTCTCTGACGCCTGCCTGATCGCGATGGACTACGGCCGCGAGAGCATCGTCAAGGATGACTGGAAGAAGATCTTCCAGGACGACGAGCTCGACAAGGTGCTCTCGCTCATGCTGCACCTCGACACCATCAAGCGCTAGAACCGAGCGGGACCCGCGGGGCGGGGTGCCCAGGGAATAGGAGGCACCCCGGCCGCGCTGCACCCGTCATGAAGCGCATCGGATTCCTGTCTTTCGGCCACTGGCAGCCCTCGCGGGACTCGTTCGTGCGCACGGCCCGAGATGCCCTCCTGCAGACTGTCGAGCTCGCCGTGGCCGCCGAGGACCTGGGCATCGACGGCGCCTTCGTTCGGGTGCACCATTTCGCCCGGCAGTTCGCGTCGCCGTTCCCGCTCCTGGCTGCGATGGCCGCGCGCACCAGCCGGATCGAACTCGGCACGGGCGTCATCGACATGCGTTACGAAAACCCCTTCTATATGGCGGAGGAAGCCGCGATCACCGACCTGATCAGCAACGGCCGGTTGCAGCTGGGCATCAGCCGCGGCTCCCCGGAGACCGCGATGCGAGGCTACGAAGCGTTCGGCCATGTGCCCGCGGAGGGCAGCACCGACGCCGATGACGCCCGCCAGCGTGCGGCGATCTTCCGCGCGGCGATTGCCGGTGCCGGCGTCGCCCCGGCGAACCCGCAGATGACCGGCGTCACCGGGATGCTGGCCATCCAGCCCCAGTCGCCCGGCCTGGGCGAGCGGATCTGGTGGGGATCCGGCACCCGCCAGACCGCGAAATGGGCGGGGGAGCAGGGCATGAACCTGATGAGTTCCACCCTGCTGACCGAGGACACCGGGGTGCCGTTCGGCGACCTGCAGGCCGAACAGATCGCGATCTTCCGGGCGGCCTGGGCCGAGGCAGGGCACGCACATGCGCCGCGGGTGTCGGTGAGCCGCAGCATCCTGCCGATCGTCACCGACGTCGACCGCGGGTATTTCGGCGACATGGCCGGACGGGATTCCGAGGACCAGGTCGGCTACCTCGGCGGCGGGCCCGCCCGCTTCGGCAAGACCTACATGGGGGAGCCCGACGCGCTCATCGAGCAGCTGGCGACGGATGCCGCGGTGCGGGACGCCGACACCCTGCTGGTCACCATCCCGAACCAGCTCGGCGTGGAGTACAACGCGCACCTGCTCGAGACGATCGTGCGGGACGTGGCGCCGGCCCTCGGCTGGCGCTGATTGGGACTCTCGCGCTGATTTCCTCCGGCCAGGTTCAGGCGAACGGCCAGACGATCCGGGTTTTCCACCCGGCCGGGAACGCGCCCTGCTTGCCCAGCGGTCTGTTTGCTTACAATTTTCCTCTCCCGCCCGCTTCGCGTCGAGGCCTGATCGGGCGTCTGGGCGGGCCCGGTTCAAAGATCTGTCCCCGGCGCGGCCGAAATGAACGTAACGTTGATGGGTGGGGTGTCGGCACCCCGCAGACGAAAGGCTTTGGCTTGAACGACGAATGTATTCACGGACTCGAAGACCAGCTCTGTGACCAGTGCTTCCCGAAGGCCGCATCCGTGACCGTGACCACGGTCACGGTGGCCTCGAAGCGGCCCAGCCGCGCACGCGAGGCAACCGCCCCCACAGCGCTCCGCACCCCGAAGGTCGTGACGAAGGCCGCTGCTGCGAAGGCTGCCACCGCCATGAGGTCCTCCGCCGCCCCGAGGGCGTCCGCGAAGGGCGGAGCGGATGTCGGCGAGCAGCGCATCTACCACGTCACCCACATCGGCAACCTGGCCGGCATCCTGAGCAGCGGCACCCTGTTCGCCGACGCGAACCGGGCCTGGGAGGCTCGCCCCGCCGTCGACATCTCCTCTGCGGAGACCCGCGAATCCCGACGCGCCACGCTCGTGTCGGGCCAGGGCAGCCTCAGCGTTGCCAAGTACGTGCCGTTCTACCTGTCGCCGAACGCGAAGGTGTGGGACAGCATCCGTGCACACACCGACGATCCTCGCCTGGTGCTCGATGCACACGGGTCTGCACCCTACGATTTCGTGATTCTGGTGAGCACGGTCAAGAAGGTCCTCGACGCCCACGTCGGCGAGCCCGACTCGGCCGTAATCGCGACCGACGGCGACGCGGCCGGCGTGCTCACGCGCTTCGGCACGACCCGCGAGGATGCCCAACGCGTGCTGCGCAAACTGCGCGCCGACCCGGAGGCCGACGCGATCCTCGAAGCCGAGCTCCTCGTGGAGGAGACGTTCCCGTACGAGCTGGTGACGCTCATCGGCGTGGCCAACGACCGGGTTCGCGACGTGGTCAAGCCCATCCTCGCGGCTTCGACGCATCGCCCCAAGGTCGCCGTGTACCCGCCGTGGTTCCAGGCGACCGAGGAGACCGCGGAGTAGTTTCCGCAGTCTGCCGCCGGCTCAACTGAGTTTCGGAAGAAGCACCTTCACCGCGTCGTGGGAATGTGCTTCTTCTGCATGTCGACCCGGCAGAGGCGGTGGATGCCCGGGTGCGGCATCCGTTATCGGGTGAGCAGCGCCGCGCGCTCCGGGTGTGCCTGGAACCAGTCGCTGACGTACCAGCAGCTCGACACGATCCGGTAGTCGGTCGTGGCTTCGATGTCGTTCACGGCGAACTCCACGAGTTCGGCGGCGTAGCCATGCCCGCGGTGCGGCGGCAGCGTGTAGGTGCGCGTGAGGGCGATGATGTTGCCGTTGATGGCGTAATCCACGACGCAAACCAGCTGATCGTCGATGCGGAGCGCGTAGCGACGGGCGTCCGGCTCGTGCGCGAGGTGGTGGGCCATGAATCAAGCGTAGTCGGCGGGCGGGAGGGCGAAGCGGCGGCGGCCGCCCGCGCGCGGCGAGGGTCAGGATTGGGGATCCTCCCTCTCCCTCTCGCCCTCGCTCCCGGGGCCGCCGTCGCCCGCCAAGGCGGCATCCGCCACCCGTTTCCTGGCCGCCTTCACCAGTTCCGCGATGACGGCTTCGCGCTGCGTGCAGGCCAGACATTCGCACCCCCAGGGATGCGGCCCGCGGATCACGGCGGCGCGAGGGAGGTCTTCGCACCCCGGATAGTCGCGGAAGCTGTGCATGGGCCCGCTCGAGTACCACTCCTCTTCGTCGAACGCGAGGTGGCCGATGAGTTCGTAGTCCAGCAGGGATGCCGCCTGCCGAAGTAGCTCATCCTGCCGGTGGAGCTCTTGGCAGAGGCCCTCAGTCACGCGCGGCACCATGTGAGCGATCGCGAAGTAGTGCGCCTGGTCGCGCCCGTCGTCGAGCTGCTCGAGAATCTGTTCGATATGCGGCTCGATCGAGCCGACTATGGGGTCGACGACCTTGCGCAGGAAGAGGAATCGCAGATCCTTGTCCATCGCGAGCAGCCACAGCGCCTGCCTGCCCGTCTCGTTCGCAAGGAGGGCACGCTGCACCAGCTCCCGTAGTTCGTATCCGGCTTCGATAATCATGGGGCGAGTGTAGGTTGCGCCGACAGGCGGGCGCCGGGCGAAGACGGAACTGTGGAGAACTGGCGCGGTGACCACCGGGGCGCCGGTGACTCTCGCTGCTGCCCTCGGACTCTAAAACGCATGAGACCCGCGCCGCGGAGAAGAAAGTGTATGCTCTTACTATACGTATAGTTCAAGCATACACTTCCATGCGTGATCAAGTCTTTCCGGCACAAGGGGCTCGAGCGGTTCTTCGAGTCCGGAAACAAGTCGGGAATCCGTCACGATCATGCGCCCAAGCTACGCAAGCAGCTTGCGGTTCTCGACAATTCGCAGTCAATCGCGGATGTCCCAGTGTCGTGGAAACCGCATCCGCTCACTGGTTCCGGGCCATCGGGTCAGGATGTCGACGGCCATCATGCCATCTGGGTCTCCGGGAACTGGCGACTCACATTCCTCTTCGCAGGGACAGATGTCTACTTGCTCGACTACCTCGACTGTCACTAGGAAATGGAATGACAACGGAGAAAGGACCGTCCATGACGCCCATGCATCACCCACCGCACCCTGGGCTGTTGCTCGAGGATTACCTCGGTGACATCAGCCTGTCCGAGGCCGCTCGTCGAATTGGCGTCACGCGGGCAACGTTGTCGCGCATTCGAAATGGGCACGCTGGGATCAGCGCCGACATGGCCGTGCGGCTGGGGCTCCTTCTCGGCACGAGCGCGGAGCTGTGGCTGGGCATGCAGACCGCCTATGACCTGTGGGTAGCGCGCCAGAAGCCGCAGCCACAGGTGCTGTCGCTCACCGGCTAACTGCGACGGCAGCCAATGCCGAGCGCCGTGCGAGTGCGCTGGCGCTCAGACCACGCCGAGCGGCAGGTGCTCCCCGAGCGGCAGCTCGACGCGGATCGCGTCGCCGGGAACGATCGCGCCGCCGACGGCGACCACTCCCATGACGCCGGCCTTGCGGATGACCCGGCCCGCGGCATCCTTGCCGATCACGGCCTTCATCAGCCCTTTCTGAAGCCCGTTGATCAGGGAGCACGGGTCGCGCATCCCGGTGAGCTCGACCACGGCGTCGCGGCCGAGGTGCAGGCGCGTGCCGAGCGGGAGGGCGAGCAGGTCGAGCCCGCTGGTGGTCACGTTCTCGCCGAGTTCGCCAGCGGAGACCGTGAAGCCCGCGCCGGCGAGTTCGTCGAAGAGTTCGGCCTGGATGAGGTGCACCTGGGTGAGGTTGGGCGCCGTGGGGTCCTTCGCGCGGAGGTAGCGGTGCTGCACGGTGACGCCGGCGTGCGCGTCGCCCTCCACGCCGAATCCCTCAATCAAACGGATGCCCGGCACGATCGGCTTGCTGAACCGGTGCCGGTCGTCGCGGCTGACCGAGACGACCGCGGCGTGCGGGTGTTCATGCTCCATGCGGTCGAGTCTGCCATGCGGCGGGGCCGTGCCCGGGGGCGCAGGAGCACTGCAAGTCACGACGGTGTGCTGCGCTCGTCCGTCGTGCCCGGATTGTCCTGCGCCCGCTCTGGTGGAGGTGTTGTTCCCAACGCCGGAGATTTTCGCAAAGAGCCCCGTAAATCGACCAGTTCGACGGGAAGCAGCAGGAATCTCCGCAGTTGGGGAACGCTGCCCGCCCCGCACCTTCTCGTGCAGCTGGGGATCGCCTGACTACTATCGGCAGGACGACGCCCTTATCCCCAACGTCTGGAGTCAGCAATGAGGAAGATCATCCATCTCGTCCACAGCTCGCTGGACGGCTTCATCAGCGGACCGAACGGCGAGTTCGACTGGCCGGCCCTGGGCCCCGAGCTGTTCGCCTACGGGATCGTGCTCAACGAGCGGGTCGACACCTTCCTCTATGGCCGCGTCGTGTGGGACATGATGTCGAGCTACTGGCCGAACGCGGAGTCGATGTCGACCGACCCGCATGACCTCGCCTTCGCGCCGATCTGGCGGGCGATGCCGAAGATCGTCGTGTCCACGACGATCAAGTCGGCCGACTGGAACACCCGGGTGATCAACGAGAACGCCGGCGAGGAACTTGCCGCGCTCAAGGAGCAACAAGGTCAGGACATCCTGCTGACAGGCGGCGCGACCCTGGCGGCGTTTCTCACACGGCTTGGCCTGATCGACGAATACCACGTCATCGTGCACCCGGTCGTGCTCGGCGTGGGCAAACCGTTGTTCCTCGAACCGAAGGGGCGAATCAACCTGGCGCTCCTCGAGTCGCGCACATTCGACGCACGGAGCGTGCTCCTCCGCTACGAACGGGCATAGCCGGGACGGAGCGCGGGCTCGCGGCGGCGGGGTCGGGGTCGCCGACTCTCAGTGCAGCGCGCCGCCGGCGGCACGGATGTCGGTGGTCACGTCGAGACTCGTCCGCGTGAGCGACAGCAGCGCCGCCGTGACCAGGTCAACCGACATGCTCGGCTGGTCGCGGCCGGCGACCTGCTCCGGGGCGAACGGAATGTGCACGAAGCCGCCCCGGGCATCCGGATGCCCGGCCTGGAGGGTGTGCATGAGCCGGTAGAAGAGGTGGTTGCAGGCGAAGATGCCCGCGGTGTGGGATACGGATGCCGGGATCCCGGCCTGGGTGAGCGCCGCCACGCAGGCCTTGATCGGCAGGGTGCTGAAGTAGGCGGCGGGCCCGTCCGGCACGATCGCGGCATCCACCGGCTGGAAGCCGGCGTTGTCGGGGATCCGGGCGTCGTCGACGTTGATGGCGACGCGTTCCACCGAGATGCCCGAGCGCCCGCCGGCCTGGCCGACCGCGATCACGAGGTCTGGGCGGAAGCGGTCGAGGGCGTCGGCCAGGACCACGTCGCAGGTGCTGAAGTCGACCGGGATCTCGGCGATGTGCACGTCTTCAGGGCCGTCCCAAAGCGCCTGCGCGCGCAGCACCGCCTGCCACGACGAGTTGACGGTCTCACCGTCGAACGGTTCGAACCCGGTCAGCAGGATTGAGGTCACGTGGTTGCTCCTTGGCGGTGTCGCAGCGGGCGGTGTGGTGGTGCGAATTCGACGGAGATTTTGCGGGAAATCGGCTTTTCAGGCCCAGATTGGCCCGAATTTCCCAAAATCTCCGTCGAATTCGAGGGGAGCGAGAGCGGGAGCGGGAGCGCGGGGAGCGAGGGGAGCGGGAGCGCGGGGAGCGAGGGGAGCG
>DAIMHX010000032.1:22138-23551 GCA_036723055.1 Microbacteriaceae bacterium
GGGAGCGGGAGCGCGGGGAGCGAGGGGAGCGGGAGCGCGGGGAGCGAGGGGAGCGGGGGTGGCGCGAGGGGGAGGGGAGGCACGGAGGCGGTCACTAGCGGCCGGCGGCGTAGCCCTGGGCGCCGCGCGGGTTGGCGGCGGCGCCGAGCAGCCCGGTTTGCGGGTCGCGTGTGACTGCGGAGATCCGGCCGAGCGACCAGTCGCCCGCCCGGGTGACGCGGTGTCCGCGGCGCTCCAGTTCGGCAATCACGTCGTCTCCCAGGCGGTCTTCGACCACGGCGCCGCCGGGCGTCCAGGTGCGCGGCCAGAACGACTCCGGGAAGGATGTTGTGTGGAACGCAGGCGCATCGATTGCCTGCTGCGGCGAGTAGCCGCCGACGATCGTGCGCAGCAGGTAGAGCAGCTGCCACTGGTCCTGCTGGTCGCCGCCGGGCGAGCCGAGCGCAGCCACGGGCTTGCCGTCGATGAGCACGAGCGTGGGCGTCAGCGTCGTGCGCGGACGCTTGCCGGGTGCCAGCGTCGACGGCGCCCCTGGCTCCAGCCACGTCATCTGCAGCCGGGTGCCCAGGCAGAACCCGAGCTCGGGAATGGTGGGGGAGGACTGCAGCCAACCGCCGGAGGGCGTGGCCGAGATCATGTTGCCCCAGCGGTCGACGACGTCGATGTGGCAGGTGTCGCCGCGAGTGTCGCCGGTGGCGGCGACGGTGGGTTCGCCGACGCCCGCGGCCGCACGAACGGCCGCAGCCGCGGCGGCGACGGTGGGTTCGCCCACGCCGGCGGCCGAACGGGCCCGCGCAGCCGCGACGGTGACGGTGGGTTCGCCCACACCCGCGGCGGCGCCGGCGGCTGCGCCGGCGGCTGCGCCGGCGAGTGCGGGCGGCCGGTACTCGGTGCGCAGCGGCGGCAGGAACGGCTCGTGCCCGGGAACCGTGCCAGGCCGGAACTCCGCGGACGCCGCCTCGCCGATCAGCGCCCGGCGCTCCGCCGCATAGCCTGCCGAGAGCAGGTACTCGAGCGGAACATCCGCGTCGCCGTAGTAGGCCTCACGGTCGGCCAGGGCCAGTTTCTCGGCCTCGAGAATCGTGTGCGCGCCGAGCGCGGTCGACGGGTCGAGGTGTTCGTCGTCGAACCCGTCCAGGATGGCCAGCATCTGCAGCAGCGCCGGTCCCTGGCCCCACGGGCCGGTCTTGGCGATGGTGTGGCCGCGGAACGTCACGGTGACGGCAGGCTCGTAACTTGCCCGGAACCCGGCCAGGTCGGCTTCGGCGACCACGCCGGCGTGGTCGGTGCCGGAGGAGTGCCGGTGCGGGGTGCGGCCAAAATCGACGATCGCCCGGGCGACGAAGCCTTCGCTCCACTCGGTGCGGGCGGCGTCGATGCGCGCCTCGCGGGACCCGGCGCGGGACCCGGCGC
>DAIMHX010000032.1:23651-26628 GCA_036723055.1 Microbacteriaceae bacterium
CGCGGGACCCGGCGCGGGACCCGGCGCCGGACCCCATGCCCGCGGCATCCGTCGCCAGCTCCCCGGCGTCGGTCAGCAGTTCCAGCGTGCGCGCCCAGGCCTCGTTGGTGATGAGCTCGCCCGCCACGGGAGCGCGGCCGGCCGGCATCCACTGCGCCGCTGAGCTCGGCCAGTGCGCGGCGAACAGGTCGGCGACCGCGGCGATCGTGACGCAGACGCGGCCGAGCACCGGATGCCCGTGCCGCGCGTAGCCGATCGCGAACGCGAGCACCTGGTCGAGTTCCCAGGTGCCGTGGTCGCGCAGCAGGAGCAGCCAGGCGTCGACTGCCGCCGGAACCGCGGCGGCCAGCGTGCCGGACCCCGGCACGAGCTCGAGGCCCTCAGCGCGGTAGTGCTCTGGGGTCGCGCCGGCCGGCGCCGGGCCCTGCCCCATCAGCACGACCGGGACATCCGGATGCTCCGCCGTGGCGAACACACCCGTCATGTCGCCGCCCGGACCGTTGAGGTGCGGCTCGACCACGTGCAGCACGAATGCGCCGGCGACGGCGGCGTCGAAGGCGTTGCCGCCGCGCTCGAGCACGGCCTGCGCGGAAGCGGTTGCCAGCCAGTGCGTCGATGCGGTCATGCCGAACGTGCCCTGCAGCGTGGGACGGGTGGTGAACGAGCTCGGAGGAGTGTAGGTCACGGGCCTACTCTCGCAGAGGTTGGCCCAGAGGTTGGCGTTGACCGCTCGGAGGAAGTGGGGTAATCAGGAGTACCAACCCCGCACGTCTCGGACGGAAGAGGTCCCGATGGCATCCAGAATCGGGAACATCGTGTTCGACTGCGCCGACCCGCGCACCCTGTCGCACTTCTGGTCGGATGTGCTCGGGTTCTGCATTCAATAGTTCTGCATTGAGTGCCTGCCCGGGCGCCGCGGTGGGTATATGTTCACCACGACTAACGTTCAACGCGCGAGAAGGAGCGGACGATGACGGTACTCGTGGGGTACTCGAGCAAGTACGGCGCCACCCAGGGAATCGCCGAGCGCATCGCGGGCCGGCTGCGGGACTCGGGGCTCGACGTGCAGACGCTGCCGCTGGCATCCGTCGGCGACCTGGCCGGCTACGACGCCTTCGTGATCGGCAGCTCGGCCTACATGGGGTCGTGGCTGCGGGAGGCGCGCACCTTCGTTCGGCGGCACCACGACGCGCTCGCCGCCGCCCCGGTCTGGCTGTTCAGCAGCGGCCCGCTCGGCACCGCGACGACGGATGCCCAGGGTCGCGACGTGCTGACCGAAGCCGAGCCGAGGCAGTTCGCCGAATACCGCGAGACCCTCAGGCCCCGGGCGCTGCAGGTGTTCTTCGGGGCGCTGGACCCGGCCAGGCTCCGCCGCCGGGATCGCCTGGTGATGCGGATCCCGGCGCTGCGGCCCCTGATGCCGGAGGGCGATTTCCGCGACTGGCCGGCGATCGATGCCTGGACCGACGACATCGCGCGGGAGCTCGCGCCGCAGCCGTCCTAGCGCGTCAGCGTTCGTAGAGTTCCAGCGGCAGGCCATCCGGGTCGCGGAAGAAGAACAGGGCCTTGCCGTTGTTCGGATCGATGCGGAGCTCCTCGCACTCGACGCCTTTCGCGGTGAGCTCGGCGTGGGCGGCCGGTACATCGTCGACCTCGAACGCGAGGTGGCGGAGGCCCAGCGACTCCGGGCCGCTCCGCCGCGGCGGGGTGTCCGGGAAGCTGAAAAGTTCAATCAGGTAGTGCCCGTTGAGGGCGAGCTTGCCCATCCACGAGTCCCGCTCGGCGCGGAAGTACTCGGCCTCGAGCGTGCAGCCGAGGACATCGAGGTAGAAGGCCTTGGACCGCTCGTAGTCGCTGGCGATGATGGCGATGTGGTGGACCCCGTTGATGCGCATGGGACAAGTCTCTACGGTTCACCGGCGATCACTGGCATCCTTGAACGGTGACCTACATTCCTTCTGAGAACAGATACGAGTCCATGCCGTACCGCCGTACCGGGCGCAGCGGCCTCAAACTGCCCGCGATCTCGCTCGGCCTGTGGCAAAACTTCGGCCACGACAAGCCCATCGACACCCAGCGCGCGATCCTGCGCCGCGCGTTCGACCTCGGCATCACGCACTTCGACCTGGCCAACAACTACGGCCCGCCCTACGGCAGCGCCGAGACGAACTTCGGCCGGATCTTCCGCGAGGACTTCGCCGCCCACCGCGACGAGATGATCATCTCCACGAAGGCCGGCTACGACATGTGGCCGGGTCCCTACGGCAACTTCGGCTCGCGCAAGTACCTGCTGTCGAGCCTCGACCAGTCGCTGGACCGGATGGGCCTCGACTACGTCGACATCTTCTACTCGCACCGGGCCGACCCCGACACCCCGTTGGAAGAGACCATGGGCGCGCTGCACACCGCGGTCACCAGCGGCCGCGCGCTGTACGCCGGCATCTCGTCTTACTCGCCGGAGCGCACCCGGCAAGCGGCCGAGATCCTCGCCGACCTCGGCACGCCGCTGCTGATCCACCAGCCCTCATACTCGATGTTCAACCGCTGGATCGAAGACGGTCTGCTCGACACCCTCGAAGACCTCGGCGCCGGTTGCATCGCCTTCTCGCCGCTGGCCCAGGGCCTGCTCACCGACCGCTACCTGCGCGGCATCCCGGAGGACTCCCGCGTCGCACGGGAAGGCTCCGCGAGCAAGACCATGGTCAACGACCAGACGCTTGCGAGCATCCGTGCCCTGACGGCCATCGCGGAAACCCGCGGCCAGTCGCTGGCCCAGCTCGCGCTGGCCTGGACGTTGCGGGGTGGCGTCACGTCGGCGCTCATCGGCGCGTCGTCGGTCGCGCAGCTGGAGGACAATGTCGCCGCGCTCGACAACCTCACGTTCAGCGACGCCGAACTCGCCGCGATCGACGAGCACGCGACCGACATGGGCATCAACCTGTGGGCGGAGTCGGGCGCCGTCTAATCGCCGCCGAGA
>DAIMHX010000032.1:26728-30522 GCA_036723055.1 Microbacteriaceae bacterium
GGCTCGGCCGCAACGACCGGCTCAGCCACGAGGAAGCCCTCGCCAGACGGATGCGCGCCGGCGGCATCGATGATCCACGCGTAGTCGAACGCCCGCTGACGCCACGCGGCGTAGCGGCCGGAGACGCCGCCGTGGCCGGCCTTCAGTTCGGTCTTGAGCAGGGCATCCGCCCCCACCTCGCGCAGCCTGGCCACCCACTTCGCCGGCTCGACGTAGAGCACCCGGGTGTCGTTGAGGCTCGTCACGGCGAGGATGCGCGGGTAATGCTTCTCGTGCACGTTCTCCACCGGCGAGTAGGACTTCATGTAGGCGTACACCTCCGGGTCGTGCAGCGGGTCGCCCCACTCGTCCCATTCGATCACCGTGAGCGGCAGCGACGGGTCGAGAATCGAGGTGAGGGCGTCGACGAACGGCACGGCCGCGTGGATGCCAGAGAACAGCTGCGGCGCCATGTTCGCGACGGCGCCCATCAACAGCCCACCCGCACTGCCACCGTCGGCGACGAGCCGATCCGGGGAGGAGTAGCCGGCGTCGATAAGGTGCTGCGCGCAGTCGATGAAGTCGGTGAACGTGTTCCGCTTGTGCAGCTTCTTGCCGTGCTCGTACCAGAGCCGTCCCATCTCTCCGCCGCCGCGCACATGCGCGATCGCAAAGATCATGCCGCGGTCGAGCAGGCTCAGCCGCGGGATGCCGAATCCAGGGTCGACGCTGTGTTCGTACGACCCGTAGCCGTAGAGCAGCGTCGGCGCCGGCACGCCCGGGTCGACCAGGTCGCGCCGGTAGACGAGCGAGATCGGGATGCGCGTGCCGTCTTCGGCGGTGGCCCACTCGCGGCGCTGCTCGAACAGGCTGGGGTCGTAGTGGCCGAGCACCGGCTGCTGCTTGAGCAGGCGGCGCTCGCCGGTGGCGACGACATGGTCGTACACGGTCGACGGGGTGACGAAGCTCGTGTAGCTCAGGCGCACCGTCGGCTGGTCCCACTCGGGGTTGCTGGCCGTGCCGACCGTGAACAGAGCCTCGTCGAAGGCGAGTTCGGTGAGGCCGTGGTCGCCGCCGTCCTTGTCGCGGCTGGCGACCGCGACGCGGGTGAGCCCGTCCTTGCGGTATTCGACGACCACGAAGTCGCGGAACGCGTCGACGCTCTCCAGGCGGATCCGGTTGTTGTGGGGGAGCAGTATCCGTCGCTCGCCCAGCGGGTCGGATGCCGCGACGCTGACCAGCTCGAAGTTGACCGCCTTGTGACCGACCGGGCCGCCGTTGCCGGAGCCGAGGATGCCGGCGACCGCGACATTGCCCGCGCCGTTGACGACGCCGCCCACGGTGCCGTTGTGCACGATGAGCAGGCGGTCGTGTCCGGCGATCACGGCGTGCTCCACGTCGTATTCGACGCCCTCCTCGCGCGGCCAGACGAGTCTGAACTCGCCGGTGGGGTCGTCGGCGTCGAGCAGGCGGGTCTCGCTCGTGACGCTCGACCCGGCCTTGATGACGAGGTACTTTCGGCTGCGCGTGCGTCCGACGCCCACCCAGAATCGCTCGTCGGGTTCGTGGAAAACGCTCTGGTCGGCGGATGCCGGCGTGCCGATCTCGTGCCGCCAGACGGTGTCCGGCCGCCAGGCGTCGTCGACGGTCGTGTAGAAGAGGTAGCGCCCGCTCGGGTCGAACACGGCGCTGCCTCCGGTGTTCGGGATCTCGTCGGCGAGGTTGTGGCCGGTGTCGTCCCGGCCGAGGGCGATCGAGCGAACCCGGATCGTGTACCGCTCGTCGCCCTCCGTGTCGACGCCGTAGAGCAGCAGGCCGCCGTCGGCGCTGATGTCGAAGCTGCCGAGCTCGTAGAAGTCGTGGTCGGCGGCCTCGATGTTGTCGTCGAGGAGCACCTGCTCGCCGGGCAGGCCGGCGGGCGCCGGCTCATCCGTCGCGGAGTACCCGGTGGTCGGGCCTGTCTCGGAGGTCGAGTCTGTCCCGGACGTCGGGCCTGTCGAGGCCTCCGGCAGCGCGGGCGGCTGCCAGTCGTCCGGCCCGGAGATCGGCGCCCGGCAGTGGATGCCGTACTCCTGACCCTCGACCGTGCGGGTGTAGTACCACCAGTCGCCGCGTCGCACCGGAACGCTCAGGTCGGTCTCCAGCGTGCGGTCGGTGATCTCCTCGAAGATCTGCTCCTGAAGCAGCTCCAGGTGGGCGGTGCGGGCATCCGTGTAGGCGTTCTCCGCTTCGAGGTGGGCGATCACCTCTGGACTCTCCTTGTCGCGCAGCCACTCGTAATTGTCGACGTAGACGTCGTTGTGGTGGATGCGTTGCTGCGGCTTCTTCGCCGCGAGGGGAGGAGTGCTCATGGATTCAGCGTACTTTCCCTGCGCGGTTCCGTGCCGCCGAGAATTCATTTGCCTTCGGATTCCTCGAATATGAATACGAAACTGACTCAACTTTCTTCTATTTACTATCGAAGTTTTCTTCACTTTCGGGTACAATCGTACTATGCAGATCAGCACCGATTCGCAGCCGCCGGAGGCCTCACAGGCCCCCGTTGCGGGCGCGGCGGCGCTGATCGCGCAGGCGGGCGCGCTCTGCTCCTCCGCACTCGACGGAGTCGATTTCGAACTGCTCGACGACGCGGAGGCGGTCGCCGTGATGGCCGCACTCGAGGGGCTGGGCCGGCGGGTCGACGCGGCCCGTGTCGCATCCACGACGAACGTGGGCCTGCGATCCCGTCCGGGCCTGGGCCACGACAGCCTCGCCTGGCGGCTGGGATGCCGTAACCCGATTGACCTCATCACGCGCGTCACGCTGGTGTCCAGCCGGGAAGTCAGCAGGCGCATGCGGCTGGGCGGGTTCACTTCGAACCGGATGGCCGACGCCAGTCCGCTGCCGCCCCTCTACCCGGCCGTCGCCGCCGGTCTCGCCTCCGGAGCGCTGGGGGTCGAGTCGGCCGAGACGATCGTTTCGGCGTTGGCCCAGGTCGCCGACCGGTGCGCCCCCGACGACCTGCTTTCGGCCGAGCGGGCCCTGGTCGCCGCCGCCACCGGCGAGGTCACCGAGGAAAACGAGGGGTTGCCCGACGCCGGCGTCGCGTTCTCCGCCGACCTCATGCGCATCCAGGCCCATGAATGGCAGGCACGGCTCGACCCCGATGGCGCGGCCCCCAACGACTCCGTCAGCGAACCGCGCAGCAACGTCGGCTTCGGCCAGCTCAGGAAGGGCCTGTACCCGCTGCGCGGCGCTGTGACCCCTGAACTCCGCGGTGTGATGGCCGCCGTTTTCGATACCTTCCTCTCCGCGCACGCCACGCCTGCGTTCCCCACCGAGGAGGATCAGGCCCGGATCGATGCCGGCGAGTTGATCCCCGGTGCGGAGTATCTCGGCGACGATCGAACGGGCGGCGAGAAGCGGGCCGACATCCTGCGGGGCGTGTTCTCGGCGGCGGCCCGCGACCCGAAGACGCCCCGAATGGGCGGCGCGGCTCCCAGCGTCATGGTGCACGTGAACGCCGTCGACCTCGCCGACGACACCGGCGTCGGCTGGGCCGACGGGGTTGAGGCGCCGATATCGATGCGCACCGTGCGGCAGCTGATCTGCAACAGCGGATCCCAGAAGATCATCTTCAGCAACGACGGCAAGATCCTGCACCTCGGCGGCAAAGAGCGCTTCTTCACCTCGGACCAGCGCAAGGCGATCGCGGCCAGGGACGGCGGCTGCATCATCCCCGGGTGCTCCGTTCCCGCCTATTGGTGCGAGGTGCACCATGTGATTCCGTGGCAGCACCACGGCGAAACCAATGTTGAAAATGGCGTGCTGCTGTG
>DAIMHX010000033.1:0-30440 GCA_036723055.1 Microbacteriaceae bacterium
TGTCACGTGACAAAATGTGCCCCCAGGCAGATTCGAACTGCCGCCCCTGCCTCCGGAGGGCAGTGCTCTATCCCCTGAGCTATGGGGGCCAGGTGTTTCCCTAGGTTATCAGCATCCGCGGGGTGCCGGCATCCGCGGCGGGCGCCCCGCGCCCGCTGTCGGGACCGGGCGAACCGATACGCCCTAGGGGAGGTGGGATACCACGGCGGCCATGATGTCTTCCGCGTCGCCCGGCTCGCCGAACTCAACCGAGTCAGCCACGATCCAGTATTTGCCGGCGAAGGCCTGTGCCTGCCCCGACCCGCCCGCGTTGCTGAAGTAGCCCTCGACCTTGGGCGGTGTTCCGTAAGTCGGCACCGGGTTGCTCGCGCTGTCGGCCTTGTTCTGCAGCTCGGTCATGAGCGTGGCGTTCGGCTGGGTGACGGATACCTCGATCATGTCGCCGCTCGTCTGGTTGAGCCAGCCGCAGGCGACGCCCTTGAACGACTGAGCCGTCGCGGCCGCAGTGCCGCTCTTCGGCTTGTAGTCGGGGGCGGCGCCATAGTTCGCGTTGAACGCGTAGACCTCATCGGGGGTGAGCACCTTGTCGCACGTCAGGGAAACCGGCGTGCCGGCCGCTGCGAGAGTCGGCGTCGGCGTGGGCGTCGGCGTGGCGGCGGACGTCGGGGCGGCGCTCTCGGGCGCGGTCGTCGGCGTGGCCGTGGGGGAGGAGGAGGGTGCCGAATTGGCGGCTGTGCACCCGGCCAGGGCCAGGAGCGTCAGCGCTCCGCCCGCAAGGGCAAGGCCGGCGCGAACGCTGCGGCCGCGGATGAATGAGGGCGAGGGGGAGAGGGGCACGGGTTGACCCTACCAAGTTGGGGGGGCCAGTAGGATTGATTGGCGTGACCCCAGCTGATCTTTCCCAGTCCCTGTTTGAGCTCGTCGTCGACCTGATTGAGCGTCGGCGCCCGGCCGGAAGCGACACCACGGAGCTCGGCGTGAGCGTGGCGGATGTCGTGCTCGAACGGCCCAGGAACCGCGACCACGGCGACTGGGCGTCCAGCCTCTCGATGAAGATCGCCAAGGCGCTCGGCACGAACCCGCGTGAGATCGCCGCCGAGCTCGCCGCCGGACTGGAGAAGGTCCCCGGCGTGGCATCCGTCGAGGTGGCCGGCCCCGGCTTCATCAACATCCGCCTCGAAGCGGCGGCCGCCGGCGCACTCGCCAAGACCATCGTCGACGCCGGCCCCGCCTACGGCACCGGCACCACCTACTCCGGCATCAAGATCAACCTCGAGTTCGTCTCGGCCAACCCCACCGGCCCCATCCACATGGGCGGCGTGCGCTGGGCGGCCGTCGGCGACAGCCTCGCCCGGGTGCTCAAGGCCGAGGGCGCGGATGTCACGCGCGAGTACTACTTCAATGACCACGGCTCGCAGATCGACCGTTTCGCACGCAGCGTGCTCGCCGCCTACCTCGGCGAGCCCACGCCGGAGGACGGCTACGGCGGCGCCTACATCGGCGACATCGCCGACCAGGTGGTCGCAAAGTACGACGGCGACATCGCCGAGCTGCCCCGCGAGGAACAGCAGGAAGTGTTCCGTGCGATCGGCGTCGACCTCATGTTCACCGAGATCAAGGAGAAGCTGCACAGCTTCGGCGTCGACTTCGACGTGTACTTCCACGAGGATTCCCTGCACGAATCCGGCGCGGTCGAGCGCGCGATCGAACGGCTGCGCGAGCAGGGCCACATCTTCGAATCCGAGGGTGCGATCTGGCTCCGCACGACCACATTCGGCGACGACCGGGACCGCGTCATCATCCGCTCGAGCGGTGAACCCGCGTACATTTCGGGCGACATCGGCTACTACCTCGACAAGCGTGAGCGCGGCTTCGACCAGAACCTGATCATGCTCGGCGCCGACCACCACGGCTACGTCGGCCGCATGATGGCCATGGCCGAGGCGTTCGGCGACGTACCCGGTCAGCACCTGCAGATCCTGATCGGACAGATGGTCAACCTGGTCCGGGGAGGCGAGCCGGTGCGCATGAGCAAGCGCGCGGGCACCATTGTCACGCTCGATGACCTCGTCGACGCCGTCGGGGTGGATGCCGGCCGCTACTCTCTGGTGCGCTCCAGCAGCGACTCGCAGCTCGACATCGACCTGGACCTGCTCGGCAAGCACACGAACGAGAACCCGGTCTTCTACGTTCAGTACGCCCACGCACGCACCTGCTCCGTGGCCCGCAACGCGGCCACCTCCGGGGTGGCGCGCACGGCCTTCGCGCCCGAACTACTCACCCACGATTCGGAGTCAGCTCTGCTCGGCGTGCTGCAGGAGTACCCGCGCGTCGTCGCGCAGGCCGCCGAACTGCGCGAGCCCCACCGCATCGCCCGCTACATCGAAGAGGTCGCCGGCTACTACCACCGCTGGTACGACAACTGCCGCGTCATCCCGCTGGGCGAGGAGCCGGTCACCGACCTGCACCGCACCCGCCTGTGGCTGAACGACGCCACCGGCCAGGTCATCCGCAACGGCCTCGGACTGCTCGGGGTCGCCGCCCCCGAGCGGATGTAGAGATGGCACGCGGGCGCCGCGGCATCTCGGTGATTGTCATCGCAAGCCTGACGCTGATTGCCCTGATCGTCGCCTACTTCATCGTCGACTTCCGCCTCCGGGCGTACGCCGAAGGCCGAGTGGAGAAGGAGATCGCAAGTAACCTCCCCGACACCGTGACGGGCGACGTGGCCGTGTCCATCGGCGGCATGTCAGTGATCGCGCAGTACCTCCTGGGCAGCTTCGACCGGGTCGAGCTCAAGGGCCCCGGCCTCGTCGTCAACGGCGTGCCGGCATCCGTGCAGGTCGTGGCGACGGATGTCCCGGTCGACCGCAGTAAGCCGGTCGGCGCCGTCCGCGCCGCCGTCGATCTCAGCCAGAAGTCGCTCAACGCGCTCCTGAAGGCGGCCGGCACCGCGGGAGACGCCGAATTTCAGCTCGGCGACGGAGACGTGAGTTACGCGGGAACCTACCCCGTGCTCGGAGTCGCGCTCGACTACACCGCCATCGCGACGCCGAAGGCCACCGCGGACCGAATCGTGTTCAGCCCGACCTCGGCCAAGGTCACGACCGACGCCGGCGCCCTGGACGTGAGCGGCATCGTGAAGCTCATTCTCAGCAAGAAACCGATCACCGTCTGCGTCGCCCAGTACGTCCCCGAGGGCGTCGACCTGACCGGCGTGAACGTCACCCGCGAACGTGCGCGCCTGACTCTCGCATCGAACACGCTGATGCTGAGCAAGCAGTCACTGACCACCCTGGGGTCCTGCTCCGCCGGCTGACTCCGCCGCGCGTCGTCGCTGCATGCGGCAACGCGTTAAGCTGAATACTGCACCCCTGACTTTCAGCACACACCGCCCACCACCTCGGGCTTCTGCTCCCACGCAGATTCGGCACGCGCAACACGCGTTCGCTAGAATCTGCGGGTAAGACGCCCTCCCATCTGAGGCTGCGACATTTCTTCACTGGCTTCAGGGACCAACCCGGGTTCGCTCGCCACTCAGTGAGACACCCACTCGACGTTCCGTGAGGTTTTCACCCGTGGCCATCAACCCACTCGCCCCCGAATGGCTCAGCCTGCCCGCTGACGCCAACGCACTCGCCGACGGCCTCTGGCCGGCCACGGCGACGCGCAACGCGGGCGGCGAACTTGTTCTCGGCGGGGTCAGCGCCTCGGCGCTCGCGGCCGAGTTCGGCACGCCGCTCTACGTCATCGACGAAACGGATGCCCGCGCCCGCGCGACGGAACTGCGCACGGCCTTCGAGACCGAGTTCGCCCGCATTGGCAGCGCCGTGCGCGTCTACTACGCCGGCAAGGCCTTCCTCACCACAGAAGTCGCCCGCTGGATGGTGGCCGACGGACTCAACATCGACGTCTGCAGCGGCGGGGAACTGGCCGTGGCGCTCGCCGCCGGCATCGACCCGGCCAGGCTCGGCTTCCACGGCAACAACAAGTCGCTCGCCGAAATCGACCAGGCCACCCTGGTGGGCATCGGCACGATCATCATCGACAGCCCGATCGAAATCGACCGCGTCGCCGCTGCCGCCTCCCGGCACGGCATCGTGCAGGCCGTGCGCCTCCGCGTGAACAGCGGCGTGCACGCGCACACCCATGAGTTCCTGGCGACCGCCCACGAAGACCAGAAGTTCGGCGTGGTCCTCGAGGATGCACCGGGGCTGGTCGCCGCGATCCGCGCCGAGGAGAGCCTGCGGTTCGTCGGCCTGCACTGCCACATCGGGTCGCAGATCTTCGGCGCAGAGGGTTTCGCCGAGTCCGCGTCGCGGCTGCTCGCCGTGCACGCCGGCCTGCTGGCGGATGGCCCCGTGCCAGAACTCAACCTGGGCGGCGGATTCGGCATCGCCTACACGACCGCCGACGCCCCAACCCCCATTCGCGAACTGGCCGCGCGGCTGGCCGACATCGTCGCCGCCGAGTGCGCGCGGCGGGGCATCCCGGTGCCGAACGTGGCGTTCGAACCTGGGCGCGCCATCATCGGCCCGGCCGGTGTGACGCTCTACGAGGTCGGCACGGTCAAACCGGTCGACGTTCCACTTGCGTCGCCGTCGACATCCGCGACCCGCCTGTACGTCAGCGTCGACGGCGGCATGAGCGACAACCCCCGGCCGGCGCTCTACGGCGCCGACTACTCGGTGCGGATCGCCGGTCGAGTGTCCGACGCCGCTCCCGCGCTCGTGCGGATCGCGGGCAAGCACTGCGAGAGCGGCGACATCGTCGTCGACGCCGACTACCTGCCGGCCGACGTGACGCCCGGCGACCTGGTCGCGGTGGCCGCGACCGGCGCGTACTGCTGGTCGCTGTCGAGCAACTACAACTACCAGGGCCGCGCGCCCGTCGTCGCGGTCACCGACGGCACAGCCCGGCTGCTGGTGCGCGGCGAAACGATCGCCGACCTGCTCGCCCGCGACACCGGGGTCGCGACAATTGAACGATCAATCCCTGAAGGAATCCTCTAGATGATCGAATACCGCAATCTGCGCGTCGCCCTCCTGGGCGGCGGCTCGGTCGGCGCCCAGGTGGCTCGCCTGCTGCTCGAGCACAAGGACGAGCTCGCCAACCGCGTGGGCGCGAGCCTGGAGCTCGTCGGCATCCTGGTGCGCGACATTGACGCCAAACGAACCGTTGACCTGCCCCGCGAGCTGCTGACGACGGATGCCGAATCCCTCATCCTCGGCGCTGACGTCGTCATCGAGCTGATCGGCGGCATTGAGCCTGCCCGCAGCTACATCCTGATGGCCATCAACTCCGGCGCCGACGTCGTCACCGCCAACAAGGCGCTCCTGGCGGCCCACGGCCCTGAGCTGTTCGACGCGGCCGACCACGTCGGCGCGCAGCTCAACTACGAGGCCGCCGTCGCCGGCGCCATCCCCATCGTGCGTCCGCTCCGCGACAGCCTGGCCGGTGACCAGGTCAACCGGATCCTCGGAATCGTCAACGGCACCACGAACTTCATCCTCGACCGCATGGATGTCGAGGGCGACACCCTCGAGGAGGCCCTCACGATCGCCACCGAGCTGGGCTACGCCGAGGCCGACCCGACCGCGGACATCGGCGGCTACGACGCGGCGCAGAAGGCGGCCATCCTCGCCAGCCTCGCCTTCCACACGACCGTCCCGCTCGAATCGGTGTACCGCGAAGGCATCACCTCCGTCACCCCCGAGCAGATCGAATCGGCCAGGAAGGCCGGCTACGTCGTCAAGCTGCTCGCAATCTGCGAACGGCTGACCGACGAGAACGGGCGCGCGGGAGTGTCGGCCAGGGTTTACCCGGCCATGGTGCCCCGCAGCCACCCCCTCGCCGCCGTGCACGGGGCCAACAACGCCGTCTTCGTCGAGGCGGAGGCGGCCGGCGACCTCATGTTCTACGGCGCCGGCGCCGGCGGAGTGGAGACGGCATCCGCCGTTCTCGGCGACCTCGTGTCGCTCGCCCGTCGTCACGTCGCCGGCGGGCCGGGGTTCGCGGCGTCCAGCCACGCCGACCTGCCCGTGTTCGACATCGGCAGCGTCACCACCCGGTACGCCGTCACGCTCGAGGTCACCGACGAGCCGGGCGTGCTCGCAACCATCGCAAGCGTGTTCGCCGACCACCACGTGTCGCTCGCCCTCGTCGAGCAGTCGATGACGCCGGCGCAGCCGGGAACCGCCAGCCACGGTCCCGTCTCATCCACGGCTACCCTTGTGATTGGAACCCACGAGGCCACCGAAGCGGCACTCGCCGCCACCGTAAAAGACCTGGCAGCCAACAGCGCTGTCACCCGAGTCGCATCCGTTCTGAGAGTTGAAGGAGTCTGATGACCAGCCCACAAGAGACCCGTCACCGGCCGTCTGTGTCGACCCCGTCCCGCCAGTGGCGCGGCGTGTTGCGTGAATACGCAGACCGACTGAACATCACGGATGCCACCCCCATCGTGACCCTCGGCGAAGGCGGCACCCCGCTCATCCCGGCGGCCGCGCTCTCTGCCCGCACGGGCGCCCAGGTCTGGGTCAAGTACGAAGGCATGAACCCCACCGGGTCGTTCAAGGACCGTGGCATGACCATGGCCATCTCGAAGGCCGTCGAAGCCGGGGCCAAGGCCGTCATCTGCGCCTCGACCGGCAACACCTCCGCCTCGGCCGCCGCCTATGCGACGCACGCCGGACTCACCGCCGTCGTGCTCGTCCCGGAGGGCAAGATCGCCATGGGCAAGCTCAGCCAGGCGATCGCGCACAACGCCCAGCTGCTCCAGGTGCAGGGCAACTTCGACGACTGCCTCGACATCGCACGCGACCTCGCCACGAACTACCCGGTGCACCTCGTGAACTCGGTCAACCCCGACCGCATCGAAGGCCAGAAGACCGCGGCGTTCGAGGTCGTCGAGGTGCTCGGCGACGCCCCGGACTTCCACATCGTCCCGGTCGGCAACGCCGGAAACTACACCGCGTACTTCCGCGGGTACAGCGAAGAACTCGTGCGCGGCGCGACCACGAAACTGCCGCGCATGTTCGGCTTCCAGGCCGCGGGCAGCGCCCCGCTCGTGCTCGGCCACCGCGTCGAACACCCCGAGACCATCGCCAGCGCCATCCGCATCGGAAACCCGGCGTCGTGGGAGCTCGCGCTCAACGCCCGCGAAGAAAGCGATGGCTACTTCGGCGCGATCACCGACGAGAAGATCCTCGAAGCCCAGCGGATCCTCTCCGCCGAAGTCGGCATCTTCGTCGAGCCGGCCTCCGCGATCAGCGTCGCCGGCCTGCTCGAACGAGCCGACTCCGGGCACATCCCGGCCGGCGCGACCGTCGTGCTCACGGTCACCGGCCACGGCCTGAAGGACCCGCAGTGGGCACTCCGCGCGCCGGACGGCTCCGACGTGAAGCCGACAATCGTGCCGGTCGACACGGCCGAGATCGCCTCCGTGCTCGGCCTGGCGAAGGCATGACCACGACCAGCGCGCTGGCCGGCCTGCCGACGCTCGCCGGCCGCTCGGTCACCGTCCAGGTGCCGGCGACCACCGCGAACCTGGGTCCCGGCTTCGACACGCTCGGCCTGGCCCTGGCGCACTATGACCACCTCGACGTCACCGTCACGGACACCCCCGGCGTCACCGTCGAGGTGCACGGGGTCGGCGAGGGGGAAGTTCCGACCGACGAAACCAACCTCGTCGTGCGGGCCATCGCCCACACCTTCGCCGCGTACGGCCAGGAGATGCCCGGCCTGAAGCTGGTCGCCCACAACGTCATCCCGCACGGACGGGGCATGGGATCGTCCGGAGCCGCCATCGTGTCGGGGATCATGGCAGCAAAGGGTCTGCTCGAGGGGATCGTTGACATCGACGCCGAGGCGTTGCTGTCCCTGGCGACGGAACTCGAAGGGCACCCCGACAACGTGGCGCCCGCCCTGTTCGGCGGCCTCACGATCGCCTGGATGACCCCGGAGGGCCCCCGCCACAAGAAGCTCATCGTGCACCGGGGAGTGAAGCCCCTCGTCTTCGTACCCGAGCAGGCCATGTCGACAGCGCTCGCCCGCAGCCTCCAACCGGAGTCTGTCCCGCATGAGGATGCCGTCTTCAACGTGTCCCGGTCGGCGCTGCTGATCGCCGCGCTCATCCAAAGCCCCGAGCTGCTCCTCGTCGGCACAGAGGACAAGCTCCACCAGCGCTACCGGGCAGCGGCGATGCCGGAGACCGACCGGCTGATCAGGCTGCTCCGCGAGCACGGTTTTGCCGCCGTCGTTTCGGGCGCCGGACCATCCGTTCTCGTGCTCGCCAGCGACCCCGGCCAGCGCCTCGTCGCCGCGGATCTTGTTGCCGCGCAGCCGGGGACGCCCTGGCAGGCGCTCATGCTGGCCGTCGACTCCATGGGAGCGACGGTCACCCGCACCGACAAGTAAGCGGGCGGGGCTCAGCGGGCGGGGCTCAGCGCGGACGCCGCGCCGTCCTCGCCGGCAGGGTCTTCCGCAGCCGAACCATGCCCCACAGGGCCAGCACGTCGAGGAGCAGGATCAGCGCCGGAACCAGGGCCTGGTCCGGCTTCCCGGTGACCTCGAGCGCCACGGTGCCCACGAGGAGGGCCAGCGCCCAGAATCCGAGCAGGCCGATGATGATGTCGAATTCCTCGCCGGAGCGTTGCCGTCTTCGATCGGTGACCACGGTAGGCGACCCCACTACTTGACCGCGCCGGCCGTCAGCCCGGAGACGATCTTGCGCTGGAAGACCAGCACCATGATCACCAGCGGAATCGTGACGATCGTTCCCGCGGCCATCACGGCCGTGTACGGCTCCTGGTGCGGCTGGGCTCCGGCGAAGGAGGCGATGGCCACCGTGACGGTCTGGGTTTTGGCGTTCGACAGCTGGCTCGCGATCAGGAACTCATTCCAGGCCGAGATGAACGCCAGGATCGCCGTCGTGAAGACCGCGGGCGCCGCGAGCGGCATGATGACCTTGCGGAACGCCTGCGCCTGCGTGCATCCGTCGATTCGAGCCGCCTCTTCGAGCTCCCACGGCATCTCCCGGAAGAACGACGTCAGCGTGTAGATGGTCAGGGGCAGGGCGAACGAGATGTCCGGGATGATCAGGGCCTGGTAGGTGCCGATCCAGGAGAGGTTGGTGAAGAGCTGGAACAGCGGGGTCACCAGGGCAACGCCGGGGAACATCGAGGCGCCCAGGATGAAGCCCAGCACGAGGTACTTGCCGCGGAAGTTCAGCCGAGCCAGCGCGTAGGCGGCGAAGACGCCGATGACAAGCGCGATCACGGTGGTGCCGACTCCGACGATGAGGCTGTTCAGCAGCGCCTGGCCGAAGTGGTTGCCGCGCTCGGTCGAGAACGCCGTGGCGAAGTTATCCCAGGTGACGTGCGTGAAGAACGGGGTCGAATCGTAGGTGTAGTCGACGGAGCGGAATGCCGTCACGAGCATCCAGTAGCCGGGAAGAAGGCACCACAGGATGATGATCGCGGCGCTCACGTAGGTTCGGGCGGATGCCCACCGTTCGCGGTACCGGGACCGTTGCTGCACTCGTGCGCTCGGTGGTTTGACCTGGGTGGCCGTTGTCGATGTCACTGGTCCTTCCCCTTACCGCCTGTGGTGGCCGCGTCAACGGCATTGGCTCCGAGGAACCGAACGAAGATGAAAGCCACCAGGAAGATGACGATGAACGTGATCGTCGAGAGCGCCGCTGCGCTGTTGAACCCCTGCCGGATCTGTTTCACCACGAGGATCGACAGGGTGGTCGTGCCGTTCGCGCCACCGGTCATAATGGCCGGAAGGTCATACATGCGGAGCGCGTCGAGGGTACGGAAGAGGATCGCGACCATCAGGGCCGGCCGAACGAGCGGCAGCGTGATCTGGGTGAATCGCTGCCAGGTCGAGGCGCCGTCGACCCTGGCGGCCTCGTAGACCTCTTCCGGGATGATCTGCAGGCCGGCCAGGATCAGCAGGGCCATGAACGGCGTGGTCTTCCAGACATCCGCGATGATGATCGCCCAGCGGGCGGGGCCCTCGCTTCCGGTCCAGAGGATCTGCGTGTTGAAGACCGCGTTCGCGATGCCCTCGAAGGCGAAGATGAAGAACCACAGCTTGGCCGTCACGGCCGTGGGAATGGCCCACGGCACGAGCACGGATGCCCGCAGCAGGCCGCGGCCGCGGAAGGTGCGGGCCATGATCAGCGCCATCCAGAACCCGATCACCGTTTCGAGCGCCACCGTCACCACGGTGAAGTAGAAGGTTGTGCCGAAGGCCTCCCAGAACTGGGAACCGATGCTTCCCGGTGAGCACGAGACGGTCCCGCCAGCGGGTGAGGCGCACTGTTGCAGGAGCCAGTGCAGGTAGTTCGCGAATCCGGCGGATCTGCCTTCCACGAACAGGCCGGTCACCGGGTCCAGCCCCGCGTCCTTCTGGAAGGACATGATCACGGCGTTGATCACCGGATAGACGATGACTATGGCCAGCAGGATGATGCTCGGGATGATCAGTGTGGCTGCCCAGCGGCCCTGGGTGGCCGCCTTTCGGTCCATCCCGACCTCTCTGCTGAGCTCTTTGGTGTGCCTGGGGCGCTCCGGCGTGTTCGCCGTCCGCGGCTTCTCGTCGGTGGACATTCCCGCTCCTCTCACGGGGGCGCCATTGCCCTCGTTGTTGCCTTGCAAGATCTGGGGCGGTGGGTGGGGCGGAGCCCACCGCCGTCAGGGTGTTGTGGCTAGCTGGCGCCAGCCGATTCGATTGCCTTCTGCATGTCCGACAGGGCGGCGTCCACGGTCTTCTCGCCCTTGATGGCCGAATAGGCGTTTTCCTGGATCGCCGTCGTCACCGCCGGGTAGAACGGGGTGACCGGGCGAGGCACGGCGTTTTCAATGCTCGTCTTGAGCACGGTCAGGTACGGCAGTTGCTTGACGAGGGCCGCGTCGTCGTACAGGGACGACAGCACAGGCGCCAGCGAACCCTGCGTGGCGAACAGGCGTTGCTGCTCCTCAGACGTCAGGAACGTCAGGAAGTCCGTTGCGGTTGCCTTGTTCTTCGAGTAGACGCTGATCGCGGCGTTGTGACCGCCGAGCGATGATGCACCGGGGCCATCCTTACCGGGCAACGGTGCCATGCCGAAGGTGTCCTTGACCTTGGACGAGGCGTCCTTCGTCGCGAGGTTGTACACGTAGGGCCAGTTGCGCAGGAACAGCAGCTTGCCGTCCTCGAACGCGATACGTCCCGGCTCTTCCGTGTAGGTGATGGCTTCCTTCGGGATGTTCCCGTCCTTGTAGGCGTCAACGAGGTTCTGCAGGCCCGCCTTCGCTTCGGGGGTGTTCAGCGTTGGCTTGCCGTCCTTGTCGATGATCGTGCCGCCGGCGGAGTTGATGGCCTCGGCCGCGTTGACGGTCAGCCCCTCGTATTTGGCGAACTGTCCCGCGTAGCACGCGATGCCCTTCGCCTTGGCGATCGAGCACATGCCCATCATTTCGTCCCAGGTCTTCGGGGGAGTCTTGACGAGGTCCTTTCGGTAGTACAGGATGCCGCCATCGCTGGATTCGGGCGCGGCGTACAGGACGTCCTTGTAGGTGGCGCTGGCCACCGTCGCCGGGAGCATCTTGCTCGTGTCGAAGTTCAGGTCCTTGCCGAGCGGCTGGAGCCAGCCCTTCGCGGCGAACTCAGCGGTCCACACGACGTCGACACTCATCACGTCGTAGTTCGCGTTCTTCGCCTGGAGGTTCTGGACCATGTCGTCGTGCTGCTGGTCGGCCTGGTCGGTGAGCTCCTTGAAGGTCACCTTCTGGTCGGGGTGTGCCTTGTTCCACTTGTCGACCAGGGGGTTGACGACGTTGCTGTTGTCCTTGCCCTGGACGTACGTGATGGGGCCGCGGCCCTTGAGGTTCTGAGCCTTGGGATCGTTGGATCCACCGCCACCTCCCGTGCCGCCGCTGCTACAGGCCCCGAGTGTCAGGGCCACCGCGCCGATCACGGCCACGGTCGCGAGCTTTCTTGCTGTGAACATCTCTTGGTCTCCTCTTTGAGTCAACGAGTTACTGCACAAGGGAATTTGCTGCTCCGCCGTCGCGAGTGCTGTCCAGGCAGGCGGCGAATGGTGTTTAGAGCGTAGTGATCCTGCCCCGCGATTTCTAGATGCAACACCGTCAGCCTAGACCGACCGTTCCACATGGCCCTTGACTCGGCCATCGCCGCGTGTCGGATGCGCACGAGGCCGAGTGTTCAGGCCGGGAGTGTTAGAGTTGATGAGCACCCGATAGAAACCGCGTAACGTGCGGATCTGTTCTCCGGTGTATTCCCTGTAACTCACTGCTATCGCGTCTTCCGTGCGTGGCTGTGTGTGTTCATACCAATCCTTTCCATCTTCGGATTGGTTCACCCGCAGCGCGTCAGTCGCTGCAACATGTCTCCTGGTACACCTCATAGGGCGCCAGGCGAAAGGAACCCCCTTCGTGACCGATGTCAACCTCCGCGCCTCAGCTGCGGATTCATCACTCCTGACCACCCTTCGCGTTGCCGAGCTTCAGGCTCTGGCCGGCGAACTGGGTATTCAGGGCGCATCCAAACTTCGTAAAGGAGAACTCGTGGAAGCAATTTCCGAGATCCAGTCCAAGACCGCGGGCTCGACCGCGCTCCTGACGACCGACGCAGCCGTCCAGGAGCCGCGCAAGCGCGCCTCTCGCCGCGTCACCACCGCCACCGCCGCTCCGGCCGTCTCGCACGTCAACGCTGACGGCGGCACTGGGCTCGGCATCATCCTTCCGGATGGGGCCCCGACAACCGGGCGCAGGACCTCTGCCCCGACCACCTACGCCGGTGCATCCTCCACGGATGCCGCCTCGACGGAGGCCCCGGCCGCCGTGGAGAAGCCGGTTCGCCAGGCCCGCAAGCGCGCCAGCTCGGCCAGCCTGGCCGCAGCCGCGACCCTCGAGGTTCCCGCCGCAGAGGCCGCTGTGACCGAGGCTCCCGCAGCCGAGGCCGCTGCCGCCGAGGCCGCTGCCGCCGAGACCGCTGCCGCCGAGACCGAAGCCGCCGAGACCGAAGCTGCACCCGTCGCCACCGAGAGTGCCCCAGAGGCCGGCACCGGCTCTGGCCGTAACGCCCGTCGCGGTGGCTCACGTCGCGACGACTCGCGCGGCGCGGCACGCAACAGCATCGACGCCCGCGCCAGCATCGACGCCCGCAACGCGGAGCAGTCGCAGGGCGAGGCCGCCGTGGTCGAGGCGGAGCCCGTCGAGAACATCGAAAACGTCGAGCCCGCCCAGCGCGCCGAGCGCCCGCAGCGCGGCCGCGCCGGACGCATCCAGCGCACAGAGCAGGCTGAGCCCACCGAAGAGGTCGAGCAGACCGAGCAGACCGAGCAGGCAGAGGCAGAGGCAGAGGCAGAGCAGGCCGAGCCGTCCGAGCAGGGCGAGCAGGTCGAACAGCCTCGCCAGGGCCGCAACCGCAACCGCAGCCGCGGCGGCGACCGCAGCCAGGGTGGGGCAGAGCGCGGCGAGGACAACCGTCAGCAGGACAACCGTCAGCAGGACAACCGTCAGCAGGACAACCGTCAGCAGGGCCAGCGCCAGGCCGGCAACCGCGGCCAGGGCCAGGGCCAGGACCGCACGCAGCAGCAGGACCGCTCGCAGGGCCAGGACCGCTCGCAGCAGCAGGACCGCTCGCAGGGCCAGGACCGCTCGCAGCAGCAGGATCGGACCCAGCAGCAGGACCGCTCGCAGCAGCAGGACCGTACTCAGCAGCAGGACCGCAACCTCGGCCAGGACCGCAATGGTCCGGACGACGACCTGAACCTGCGCGGAAACCGCAACCGGTTCCGTGACCGCAAGCGTCGCGGACCGAACACGGGCGACGAGTTCGAGCCGGAGTTGAACGACGACGACGTGCTGATCCCGGTCGCCGGCATCCTCGACGTGCTCGACAACTACGCGTTCGTGCGCACCTCCGGCTACCTGCCGGGCGCCAGCGATGTGTACGTCTCGCTCGGCCAGGTCAAGAAGTACAACCTGCGCAAGGGTGACGCCGTCGTCGGCTCCATTCGCCAGCCGCACGAGGGCGACCAGAGCGGCCGCCAGAAGTACAACGCGATCGTCAAGGTCGACTCGATCAACGGCCTGACCGTCGAGGAAGCCGCCAACCGCGTCGAATTCCACAAGCTCACCCCGCTCTACCCGCAGGAGCGCCTGCGCCTGGAGACCGAGCCCGGTAAGCTGACGCAGCGCATCATCGACCTGGTCGCCCCGATCGGCAAGGGCCAGCGCGGCCTGATCGTCGCGCCGCCCAAGGCCGGCAAGACCATCGTCATGCAGCAGATCGCCAACGCCATCGCCACGAACAACCCCGAGGTTCACCTCATGGTCGTCCTGGTCGACGAGCGTCCGGAAGAGGTCACCGACATGCAGCGCACGGTGAAGGGCGAGGTCATTGCCTCCACCTTCGACCGTCCGGCAGAGGACCACACGACGGTCGCGGAGCTCGCCATCGAGCGCGCCAAGCGTCTCGTCGAGCTCGGCCACGACGTCGTCGTGCTGCTCGACTCGATCACCCGCCTGGGACGTGCGTACAACCTCACGGCCCCGGCGTCCGGTCGCATCCTCTCCGGTGGCGTAGACGCGTCGGCGCTGTACCCGCCCAAGCGGTTCTTCGGCGCTGCCCGCAACATCGAGAACGGCGGCTCGCTCACCATCCTCGCCTCCGCGCTCGTGGAGACCGGCTCCAAGATGGACGACGTCATCTTCGAAGAGTTCAAGGGCACCGGCAACATGGAGCTCCGACTGTCGCGCCAGCTGGCCGACAAGCGCATCTTCCCCGCGGTCGACGTGAACGCATCCGGCACCCGCCGCGAAGAAATGCTGATGAGCGCCGACGAGGTCAAGATCACCTGGAAGCTGCGCCGCGCCCTCGCCGGGCTCGAGCAGCAGCAGGCGCTCGAGGTCATCCTCGGACGCCTCAAGGAGACCTCGTCCAACGTTGAGTTCCTGATGCAGGTTCAGAAGTCGATGCCGACCCCGAACGGGTCAGACAAGGACCACTGATGTTCGAGTCCGTCCTGACGCTGCTCGCTGAGCACGACGAGCTGCAGTCCCAACTGGCGGATCCGGAGTTGCACGCCAACCCCGCCCGTTCCAAGAAAGTCAACCGCCGCTACGCCGAGCTCAGCCGCATCATCGCGGCGTATAACGAGTGGAAAGAAGTCAGCGAGAACCTCGACGCCGCCCGCGAACTCGCGGACGAAGACGAGACCTTCGCCGAGGAGATTCCCGACCTCGTGGATCAGCAGGAAGTCGCGGCCGAAAAGCTGCGGCGCCTGCTGATCCCGCGCGACCCGCTGGACGCGCGCGACGTCATCATGGAGATCAAGATGGGGGAGGGCGGCGCCGAGTCGGCGCTGTTCGCCGCCGACCTGCTGCGGATGTACCTGCACTACGCGGAATCCAAAAAGTGGAAAACCGAGATCATCGAGCAGACCACGAGCGACCTGGGCGGCATCAAGGACATCCAGCTCGCCATCAAGGGCAACTCCAGCGACCCCGCAGAGGGCGTGTGGGCGCACCTGAAGTATGAGGGCGGCGTGCACCGCGTGCAGCGGGTTCCGGCGACCGAGTCGCAGGGGCGCATCCACACCTCGGCGGCCGGCGTGCTGGTTTTCCCCGAGGTCGACGAGCCCGAAGAGGTCGAGATCCACCCGAACGACCTCAAGATCGACGTCTACCGCTCGAGCGGCCCCGGCGGCCAGTCAGTGAACACGACCGACTCCGCCGTGCGGATCACCCACCTCCCGACGGGCATCGTCGTGGCCATGCAGAACGAGAAGAGCCAGCTTCAGAACCGTGAAGCCGGCATGCGCGTTCTGCGTGCCCGCGTGCTCGCCCGTCAGCAGGAAGAAATCGACGCGGCGGCATCCCTCGTGCGCAAGGGCCAGATCCGAACCATGGACCGGTCAGAGCGCATCCGCACGTACAACTTCCCGGAGAACCGCATCGCGGACCACCGCACCGGCTACAAGGCGTACAACCTGGACACCGTGATGAACGGCGCACTGGATGCCGTCATCGAGTCCTGCATCACGGCCGACGAGGCAACTCGCCTGGCCGAGATCGGCGACCACGACTAACCCTCGTATCCCGTTCTTTCCCTTCGCGAGAACGCAGTTGTGCGCGTTATGAGGCCCTCATAACGCGCACAACTGCGTTTTCGCGGGGGCCGCAATGGCCGCTGATCACGCCGTTGGCGCTATCCGGCCAGATCCGGGTGGTGGATGGCGGCGACATCCGGATGCGCGCGAAGCCGGCTTTTCAGCGCGTTCTCGCCGTAGGTCGTAAAGATCGGGTTCGCCGGGTCGACGGTGATGCCCGGCGCCTCCAGGGTAGAGGGCAGCGTCAGCAGGGGGATCGTCGCGTCGAGGGCCGGGCCGAAGAAGAACGGGATTGAGATCCGGTCGTCGCCGAGGAGCGGCGAGATCACGCGGTGCACGGTTGCCTTGAGGTAGCCGTCAGTCGCCACTTCGAGCAGCTCCCCGATGTTGACCACGAAGGCACCGTCGAGCGGCGGCGCGTCAATCCACGCACCGTCCTTCTCGACCTGCAGCCCGCCCTTGCCGGGTTCGACGAACAAAAGGGTCAGCACGCCGGAATCCTTGTGCGCGCCGACACCCTGCCGCGGGGTCGGGTCTGACTTGCCGGGGTAGCGCACGATCTTGATCAGCGTGAAGGGCTCGCGGGCGAAGGCCTCGTCGAAGACATCCTCGTCGGCGCCGAGGGAGAGCGCCCAGGCCCGCATGAGGCGAAGCGCCACGGCGCTGAGCTCGTCGTGCCACTGCGTGATGACCTCACGGAGCTCCGGGAGGGCGCTCGGCCACTGGTTCGGGCCTTCGAGGCGCAGGTAGTCCGGGGTCCCCGGGCCGCGGGGGACCGCCGCACGCTCCGGGCCGATGTCGATCTGCTCCCGCCAGTCGACCTTGCCCTGGGTGAGTTCGCCGCCGACCCGCGTGTAGCCGCGGAAATGCGGGCTCTGCAGGTTCTCGATGGCCATCTTGTCGGCCTCAGGCAGGTCGAAGAAGGCCCGGGCGGTGCGCATCACGCGGTCGACGAGTTCGGCCGGCACGCCATGACCGGTGAGGTAGAAGAAACCGTATTCGTGGGTCGCTTCACGCAGCTCGGTCCTGAACGCCTCGGCTTCGGCCTCGCCAGCGTCGAGGCGGGACAGGTCGAGGACGGGCAGGGAGAGGTCGGCGGGCGATGGCGCTGAATCGGACATGCTTCTATCTTCCCTCAGCGCCGACTCGGTCGAGTCGTCAGTCCTCGGAGTGCATCAGGCCCCGGGCGGCCTCGATTGTGTCGGGGGAGACGGGCCGGATCGTCGCGGGGATTCCGAGGAGCAGCGACTTCGGCGGGGCATCCTTCGTGACCACGGCGTTGGCGCCGATCGTGCTCCAGGCCCCGATTCGCACGGGGCCGAGGATCTTCGCGCCGGCACCGACCGTCACGCCGTCTTCGAGGGTTGGATGCCGCTTCGCGCCGCGCTGCACGCCGTGGCGGCTCTTGCCGCCCAGCGTGACCCCGTGGTAGAGCATCACGTCGTCGCCGAGTTCAGCCGTCTCGCCGATCACCACGCCCATGCCGTGGTCGATGAACAGCCGGCGTCCGATCGTCGCGCCGGGGTGGATCTCAATGCCGGTGAGGAACCTCGTGAACTGGGAGAGCAGCCGGGCCGGCAGCCACAGGCCGTCCAGCCACAATCGATTGGTGATCCGGTACGCCCACACCGCGTGCAGCCCGCTGTAGGCGAGGAACACTTCGATGTTGCTGCGCGCGGCCGGGTCATGCGCGCGCGCAGTGGCGACATCCTCACGGATGCGCGAGAAGACTCCCATCCGCTAGTCCAGCAGGTCCTCGTAGAGCACGGTGGAGATGTAGCGCTCCCCAAAGCCTGGCACGACGACGACGATGGTCTTGCCGGCGTTCTCGGGGAGTTTCGCCTGCTCGAGTGCGGCCCAGACGGCCGCCCCGCCGGAGATGCCGGCCAGGATGCCCTCATCCGTCGCCAGCCGACGAGCGGTGGCGAGGGAGTCGGCCAGCGTAACGTCGGTGATCGAGTCGTAGACGTGCGTGTCGAGCACGGCCGGGATGAAGTTGGCGCCGATGCCCTGGATCTTGTGGGGGCCTGGAGCGCCGCCGGTGAGGATGGGGGAATCCTTCGGTTCGACCCCGACGACGACGACCTCGGGCTTGCGCTCCTTGAGCAGCTGCCCGGCGCCGGTAATAGTGCCGCCGGTGCCGATGCCGGCGACCAGGATGTCGACGGCGCCGTCGGTGTCGTCCCAGATCTCGACGCCCGTGGTCGCGTGGTGGATGGCGGGGTTGGCCGGGTTGTCGAACTGGCGGGCCAAGATCGCGCCCGGGGTGTTCGCGACGATTTCCTTCGCCTTCTCGACCGCGCCGCGCATGCCCTCCGATCCGGGCGTCAGCACGACCTCGGCGCCGTACGCGCGCAGCAGCACGCGACGCTCCTTGCTCATCGTCTCCGGCATCGCGAGGATGACCTGGTAACCGCGAGCTGCGCCGACCATGGCCAGGGCGATGCCGGTGTTGCCGCTGGTGCTTTCGACGATGGTTCCGCCCGGAGCCAGTTCGCCCGACGCCTCAGCGGCGTCGACGATGGCGATGCCGATGCGGTCCTTGACGCTGCCGGACGGGTTGTAGAACTCGAGCTTGGCGAGCACAGTGGCGGCCGCGCCATCCGTGATCCGGTTGAGCCGCACGAGGGGGGTGCCGCCGACGGCTCCGGTGATGTCTGAGTAAATCTTCGCCGCCACGGAGGGCACCTTTCGCTGGGGGGTCAACAACCTCGTTCAGCCTAGGCCGCAATTCCCGCCCCCGTGCGTAACATTCCGATGTGTGACACTGGCCTGTGTGACCATTTCGAGTGCCGAACCAGCCGAACCAGCCGTCCCAGCCACCATCGAGGCGATGCGCGCGCACGCGATCGACGCCCTGTCCCGCGCCGGAATCTCCGACGCGGAGGTCGACGCCGACCTTTTGATCGGCCACGTTCTCGGCCAGAGCCGCGGCCAGGTGCAGGCCGCCGGCATCCTGCGCACGACTCTGAGCCAGACGGATGCCGCCGCCATCCTCGAACTCGTCCGGCGCCGGGCGGAGCGCGAGCCGCTCCAGCACATCACCGGCCGGGCGCCGTTCCGGATGCTGGAACTGAATGTGGGGCCCGGGGTGTTCGTGCCGCGGCCCGAAACCGAGCAGGTGGCGCAGGTCGCGATCGATGCGCTCCGCTCCATGGCCGACCCGGAGCCGATCGGCGTCGACCTCGGGACGGGCAGCGGCGCCATCGCGCTGGCCATGGCCACGGAAGTTCCGCATGCGCGGGTCTGGGCGGTCGAGAACTCGTCGGACGCGTTCCCGTGGACGACCCGCAACTTCGAGGAGGTGGGCGCGCCGAACGCGACCCTCGTCTTCGGCGACCTCGCCGATGCCCTGACTGAACTGAACGGCACGGTCGCCGTCGTCATCTCCAACCCGCCGTACATCCCGGCGGACGCCATCCCGCGCGACCCTGAGGTGCGCCTGTTCGACCCCGCGCACGCGCTGTACGGCGGGTCGGACGGGCTCGACGTCGTCCGCCATGTGTCCCAGTCGGCCCTGCGCCTGCTGAGGCCGGGCGGGGTGCTCGTGATCGAACACGGGGAGCTGCAGGGGGCCGAGATCCGTGCGCTCCTGGCCGCCGACGGCTGGCGCGCCACCGCAACTCACCGCGACCTCACCACGCGCGACCGCGCGACCACCGCCCTCCGCCCCTAACTCTCGGCGGCGGCGAACCTCGCCGCCAAGGCCCCTGCACTAGAATCGTGCCCAATGACACGCATCTACGACTGCTCGGACGACACGCAATATACGGCCGGCATGAGACTCGCACGCTCTGCCATCGGCCGCGGCGCGCTCGTTGTCATACCCACCGACACCGTGTACGGCATTGCCGCCGACGCGTTCAGCCCCGAAGCAGTGCAACGCCTGCTGGATGCGAAGGGTCGCCGCCGCGAGTCGCCGCCGCCCGTGCTCATCCCCGGCATCCCGACGCTCGACGCCCTCGCCCAGGACGTGCCGCAGCCGGTCCGCGACCTCGTCGCCGAATTCTGGCCGGGAGGGCTCACCGTCGTGCTCAACGCCCAGCCGTCGCTCGTCTGGGACCTCGGCGAGGCCAAGGGCACGGTCGCGCTGCGCATGCCGAGCAACAAGGTGGCGCTCGACCTGCTCGCCGAGACCGGCCCGCTGGCCGTGTCGTCGGCCAACCGCACCGGGAAGCCGGCCGCGATCGACGTGCATGGTGCAGAGGACATGCTCGGCAACAGCGTTGCGGTCTACCTCGACGGGGGAGTGGCGGGACTGGCCTACGAGCCCGTCGGCGACCGCGCAGGCGACACCTCGTCCACGATCGTGGATGCCACGGGCTTCGACACCAACGGCGGCAAGCTGCACATCGTGCGGAACGGCGTCATCTCGCGGGCGGCGATCGAAGCCGTCATCGGCGACGCGCTCGCGCCGGAGCATCCCGCCGCCGACGCATCTGCCACGACCGACGCACCCGCGCCGACCGACGACAGTGACACCGACGACAGTGACACCGACGACAATGACACCGGCGACAATGACACCGAAGACACTGACGAGGCCGCCGCCGCCGGCTAACCCATGACCTTATTCATCGTCCTTGCCATCATCTCCGCCGTCGTCACCTTCGGGCTGTCGATCGTCGTCTACAAGCTGAGCCTCAAGTACCGTCTCTACCCGAAGATCCGGGAACGCGACGTGCACACCATGCCGACGCCGCGCCTGGGCGGGATCGCGATGTTCCTCGGCATCCTCGTCGCCTTCGGCGTCTCCTACCTGATCGCCTCCCAGTTCGCCCCGCTGCGGCTGATCTTCGCGGATCCGCAGAAGATCCTCGCCATCGTGGGCGCCGCGCTGCTCATCGTGCTCCTCGGCGTCGCCGACGACATCTGGGACCTCGACTGGATGACCAAACTGGCCGGACAGTTCATCGCCGCCGGCCTGGTCGCCTGGCAGGGCGTGCAGATCTACTCCCTGCCGATCGGCGGTCTCACCGTCGGCTCCGGCTGGATGTCGATCGTGATCACGGTCATGGCGATCGTGATCGTGATGAACATGATCAACTTCATCGACGGGCTCGACGGCCTCGTGGCCGGCGTCGCGCTCATCGCCAACGGCGTGTTCTTCCTCTACAGCTACCTGCTGGCTCGGGACACCTCTCCCACCAACTACTTCAACCTCGCGTCGCTGATCGCCGCGATCCTCGTGGGGGCGTGCGCCGGGTTCCTGCCGCTGAACTGGCATCCGGCCAAGATGTTCATGGGCGATGCCGGCGCCCTGCTGGTCGGCCTCCTGATGGCCACCTCCGCGATCGCCATCACCGGCCAGATCGACCCCACCGCCGTCAACCGCTCCGTGCTCTTCCCGGCGTTCATCCCGATCATCCTGCCGGTGGCGATCCTGATCATCCCGTTGCTCGACTTCGGACTGGCCGTCTTCCGCCGTGTGCGCGCCGGCAAGTCGCCGTTCAGCGCGGACCGGAAGCATCTGCACCATCGGCTCCTCGACATGGGACACTCCCAACTGCACGCCGTGCTCATCTTCTACGGCTGGACGGCCGCGGCGTCGATCGGCTGCCTGTTGTACTACGTCCTGCCGGTCTATTTCAAGCTTCCCGGCTGGTACGCCACCATCTTCCTGGTCCTCGCGCTGCTCGCCTGCACGATCGTCACGCTGGCCCCGCTGAGCCGCCGGAAGGCGGTCGAGGCCGCCAGCCAGCTCGCGCCGAGCACATCAGGCCACACCGCTGAAACCGCCCAACTCGACCCTCTCGATGAGGCTTCTGAGAACGCCGAGGAGATCGCATGACCACCCCTACACCACCCACGAACCAGCCGTCGTCGATCCCGGTGCTGCACCGCATCCTGGTCTGGGGAGGCCTGCTCGCGCTCGGCATCGCCGTTGTCGGCGCCATCGTCGGCGGGCTCGTCGCCGGCGGCCCCGGCGTGCTCAGCGCCCTGGTCGGAACGGTGATGGCCGTTGTCTTCATGGGGATCACGGCCGCCAGCATCCTGCTCGCCAACCGGTTCGCGGGTTCGGACGCGGCCATCGGCGCGTTCTTCGGCATCGTCCTGGGTGGCTGGCTGGTCAAGTTCGTGCTGTTCCTCGTGCTCGTGATCCTGCTCAAGGACCAGCCGTGGGTTCACCCGATCGTGCTCTTCCTCAGCATCATCGCCGGTGTGGTCGGCTCGCTCGTCGTCGATGCGGTCGTGGTCATGAAGAGCCGGATGCCGTATGTGAGCGACGCCACCCTCCCCGGCTCGGGCGACCGGGAGTAATACTTCTCTCTCGATTCGGCTCTAGGCCCGTTTCTTGCTAGAGTTACGAGCGATCCGCCCCGGCTTGCGCCTGCTGCACAGCGTCGTAAGCCCACCATTCATTCGTCGTCGCGAGAGCAGAGCTCACCGCCCGAAAACAGGAGAAAGCGCTGCTAGAAAACGCTGTAAACCTGCTGGTCCCGCTCGCAAGCGATGGCGGCGGCTTCCAAGGTCCATCGATCAACGAATTTTTTCCCGACGTCATCTTCTTCGCAAACACTCCGTTTGAGATGAACCGCATCATCCTCATCCGCCTCCTGGCGATTGCGGTGCTGATGCTCGTATTCTGGCTCGGCACTCGCAAGATGACGATCATCCCGACCCGGCTGCAGAGCCTGGCCGAGATGGGCCTGGACTTCGTCCGGGTCAACATCGCGGAGGACCTGCTCGGCAAGAAGGACGGCAAGCGGTTCCTTCCCCTGCTCACGGCCATCTTCTTCATGGTCCTGTTCATGAACTTCACCGGTGCGATCCCCGGGCTCAACATCGCCGGCACCTCGGTGATCGGCGTGCCGCTCGTGCTCGCGATCACCTCCTACTGCGTGTTCATCTACGCCGGCGTCAAGAAGAACCCGGGCAAGTTCTTCCGCAACTCCCTCTTCCCGCCCGGTGTTCCGTGGGGGCTGTACATCGTCGTGACGCCGATCGAATTCATTTCGACGTTCCTTATCCGCCCGGTCACGCTCACGCTCCGACTGATGATGAACATGATCGTCGGCCACCTGCTGCTCGTGTTGTTCTTCGCGGCCACCCAGTTCTTCTTCTTCACGACCGAGGGCGGATTCAAGCTGTTCGGCGCCGGCACCCTCGTCTTCGGATTCGCCTTCACGCTGTTCGAGCTGCTGATCGCGGCGCTCCAGGCCTACATTTTTGCCCTGCTCACCGCTGTCTACATCCAGCTCGCGCTGGCTGAGGAACACTAAACAACGATTTCGGCGCTCGCCGGCCTCGTCACTACGGAAGGAAACACACGTGGACGCAACAACCGTTCTCGCTGCAATCAACGGAAACATCGCGACCGTAGGCTACGGCCTCGCCGCGATCGGCCCGGCAATCGGCGTCGGCATCGTCGTCGGCAAGACCATTGAGGGTGTCGCGCGTCAGCCCGAACTCGCCGGTCGCCTGCAGGTGCTGATGTACATCGGTATTGCCTTCACCGAGGCGCTCGCCTTCATCGGCATCGCCACTTACTTCATCTTCGTTTAGTCCTCTTTACTACCTAGTTAGGAGGCATGATGCTTCACGCAGTGATTGCAGCTGCCGCCGTGGGCGAGCAGCACAACCCGCTCATCCCCGGGATTCCCGACCTCATCTGGTCGGCGGTCTGCTTTGCCGTGATTCTGTTCTTCTTCTGGAAGCTCGTGCTCCCGAGGATGCAGAAGCTCCTCGACGACCGCGCAGAGGCCATCGAGGGCAACATCGCCAAGGCCGACGACGCCCAGCGCAAGGCCGAGGCTGCTCTCGAGCAGTACACGGCCCAGCTCGCTGAGGCACGCTCCGAGGCCGGCCACATCCGTGACCAGGCTCGCGCCGACGGTCAGCGGATCGTGGCAGAGCACAAGGAACTGGCATCGGTTGAGGCAGCACGCATCGCTGCCAGCGCCAAGACCCAGATCGAAGCAGAGCGCCAGGCAGCAGTCGTGTCGCTCCGCTCCGAAGTCGGCACCCTGGCCATCGACCTCGCCTCCGGCGTAATCGGCGAAAGCCTGACCGACGACGCGAAGGCCGGCGCAATTGTCGATCGCTTCCTCGCAGACCTCGAGGCTTCGGAGAAGGCAGCTAAGTAATGGGAAGCGCCACCAGAGAGGCTTTGGCCTCGTCGAGGGCCGCACTGGCTGCCCTCGGCAGCTCGGTCGATCTGGCGACGGGCGAAAGCCTGTTCACCGCCGGACGAGTCGTCGGCGACTCGTCCCAGCTGCGTTCAGCGCTGGCCGACTCGTCGTCGCCCGTCGCGGCACGGGTTGCTCTCGTCGAGCGAGTATTTTCCCCCACCCTCACGCCGAGCGCGGTCGAACTGCTCAAGGCGGCCGCTTCGGTGCGCTGGTCCAGCCAGGGTGACCTGCTGGCCGGCATCGAAGAGCTGGGGCTGCGGGCAACCGCCGCCTCCGCGCCGAGGAACGTGTCAATCGAGGCCGAACTGTTCTCCTTCGCCGCGGCGGTTTCCTCCAATGCCGGACTTGAACTTGCCCTCACGAGCAAGCTCGGCCGAGCGGAATCGAAGCTGGAGCTCGTCAACGCACTCCTCGACGGCAAGGTTTCGGCCCACACTCTGGCGATCGTCCGTCACCTGGTGCGTCAGCCTCGCGGCCGACGGATCGGCCAGCTGTTGCGCCACGCGGCCTCCGTTGTCGCCGACCAGTCCGGAACGTCGATCGCGACGGTCGCCTCGGCCGGCGCGTTGTCCCCGGAGCAGCTCGAGCGGTTGAACAAGAGCCTGGCGGTGCGTTACGGCCGCGAACTCACGATCAACCAGATCGTCGACCCTACCCTCGTCGGCGGCGTGCGCGTGCAGATCGGCGATGACGTGATCGACGGCAGCATCGCCACCCGCCTCAAGGACTTGAGACTCCAGCTTGCCGGCTGACCTACGGTCAACCGGAATAGAAACCTCGCAGACGGCAACGTCTCGAAAAGACAAAACCTGTACACCCCGTACAGAAAAGGGAAGATGATGGCAGAACTAACGATCAGCCCCGATGAGATCCGCGACGCTCTCCAGGACTTCGTCAAGTCCTACGAGCCGAACAAGACCGCAACGACCGAGGTCGGTTACGTCACCACAGCCGGCGACGGAATTGCCCACGTTTCGGGTCTGCCCGGCGTGATGGCCAACGAGCTCATCAAGTTCGCCGACGGAACGCTGGGCCTCGCCCAGAACCTCGACGAAGATGAGATCGGCGTCGTCGTGCTCGGCGAGTTCGCTGGAGTCGTTGAGGGCATGGAGGTGCACCGCACAGGCGAGGTTCTCTCCGTTCCCGTCGGCGATGGCTACCTCGGTCGCGTCGTCGACCCGCTCGGCGCCCCGATCGACGGCCTCGGCCCCATCGCGACCGAAGGCCGCCGTGCGCTCGAACTGCAGGCACCCGGCGTCATGTCCCGCAAGTCGGTCCACGAGCCGATGCAGACCGGCATCAAGGCCATCGACGCGATGATCCCGATCGGCCGCGGCCAGCGCCAGCTCATCATCGGCGACCGCCAGACCGGCAAGACCGCCATCGCGATCGACACCATCATCAACCAGAAGGCCAACTGGGAGTCCGGCGACACGAACAAGCAGGTTCGCTGCATCTACGTCGCCATCGGCCAGAAGGGATCCACGATCGCTTCGGTCAAGGGTGCCCTCGAAGACGCCGGCGCGATGGAGTACACCACCATCGTCGCCGCTCCGGCCTCCGACCCGGCCGGCTTCAAGTACCTCGCCCCCTACACCGGCTCGGCCATCGGCCAGCACTGGATGTACGGCGGCAAGCACGTCCTCATCGTCTTCGACGACCTGTCCAAGCAGGCCGAGGCGTACCGCGCCGTATCGCTGCTGCTGCGTCGTCCGCCGGGACGCGAGGCCTACCCGGGCGACGTGTTCTACCTGCACTCCCGTCTGCTCGAGCGTTGCGCCAAGCTCTCCGACGCCCTCGGCGCCGGTTCGATGACCGGACTTCCGATCATCGAGACCAAAGCCAACGACGTCGCGGCGTACATCCCGACCAACGTGATCTCGATCACCGACGGCCAGATCTTCCTGCAGTCCGACCTGTTCAACGCCAACCAGCGTCCGGCAGTCGACGTGGGAATCTCGGTCTCGCGAGTCGGCGGTGACGCCCAGGTGAAGTCGATCAAGAAGGTTTCCGGAACCCTCAAGCTCGAACTCGCCCAGTACCGCTCGCTCGAAGCGTTCGCCATGTTCGCGTCCGACCTGGACGCGGCCAGCCGTCGCCAGCTCGCTCGCGGTGCCCGCCTCACCGAGCTGCTGCGCCAGCCGCAGTACTCGCCGTACCCCGTCGAAGACCAGGTCGTCTCGATCTGGGCCGGCATCAACGGCAAGCTCGACGAGGTTCCGGTTGAAGACGTTCTGCGCTTCGAGCGCGAACTGCTCGACTACCTCGGCCGCAACACGCAGGTGTTGTCGACGCTGCGCGAGACGAACGTGCTCTCCGACGACACCGTCGCCACCCTGACCTCAGAGGTCGACAAGTTCAAGCTCGAGTTCCAGACCGGCGAGGGCAAGCCGCTCGCTTCGGTCGGCAAGGAAAAGTTTGAGGCCATCGCCCAAGAAGACGTCACCCAGGAAAAGATCGTGAAGCACAGGCGCTAACCCGCCTTCGCCACATCCGTTCACTGACAGACAAGTAACCACAGGAGACACATGGGAGCGCAACTTCGGGTCTACCGGCAGAAGATCAAGTCTGCCCAGACGACCAAGAAGATCACTCGGGCCATGGAGCTGATCTCCGCCTCGCGCATCCAGAAGGCGCAGGCGCGGGTCGCTGCGTCCACCCCGTATTCGCGTGCGATTACGCGCGCCGTCTCGGCGGTCGCCACGTACTCGAACGTTGATCACGTGCTGACGACCGAGCCGGAGCGGATCGACCGCGCAGCGGTGCTGATTTTCGCATCCGACCGCGGCCTGGCCGGAGCGTTCAGCTCCCAGGTGCTGCGCGAGGCCGAAGAACTCAGCGAACTGCTGCGCAGCCAGGGCAAGGACGTTGTGTACTTCCTCGTCGGACGCAAGGCGGTCGCGTACTTCGGCTTCCGTCGCCGCGCATCGGAGCGGGTCTGGACCGGCGGAACGGACCAGCCCCAGTTCGAAACGGCCAAGGACATCGGCGATGCCCTGCTCGAATCCTTCCTCAGGGATTCTGAAGACGGCGGCGTCGACGAGATTCATATCGTTTTCAACCGCTTCGTGAGCATGGTCACCCAGGTTCCCGAGGTCATCCGCCTGCTTCCCCTCGAAGTTGTCGAGGGGGCGGAGGAGGCCGGCGAGCACAAGGTGCTTCCGCTGTATGAATTCGAACCGGATGTCGAAACTGTGCTGGACGGGCTTCTCCCGGTGTACATCGAGAGCCGCATCTTCAACGCCATGTTGCAGTCGGCAGCCTCGGAGCACGCGAGCCGCCAGAAGGCAATGAAGTCGGCCAGCGACAACGCCGACAAGTTGATCACGGACTACACGCGGCTGTCGAACAACGCCCGCCAGTCCGAGATCACGCAGCAGATTTCCGAGATCGTGGGTGGAGCCGACGCGCTCTCATCCGCCAAGAAATAACCAGAGAAGAGAGAGCTATGACTGACACCATGAGCGCGCCAGTCCGCGCGGCGGACGCAGCAGGCGCTGTTGGCCGCATCGCGCGCGTCACTGGCCCCGTCGTCGACATCGAGTTCCCGCATGATTCGATCCCGGGCATCTACAACGCGCTGAAGACCACGATCACGATCGGCGAAGAGTCGACCGAGATCACGCTCGAGGTTGCCCTGCACCTCGGTGACGACCTTGTTCGTGCCATTGCGCTGAAGCCCACCGACGGACTTGTGCGCGGCCAGGAAGTGCGCGACACCGGCGGACCCATCACGGTCCCCGTCGGCAACGTCACCAAGGGCAAGGTGTTCAACGTCATCGGCGAGGTTCTCAACGCTGCTCCCGGCGAGAAGATCGAGATCACCGAGCGCTGGCCCATCCACCGCAAGCCCCCGGCATTCGACCAGCTGGAGTCCAAGACCCAGCTCTTCGAGACCGGCATCAAGGTCATCGACCTTCTCACGCCGTACGTTCTCGGTGGAAAGATCGGACTCTTCGGTGGTGCCGGTGTCGGCAAGACCGTCCTGATCCAGGAAATGATCCAGCGCGTTGCGCAGGACCACGGTGGAGTTTCGGTGTTCGCCGGTGTCGGTGAGCGTACCCGTGAGGGCAACGACCTGATCGCTGAAATGGAAGAGGCGGGTGTCTTCGACAAGACGGCCCTCGTGTTCGGACAGATGGACGAGCCGCCGGGAACGCGTCTACGCGTCGCCCTCTCCGCCCTGACCATGGCCGAGTACTTCCGCGACGTGGAGAAGCAGGACGTTCTGCTCTTCATCGACAACATCTTCCGGTTCACCCAGGCCGGTTCGGAGGTGTCGACCCTGCTGGGCCGCATGCCGTCCGCCGTGGGTTACCAGCCGAACCTCGCCGACGAGATGGGCATCCTTCAGGAGCGCATCACCTCGACGCGTGGCCACTCGATCACCTCGCTGCAGGCGATCTACGTCCCCGCCGACGACTACACCGACCCGGCTCCGGCGACCACGTTCGCCCACCTGGACGCCACCACTGAGCTGTCGCGCGAGATCGCGTCGAAGGGCCTCTATCCGGCCGTCGACCCGCTCACCTCGACCAGCCGTATCCTCGACCCCCGCTACCTGGGTGCCGATCACTACAACACGGCCGTTCGCGTCAAGGCCATCCTGCAGAAGAACAAGGAACTCCAGGAGATCATCGCGATCCTCGGTGTTGACGAGCTCTCTGAGGAAGACAAGGTCACGGTTTCCCGTGCCCGTCGTATCCAGCAGTTCCTGTCCCAGAACACCTACATGGCGAAGAAGTTCACCGGCGTAGAGGGTTCGACGGTTCCGCTGAAGGACACCATCGAGGCGTTCACGGCCATTTCCAACGGTGACTTCGACCACGTGGCCGAGCAGGCCTTCTTCAACGTCGGTGGCATCAACGACGTCGAAGAGAAGTGGGCTCAGATCCAGAAGGAGAACGGCTAAGCATGGCTTCGGCGCCGCTCAACGTCAGCGTTGTCTCGGCGGACCAGCAGGTCTGGTCCGGCGAGGCGACCATGGTCGTCGCTCGCACCGTGGAAGGCGAGATCGGTATTCTCGCCGGCCACGAGCCCATGCTCGCGATCCTGGCCACCGGTGAGGTTCGCCTGACGCTGGCCGACGGCTCGAAAATCGTGGCGGAGGCCGCTGACGGATTCCTGTCGGTGGAAAACGACACGGTCACCATCGTGGCCCGCAAGGCTGGGCTCGTTTAGTCCTTGCTCGTTCTGCTGCCCCCGTCGGAGACCAAACGTGCCGGCGGCGAAGGCGAACCGCTCGACATTTCCGCCCTCACGTACCCGTCGCTGAACACTCAGCGGCGGGTAGTTGTGCGTGCGCTGCGGGCGCTGGCAAAGAGCCCGGATGCGATGATGGCCGCGCTCAAGCTCGGCCGCACGCAGTCCGCGGAGGTCGGGCACAACCGCGTGGTGACGACGTCGCCGACCATGCCGGTCCTCGACCGCTACACGGGCGTGCTCTACGACGCGCTCGATGCCCCGACTCTTCCCCCGGCGGCCCGGGAGTTCGCCGGTCGCCACGTCGTCGTGCATTCGGCGCTGTTCGGACCGGTCGGTGCCCTCGACCCGATTCCGGCCTACCGGATGTCGCATGACTCCCGGCTCCCCGACCTCGTCCTCAAGAAGCACTGGGGTCGCTCGATCACCGCGGCGCTCGGCAAGTCCACTGGGCTCGTGCTCGACCTGCGTTCGGAGGCGTACGTCGCCCTTGGCGCAGCCCCGGCCGGGCCGGAGTCGGTGTTCCTGCGGATCGTGACCGAGACGGTCGACGGCCACACCCGCGCCCTCAACCACTTCAACAAGAAGTCGAAGGGCGAATTCACCCGTGCCCTCGTCCTGCACGGGCAGGACTTCGCGAGCGTCACCGAGCTCCTCTGCTGGGCCGACGGCGCCGGCTTCCGGCTGCGTCCGGGTGCCCCCGGCGAGCTCGAGCTTGTCGTCGACCAGGTCATCGCCGCCCGCGCCTGACGGCATCCGCGCGATTGTCATCGAAGCGCACAACTGTTGCCGGCGTGCGTGCCGGGCAACAATTGTCCGAAACGGCAACACCTGCCTGCGACACTCGCGGATCACGCGGCTCTGAGGGAGACACGCCTTAGTCCCGCTGACCCGGGACCGGTGCCACTTGCTCAGTCCCGCTGACCGCCGCGAAGTTCGAGCGCATCCGCGATCCGTGTTCTGGACTTCGTGACGTA
>DAIMHX010000034.1:0-14502 GCA_036723055.1 Microbacteriaceae bacterium
TCAACACCCACATCCCGATCGTCGCCGAGATGCCGCACGGCGGCTTCAAGCACTCCGGCTACGGCAAGGACCTCTCGATGTATGGTTTTGAGGACTACACCCGCATCAAGCACGTCATGTCGTACATCGGTCGCTAGCCGCCGGGGGAGGAGACTAATCGCGTGGCACGCGTAGGTTGCTTTCTCGCACCCGGCCAGGACGCCGAGTGGACGTTTGTGGCGGGCGGAAGCTTTCTCGCCGCGGTGCCGATCGACACCCCGCTGTCCATCGTGGCCACGCTGACCGCGCTCGGCGCCCAGCCGCGGGTGGAGATTGAGGCCCTCGTGGCGCTCCTTCCGCTCTCCGGCGAGCAGGCGGTCAGCAGTTTCGTCGTCGTGGTCCCGGGGGATCCGACCGACGGGGACGGCGTGCCGGTCTCCGCGATCGTGCGCGGCGCCATCGCGGTCGACGTGTTCTCGGTGGGTGGGTCGCGGCGGTTCATCGACCGGGACATCCGTCCGTGGCTCCTGGCCGAGTTCCAGGCCGTCATCGGCGTCGTCATCGGCTCGCCCCGATACGACGTTGTCCCGTCCAACCGGCTCGAGTCGGGCAGCGCGGTCGACCGGGGCGCGGTCGCCGGGAACGCGCTGTTCTGGTCGGTGACGGGGCAGCAACCCGCCGCCCGCGCAGCCGACGTGCCGCAGCCGAAGGCGATCCCCGAACCCCTCCCGAACCCCGAACCCCTCCCGATCCCTGAGCCCCTCCCGATCCCTGAGCCCCTCGCGATCCCGGAGCCTTTCCTCGCTCCGGACGCCTGGGTCCCGGACGCCGACACGATTCTCCGCCCGCGCCAGATGACGCGAGACACCATGATGCAGGACACCGTCATCATCCGGCGCAGGGACCGGCGTCAGGCATCGACGGATGCCGGCCCGGCGCTCGTGCGCCCGGCGCCGGAACCCCTGCCGGAGAGCGCCCGCTACGGCTTCCGGCTCCCGCACGGCGACGAGCGCCGGCTCGACGCCGTCTACCACCTCGGTCGCCGACCGAGCCTCCCGCGCATCGCCGATGGATCGACACCGCGGCTCGTTTCGATCCCATCGAACACGAATGCCGTCTCGGCAACCCACCTCGAGATCCGCCAGGAGGGGGACTCGGTGGTGGTGACAGACCTCGGCTCGACGAACGGAACGATCGTGATTCCGCCCCGCGGAAGGAAGCAGCGCCTGCGGTCCGGGCAGTCGCTCGCGGTGGTGCCCGGTACGACGGTGGACATCGGGGACGGTAATATCATCGAGATCCTCCCCGTCAGCGACCGCTAGCCGGTACACCGTCGCGATGGCCATATTCGGAAGGCACCATCCGTGACCCAGATTGGTCAAGGCTCGACCAGCTATTCGGTTGCCCTGCCCGCGGTGCACAGGACCGTGACGCTGGCCTGGGCCGCGCTCACCGACACCGGGCACCGCCGCGAGGTCAATGAAGACAGCCTGCTCGCGGAGGCGCCGATCTTCGCGGTCGCCGACGGCATGGGCGGGCACTCGGCGGGCGACGTCGCCAGCGCGGCCGTCGTCGCGAGGCTCTCCGAACACGCCGGCAAGGCCGTCATCGACGCCGAGTCCATCGACCGGTCCCTCAGCCTCGCCGTCGAGGACATGGCCACAGCCGTCGGCGTGACGGACCAGGGCACGGGAACCACCGTGACCGGCGCCGCGCTGGCCATCGTGTCGGGCGCGCCGCACTGGATCGTCTTCAACATCGGCGACTCCCGGGTGTACCAGCTCACCTCCGGCGTGCTGGAGCAGGTCACCGTCGACCACTCCGTGGTGCAGGAACTCGTCGACGCCGGCCGCATCACGCGGGAAGAAGCCGACGTGCACCCGCACGGAAACGTCATCACCCGGGCTGTGGGCTTCCACGAACCGCCCGTGCCCGACTACCGGATCCTGCCGGTGCAGGCCGGCATGCGCATCCTCGTCTGCTCCGACGGCCTGACCAAGGAACTCACGGCGTACGGCATCCGCCACTACCTGATGTCGAACCCGAAGGCGGATGACGCCGCGGCCGCCCTCGTCACCGCCGCGCTCGAGAACGGAGGCCGGGACAATGTCACCGTCATCGTGCTCGATGTGCTCGCCGTCGACGACGACACGGCCCCCGAGTTGGGGGTAAACGCGCCCGATTAGGGGAGGCCGGAGGGCCCTGTCGGCTCCGCAGCGCTGCCTAGACTTGGGGAACGCCCGTGGGTCAACCCGTCGCGACCAGGGTCATCGACGACAACACGCACGCAGGTCACGAGCAGGCGGGAGGCAACCATGGCACGACGATTGCCGTCAACGCCGCCGAACCTGCCGGGTTTCTCCTACCTGCGCGTGCTCGGATCCGGCGGGTTCGCGGATGTTTTCCTCTACGAGCAGAACATGCCCCGGCGCCAGGTGGCCGTCAAGGTGCTCCTGGCCGAGGTCGTCAACGACCAGGTTCGCCAGCTCTTCCAGGCCGAGGCCAACCTGATGGCGCAGCTCAGCTCGCACCCCGCTATCCTCACGGTCTTCCAGGCCAGCGTGTCCGCCGACGGGCGCCCGTACCTCGTCATGGAGTACTGCTCCTCGACGCTGAGCCAGCGCTACCGCGCCGAGCCGCTCGCCGTTCCCGACGTGCTGCGGATCGGCATCCGGATCGCGGGCGCCGTCGAGACCGCCCACGGCTCGGCGGTGCTGCACCGGGACATCAAACCGTCGAACATCCTGATCACCGCGTACGGCCATCCGGTGCTGTCCGACTTCGGCATCGCGGCGACGCTCGGCGAAGCGGAGAAGACCGACGCGGTCGGCCTGTCCATCCCCTGGTCGGCGCCCGAGGTTCTGCTCGACGAGGTCTCCGGGTCGATCGCCTCTGAGGTGTGGTCGCTCGGCGCCACCCTCTACTCGCTCCTGGCCGGGCGGTCTCCGTTCGAGCAGCAGGGCACGGAGAACACCTCTGCCCAGCTGATGGCTCGGATCTCCAAGGCGAAGGTGCCGGCGATCAGCCGTGCCGATGTGCCGCCGAGGCTCGAACTCGTGCTGGCCAGGGCCATGTCGAGGCGCCCGGAAAGTCGCCAGCGCAGCGTGCTCGAACTCATCCGCGAGCTGCAGTCGATCGAGGCCGACCTCGGACTCGCGCAGACGCCGCTCGAGGTGTCGATGGACAACTGGGCGGTCACCGCCCTGGCCGACCCCGAAGACAAGACGCGCATTGTCGGCGTCAATTCGATCAACCCGCAGGGAACACGCCGGCGCCGGAAGCCGGGCCAGGCCACCGGGGTCGTCCGCTCGGGCACCCAGCCGCACCACAGCCAGAGTGTCCCCGGCACCTCGCAGACGCGTGTGCGCCGCACGAGCCACCGCGCCCGAACGGCCTGGGCGCTTGTCGCCGCAGCGACGCTCGTCATTGGCCTGGCCGCAGCGGCCGGAAGCTTCCTGATCCGCCAGGCCGGGGCCGACATCCCGACCGTCAGCGACGTGGCCGGCCGGCTCCGGTCCGGCACGGTCGCGTTCACCTGGCCCGACCCGGGGGTGCTGGCCGGCGACAACTACGTGGTGACCCTGCGCACCGGCGAGAGCAGCATCCAGCGAGGGACCGAATTCAGCGTCGACCCGAACGGCCAGCCCAGCGTCTGCGTGACAGTGACTGTGAACCGGGAAGGAAAAAGCGGCGCCCCCAGCAGTGAGAAATGCGTTGAAGTAGCCGGCGGCGGCCAGTGATAGCAGGGTGGTTCGCAGCCCACCGCTCGCTCGTGGCCACCGCGACAAGCGGCACGCTCATCGCGGCCCTCGTCGCAACGGTGGCCGTCGTGTCCGGCGGGTACACCGCGCAGCGACTCGACCTCGGCGACTCGGCGGTCTGGGTGACGAACGAGGCCCGCCAGGTGGTCGGACGCGCCAATACCGCGGTGCGGGAGCTCAACACGGTCGTGCCGGCCGGCAGCTCCAGCCTCGACCTCCTGCAGCAGGGTTCGACCGTGCTCGTGATCGACCACGGCAACAGCTCGCTCGACATCCTCGACCCGGCGACCGCGAAGGTCGCCCAGACCGTGCCGCTTCCGCCGGTGAAACCGGCCGTCTTCCTGGCGGAGGACCGGGCCGTCATCGCCTCGAACGGCGACATGTGGAGCCTTCCCGCCAGCGATCTCGCCGGATTCGACAGCACGACGGAGCCGACCCTGGCCCTCGGCGCCGGTTCCGTCGTGAACATGGATGCCGCCGGCAGGTTCTATTCGTTCACCCCCGCGACCGGCGACCTGTCGCGGGTCGACCCCGTCACGGGCGACGCGGTCGAGTCGACCGTCCACCTCGACGCCGGCGCGCCGGAGGACACCTACCAGCTGACCAGCGTGAACGGCCGCTGGGCGCTCCTCAACGCGTCGAGCAGGCACCTCTTCCTGGCCGGGCAGGACATCGACCTGTCCGCCGACATCCTCGCGGCCGACCGTCCGGTCCTGCAACAGGCCGGCGCCACGGGCGACCGGGTGCTGCTCGCCGACCGCAGGGGCCTCCTCGCGGTGCCGCTGGCCGGCGGCCCCCCCGTCCAGCTGGTGACCGGCCAGGACGGGCAGGCAGCGGCCCCGGCATCCGCCAGGGGCTGCTCGTTCGCCGCCTGGGCCGGTGGGACAACCTGGCGTGCGTGCGCTGGGGACGGGCCGAAGGGCCGCACCACGAAGCTCGACCGGGTCGCCGCCGATGCCAGGCTCGAATTCCGCCTGAACGGCACCGCCCTCGTGCTCAACGACGCGCGCAACGGCTCAGCGTGGGCCGTCCAGCAGGGCAGCGAACTCATCGACAACTGGGACGACCTCATCGACACGGTGCAGGACCTGCAGCGGGTCGAAGAGAACAAGAACGACACCCCGCCCGAGTTCGAGAAGTCCCAGATGCCGCCGGTCGCGATCGACGACACGTTCGGCGCCCGACCGGGCCGCACCGTCACGCTTCCCGTGCTGCTGAACGACTACGACCCCAACGGCGACGTGCTCGTGGTCGCCACGCTCGGCAACCTTCCCGCCGAGCAGGGGCGGCTCGACCTCGTGGCCAACAACCAGCAGGTGCAACTGACCCTCTCACCGACCGCATCCGGACGGCTGAGCTTCGACTACAGCGTCAACGACGGGCGGGGCGGCACGGCGTCGGCGACGGTCACGGTCACCGTTCGGAAGAACGAGGAGAACTCCCCACCGGTGCAGGTCCGGAGCACGCACACGACGGTCCAGACCGGCGGGCGGGTGACGATCCCGGTGCTCGGCGACTGGGTCGACCCCGACGGCGACCCGTTCTACCTCACTTCGGCGACCACCATCGCGCCCGACCTGGCTGGCTTCACACCGGACGGGTCGGTGGTCTACACGGATGCCGGCGCCGGCGGCGAGCGCAAACAGGTCGGCCTCGTCGTCTCCGACGGCCGGGCGGAGGGCACGGGAACCCTCGCCCTGATGGTTCGGCCGGCCGGCTCGGTGCCGATCGTTGCCGAGCCCTTCGTCATGCTGGCCGCCGCTGGGCGCGAGGTCACGGTGTCGCCGCTCGTGCACGTGCGCGGCGGCTCAGGGCAGCTTCGCCTGGGCAGCGTCCCGGCGAAACCCGATGTGACCATCACCCCCGACTTCGACGGCGGCACCTTCCGATTCACGAGCAGCGCGGTGGGCACCCACGAAATCGAGTACGCGGTGACCGACGGCCGGCTCACCGTCACCGGCCGGGTGCGGGTCGACGTCATCGCGGCCCCCGACACGAACACCGCACCCATCACCGTTCCGCACACGGCGTTCATCCGCGGGCGGCAGGCGACCCTCGTCGATGTGCTCTCCACGGACATCGACCCGGCCGGCGGAGTGCTGCTCGTCACGGGCACAATGAACCTGCCGGCGGCGAGCGGGCTGCGGGTCGAGATCCTGGACCAGCGCATCCTGCGGGTCACCCTCACCAGGCCGCTGGATACGGGCTCCGTCACCTTCGGCTACCGCGTCAGCAACGGCCTGGCCGAGGCCGAGGGCACCGTGACCGTCGTCGAAATCCCGGAACCTGCCCGGAAACAGGCTCCCATCGCCATGCCGGACTCGATTTCGGTGCGCGTCGGCGACGCCATCGACATTCCCGTCCTGGCCAACGACGAGCACCCGGACGGCGACACGCTCACCCTCGACCCGACCCTCGCCACCGGGCTCCCGTCCGGCGCCGGCTTGCTCTTCGCCTCCGGTACTGTGCTGCGCTACCTCGCGCCGGAGAAGACCGGAAACTTCACCGCCGTCTACCGGGTCAACGCGCCGGACGGCCAGTTCGCCAACGCCGAGGTGCACATCTCCGTGCGCGAACCGGACGCGGCCTCGAATAACCCGCCGGTGCCCCGCACCGTGATCGCCCGCGTCCTCGCCGGCGACACCGTGCGCATCCCGATCCCGCTGTCCGGCATCGACCCTGACGGTGACTCCGTGCAACTTCTCGGCCAGGAGACGAACCCAGAGAAGGGCGCCGTGACGGCAGTCGCCTCCGACTCGATCGAGTACAAGGCGGGGGCCTACTCGGCCGGTACCGACACGTTCACCTACTCGGTCGTCGACTCGCTCGGCGCCCGGGCAACCGGAATCGTGCGCATCGGGATCAGCCCGCGCCTGGACGGCGCCCGCAACCCGGTCGCGGTCGAGGACGAGGTCGTCGTGCGTCCGGGCAGCACGGTCGCGGTTCGCGTGCTCGTCAACGACTCCGACCCCGACGGCAGCACCCTGCGCATCGTTGACGTCACGCCGACGGGCAAGCTGGGCGCTGCGCGCATCGACGGCGACCTGATCACGGTCACCGCACCGACCGTCGTGGGCCGCTTCGGGTTCATCTACGAGATCCAGAACGACAGGGGAGGCACCAGCTCGAACTTCCTCACGGTCGTCGTGCGCAAGGATGCGCCGCGCTCCCGCCCCGACGCCAGGGACACGGTGCTCAGCCTCTCCGACGTGCTCGGCCGCACCACGGTCGACGTCGACGTGCTCGCCCATGTCTTCTTCGCCGACGGTTCGGCGCGCTCGCTGGGCCTGACGATCCTTCCCGGCTTCGATCGCGTCGCCCAGGTGACCGGCACCAAACGCATCCGGGTGACGGTCGGTGACACCAGCCAGATCATCCCGTTCGCCGTCACCCACCCGGCCGACCCCGGCATCGTCTCGTACGCGTTCATCTGGGTTCCCGGTTACAACGATGCGCTGCCTCAGCTGCGCAAGGGTGCGCCGGCCCTCACCATCGCCAGCGAGTCCAGGCTCGCGATCGACATCAACAAGTACGTCGTCGCGGTCGGCGGGAAGAAGGTTCGGCTCACCGACCACAGCACGGTGCGGGCCACCCATTCCGACGGTGCGGGGCTCGTGACCGATGCCTCCACGCTCGCGTTCACCAGCGCCGACAAGTACTACGGTCCGGCATCCATCTCCTTCGAGGTGACGGACGGGTCGAGCGCCACCGACCCGGACGGCCGCACGGCGACCATCGTGCTCCCCATCACGGTCACCCCGCGCAAGAACCAGGCGCCGGCCTTCGACGGTGCCGTCATCGACGTCGAGCCCGACCAGACGAAGGTCATCGACCTGCGGAAGCTCACCGCGTATCCCTACCCCGACGACCAGGCGGAGCTCGCCTACACGGTGCTCGAGCCGAAGCCGACCGGGTTCATCTACTCGATCGACGGCCAGAAGCTCACCCTCCGGGCCGCCGAGACGACACCGAGGGGCAGTCGGAGCGCGATCACGATCGGCGTTCGGGACGACCTCAACGACGGCCGGGCAGGCCGGATCGAAATGCGCGTCGTCGCGTCGACCAGGCCGCTCGCGATCCCCGCGGCCGACACGGCCATCGCGCCGCGCGGCCTCACGACGGTCGTCGACGTGCTCGCCAACGACGGCGCGACCAACCCGTTCCCCGCCGTTCCGCTCCGGGTGGTCGCGGTGCGCGGCCTCGGCAGCGCCGCGCTGCCGCAGGGGGTCACGATCACGCGCAGCGCCGACAACGCTCGACTGTCGGTCAGCGTGTCCGGCGCCGCAGCGCCCGCCGACACGAACCTGCAGTACCAGGTCGCGGATGCCACGGGAGACCCTGACCGGTACGCGTGGGGCACGGTGCGCATCTCGGTGCAGGACAAACCAGACCCGGTGACCAACCTGCGAGTCACCGGCTACGGCGACAAGAAGCTGTCCGTGTCATTCAATGCGGGCGCCGCCAACAACGCACCCATCTCCGGCTACCGGATTTCGCTCCTCGACGCCGGGTCCGGCAAACCGATTCGCACCGCGGAGTGCAGGGCGACCGCGTGCGACGTCGCGACGCCCGGCAACGGGCAGGCCAACGGCGTGCGGGCATCCGTCACCGCTCGGAACGCCATCGGGGTCTCGGCGGCGACGGTGCTGGCCGATCCGGTCTGGTCTGACGTCGTGCCGCCCGCCCCGACCGGCCTGGCCGCCGCGCCCCTGGACGGTGGGCTCCGGCTCAGCTGGAACGCCGTCGCTCCGGTCGGCGGCGGCACGCCGATGCGCGGCTACGTCGTGACCGTCGGCGGCACGGCCCAGGGCGAAACGAGTGCGACCGGGCCGCAGTGCACCCCCAAGTCCTGCAGCATCGAGGTGTCCGGGCTGTCCAACGGGGAGGACACGGCGTTCACGGTGAGCGCGCGGAACGACGCCTACCCTGCCCTGTCGACGTGGAACACGTCCGCCGGCACCGGTCGGCCGTTCGGCCCGGCCAGGGCCGGCGGGATCAGCGCCACCGGAACGGACTCCAGCGGCACCGTCGCCGTGGCCTGGGACGCGTTCGACGGCAAGGGCGACCCCATCCTCGGCTACTACGTGCAGCGGCTCAGCGGCAGCACCGTGCCCACCGGCGCGCAGGCCTGCACGGTGAGCTCGCCTGCGCCAGGGCAGGTGGTTCCGCCGCGGCCCGGCGGTATCGTCGACGAACAGAAGGACGTGTCCGGCGGGACCCACTCCGTGGTGTTCGACAACCTGCTCTCCGACAACGGCGACTACTCCTTCGTCGTCTGGGGCTACAACCGGGCCGGCTGCGCGGCCACCCCGGTGGAGACCGTGCGGGTGCGCCCGGCGCCGGGCCCCGTCACGGCCGTGCAGGGTGGCATGGAGCAGCGCGGGGACGCCTGGGACTACCACCTCACCGGTGTGAACCCCCGCAGCGGCATCGACCACTACACAATTCGTGCCGGCGGCGGAACGGGATCCGGAGTCGACTTCGACCGCACGGCCTGGCCGCGCGAGCTCCTGAACGGCCCGTTCGGCGAGAAGGTCGGCTTCGAACTGAGGGCCTGCTCGGCGTGGGGCTCCTGCGGACCATGGTCCGACCCGGAGACGGCCAAGGAGGAATCCCTCACCTTCACGGTGGCCGGCCTCGCCTACGACCCGATGGGCGGCCAGTTCTCCTGGACCGGCGACCCGTCGAACGGGCCATCCTTCCCCGCGACCTACCGGTGCTCGGTGCCGGACGACCCGTCGGTTCAGCCAACGGATGCCGACTCGCCGAATACCTGCACGCTGCCGGGCCCGCCGCCGCCGGCCGGAACGGTGCGCCTCACGGTGACCGTCAACCTTCACATCTTCGACTACGACAAATAACCGAGAACGGAAGAGACCTACGCAATGACGATGACCCTGGAGCAGGCCACCCACTTCGCCGACGTCTTCGACCGACTGGTGCTCGGGGTTGAGCAGGTCCTGCTCGGCAAGCACCACGTCATCCGGCTGTCGTTCACGGCGCTGCTCAGTGAGGGGCACCTGCTGCTCGAGGACGTGCCGGGAACGGGCAAGACCTCCCTCGCCCGCGCGATCGCGCAGAGCGTGCGCGGCACAAGCAACCGGGTGCAGTTCACGCCCGACCTGCTGCCCAGCGACATCACCGGCGTGAGCATCTACGACCAGCGGAGCGGCTCGTTCGAGTTCCACCGCGGGCCGATCTTCGCCAACATCGTGCTCGCGGACGAGATCAACCGGGCCAGCCCGAAGACCCAGGCGGCGCTCCTCGAGGTGATGGAAGAGGGACAGGTCACCGCGGACGGCGTGACCCACCCGGTGCACGGCCCCTTCATGGTGATCGCCACCCAGAACCCGATCGAGCAGGCCGGCACCTACCGGCTGCCGGAGGCGCAGCTCGACCGTTTCATCATGAAATCCTCGATCGGCTACCCCGACCACGCATCCACGATCCGCATCCTCGAGGGCGCTGACCAGCGGGCGCACGACGTCGTTGTGCCGCCGGTCGTCTCGGCAGAGACCGTCGTGGAACTCGCAGCCCTCGCCCGCACGGTGTTCGTCGACGCGAGCATCAACGATTATGTCTCCCGGCTGGTCGACGCCACCCGAAACGCGACCGAGGTGCGCCTGGGCGCCAGCGTCCGCGGCGCGCTCGCCCTGATCCGCACCGCGAAGACGCTCGCGGCGGCCAACGGCCGGCACTTCGTGATCCCCGACGATGTGAAGTCGCTCGCCGGCCCCGTGCTCGCCCACCGTCTGCTGCTCGACCCGGAGGCCGAATTCGACGGCGTCACCCCGTCGAGCGTGATCGCCCAGATCCTGATCGAAACCCAGCCGCCGAGCGACAGGCTGGCCGTGTGAGCCAGGGGAGTGTGAGCCAGGCCGTTCCCTTCGGCGGGGAGGGGCGGATGACGGACGCCGTCGTGTGGTCCCTGCGCACCGGGCGTGCCGTCGGCCGGCGCATCCGCCTCGGCGCCCGCGCCGTCGGGGCGGTCGTCACCCCGCTCGGCTGGAGCATCCTGGTCGCCGTCATCGCCTCGTTCCTAGTGGGCTACTCGCTGGGCTGGACCGAGCTGATCGCGGTCGGCTGGGCCGGGCTCGTGCTCGTCGGGGCGGCAGCGGCCCACCTGATCGGCCGCGTCGCATACGAGATCCGGCTGGCCATGCCCGTGGATCGGGTCGTCGTCGGCGACCGCGTACCCGGCCAGGTCGTCGTGCACAACCCCACCAGGCGTCGCCTGCCCGGTGTGAGCGTCGAGGTGCCGGTCGGCGCGGGGCTGGCCGAATTCGCGATGCCCAGCCTGGCGCGCGACTCGAGCTTCGACGACGTGTTCATCGTGCCGACGACGCGTCGCGGGATCATCCCGATCGGCCCGGTCCGCACGGTGCGGGCTGACCCGATCGGCCTGGTCCGCAAGGAATTCGTCTGGGCCGAACGGATCGATCTGCACGTGCACCCGCGCACGATCTCGATCCCCAGCATGAGCACCGGATTCATCCGCGACCTCGAAGGCAACCCCACCAGGGAGCTGACCAACAGCGACGTGTCTTTCCATGCCCTGCGCGAATATGTGCCGGGCGACGAACGCCGCACCATCCACTGGAAGAGCACCGCGAAGACCGGCCGGTACATGGTGCGCCAGTACGAGGAATCCCGCCGCAGCCATCTGATGGTGGCGCTCAGCCTCGCCGAGTCCGACTTCGCGACCGATGACGAGTTCGAGATGGCCGTCAGCGTTGCGGGCTCCCTGGGGGTTCGAGCCATCCGCGACGGACGCACCGTCTCGGTCGTCGCCAGCGGGATCACGCCGGAGTTCGCCAGGCGCCGCACCCTCTCCGTGCGCACGCTGAGCACGCTCACTCGCACCAGGCTGCTCGACGATCTCTGCACCGTCGACCCGTCGGCAGGCGCCCTTCCCCTGACCGAACTCGCCAGGGTGGCCGCCGAGAACACCGCCGGCATCTCGGTGGCGTTCCTCGTCTGTGGTTCCTCCACGCCCCTGACCGAACTGCGCGCAGCCTCCACCCGGTTCCCCGCCGGAGTCGAAGTCGTGGCCGTTGTCTGCGATCCAGACGCCGTGCCGAGCCTGCGGCGCGTTGCCGAGCTGAGCGTGCTCACGATCGGGTACCTCGACGACCTGCAGAAGAGCCTCGCCCGGACGGCCGCCGGATGAGCGGGCGCGCGCCCAGGCAGCGCCCCGGCTGGGGCAACGCGTCCGGCAACACCCTCGCCATGGCGGCGGCGACCGCCGTGGCATCCTCTGCACTCTGGCCCGTCTATCACAGCAATGGATTCATCCTGCTCGTGGCCGTCACTTTCGCTCTCGGGGCGGGCATCGCCATCCTCGGCGCGCTGTTTCGCTGGCCCTCGTGGATCGTCCTCGTCGTCACCGTCGCCGTGTACCTGCTGGCCGGCGTGCCGCTCGCGATACCCGGCCGCGCGATCAGCACGTTCCTTCCCTCCGTCGACGGCGTGCTCGAACTCGTCGCAGCGACCGCGCTGAGCTGGAAGCAGCTGGTCACGATAGTTCTCCCCGTCGGCACCTACCAGTCGCTGCTCGTGCCGGCGTTCATCCTCTTGCTGCTGTCCACGGTGATCGGGCTGTCGACGGCGTTGCGATCGCGGTTCGGGGAGCTCGCGGTGCTCTCCCCGATCGGACTGCTCATCGCCGGCATCGCGCTGGGGTCCTCCACGGAATCGTCGCCCATCGAGCACGGCCTCGGGCTCCTGGTCGTGCTCCTGTTCTGGCTGCTGTGGTTCGGCTGGCAGCGGAGACGCAGCGCCGTGCGGCTCGTCGCGCAGCAGTCGCGTCGCACCATCGAGTCGTCGGTCGACCGGCGTCTGGCGGCCGCCCGCGGGCTCCTCAGCGCCGCCGTGATCATCGCCGTCGCCATTGCCGCCGGAGCCGCCGCCGCGATCGCGGTACCGGCGTCGGCGCCGCGGGACGTGCTGCGGGCCCGCGTGCAGCAGCCGTTCGACCCGCGTGCCTACCCGAGCCCCCTCAGCGGATTCCGCGGCTACCTGCAGCCGGAACGCTCGGATGAGGCGCTGCTCGAGGTGCGCGGCCTGCCCACGGGCGGCCGCCTCCGCATCGCCACCCTCGACAGCTATGACGGGATCGTCTACTCGGTCGGCGGCGGCACCGTCGCCGGCCCCTCCGGCACGTTCAGCCGCCTGCCCTATCGGCTCGACCAGTCCGCAGTCGACGGTAAGCAGGTCACCCTGACGGTGACCGTCGACGGATACCGCGGCGTTTGGGTGCCCGGCGACGGCCAACTCGAACGCATCGAATTCACCGGCCGCTCCGCAACGGCCCGCGCCGACAGCTTCTTCTACAACGACAACAGCGGAACGGCCGCCGTGATCGGCGGGTTGCAGCGAGGCGACCGGTACGTCAGCGAGGCCGTCGTGCCCAGCCCGCTCGGCGGGCTCGCCGCGCTGCGCCCGGGCACTGCGGTGCTGCCGCCCGTCGGCGTGGTACCCGACGGGCTTGCCCAGGCGCTCGAGGGCTACACGCGAGCAAGCGACCCGCCCGGCGTTCGACTCCAGGCGATGATCGACGGCCTGAAAGCGGACGGCTACATCAGCCACGGGGTCGGGCAGGGCGAACCCGTCAGCCGCTCCGGCCACGGCGCTGATCGGATCACCCAACTGTTCGCGGACCAGCCCATGCTCGGAGACCAGGAGCAGTACGCCGTTGCCGCCGCCCTGATGGCCAGGCAGCTGGGATTCCCGGCCCGCGTCATTGTCGGCTTCGCGCCGACAGTTGGCAGCACGGGCACCGTGACGCTCACGGGCGCCGACATTTCGGCCTGGATCGAGGTTCAGGTGGCAGGGAAGGGCTGGGTGAGCATCGACCCGACTCCCGCCGTGCGGGACGTCCCGCCGAAAACACCCGATGAGCCGACCGTCGTGTCACGCCCGCAGTCCGTGGTGCCGCCGCCCGCCCCCGACGCGGCGGAGCCGCGGGATCTCAGCCCGCCGGATGCGAAGGTCGAGGACCCGCCTGCGCCGCCGAACCCCTGGCTCGCCTTCCTTGCCACCGCGCTCACGGTCGCCGGCTGGACCCTCCTCGGCCTGTCCATCGTGCTCGCCCCCTTCCTCGCCGTCATCGCGGCGAAACTGCGCCGCCGGCGCCTTCGTCGCACCGCGCCGACCACCGATGCCCGGATCAGCGGCGGCTGGCGCGAGTTCGCGGACACGGCCGTCGACTTCGACATCCCGGTGCCACCGGCGGCGACACGTTCCGAGCTGGCCGAGACCGTCGGCGGGGCGCCGCCGCTGGTGCTCGCATCCGTCGTCGACCGGGCGATCTTCTCCCCGGATGAGGCGCACTCCACGGACGCCGACGCGGTGTGGCGCGCCGTCCGCGAACTGCGCAAATCGCTCTCGGCGGGGAAGAACCGCAGGGAGCGCCTGAAGGCGCTTATCTCGCTGCGCTCCTTCGGTAGGTACGCTGGACGTGCGTCCGTGCGCGGCAAGGGAGGAGCGGGTTCGTGAACTGCCAGATCTGCGGGGAACAGTTGCCCCCCGGCGCGATGTTCTGCGGCGAATGCGGCAGCTCGACGACGGCGACTCCGAAGACGCGGAAACGGCCCGATCCCCGGCCCAGCGACACGACCATCATCCAGCGGCTGCCGCCCCAGCCGACGGTCATTTCGGTGGCCATCGCCGCCGATGGCCGGGTCGCAGAACGGCCGGTCCCGGTCGCGACGCCTCCGGCCGTCCCCGTGCAGGCGCCTGTCGCCCCGGCCGTGCCTGTGCC
>DAIMHX010000034.1:14602-23780 GCA_036723055.1 Microbacteriaceae bacterium
CCTGTGCCTGTCACTGCGACGCTGGCGGCGACTCCGTTCCAGCTGCAGTTCAGTACGGGGGAGAGCGTCACCGTAGAGGGTTCGGGGTTGATCGGTCGCAGGCCGCTGCCGCAGCCGTCCGAGTACTTCGACCACCTCGTCCAGATCGCCGACGTCGGCATGTCGGTCTCGAAGACCCACCTCGAATTCGGTCAGCACGATGGCGAGTTCTGGGTGAATGACCGATTCTCGGGCAACGGCACCGTCATCTGTCGCCCGGATGAGGCCGCGGTGCGCTGCGAGCCGGGCCGCCGCTACCTGGTGCCGCGCGGCTCGCGCGTCGAAATCGCCGATCAGTTCTTCGTACTCCGCTAGCTAGCTAGCGCCGCAGCTCGAGAGCTCCTCGCCACCGTCGCGGGAGAGGCTTTCCTCCACGGATGACCGCGCCGGGCGCCGCGGGCCGGGCACGTTCTGGTTTCGTAGGCTGGGTGACTCGAACGACCGATCCGCTCAGCCTGCCGCCACGCCCCACGGATCCGGCTCCCACCGGGTTCCCCGTGATCGCCAGCGTTGCGCCGCTCGCTGTCGCCGCGGTGATCTGGCAAGTCACCGGCTCGGCGTTCGCCCTCGTCTTCGCAATCCTGGGCCCGGTGATCGCCGTGGCCGGCCTGCTCGATGGGCGCCGAACGAACCGGCGCCGGCGCCGGACGGATGCCGCGTCCTACGCCGACGCCCTCTCTTCCCTGCGCGCGGCAGTCGCGGAGCGCCACGAGCTGCTGCGACGCTCGGCCTGGCAGCGGACGCCGTCTGCGGCCGGGATCCTGTCCGGGCAGGACGACGCCGGGCGCTGGCGCCCATCGCTGGCCCCGCTCGTCACCCTCGGCACCGGCTCGGTCGAGAGCGGGCTTCGCCTCGACGGGTCGGACCCTGCCGAGCAGCGCGAGCTGAGGGACTGGGCCGCGACACTGACGGGAGCGCCGATCACGGCTGACCCTCGCGGTGGAATCGGCATCGTCGGGCCGCCGGCGCTGTCGATGGCGGTCGCCCGCGGCGTGCTGGTGCAGGTGTGCTTCGCCCTTCCGCCCGGAACCGCCGGCCTGCAGCCGCCCTCTGCCGGGTGGAAATGGACCGCCGCGCTGCCGCACACAGACGCCCGCGCGCCTGCCGAGACCATCGTGGTGATCGAGCCGGGGGCGCCGATCGAGGAAGGGCAGGAACCCGCGGCGGGGCCGGATGCCTCCCGCCTCGTCATCGCCCTGGCCGCGACGGCCGACGGACTGCCACCGGGCTGCGAGACCATCGTCGCCGTGCACGGCCCGGGCCGTGCGGAGATCGTGCGGTCGCCTACGCACGCCTGGGCGTCGGAATTCCATCCGGAGCTGATCACCACCGAGCAGGCCGGCTTCTTCGCATCCCGGCTGCGCGAGCAGGCCAGGACGGCCGGACTGGCCGCCGCCCGCACCGCGCTGCCCGTCGCGGTGACGTTGGGCGACCTCCGGGGCAGGGCGGGCGAGGCGGCCGGGGAGCCGCCAGGGCTGACCTGCTGTATCGGCGTTGGCGAGCAGGGCGACGTGTCGCTCGACCTCGTCGCGGCCGGTCCGCACGCGGTGGTCGGCGGCACGACCGGCAGCGGAAAGAGCGAATTCCTCGTGACCTGGGTGGCGGCCATCGCCGCCCGGTTCGCTCCGGAGCGGGTGACCTTTCTCCTTGTCGATTTCAAGGGCGGCGCCGCTTTCCGCCCGCTCCGCGGCCTGCCCCACTGCGTCGGCCTGATCACCGACCTGGACGAGCGGGAAGCCGAACGGGCGCTCCGGAGCCTGGCCGCCGAGGTGCGCTTCCGCGAACAGGCCCTCCGCGAGGCCGGCGTGCGTGACGTGGGGGAGATCCGGGAGGCCGGCGCGCTCCCGAGGCTCGTGATCGTCGTCGACGAATTTGCCACCATGCTTGACGCGTTCCCCGACCTGCACGCGCTCTTCGTCGATATCGCGGCCCGCGGACGATCCCTCGGCGTCCACCTCATCCTCTGCACCCAGCGCCCCGCCGGGGTCGTGCGGGACGCGCTCCTCGCGAACTGCAGCCTGCGCGTCTCGCTCCGGGTCAACAACCGCGCGGACAGCCAGGCCGTGATCGGCACGGATGCCGCTGCCGCCCTGTCGCCGGCCGCCCCCGGGCGCTGCCTGGTGCGCACGCCATCCGGCGGCACGCTGCTCTGCCAGGTCGCCACGACGACGGAGCGGGACATCCGTGTGATTGCCGCCGCCACGCGCTCCGGACCGAGCCCACGACGCCCGTGGCTCGACCCGCTGCCGGCCGTCGTCACGGAAGGCGACCTCCGGCGCGTCGACGACACCGCCGAACGGCGGGCGGGAGCTGCAGGGACGGACGCTGCGCGAGGCTACCGGCTGGGCCTGCTCGACGAACCCGACCGGCAACGCCACCGCGTCGCATGCTACGACCCCCGCAGCGACGGACACCTCCTCGTCGTCGGCTCCGCCCGGTCGGGGAAGAGTTCGCTGCTCGCCGTGCTCGCGGCGCAGGAGGCGGTCGGCTCCGCCCGAATCGAGTTCATCGCCCCCGATGTGGAACTCACCTGGGATGCCCTTGAACGTGCGGGCCGCTCGGTCGCCGCTGGGCCCGTTGGGGGTGACCCCGCTCGACTCCTTCTGCTCGATGATTTCGATTCCGTCTGTGCCCGCTGGGATCCGGACCACCGGCTCGCCGCGATCGACCTGCTTGCCGGGGCCCTCCGCGACGGCCCGGCCTGTGGCCTGTACCTCGTCGTCGCCGTCCAGCGCCTCGCCGGGGCGCTGCAGCCGCTGCCGACTTTGTGCCGGAGCAGCCTGCTGCTGCGCCTGCCGAACCGGCAGGAGCACAGCGCCGCCGGGGGAGTCGCGTGGCTGTTCGACGATGCGCTGCCGCCCGGCGGCGGAAGCTGGCAGGGCGCCCGAATCCAGCTGCTCCGCCCCGACCCGGCGACGGCGAGCATGGCGCCGGCCGCCGCCACGCCGGGCATCGCCGTCGATCCCAACCACACGCTGGTCGTGGTGTCCGCCGCACCGGCGCGCTCTGCAGCGACTCTGCGTTCGATGCTGGGCGGCCGGGGAACCGTCGTCGACATCGCCGGCGCGGCCGCGCGCGGGGACGGGCGCCTCGACGTGTCGGAGTCCGGCGGCGGCACCGCGTTCGTGGGCGACGCGGACTCCTGGCAGGCCCAATGGGGGCTGCTCGGCGCGCTGCGCGCGCGCGCGAACGTCGTGTTCGACGGCTGCAGCCTCTCCGACTACCGGATGATCAGCCGCCGGCGAGACCTGCCGCCACCGCTCGCCCCCGGCCGCAACCGAGTCTGGGTGCTCACGCCGGTCGGCGAGGTCCGCCGTGCCTCGCTCGCCCCCTTCCCACCCGACTCGTTCCCGCCTGGCGCCGACCGCGAGTGAGCAGTTTCGACGCCACCGCGGGGCCGGGAACCGCAGAAACTGCTCACTCGCGGGATTGGGCGGGAGCGGGAGCGGAGGGGAGAGGAGAGGGGAGGAGAGGGGAAGGAGAGAGGAAGGAGAGAGCGAGTTAGGCGAGGACCTCGGCGAGCTCGCGGTGGGTGAGGCCGTGCGCGGCGGCGACCGGGGCGCTGGTGACGGAGCCGCCGAAAGTGTTCAGGCCCAGGGCAAGCGAAGCATCCGCGCGCAGGGCATCCTTCCAGCCACGGTTCGCGACGGCGCGCACGTAGGGGAGGGTCGCATTCGTGAGCGCGTAGGTGGAGGTGCTCGGCACGGCTCCCGGCATGTTCGCGACACAGTAAAACAGGGACTGGTGCACCGTGAAGGTGGGGTCGGCGTGCGTTGTCGGCCGGGAGTCGGCGAAGCAGCCGCCCTGGTCGACGGCGATGTCGACGAGCACGCTGCCCGGTTTCATCCGGGAAACGAGCTCATTGCTGACCAGCTTGGGAGCCTTGGCGCCGGGGATGAGCACCGAACCGATGACCATGTCCGATTCGACGACGGCCTTGTCGATTTCGAAGCTGTTCGAGGTGATCGTCTTCACGCGCCCGAAGTACAGGTCGTCGAGCTCGCGCAGGCGGAACAGGTTCGTGTCGAGCACGGTGACCTCGGCGCCCAGGCCGAGCGCAATCTGCATGGCAGCGGTCCCGGCGACACCCCCGCCGAGCACGGTGATCTTCGCGGGGTGGGTTCCGGGAACGCCGGGAACGAGCAGGCCAGGGCCGCCGTTGGGCTTGAGCATCGCGTTGGCGCCGACGATGGGCGCAAGGCGACCCGCGACCTCGCTCATCGGGGCGAGCAGGGGCAGCGCACGCGAGGGCAGCTGCACGGTTTCGTACGCGATCGCGGTGACGCCCGCCTCAAGCAGGGCGTGGGTCAGTTCGGGCTCCGCGGCCAGGTGCAGGTAGGTGAAGAGCACGAGGTCGGCGCGGAAGTAGCCGTATTCGCTTTCGACCGGCTCCTTCACTTTGAGCAGCAGTTCGGCGGCGGCCCAGGTGGATGCCGCATCCGGCATGATCGTCGCGCCGGCAGCCGCGTAGCTGTCATCGGTGATCGACGAGCCTACGCCCGCGCCGGCCTCGACGAGCACCTCGTGTCCATGAGAAACAAGCTCGTGCACGCCCGCGGGGGTGATCGCAACCCGGAACTCGTTGTTCTTGATTTCTTTGGGGACGGCGACCTTCATGACGCTCCTTCTGCTGAAGAGGGACAGCTCTGTCTCTGCCGGCAAGCCTACCGCCGCCGGACTGCCGGTTTCGAACGCGGATTCCACATACGAGTGCTGATTTCGTGAGAAACAAGGCAAAAAATTAACGATTTGGTCACTCCGGTGTGTGCCGGACGTTCGATTGTGCGAGTATCAATCCACTCGCAAGGTTGCGACGTGTTGAGAGTGTGCCCGCTGAAAACGCAAGGAGACCCGACCATGAAGCCCAAGGAATTGCCAGCCGATCCCATGATCCGGCAGCTCATTCGTCAGGCCCAGCGGGCTCAGATCGGCCGCCGCGGCCTTCTGACCGGCGCTGGTGCCGGCGCAGCGGCTCTCGCCCTCGCCGCCTGCTCCACCGGCGGAGGCGGCAGCACCAAGCCCGCGCCGGCCAAGGACAAGTCCGACACGGACAAGACCCTGAACTGGGCGAACTGGGCGGCCTACATCGACGAGGACGATGCGGGTAACTACCCGACCGTCCAGGCCCTCACCAAGGAGACCGGCATAAAGGTCAACTACGACGTGGCCGTCGATGACAACAACACGTATTACGGAAAGGTCAAGGATCAGCTCGCGCTGGGCCAGGACATCGGCGCGGACACTGTGTGCCTCACCGACTGGATGGTCGCGCGCTGGATCCGGTTGGGATACACGCAGAAGCTCGACCACAAGAACATCCCCAACCTCAAGAACCTCACCCCCAGCCTGGTGAACGTCGACTTCGACAAGGGCCGCAACCAGTCGGTTCCGTGGCAGGGTGGTTTCGCCGGCATCTGCTGGAACAAGGACAAGCTTCCGAATGGTCTGAAATCGGTCGACGATCTCTGGGATCCGAAGCTCAAGGGCCGCGTTGGCGTGCTGTCCGAGATGCGAGACACGATCGGCCTGATCATGCTGCAGAACGGCGTCGACATCTCCGGCAAGTGGGGCGACGACGAGTTCAACGCCGCGAGCGACATCTTCGCGAAGCAGGTCAACGACGGCCAGATCCGCAACATCAAGGGCAACGCCTACCTCGAGGACCTCAAGAGCGGGGACACGCTCGCGGCGATCTGCTGGTCCGGCGACATCACCGTGATCAACGCCGAGGCCGGCGACCACTGGGAGTTCGCGATCCCGACCGGCGGCGGCACCCTCTGGAACGACAACTTCCTCGTCCCCGTCGGGTCAGCGCACAAGGCCAACGCCGAGAAGCTGATCAACTACTACTACGAGCCCGAAGTCGCCGCGGAGGTCGCTGCCTGGGTGAACTACATCACCCCGGTGGTCGGCGCCAAAGAAGCGGCGATGAAGATCGACCCCGAGCTCGCGCAGAACCAACTCATCTTCCCGAGCGAGGAGACCCTCGCGAAGTCGCGCGTGTTCCGCGGTCTCAGTGCGGTCGAAGAGCAGAAGTACGACGCTGCGTTCCAGAAGGTCCTCCTCGGCGCATGAGCTTGACTACGGGCGCATTCGCCGAACGCGGCGCGGACCTCGAACTGGTCGGCATTTCCAAGACGTTCCCTGGCTTCACAGCCATCGAGCACCTCGACCTGACCATCCCGGCCGGTTCGTTCTTCGCGCTCCTCGGCCCCTCTGGGTGCGGCAAGACCACGACCCTGCGTCTCGTCGCCGGGCTCGAGGCGCCGACGACCGGTCGCATCCTGATCGGCGGGAAAGACGTCACGAACCAGAAGCCGTACCAGCGGCCGGTGAACACCGTGTTCCAGAGCTACGCACTCTTCCCGCACATGACCGTGCTCGAGAACGTCGCCTTCGGTCTTCGCCGTCGCAAGCTCGAAAACCCGGTCGGCAAGGCGCATGAGGCGCTGCGGCTCGTCGAACTGGACCATCTGGCCGCTCGCAAACCGCAGCAGCTCTCCGGTGGACAGCAGCAGCGCGTTGCCCTCGCGAGGGCGCTCGTCAACCGGCCGGCCCTGCTTCTGCTCGATGAGCCGCTCGGCGCGCTCGACCTCAAGCTCCGCCGGCAGATGCAGCTCGAGCTGAAGACGATCCAGCAGGAGGTCGGCCTCACCTTCCTGCATGTCACCCATGACCAGGAAGAGGCCATGACCATGGCCGACACCGTCGCGGTCATGAACAAAGGCCGGATCGAGCAGATGGGTGCCCCCCAACAGCTCTACGAACTGCCGAAGACTGCGTTCGTGGCCAACTTCCTCGGACAGTCGAACCTGTTCACCGGCGCCGTGGTAGGCGCCACGAGCGAGGCCATCTCGATGGACATCGCCGGGCAGCGGATCGTCGTTCCGAAGGCCCGGGCGCACCGGCACTCCGGGGAGGTCACCATCGGCGTCCGACCCGAAAAACTGACCCTGCACCGTGTCGCGCCGGCCGACGACCCCCGACGCAATGCGATCGGCCCCGTTCGTGTCATCGACGTGTCATTCAGTGGCGTGAGCACGCAATATCTCCTCTCCCATCCCGCGCTCGGCACTCTGGTCGTTTTTGCCCAGAACATGGCCTTCGGGCCGATCGCCCAAGTGGGAGATGAGGCCTGGGTGAGCTGGGACATCGAACATGGCTTCGGGCTCGAGGACGAACCCGGCGCCGCTCCTAAAATCGTCGCGGATACCAGCACGAAGTCCTTGGCGGCGCAGAAGCATGCCGCCCTCGTCACGGAGCTCGAGGGGGCCTAAGCATGGCCTTCGCGGCATTCGCCACCACAACAGGTGCGCCAGAGGACGTGCAGCGACGCCGGAGCCCGGTCGCGCTGTTACTGCTTCTGCCCGGCATCCTCTACCTCGTCCTGTTCTTCCTGACTCCGCTGGTGTCGCTCGTGCTTACCTCGCTCCAGGCGCCGTCGGCGCTCGGCGACGTCGGTACGTTCGACCCTGCGTTCAGGTGGGAGAACTACGTTCAGGTCGTCCAGGACTACTGGCCGCACATCCTGCGCTCCTTCGGATTCGCGCTCGTCGCGACGATCCTGGCGCTGGTGTTCAGCTACCCGCTCGCGTACTTCATCGGGGTGAAGGCGAGGCAATGGCCGCTCCTGCAGAGCCTGATGCTCGTGCTCGTCATCGCACCATTCTTCATCAGCTTCCTGCTGCGGACGCTGGCGTGGAAGCAGATCCTCTCGGACGAGTCGTTCATCATCACGTCCCTCAAGGCGCTGTCCCTGATGGGGCCGGACGCTCACTTCACCGGCACCCCGGTGGCGGTCATCTTCGGTCTGACGTACAACTTCATCCCGTTCATGACGCTGCCGTTGTACACGACGCTGGAACGGCTCGACGTGCGCTACCTCGAGGCCGGAAGCGACCTGTACGCAAACCCGTTCCACGTGTTCCGCACGGTCACCATCCCTCTCTCGATGCCCGGGATCGTCGCCGGAACCCTGTTGACCTTCATCCCGGCCGCCGGTGACTACGTGAACGCGAGCAGGTCATTCCTGGGTGGCTCGGACAGCCAGATGATCGGAAACGTGATCGAGGCGAACTTCCTCGTGCTGCAGAACTACCCGGCCGCCGCCGCGCTGTCGATCATCCTCATGTCCGTGATCCTGATCATCGTGACGGTTTACATCAGGCGTGCCGGCACGGAGGAACTGCTGTGAAAATCTCGCTCGGGAAGTGGCTGCTTCCCCTCTATTCGGCGCTGGCCCTCGTATTCCTGATGGTGCCGATCGTGTACACCTTCGTGTTCTCATTCAACGACAGCCTCAAGTCGAACATCACCTGGCGCGGGTTCACCTTCGACAAGTGGCTCAAGGTCTGCGAGGTACAGAACGGCGCGGTGTGCGAGGCGTTCACGAACAGCCTGATCATCGGGGCCGTCGCGACGGTCGCGGCGACCGTGATGGGAACCATGATCGCGATCGCCGTCGTGCGGTACCGGTTCAGGTTCCGTTCGGCGACCAGCCTGCTGCTGTTCCTGCCGATGGCGACACCGGAGGTCGTGCTCGGCGCCGGGCTGGCCGCGCAGTTCCTGCAGGTCGGCGTTCCCAAAGACATGGTCACGATCATCCTGGCGCACACGATGTTCTGCATCAGCTTCGTCGTGGTGACGGTCAAGGCACGCGTTGCGAGCCTCGACCCGGCACTGGAGGAAGCGGGGCAGGACCTCTATGGGGCGCCCGGCCAGGTGTTCATGCGGATCACGTTCCCGCTGCTGCTGCCCGGCATCCTCGCCGCCGCGCTGCTGTCGTTCGCGCTGAGCTTCGACGACTTCATCATCACGAACTTCAACTCCGGTTCGGTGACGACGTTCCCGAAGTACATCTACATCTCGGCGTCACGCGGCATCCCGGCCGAGGCAAACGTGATCGCATCCGCCGTGTTCATCCTCGCGCTCGTGATCGTGGTCACGACGCAGGTGTCGACCGCCGCGCGGGCCAAGCGGCTCGCCAAGCTCAGCTAGCGTCGGCTCCCACACCCACCCACCGCGAAACATTCATCGAGATTGACCGTTCCGGTCGAGATTGTCAGGCACAACGGGCAATGTCGACCGGAACTGTCAATCTCGGCATGAAGTCGGTGGGGGGAGAGCAGGCCAGACGGAG
>DAIMHX010000034.1:23880-29984 GCA_036723055.1 Microbacteriaceae bacterium
GAGCAGGCCAGACGGAGAGGGCTAGACGTAACTGGCGCGGATCTCGCCGACGGGCAGGCCGCCGCCGAGCACGGCGAGGTTCAGCTCGGGCACGAGCGCGTCGACATCAGACATAGCGATGGCCCGCGCATCAGCCAGGAGGCTGAGAGCCACGATCGTGGCCGCACGCAGGTTGCCGTCGAGGATCTTGAGCGCGACCGTCGTGCCGTTCGCGGCGGAGGCCACCATGATCCCTTCGGCGCCGCTCTTGATGAACAGGCCCATCCGGTCGATCACGATCGTGTCCGGCATCCCCGGCCCGGCGATGACCCAGCCGTTCTCCCGCACCGCTTCGGCCAGGAACCCGGCCTCGCGGTAGATGGCGAACGGCGAGTTCGACTTGGAGGTGGCGATGCGGGCGATGCCGCGGGCGAGCCCGGTCAGCGACAGGGCGTGCACGGGTGCGCCGCAGCCGTCGACGCCGGAGGCGACCGGGCGTTCGCCGGTGAAGCGCTCGACCACGTCGAGAATGCGCTTCTGCAACGGATGCTCCGACTCGAGGTAGCCCTCCAGCGGCCAGCCGTTCGTCGCGCACGCCAGCAGCATCGCCGAATGCTTGCCGGAGCAGTTCATATAGATCGGCGCCTTGCCTGCGCCGAGGCGCACCAGCACGTCCCGGGAGGCGGTGTCGTCCGGCCAGGCAGCCGGACAGGCGAGCGCCGTCTCCGGGATGCCGGCCCGGGCGAGCAGGCCGCGCGCGAGGTCGGCGTGCTTCTCGGTGCCGCTGTGGCTGGCCGTCGCGACGGCGGCGTCTTCACCGCGCAGGGTGACTCCGCTCGCCATCACGGCGATCGCCTGGAACGGCTTCATCGATGAACGCGGGAAGACCGGGGTCGTCACGTCGCCCAGGGCGCGCAGGAGCCCGCCGTCGGCGTTCAGCACGACAGCGGAACCGGCGTGCCTCGACTCGACGAATCCGCTGCGTTCGACGACGGCCAGTTCGACCGCGTCAGCGACCGTGAAGGTTTCCGCCACGCCTACAGCGCAGCGATCGCGTCGTCGATCACGGAGAGGGCGTCGGCGATGAGAGCATCGGTCACGGCCAGGCTCGGCAGGAAACGAAGCACGCTTCCGTAGGTCCCGGCGGTCAGCAGCAGCACGCCGTGCTGGGCGGCGTATGCGGAGATCTTCGACACCGCGGCGGCGTTGGGCTCCTTGGAGGTGGCGCCGGTGCCCGGCTGCACGAGCTCCATGGCGATCATGGCGCCGCGGCCGCGGATGTCGCCGATGATGTCGTACTTCTGCTGGAGCGCCTCGAGTCCGGCGATGAGTGCCTTCTCGATCCGCTTGCCCTCGGCGAGGAGGTTGCCCTGCTCGATGGCCTCGAAGACCGCGATCGCGGCCGCGCAGGCGACCGGGTTGCCGCCGAAGGTTCCGCCGAGGCCCCCGGGCTGGGAGGCGTCCATGATCTCGGCGCGACCCGTGACGGCGGCCAGCGGCATCCCGCCGGCGATGCCCTTCGCGGTGAGCACGAGGTCGGGAACCCAGCCGAAGTGTTCGCTCGCGTAGTAGGCGCCGGTGCGGGCCATGCCGCTCTGGATTTCGTCGGCGATCATGACGACGCCGTTCTCGGTGCACCAGGCCTGCAGGGCCGGGAGGTAGCCCTCCGCGGGAACCATGAAGCCACCCTCACCCTGGATGGGCTCGACGACGAGGCAGGCAAGGTCGGTCGGTCCGACGACCTTTTCCAGGTAGGCAATGGTGCGCTTGGCGGCATCCGCACCGCTGAGGCCGTCGTGATACGGGTAGGAGCTCGGGGCGTGGTACACGTCGCTGGCGAGGGGGCCGTAGCCGGTCGCGTACGGCATGGCCTTGTAGTTCATGGCCATCGTGAGCACGGTGCGTCCGTGGTAGGCGTGGTCGAGCACGGCGACGGCGCGGCGGCCGGTGTACTTGCGGGCGATCTTCACGCCGTTCTCCACGGCCTCGGCGCCCGAGTTGATGAGCACCGACTTCTTCGCGAAGTCGCCGGGGGTGTGCTCTGCGAGCAGTTCGGCGACGCGCACGTACTCCTCGTAGGGGGTGATCGTGAAGAGCGTGTGGATGAATTCCTTGGTCTGCGCGACCGCGGCCTCGACGACACTGGACTCGGTGTGGCCGATCGTGGTCACGCCGATGCCGGCGCCGAGGTCGATGAACTGGTTGCCGTCGATGTCGACGACGATGGCGCCGTTGGCCTTGTCGACGTACACCGGGAGCATCGAGCTGACTCCGCCCGACACGGCGGCCAGGCGTCGCTCATGCAACTCCTGCGATTTCGGACCCGGGATTGCGGTCACGATCTTACGTTCCTGCGGCACCGTGTAGACGGGGGCAGCGGAGTCGAAAGGGGCAGTGGGTGCGTTCAGGGTGTCAGTCATGATGAAGCCAGTTTACCGACCGGCCCGTCGGTCCAAGCCGCGTTTTCCTGCGAGAATCGTGTCCGTTACCGCGAATTCCGAGGGAGATGTCATGAGAACTGCGCATCATTACGCCGTGCAGCTGGCCTGGACGGGCAATCGCGGCACCGGGACGAGCCACTATCGCGAGTACGGCAGGGAGCACATCATCTCGACCGTCGGCAAGGACCCGATCGCCGGATCGGCCGATCGTACCTTCCACGGCAACGCCGAACGGTGGAACCCGGAGGAGCTCCTGCTCTCCGCCCTCAGCCAGTGCCACATGCTGTCCTACCTGCACGTCGCTGTGCGGAACGGGGTGACCGTCGTCGCCTACACGGATGACGCGGTCGGGACGATGGAACAGGCCGCGGGGGGCGGCGGCCGCTTCACCTCCGCGACCCTCCGCCCCCGGGTCACCATCGCCGATCCGGGCCAGTTCGACCTGGCGCAGTCCCTGCACGCCGAGGCTGCCCGCGAGTGCTTCATCGCGGCATCCGTCAATTTTCCCGTCGGCCACGAGGCGACGACTGTGGTGGCCGCCGCCTAACCGGGCCCGTCCCTCGGCCGTTCCGTTTCGCGAAGACGCAGTTGTGGCGCTTATGCGACCCTCGTGGTCGCCCCAACCGCAGTTTCGCGAGCATAGGCAGGCGGCGCCGCCTGGGACCGTACCGCGAAGCGGTGGATGGCTGCCGCCCAGAGCCGGTCGCGGGCCAAGGCCGGCGGCTCGTCGTCACCGACGCGCTTGCGGCGGAGCAGGATTGCCCGTTCCGCCTCACGCTGCGCCTGGTGGCTCAGCTCGAGGGCGAAGTAAGCCAGGGGATTCATGATTACCTCCGTTGCTGAATTGTGGATCAGGTGTTCATTTCGTAACCAGTGAAACCGTTTTACGGGTTACAGATTACCTAACCGGTAAAATGCGTACAATGGTTATATGACCGATGGCAGGAATGAGTCGAAAGTCGTCAGGAATGAGTCGCGTGACGAGGAGTTCCTGGTCGACTTCCTCAACACGCTCGACGTCGAGGAGGGCGCCGACGAACTGGCGAGTGAGTCCGGCGTGCGGGCCTGGGCTGCGGCACACGCCCTCGAACCGGGCGATCCCGGCGAGGCCCGGCGCACGCGGGACGCGCTGCGTTCCCTGGTGACGGGGGGCAAGCCGGAGCTCCCGAGTGTCTCGCTGCACCCGTCCTGCGAGGGTGACGGCGTGTGCCTGCGGTCGAACACCGTGGCGGAGGCGGCGCTCGCGGCGACCGTCGTGCTGAGCATCCAGGGCCGGATCGGCCGGGTCAAGCTGTGCCAGGCCGACACCTGCCGGTTCGCCTACTACGACCGTTCCCGCAACGGGTCGCGGGCCTGGTGCAGCATGGAGATCTGCGGAAACCGCCAGAAGGCGCGCAGTTTCCGCTCCAAACAGGCCTCAGGCCGCCTATTCGGCTGAGAGCGCGGTGAGGGCTTCTTCGATCACGGATGCCGCATCGTCGATCAGCGCCTCGGAGATCACGACAGACGGCATGATCCGCAGCACCGAATCCCAGCTGCCGGCATCCAGCACGATGACGCCGTTGGTCGTGGCGTGCGTGATGACGGCGGTGAGCGCCTCCGGGTACGGCTTGGTCGTGCCGGGGTGCACCAGCTCCACACCGAACATGGCGCCCTTGCCGCGGACCTCGCCGACGATGGGGAACTTCTCGGCCCAGTCGCCGATCCGCGCCCAGAGCGCCTTCTCGACTCGCTTGGCCTGATCGAGCAGGTTCTCTTTCTCAATGATGTCGAACACGGCCAGGGCGGCAGCGGTCGAAACCGGGTTTCCGCCGAACGTTCCACCGATGCCGCCCGGCTGGACGGCGTCCATGATTTCCGCTCTTCCGGTGACGGCGGCGAGCGGAAAGCCGCCGGCGATGCCCTTGGCCGTGGTGACGAGGTCGGGAATGACGCCCTCGTGGTGCTCGATCGAGTACCAGGTCCCGGTGCGGGCGATGCCGGCCTGGATCTCGTCGGCGACGAAGACGATGCCGTTCTCGGTGCAGAATTCGCGGATCCGGGTGAAGTAGCCGGGGGCTGGGATGACGATGCCGCCGTCGCCCTGGATCGGCTCGACGAAGAAGGCCGCGATTTCGTTCGCGCCGATGTGGGTGGTGATGTAGTCGATGGTCTTCTCGGCCGCCTCCTCGCCGCTCAGGCCGTCGCGGTAGGGGTAGCTGGTGGGAACGCTGTAGATCTCCCCGGGGAACGGACCCATGCCGGCGCGCTCCGGCCAGGGGCGGTAGGTCATGGTCATGGTCAGGTTCGTGCGGCCGTGGAAGGCATGGTCGAGGCTCACGATGGCGCGCCGGCCCGTGTACTTACGGGCGATCTTGACCGCGTTCTCGACGGCCTCCGCACCGGTGTTGACCAGGATGGAGCGCTTCTCGAAATCGCCGGGCGTGATCTCGGCGAGCTTCTCCGCGACCCTGACGTAGTTCTCGTACGGGGTGACCGTGAACAGGGTGTGCGTGAGCTTGCCGGCCTGCGCGGCCGCTGCGGCGGCGACATCGGGATGGGCGTGGCCGATGGTCGTGACGCCGATGCCGCAGCCGAGGTCGATGATCTGGTTGCCGTCGACGTCGACGAGGATCGCGCCGGCGCCGTGGTCCATGTAGATGTTGGCCAGCGTGCCGGCGCCCCGGGACACGGAGCGCCTGCGCCGTTCCTGCAGTTCGATTGATCTCGGACCCGGGAGGGCCGTGATGAGTTTGCGTTCCTGGGGGACGGAGAAGGAGGAGACCATGGTGCCAGCTTAGGGATGCCGGCGGACGCGTGGGGACAAGCTGGGCAGACGCGGTGGGTCAGCGGCGCTCCGGGCGCAGCAGCGCCTGCGTGACGCGCTGCACCACGCCCGACGGCGGCGTCTCGTTGTAGCTGTTGGCCAGTTCCTGGCCGGTGAGGGAATGGATGGCCGTCATGATCTCATCCGTCGCCTTGCGCCTGGCACGGCCGGAGTCGGCGGTGCCGTGCCCGCTCACGTCGATCGGCTCGCCGAATGCGACCGTCACCTTGCGGATGCGGGGGAACTTTGCCCCGACCGGCTGGATCTCCTGCGTGCCGATGAGGCCCACCGGAACGACGACGGCGCCCGTGGTGAGGGCGAGCCAGGCGACGCCCGTGCGGCCCTTGTAGAGGCGGCCGTCGAGCGAGCGCGTGCCCTCCGGGTAGATCGCGAACGCGCTGTCGGCTTCGAGGATGTGCCGGCCGGCGTCGAGTGCGTCCTGCGCAGCCTGCCCTGCGCCGCGCTCCACGCCGACGGCGCCGATGGACGTGAAGAAGGTGCGCGAGACCCAGCCGGAGAAACCGGTTCCGGTGAAGTAGGTGGATTTGGCGAGGAACTGCACCCGCCGCGGTGCGGTGAGCGGGATGACCAGGCTGTCGACGAACGACAGGTGGTTGCTGGCGAGGATGACGCGACCCGTCTTCGGGATGTTCTCCCGGCCCAGGATGCGCGGGCGAAAGATCAGGCGGGCGACCGGGGCCATGATGCCGTAGCCGAGAAAGTAGACGAAACCGGGCCGTTTGGGACGAACGGGGCGCTCCGGGGCGTCGGTCCCGTCGGCTGGTTCGGCTATTTCGGCTGCTTCGACGGGTCCTGTCACAGACCGACCCTACCCCGCCTCGCATGCGCCGGACGGCATGGACAGGCGGCGGGCGGGG
>DAIMHX010000035.1:0-28331 GCA_036723055.1 Microbacteriaceae bacterium
TCGTTCGCCACGGGCAGCCTGTTCAGGGTCGACGGGGGAATGACGACGCTCTAGGGCGGGAATGGCTCGGCTCACCAATGACTACCTACGATTCGCACGCTGGTCCGGTCTCATATCCGGATGACCTCGCCGCGGCCTGGCACGACTCGGCCACCGCCCCGCTCGCCCTGGCTTCCGGCGGCTGGTCGATGTGGCTGCGCGGCGACGAGATCGCCGAAATCGCCTACAACGGCGAACTCATCCTGCGGGCGATCCGGGTGGTCGTGCGGGACCAGGGTTGGGGAACGGTGCCGCCGACGCTGGGCCGGGTGCGCATCGAGCGAGACGGGGAGGCGCTCGAGGTTCGGTTCGAGGCACGCCACCGGGAGCACGATGTTCACTTCGAATGGCGTGGGATCCTGCGGCTCACGCCGGATGAACTCAGTTTCGCCTTCACTGGGGAAGCCCTGACGGGGTTCCTCCGGAACCGCATCGGGATCATCGTCCTGCACCCGCCGGGCATCGCCGGCCAGACCATCATCGTGCGCGAGCCGAGCGGCCGGATTGCCCCGGTGAAGTTCCCGCTGGCCATCTCGCCTCATCAGCCGGCGAAGAACATCGCCGGGCTGAGCTGGGATGCCGGGCGAATTGCCGCAGAGCTGGCCTTCGAGGGCGACGTCTTCGAGACGGAGGACCAGCGCAACTGGACCGACGCCTCCTTCAAGACCTACAGCACCCCGCTCGACCTCCCGTTTCCGGTTGCGATTCCGGTCGGGACCAAAATCCAGCAGTCCGTCACGCTGCGCTGCGGTGCGCCGGCTGGCGGGCCGTCGGTCGAGCAGGCCGCACGGGTCGCGCATGCAGCGCAGCCCGTCTCCGCCGAGCCAGGCGCGCCGATCCGGCTGGGCGAGCGCCCGGAGCGGATCATGCCGGAGATCACCGTTGGGGCCTCGACCGCGCCGGGCGAGACGCCGGACCGGTCGGGCTGGCCGATGCCGTCCGGCATCCTCGTCGAGCTGAACACCGCCGAGAACAACTGGCGAGACGCGCTCGCGCGCAGCCGGCGTGACGCCGACGGCGCCTCCCTGGATGTGCGCATCGTCGCCTCGTCGCCACAGGAGGTCGACCTCGTCCTGACCGCCCTCGAGGGGGTCGCCGTCCGACGCGCCGGTGTGTTCCACGCCGGCACCACCGTCAGCGAGCCGGAGCTGTGGCTGGCGCTCGAGTCCGGCGTCAAGGCGCGGGGGCTGGATGCCGAGCTCGTGGGCGGGACCAGGGCGTACTTCACGGAGCTGAACCGCAACCACGACCGGTTGCCTGCGTCCATCGCCTCTCTGGCCTTCAGCGTGACTCCCCAGATGCATTCTGTGGAACGCGAACAGGTGATCGAGTCCATCGCCATCCAGCGAACCGTCGCCGAGAACGCGGCGCGCATCGCGGCGGGTCGCCCGCTGCACATCGGACCGGTCACCCTCCGCGCCCGCTTCAACGCCGTCGCGACGACGCCGCAGGCCGTCGACGAGGCGGACACGGTCCGGGCCGGCTACGGCGCCGAGCACGTCAGGGGCTCGACCGATCCCCGCCAGGAGAGCCGCGCGCTGGCTGCCTGGCTTGTCGCCAGTGTCGACGCCCTCACCGTGCCGGGAGTGCGCAGCCTGTCCTATTTCGAGGCGTGGGGTCCGCGCGGGATCGGTCGCGCGGACGGCTCGGCCTCCTACCCGGTCGCGCTCGCACTCGGCTGGGTCGACGGCCTGCGCGGCGAAGGCCTGGTCGACGTCGTCGGCACCCTGCCGCGCAACGTGAGCGTGCTGGCGAGCCGGTCCCGCGACGGCGCGATCACCGTACTCGTTTCGAACCTCGACGATCGCCCGCACAGCTTGCGGTTCGCCCTCGACGGCCTGCCCCGAACCGGATGGCTCGATCGCCTCGGCCCCGACACGGACGCGGCCCCGGATGCGGTCCCCGGCCCGTCGAATTCGACGGACATTTTGCGCGAAACCGGCCCATCGCATCCGTTTCCGCCCGAATCGAACAAAATCTCCGTCGAATTCGGTGTGCTCACGGTGACGGTCGCCGTGGCCGAGGCTGTGCGCTGGCGGACGGCGGATCGGGCGAGCTAGCGCCGCACGCGCAAGCCCGCGGAGGTGGCCGAGACTCGAGCAGTCCGGCCGTTTCGTTGCGCCCGAAATTGCGTTACGACGACCGATTGACACCCGGTATCGAAATAGGTATTGTTTTGTTTCACATAGAAAAGCCACAAGATAACAGATTTGTAACATGAGATTCCGGGCCGGATCGGCCGGAATCACGTGCTCAACCTGTTCGGAACGACAATGACGTCTGCCTCCAAGCCCCCGTCACGCGTCTGCCCCCCGTGGTGGCACTGGAGAAGTACAAGCTCCGGCAGTTTCATGCCGGCTAGTCCCGAATAGGAGCGTCCACCGATGCGCGCAGTCGTTTTCGAATCAGCAGGCACCCTGAGCCTCACCGAGCGGCCCGAACCGACCGCCGGCCACAAAGAGGTCGTCGTCGAGGTCGCCGCCGTCGGCGTGTGCGGCACCGACACCCACGTGTTCGACGGTGAATTCGAGGGAACGATCTTCCCACTGGTCCCCGGCCATGAGGCCACCGGCACCGTCGTCGCAATCGGCGAAGGCGTGACCCACGTCGCCATTGGCGACCACGTCGCCGTCAACCCGAGCACGACCTGCGGCGAGTGCGAGTTCTGTCTCACCGGCAAGTCGAACCTCTGCCGCTCCTGGAACGGCCTCGGTGTTGTTGCCTCCGACGGCGCATCCCAGGAGCGCTTCACCGCCCCCGCCGCCAACGTCTTCAAGCTCAAGCCGGAAACCGACATCTACCAGGCGGCCCTCATCGAGCCCCTCGCCTGCGCCATCCGTGCCTATGACATCCTTCCCCGCAAGATGGGCGAGCACTACCTCGTCTACGGCTCGGGCACCATGGGGCTGCTCATGGCCCAGCTCGCTCCCCGCGCGGGCGCCGCGAGCGTCACGATCGTGGACGTCAACGAGGCCCGCCTCCAGACCGCGCGCGACGTGGGAATCGACAACGCCTACACGAACGCCGACCAGGCCGGCCGTGAGAAGTGGGATGTCGTGGTCGACTGCACCGGAAACATCCGGGCCATCGAAGACGGCCTGCCGCGCGTCAAGGCCGGCGGCACGTTCCAGCACTTCGGTGTGGCTCCGGCCGAAGCGATGGCCAACTACTCGCCGTTCCGCGTCTACCGGGACGAGATCTCGATCGTCGGCACCATGGCCGTGCTCAACTCCTTCGGTCGAGCCGTCGAGATGTTCGAGGCCGGCGCGATCCAGAGCGAGCCCATGATCAGCCACTCCTTCACCCTCGACGACTACGCGGCGGCGCTGGAGATGTTCCGCAAGGGCTCCGGTCGCAAGCTGCAGATCCGTCCGAACGACTCAGAATCGAAGGTTTTCCACGCATGAAAAATCGATCCGTCCGTTTTCGCCGCGGCATCTGGGTGATCGTCATCGTCGCCCTTCTCGGCGCCATGGCACTGGGCACCAAGGTCGTCTCCGGTAAGGAGCTTGCCTCTGCCTCCCCGAAGTCGTTCAACGCGAGTGAGTACGCAGCGGAGACGTTCCCGAAGGTGCAGAAGCACATCATTGACAACGCGAAGGAGCTCCCCGTCGTCGCGACGGCCCTCAAGGCGGATGCCGCAGGGGCGACGAAGACCTACGGCGTCGTTGAAGGCACGTCGTTCCCCGTCTTCTCGGTGACCTTCACGGCGGCCGCGGGCAAGGCCGATTCCCAGGGCATCGTCCCGGTGACCGTGGACGGCGTGCCCTCCGGCGTCACCGTGCGCATCCAGACCGGCCCAGCGATCAGCGGTACCGACCTGCGCGACGCGACCGGCGCCATCCACTTCCCCGACTTCACGAACCAGATCCAGTACCAGGACGCCGGATCAGCCCTGAACGACGAGCTCAAGAAGAAGGTGCTCGCCAAGATCACGGCAGCCGACCTGGCGGGAAAGACCATCACCGTGACCGGTGCTTTCCAGCTCGTGAATCCCGCGGCTTACCTGATCACGCCGGTTCAGATTGAGGTGAAGTAATGGCACACGAGCCAGGGGTCGTGCTGAGTGCGCGGTCGATCGTCAAGCGGTACGGCGGCGTCCACGCCCTCAAGGGGGTGAACTTCGATGTGCAGCGCGGCCGGGTGACGACGCTGTTCGGGGAAAACGGCGCCGGAAAATCCACCCTGATGAAGATCCTGTCGGGTGTCGAGATTCCCACCGCCGGCGAGCTCGTGCTCGACGGCGAGGTCGTGGAGTTCACCTCGACCGTCGATGCCCGTGACCGCGGCATCTCGATCATCCACCAGGAGCTCAGCCTCTGCTCGAACCTCAGCGTGCGCGACAACATCTTCATGGGGCGCGAAATCACCACGCCGCTCGGCGGAGTCGATTTCGCCGCGGAAGACGCTGCCGTGCGCGTGCTGATGGAGGGTCTGGAGGAGTCAATCGACCCGCGTACCCTCGTGCAGGAGCTTCGTCTCGGCCAGCAGCAGATCGTCGAAATCGCCCGTGCGCTGTCGGTGAACTCCCGCATCCTCATCATGGACGAGCCGACATCCGCGCTGAGCGCGACGGAGGTCGAGGTGCTGTTCAAGGTCATCCACGACCTCACGTCGTCCGGGGTTTCGATCGTCTACATCTCCCACCACCTCGAGGAGGCGCTGCAGATCACCGACCACGCGGTCGTGCTGCGCGACGGCGAGATCGTTGCGCAGAGCGAAGCCTCCCTCATCAACCTCGACTGGATCGTCGCGAACATGGTCGGTCGCAACTTCGACCTGGGCGAACCGCCCACCGGGTACGAATTCGGTGAGGCCTCCCTCTCCCTCTCCCATGTGAGCGTCGCCGACCCAGCGCTCCCGGAGCGCCTGCTCGTCAACGACCTTTCGCTGGATGTACGTGCGGGTGAAATCGTTTGCATCTACGGGCTCATGGGTGCCGGCCGCACGGAACTGCTCGAGGCTGTCGCCGGCCGGGTTCCCCTCGCCGGCGGAAGCGTGCTCCTGCTCGGTGAGGACGTTGCCCGGCTATCGATCGCCGATCGCATCAGCCGAGGTCTCGGACTGGTCCCGGAGGATCGCCAGCGCGACGGCCTAGTGCAGACCATGAGTGTCGGGCACAACCTGTCCCTGGCGAGTCTCGGCTCCTTCGTGAAGGGAATGTTCCTGTCGCGCGCCGACGAGAACGAACTGATCCGCACCCAGATCCGCAACGTACGCGTCAAGACCGACAGCGGCGAGGCCCCGATCGGGTCGCTCAGCGGCGGCAACCAGCAGAAGGTCGTCATCGGCAAGATGCTGTCGACGAACCCGAAGGTGATCCTCCTGGACGAGCCCAGCCGCGGAATCGACGTCGGCGCCAAGGCCGAGGTGTTCGGCCTGCTCGCGGGCCTCGCCTCCCAGGGCCTCGCGGTGCTCTACTCCACCTCGGAGGTCGGCGAGTGCCTGAGCATCGCGCACCGCATCATCGTCATGCGCAAGGGCCGCATCGTTGCGTCCTTCGGCGCGGACGTCAGCAAAGAACAGATCATGTCCGCGTCCGGCGAAGCCGTGATCGCTTAGTCCACGAACGGAATCGACTATCTCATGAGTACGCCCACAGCTCGTCAGCCCAAGGCCTTGGCCTCTCTCTTCAAGGACGGATTCGACATCCGCGCCGTCCTCTTGCAGGGACGAGCCTTCTTCGCCCTGATCGCAATCATCATCGTGTTTTCGGTGCTCTCACCGAACTACTTCTCGGTCAGCAACCTGTTGCAGATGTCCGCGCACGTCGCCGTGTTCGCCATCCTCGCCATCGGCATGCTTCTGGTCATCCTGAACGGAGGGATCGACCTGTCCGTCGGTTCGACCGTGGGTTTGTCCGGCATCGTCGCCGGCGCCCTCATGCAGGGCGTTGACATCCCGGCGCTCGGGATCAAACTCTTCCCGTCGGTCTGGGTGGTTGTGGTGGTCGCACTCGCCGCAGGGGCCCTGGTCGGCCTGGTCAACGGTCTGCTGATCTCCCGCTTCAAGGTGGCGCCGTTCGTCGCTACCCTTGGCATGCTCTACGTTGTGCGCGGCATCGCACTGCTCATCACCGGCGGCCTCACCTACCCGTCGTTGCAGGGCCAGGAGAACCTGGGCAACACCGGTTTCAACTACCTCGGCTTCAACCGCGTGTTCGGGGTGCCCATCGGCGTCCTCATCATGCTGGTCCTCGCCATCGTCGCCAGCGTGCTGCTCAACCGCACGGTCTTCGGCCGGTGGCTCTACGCATCGGGCGGCAACGAGCGGGCCGCCGAACTCTCCGGCATCCCGGTGAAGCGAGTCCAGGTCCGCGCCTACGTGATCTCCGGCGCGTGCGCAGCCCTGGCCGGCGTGGTCATCGCCTCCGAGCTCACCTCAGCAAACCCCACGGCCGGCACGACCTTCGAGTTGACCGCCATCGCCGCGGTCGTCATCGGCGGGGCAAGCCTCATGGGTGGCCGGGGCACCGTGCGCGGCACCCTCCTCGGCGCCTTCGTGATCGGCTTCCTCTCCGACGGGCTCGTCATCATCGGAGTCTCCGAGTACTGGCAAATGGTCTTCAAGGGCGCCGTCATCGTTCTGGCCGTCCTCCTCAATGCGGTGCAGTACAAGGGCCGCAAGGCTTCGACCAGCACCACCGCAACCCCCACAGCATCTTCGCCTCCCGGCACTCCGGCCCTCGCCGGCGCCGCGACAGAGAAGATCGTCGACTGACATACGTCGGTCGACATCCACACCGAAAGGAAAGCAGCATGTTTCGCAAAGCAGCAGCAGCAGCAGCAGCGCTTGCCGTAACACTCAGCGTCGTCGCACTCGCCGGATGTTCGTCATCCGGTGGCGGGGCAACCGACACCACGAGCGCCGCCCCTGGCAAGGCCGGCGGCCTCATCAGCATCATCGTGAACGACCCGGCCAACCCGTACTGGACCGCAGAGGGTGACGCCGCAAAGGCCGAAGCGACGAAGCTTGGCTACACCACGAACGTGGCGGCGCACAAGGCCGACACGAAGCTCGAAAGCGACCTGGTCGATACCGCGATCACCAACAAGTCGGTCGCGATCATCCTCGACCCGGCCGACGCCAACGGCTCGATCGGAGCGGTGCAGAAGGCCGTCGACGCCAAGATCCCCGTCTTCCTCGTGAACGCCGAGATCAACAAGGAAGGCCTCGCCACCGCCCAACTCGTCTCCAACAACGCCCAGGGCGCGGCCCTCGGCGCGACGGAGTTCGTCAAGGCCATCGGAGGCAAGGGCAACTACGTCGAGCTCCTCGGCAAGCCGTCTGACAACAACGCCGCCACCCGCTCCAATGGCTACAAGACGGTGCTCTCGCAGTACCCCGACCTGAAGCTCGTCGGCCAGGAGGTCGCCGACTGGGACGCTAAGGAAGGCCACGACAAGATGCAGACCCTGTTGACGGCTCACCCCGACATCCAGGGCGTCATCGCCGGTAACGACCAGATGGCCCTCGGCGCGATCGCCGCGCTCAAGGAAGCCGGCATGATCGCCAAGGTGACCGTCGGTGGCTTCGATGGAGCACCGGATGCTGCTGCAGCCGTGAAGGAGGGAACCCTCAAGTACACGGTCCTCCAGCCCGTCGTGAGCTTCTCGACTGCGGCCGTCGACCAGGCCGACAAGTTCCTGAAGACCGGCAAGACCGGCGCTGCCACGGAGAAGCAGTCCTTCGACTGCGTGCTCATCAACGCCGACAACATCGCAAAGTACACCTCGTTCGGTCTGAGCGAGTAGCAAGAAACAGCGCCGGGTTCGGTGCCGCCAGGTGTTTCTGGCGGTGCCGACCCGGACGCCTCGGCGCAGCAGCAGCAGCAGCGCGTCGAGGCCATCGTAACCACATCCGACTTCAGGATCAGCTTCCTGTTCCTCGCCTTGGAGGCGCCAGCACCATGACCTACCTCTTCAATGACCCCGTCGAGTTCGCAGATGAACTCATCGATGGATTCGTGGCAGCGAATGAATCGCTCGTGCGCAAGGTACAGGGCGGCGTCGTCCGGGCATCCCGCACCCCGCAAGGGCAGGTCGCCGTCGTGATCGGCGGTGGATCGGGCCACTACCCCGCATTCGCCGGGCTGGTCGGCCAGGGCCTCGCCCACGGTTCGGCCATGGGTAACCTCTTCGCCTCCCCGTCGGCCCAGCAGATCTACACGGTCGCCAAGGCCGTGTCCGCCGGCGCCGGCATCCTGTTCACGTACGGCAACTACGCCGGTGACGTTCTCAACTTCGACCAGGCCCAGGCACGCCTGATATCCGAGGGAATCCCCTGCCGAACGGTCGTCGTCACCGATGACATCTTCAGCGCGTCGCGCGAGGAGAAGCACAAACGTCGCGGCATCGCCGGCGACCTGGCCGTGTTCCGAGCCGCCGCCTGGGCGGCCGAGCGCGGCAGCACGCTCGACGAGGTGTGGGCCCTGACCGATCGCGCCAATGAGCACACGCAGTCCTTCGGCGTTGCGTTCTCCGGATGCACCCTGCCGGGAGCCTCCACGCCGCTGTTCACCGTGCCGAAGGGCCGGATGGCCGTCGGCATGGGCATCCACGGCGAACCGGGCATCGATGAGCAGGACATCCCGACGGCCCACGGCCTCGCCGAACTGCTCGTCTCCGGTCTGCTCGAGGCGCGACCGACCGACATCACGACCGTTGCGGGCCGGCGCGTCGGGGTCATCCTCAACGGCCTCGGCTCGGTCAAGTATGAGGAACTCTTCGTCACCTATCTCAGCGTTGCCGCGTTGCTCGCCGAGCAGGGCCTGGAGGTCGTCGAACCCGAGGTGGGCGAGCTCGTGACGAGCTTCCAGATGGCAGGCGTGTCGCTTACCCTCTTCTGGCTCGACGCCGACCTCGAGGCGGCCTGGAGTTCCCCGGCCTACGCGGCCGCCTATCGCAAGGGCGCCGTTGCGCCGAGCGTGGTGGGCGCCGACCTTGACGCCCCTGAATCCGTCGAGGACACCATCCCCGACGCCAGCGACGAGTCGAGGGAAGCCGGCGCCGTGGCGCTCGCGAGCATTCGCGCCATCAAGGATGTCATCGACGCCAACGTTGACGAACTGGGCCGCCTCGACTCGGTGGCCGGCGACGGCGACCACGGCATCGGCATGCAACGCGGTGCGACGGCGGCCCTGGCCGCGGCGACGGATGCGGCCGAGCGCGGCGCGGGAGCCGGCAGCATCCTGTCGCGGGCCGGCGACGCCTGGGCGGATCGCGCAGGCGGAACGTCAGGTGCGCTGTGGGGGCTCGCCCTCCGCGAGGTCGCCGCGCAGGTCGGCGACCTGGAACGGCCGACGGCGACGCGCCTCGCGGCCGGCGTCGCCGGGGCGCTGGACGCCATCGCCCGCTTCGGCAAGGCGCAGCTCGGCGACAAGACCATGGTCGACGTCCTGTCACCGGTCGCAGTCGCCCTGGCCGAGTCCGCGAACCGCGGGATCTCGGCGACGGAGTCCTGGGCCGCGGCGGCCGTCGTGGCCTCCGAAGCCGCCGACGCGACCGCCGACCTCCTGCCGAAAATCGGACGGGCTCGGCCGCACATGGAGAAGAGTCTTGGCAGTCCCGACCCTGGGGCGGTCTCCCTCGCGCTGGCGATCGACGCCGTCGCGAAGATATTGAAAAGTGAGCAAGGAGAAGACAAATGAGCCGGAAACTTCGAATTGTCGTCGGCTGTGACGATGCCGGGTACGCCTACAAGGAGGCACTGAAAGCCGACCTCGAGGCAAGCGACCTGGTCGAATCCGTGCAGGACGTCGGGGTGGACGCTGACAACCACACGCCCTACCCGACGGTCGCCATCGCGGCCGCGGAACTGGTCGCCGCCGGCAAGGCGGACCGCGCGCTGCTCGTCTGCGGCACGGGCCTCGGCGTCGCCATCGCCGCGAACAAGGTGAAGGGCATCCGGGCGGTCACCGCCCACGACAGCTTCTCGGTCGAGCGTGCCGTTCTGAGCAACAACGCGCAGGTGCTCACCTTCGGCCAGCGGGTCGTCGGGCTGGAACTCGCCCGTCGCCTCGCCAGGGAATGGCTGACCTATGAATTCGATGAAGCCTCCGCTTCCGCCGACAAGGTGTCGCTCCTGTCCGACTACGAAAACAATGAACCGTCCTGACGCCGCACCCGTGCTGCTTGGGGTGAGCCTCAAGATGTATTTCGGCCCGCGTCGCACCATCGAGTGGTGCACCGCGGTGGCGGAGCTGGCGCGCCGGCACGAAGCGGTCTCCTCCGGCGCGGTGTCGCTGTTCGCGCTTCCCGCGTTCTCGTCCCTCACCGCCGCGATTGACATCTTCGCCGACACGGCGGTCGCGGTCGGCGCCCAGGACCTGTTCTGGGAAGACCGGGGCCCCTACACGGGCGAGGTCAGCGGCGCCGACCTGCGCGACCTCGGCTGCAGCTTCGTGGAGGTCGGGCATGCCGAACGGCGCGGGCTGTTTGGCGAGGACGACGCCGTGGTCAACCGCAAACTCGCCGCGGCCGTGCGCAACTCCCTGACGCCAGTGCTCTGCATCGGCGAACACGAGATCGGCTCGCCCGATGAGGCCGCCGCCACCTGCGTTCGCCAGCTGGAGTCCGCGCTCGAGGGTCTCACCGGAAAGAACGATGCCCTGCCGCTCGTTGTGGCATACGAACCCAATTGGGCGATCGGCGCAGCGCACTCGGCGAGTGCCGACTACGTCGCCGCGGTTTCGGCACGGTTGAAAGACTGGCTCCGCACGCGCCCAGGGTTCGAAGCCTCCCGGGTCATCTATGGCGGCAGCGCAGGCCCCGGCCTGCTCGGAACACTCGGCGGCTCGGTCGACGGGCTCTTCCTCGGTCGATTCGCGCACGACCCCGCTGCGCTGGAGCTCGTTCTCGACGAAGCCAGGGCCCCGCTCCGTCGCCGGTCGGGCGACGCCTGAAGGGTACGATGACGAATTCCGACGCCGATACCGATACCGATACCGAAAGTGTGGACTCGATCACCATGAACGTGGATCACCTCCCAGCAGATGGCCGGCAATCGCGGCAGCTCACCCGGCAGCGTGCCATCACCGAAGCAGTGATGGCCGAGGGCGCCGTGCGCATTGAACAGCTCGCCGAACGCTTCGACATCAGCCTCATGACGGTTCACCGCGATCTCGACGAGCTGGAGGCCAGGGGCCTCCTGCGGAAGTCCAGGGGAGTGGCGACCGCCCTCTCCACCAGCCTCGTGGAATCCAGCGATGTCTACCGCGCGAGCAGACAGGTCGCCGAAAAGGAGTCCCTCGCCGTGGCCGCGCTGGAGTTCATCGAACCCGGCCAGGCCATCTTCCTCGATGACTCGACCACGGTGATGCACCTCGCGAAGCACCTGTCGTCCAAGACCCCGCTGACCGTCATCACCAACGTGCTCACCCTGATGAATCAACTCACCGGGATGCGTGGCATCTCCCTTCTCGCCCTCGGCGGGGACTACTACAACTGGTGCAGCAGCTTCATGGGGAGGATGACGCATGAAGCCATCTCCCAGCTCCGCGCTGACACGTTCTTCATGTCCACCTCCGCCATCACGGACGACACCTGCTTCCACCAGACGCTCGAGACGATCGACATCAAGCGCGCGATGTTCGATGCCGCGGCCACACGCATCCTCCTGGTCGATCACACCAAGTTCGAGAAGCGCGCACTCCATGCGCTGGCGCACCTCAACGAATTCGACGTCGTCATCGTCGATGCCGCAACCCCAGAGGAGCACGTCAGCCGACTGCGGTCCCAGGGCATCCGCGTCGTCGTCGCGCCGAAAATCGGCCACCCATCAGCCACACACGAAGGAGCCTCATGACCACGCTTACTGCAACCATGCGCGCCAGCGTTCTGCTCGCCGCCCAGTCCCTCACCGTCGAGGACCGGCCCGTTCCCGCGCTTGACGCCGACCAGGTGCTGGTCGAGGTCACGGCCGTCGGCGTCTGCGGCTCCGACGTGCACTTCTGGCACGACGGCCACCTGGGCGACTGGGTCGTCGACGCACCCCTCGTGCTCGGACACGAATCCGGCGGCAGGATCGTCGCCGTTGGGTCGGACGTCGACCCGGCCCGCGTGGGCCAGCGTGTGTCGATTGAGCCCCAGCGTCCCACCCCGACGTCGCGGGAAACCCTGGCCGGACGGTACAACCTTGATCCGGGCATGCGGTTCTACGCCACCCCCGGCGTCGATGGCGCTTTCGCCCAGTACGTCGCCATCCAGTCGCATTTCGCGTGGGCGGTGCCCGATTCGGTCAGCGATGACGCCGCAGCGCTGATGGAGCCCCTGTCGGTGGCCATCGCCACCGCGCAGAAGGGCGGCATAACCGTCGGCAGCCGAGTGCTCATCACCGGAGCCGGCCCCATTGGAATCGTCACCGCGCAGGTCGCCAGGGCCTACGGCGCCAGCGAGATCATCATGTCCGACGTGAGCGCAGAGCGGCGAGCCCAGGCGGTCGCGTTCGGGGCAACCCGGACGATCGATCCGCTCGCCGAGGACATCACGACCCTCGGGCTCGACGTCGACGTCTTCGTCGACGCGTCGGGCGCCGCCAGCGCCGTGCAGTCGGGCATCAGGACGGTACGGCCGGGAGGCGTGGTGGTGCTGGTCGGAATGGGTGCCCCGGAGATCCCTCTGCCGATCCCGGTGATCCAAAACCGCGAACTCATCGTGACCGGGATCTTCCGCTACGCGAACACCTGGCCAATCGCCATCGAACTCGTCCGCTCCGGCAAGGTCGACCTCGATTCCATGGTGACGGGCCACTTCGCCCTCACCGAGGTGGATGCCGCTCTTCGCTCGACGACCCAGCCGGGTGTCCTCAAATCCATCGTCACGCCGCAGGCGTAGCCCCGGCCGCCCGACGGCCCGACTGACACGCAACAGAACTTACATAAACAACAGAGAGAGACCATCACCGTGCCGAATTCCGAAGCTCACGACCTGACCTGGACTGACCTGGACCGGAAGGCCGTCGACACCATCCGCGTGCTCGCCGCGGATGCCGTGGAGAAGGTCGGGAACGGACACCCGGGAACGGCCATGAGCCTGGCCCCCGCGGCCTATCTCCTCTTCCAGAAGCTGCTCCGTCACGACCCGACGGATCCGCACTGGATCGGCCGCGACCGGTTCATCCTCTCGCCCGGACACACGTCCCTGACGCTCTACATCCAGCTCTACCTCTCCGGCTACGGGCTCGAGCTGACGGACCTCCAGGCCCTGCGCACCTGGGGCTCGCTGACTCCCGGTCACCCGGAATACAAGCACACCGCCGGCGTCGAGATCACCACCGGGCCGCTCGGCCAGGGACTGGCATCAGCCGTGGGCTTCGCCTACTCCCAGCGTCGCCTGCGCGGTCTCCTCGATGCCGACGCGGCCGAGGGCACCAGCCCGTTCGACCACACCATCTGGGTGATCGCCTCGGATGGCGACATGCAGGAAGGCGTGACGTCGGAGGCATCGTCGCTGGCCGGCCACCAGGAGCTGGGCAACCTCGTCGTGGTCTACGACGAGAACCACATTTCGATCGAGGATGACACGGACATTTCCTTCACCGAGGACGTCCTGAAACGCTACGAAGCCTACGGCTGGCACGTGCAGCGGGTCGACTGGACTCGGACCGGCGAGTACGTCGAGGACGTCCAGGAGCTCTACGGCGCGCTGGTCGCGGCCAAGGCGGAAACGTCCAGGCCCTCGATCATTTCGCTGCGCACCATCATCGGATTCCCCGCGCCGGCGAAACAGAACACCGGCAAGATCCACGGCTCCGCCCTCGGCGGCCAGGAGGTCGCGGCGCTGAAGGAGGTGCTCGGCTTCGACCCGGAGCGCTCCTTCGTCGTCGACCCCGAGATCCTCGCCCACGCACGGGAGGTAGTCGCACGCGGCGCCGCCGGCCGCGAGCGGTGGGAAGAGGGTTTCACCGCCTGGAAGGCCGCCAATCCCGACGGCAACGCCCTGCTCGAGCGCATGGTAGCGCACCGGTTGCCGGACGGCTGGCACGATTCCCTGCCGGACTTCGAGCCGGGCAAGGACGTTTCCACCCGCGCGGCCTCCGGCAAGGTTCTGAACGCCATCGGCCCGGTGCTGCCCGAGCTCTGGGGGGGGTCCGCAGACCTCGCCGAGTCCAACAACACCACGATCGAGGGCTCACCGTCCTTCATTCCAGCCTCCCGGCAGACGGATGCCTGGTCCGGCAACCCCTACGGGCGCGTGCTGCACTTCGGCATCCGTGAACACGCCGCGGCGGCCATCGTCAACGGCATCACCCTGGCCGGTGGCACCCGGGCGTTCTCCGGAACCTTCCTGATCTTCAGCGACTACCAGCGCCCGGCGATCCGTCTCGGCGCGCTGATGGGCGTTCCATCGATCTATGTGTGGACGCACGACTCGATCGGCCTCGGTGAAGACGGCCCGACCCACCAGCCGGTGGAACAGCTCGCCTCCCTGCGCGCCATCCCTGGCCTCGACGTCGTTCGCCCCGGTGACGCCAACGAGGTCAGCATCGCCTGGAAGACCATCCTGGAGAACACGAAGAACCCGGCCGGCATCGTGCTGACCCGGCAGAATATCCCCACTTACGCCCGCGGCGAGGGCGAGGCCGCCGGCGACACCTTTGGTTCCGCGGACGGCGCGGCACGCGGTGCCTACGTGCTGGCCGAGGCCGCCACCGATGGGGTGAGCACCAACCCGCAGGTCATTCTCCTGGCGACCGGCTCCGAGGTGCAACTGGCCGTGCGGGCGAGGGAAGAGCTGCAGGCCGAGGGCATCCCGACCCGCGTGCTCTCCATCCCCTGCCTCGAATGGTTCCACCGCCAGGACGAGGCCTACCGCGAGCGGATTCTGCCTGCGGACGTCAAGGCACGCGTCTCGGTCGAGGCCGGAATCGCCCAGGGGTGGCGGGACCTGGTCGGCGACGACGGCCGCTCCATCTCGCTCGAGCACTTCGGCGCATCCGCCAGCGCGCAGCGCCTCTTCCAGGAATTCGGCATCACCACCGAAGCCGTCGTGCGGGCGGCGAAGGACTCGCTGCGCGTCGCCGCGCCCGTGCCGGCATGAGCGGGCCGGAGCGCCTGGCCGGCAACCAGCCGGCCGACAGGTTCTATCGCGGGGGCGGCAAGATCCGCGACTTCCGTAAATTTGCGGCGGAGGGCGACCGCGTGCCGGAGGACTGGGTCGCTTCCACGACGACACTTTTCGGGGAGTCGGAGGCGGGCCTCACCCGTCTGCCCGGCGGCACGCTCCTGATCGACGAAATCCGCGAGCATCCGGATGCCTGGCTCGGGGCCGAGCACCTGGCGGCCTTCGGAGCTGACACGAAACTGCTCGTCAAGCTCCTCGACGCGGGCGAACGGCTGCCCGTGCACATCCACCCGGACGGAGCGTTCGCGCAGGAGCACCTCGGGGTGCTGCACGGCAAAGCGGAGGCCTGGTACATCCTCGACGGAGGCACCGTCCACCTCGGATTTCAGCGTGACGTCGATGCAGCGGAACTGGCCGGCTGGGTCGAGACCCAGGACACCGACGCCCTGATGGCGGCGATGCACACGATTGAGGTACGGCCGGGGGACAGCGTGTTTGTGCCGGCGGGGTTGCCGCACTCGATCGGTGCCGGCATCTTCCTCGTCGAGGTGCAGGAGCCGGAGGACCTCTCGATCCTGCTCGAGTGGAAGACGTTCGCCATCGACGGTCCCCGCGACGGTCATCTCGGCATTGGCTTCGACGCGGCGCTCCAGGCCACGGACAGGACAGCGTGGACCTGGGATCAGGTGCACGGGCTCGTCGTGAGGGGCGGCTCAGGCGCAGACACGCTGGCCGCCGGGGCCGAGCCGTACTTCAGGGCCGAGTTCCACGACATCACGGATGCGACGGTGCTGGATCCCGGCTTCAGCACGCTGGTCGTGCTCGATGGAGCAGGAACCCTGACCACCGGGAGCGGATCGGTGATGGAACTCCGGGCCGGCGACACGATCCTCATTCCCCACTCCGGCGGCACGCTGGCCATTGACGGTTCCCTCGCGTTCCTTCGCTGCAGGCCGCCGGCAGCGGGCTAAAGCCGGGCCAGCCGCTCGATGTCCTCGAGGAACTCGGCGGCGACCTGCGAGGAGACGGTGGTGCGGGTCGACTGGATGGCCGCGAGGTAGTCGGCGGTGAGCGGGCCGCCGGGCGTTGACTGGTCGGCGCCGGCGAACAAGGCCCGCTCCAGGGCCTCCTGCGATGCTCGGCGGGCGGCGTATTCGATGTCCGCCGGCGAGAAGCCGTCGCTCGCGAGAACCAGCGCGTCGAGTTCGACGAGGCCGGCAACGGACTCCGGGACGTACCGTTCCCAGATGGCCTGGCGGGCCGCGGCATCGGGCAGGCCGATCGGGATGACGTAGTCGAACCGGCCGTGCCGGAGGAACGCCGAATCGAGCGCCCGGATGAAGTTGGTCGCACAGACCAGAAGCCGGCCGGACTGCTCCCGGAAGGCCGGGATGATCTTCAGCAGCTCGTTGGTCACGCCCTGGAGCGCCGACGGCGGCTCGCCCCCGCGCTGCGCAGCGATCTCCTCCACCTCGTCGATGAACACGACCACGTGTTCGAGCTCCGAGATCTTCAGGAACGTCTCCCGGAGCGCGCCGGCGAGGCCCTTGGGATCCGCGGCGAGCCGCGACGGGAAAACCTCGACGAACGGCCACTCGAGCCGGGAGGCGATCGCCTTGGCGAAGGTCGTCTTGCCGGTGCCGGGGGGCCCAAAGAGCACGACGGCCTTCGGCGGGACGACCCCGTACTGTTCGGCCAGGTCCGGCTTCGCGAGCGGCATGACGAGCCGGCGTTCGAGCAGTTCCTTCTCCCGCTGCATGCCGCCGACGGCCGCCCACAGGTCCCGCGCCAGGATCCGTCCGCCGAGCTCGTTCAGCGACCTCAGCTCCTCCCGCTGCACCGGGATGTGGCGCTCGAAGTAGCGGAGGTTCTTCTTGAGCTCGAAGCCCCGGTTGAGGAACGCGTCGACGCGGGTGGCGGTCTCTGGCATGAGCGCGGAGAGCTTCGTCAGCCCGGCCGGCGCCATCCTCTTTTCGAGGGCGGCCAGCATGGCCGTTCCAACGCCCTGGCTCTGCCAGTCGCTCGCCGTGGCGAGGAAGACGATCCAGCCCTGGGCGTGGGCGGCGCGACCGACAGCCGCGCCCACCACCTCCTCGCCGTGGACGGCGACGACGGCGTGGTCCTTCTGGCAGGAGGCGAGCACCTCTGACAGTCCGTAGACCGGCTCGGTCTTCGCTGCCGTGATTTCCTCCCACAGGTGCAGGATTCCGTCCAGGTCATCGGAGTGGAAGTCCCTGATTCGCCAACCAGTCATCAGTGCTCCCTTGCGTCAATGAGGTTTCCGATCAATCTAGGCCACCCCCGCCGCGCCCGGGCTTGAGTTACGCCGCAGGTTGTCGCCGGCGGTCGGCGAGGCGCGCAGCGCCCCGAGCGTGCAGAGCAGCGTGAGCGCGGCGAGCACCAGGAAGCCGAACCGGAACGCGCCCGCATCCCCGGGGCCGGCGGCGGCGCCCAGCACCTCGCCGCCGCGCAGGGCGACGGCCCCGAGGGCGACGCCGAACCCGGCGGCGACCTGCTGCAGCGTCGACGCCAGCGTGTTGGCATCCGTCATCGCGGCGGAGCCGACGTCGGTGAAGGCGATCGTGTTGTACGCCGTGAAGCCCGTCGAGCGCACGACCCCGCTGAACAGCATGAGCGCGACGATCAGCGGGAGCGGGGTCGCGTCCGACAGGAAGGCCGAGAGGGCCATGCTCAGGGACGCGCCGAGCGTGGCGGCGACCGTGACGGCGCGAAAACCGAACCGATTCAGCAGGGGAGTCGTGGCGGGCTTGATGGCGATATTGCCGACGAAGAGGAACAGCACGACGGTGCCGGACAGCACCGGAGACCAGCCGAACGCATCCTGGAACTGGAGCGGCAGCAGGAAGGGCACGGCGCTGATCGTCATCCGGAAGACGGATCCGCTCGAGTGCGACAGCCGGAACGTCTCGATCCCCATCGAGCCAAGGCCGAGCAGCGGATGCCGCGTGCGCCGAAAGTGCAGCACGGCCGCCCCGCACAGGGCCACACCCGTCACGGCGAGCACGGCCGACCCGATCGCGGCCGCCGCGCCATCCGATATGAGGGAACCCGCAGAGACGAGCGCCCCCAGCCCGGCCCCGGTGAGCAGGAGGCCGAGCCAATCCAGCCGCGGCGGCGTCTTCGAAGGCTGACGCGGCAGCAGCCGCCAGGCAGCGACGAAGGCGACAACGCCGAGCGGAACATTCACCAGGAAGATCCAATGCCAGGACGCATACGTGGTGATCATGCTCTGCACAACCCGCATCAGGGTGAGTTCGACGAGGCTCGTGCTGGCCGCGCAGAGCACCGAAGCGACGACGAAGATCGCAATGGCGGCGAGGAACACACGCCGCGCGCCGAGGCGCTCGGTGATCCACCCACTGAGCGGGATGAGCACAGCGAGCGTGAGCAGGTAGGCGGTGATCGTGACGCCGACGGCGGCGGAGGGCACCGAGAACGCCAGCCCGATGCTCGGGGCGGCCGTGGCGAGGATGGTCCCGTCGAGGATCTCCATGAAGAACGTTCCGGCGACGAGCAGCGCGATGTTTCGCTGCCGCCTGTTGTCCATCTGGATCCATCCGTGGCTGCACTATTGTGCAGACAAACTTATAACGACCGAGCGCGGGCGCACGCACGCGGGATGTCAGCGGTGCCCTACCCTGAAGCCATGGATACAGTTTTCAACGTTCTTCACGTGGTCGCCGGCGTTTTCATCGTCGGCCCGATGGCCATCCTCCCGATGACGGGGATGCGGGCAATCCGCGCCGGCGAGGCCGGCCAGGTGACCACCCTGGCGAAGTCGGTCTACGTGTTCACGCTGCTGTCGCTGCTCGTCGTCGTCCTCGGGTTCGGCGCCCTCGGCGTGAGCGACCCGAAGGAGCACTTCTCGTTCGGGTCGACCTGGGTGTGGCTCTCGCTCGTCGCCTACGCCATCGCCCTCGCGCTGAACCTGTTCCTCGTCGTGCCGGCGTTCCATTCCGCCGCCGAGGCGCTGACGGCCGATTCCACGGCCGGAGCCAAGGTCGCCGGCTACTCGCGCATCGCGATGGGCTCCGGCATCGTCTCGCTACTGCTCGTGCTCGTCGTCGTGCTGATGGTCTGGAAGCCCTGATCCAACCGGCAAAGCGCGTTCATGCCGCGCACATGTAAACAGCATGTGACGAGTTCGGCATGGCGACCGGCTGGCGTGTCGCCGATCCCTAGACTCCCAACATGAGTGATGCCGCGGTACGAACTGCCCCTGCCCCAGTGAAGCCCACGATCGTCGAGCCGGGTGGGATCGAGGCAATTCCGCTGGATAGGCGACACGGATCCCCGTGGCAATTGGTCGCGACCTGGACCGCGCCGAACCTCGAGTTCGCCACGATCTTCGTTGGCGTGATCGCGGTCTCGTTCTTCGGCCTGGGGTTCTGGCAGGCGATGGCGGCGCTCGTGCTCGGAACAGCGGTCGGCGCGCTGACGCAGGGGCTGCTCTCCACGTGGGGGCCCCGCGACGGGCTCGCGCAGATGGTGCTGAGCCGCACCGCCTTCGGCTATCGCGGCAACATCCTTCCCGCCGCCCTGAACACCGTCATGGCGGGCATCGGCTGGTTCGCCGTCAACTCGGTCAGCGGCGCCTTCGCCCTGTCCAGCCTCACCGGGATGCCACCCGTGCTCAGCCTGCTCATCGTGGTCGTGGTCGAGGTCGCCGTCGCCTTCATCGGGCACGACCTGGTGCAGATCTTCGAGCGCTACGCCACCTACGTGCTCGGCGCGATCTTCCTCGTCGCCACGGTCACGATCTTCCTGCACGCCAACATCGGCGCGCCGGTGCAGGGCGGCGGATTCAGCTTCGGCGGGTTCACGCTCGCAGCCGGAGCGGCATTCGGCTACGCCGCCGGCTGGAACCCCTACGCATCCGACTACAGCCGCTACCTGCCGGCAACGACGAGCCCACGGACGATCGCGTGGGCGGCCGGGCTCGGCAACTTCGTGGCCTGCATCGTGCTGATGGCCGCGGGCGCGGCCGCAGCGACCATCGCCGGCTTCAACCCCGACAGCCCCACCGACTCGTTCACCGCGAGCATGCCCGACGTCATCCGCAACCTGACGCTCGTCGCGATTACGGTCGGCGCGATCGCGGCGAACGCGCTCAACGTCTACTCGGGCGCCATGTCGTTCCTCGCGGCCGGGATCAAGATCCCCTTCGCGCTTCGGCGGGCGATCGTCGCCCTCGGATTCGGCATCGTCGGCTTCGTCGTCGCCTGGAGTGCCCTGCCGGACGCAGGCGCCAGGTACGAGAACTTCCTGCTCGTGATCGCGTACTGGATTGCGCCGTGGCTCGGGGTCGTGCTCGTCGACCGCTATCTGCGACGGAACACCGAGGTGGCGACCCTCGTGACAGAGCACGCTCGGTACCGCAACGCCGCGGGCGTGATCGCCTTCGTCGTCGGACTCGTCGTCTCGATCGCCCTCTTCTCCAACCAGACGTTCTACGTGGGCATCATTCCGAAGGCCTGGTCTGAGGTTGGCGACCTGACGGCAGTCGTGGGCCTGGTGATTTCCGCCGTCGTGTACTACGTCGCGTTCGGAGTCATCAAGCCCAGGGTCGGGGAGGCGCGAAGCGGTATCCCGTCGGTCGTGATCGGCGTCGACGCTGCGGACGAGGTGGCATGAGCTTCGCGGTCGGCGAGGTCTTCGCCAGCGACGCCGAGAAACTCGCGGTCGCGGCGGCCGAGGCCGGGCTGGGCGCTGCGGAAGGCGGGATCCCGATCGGCGCCGCGCTGTTCTCCGCCGACGGCACCCTCCTGGGCAGCGGCCACAACCGCCGCGTGCAGGACGGCGACGCAGCGATGCACGCCGAAACGAACGCCTTCCACAATGCCGGGCGCCAGCGCAGCTATCGCGACACCGTTATGGTGACCACGCTCTCGCCGTGCTGGTACTGCTCAGGGCTCGTCCGGCAGTTCGGAATCGGCAGGGTCGTGGTCGGCGACGACCGCAACTTCATGGGCGGTCAGGACTGGCTGGCCGAGAATGGCGTCGAGCTGACGGTCGCAAATGACCAAGCCTTGATCAGCATGATGGGCGAGTTCATCGCGACGAACCCCGAGCTGTGGAACGAGGACATCGGCGAGGATTAAGGCATCCGCTGCCACAGCGTGAGCCCCGGGCCTCATGCCTCAGGAATCCGACGCCTCGGTTCGCCTGGCCACGGATGACTTGCCGGGCTCGGCCGCGCCGAGGGTCGACGACCCGGCGCGCGGGGTGAGCCCGAGCCGCCGCACGATCTCCGCGGCTTCCTCGGCCGGCGCACGGCCGGCGTCGATCGTGATGGCCCGTTCGTCAGGCTCCGGCGGCTCGAGGGTGGCCACCTGCGAGTCGAGCAGCGACGGCGGCATGTAATGGTCGAGCCGGGTGGCCAGCCGGCGTCCGATGAGATCCTTCGACCCGGTCAGGTGCACGAAGATGACGTTCTTCTCGCGCAGCACGTCGCGGTAGCGGCGCTTGAGCGCCGAGCACGTGATGATGCCCGGCACCCCGGCCATGGTGTGTTCGATGATCCACGACGAGATGGTGTCGAGCCAGGGTGCCCGATCCTCGTCGGTGAGCGGATGCCCCGCGGCCATTTTGGCCACGTTCTCGGCCGGGTGGAGGTCGTCGCCTTCCTCCAGGTCCCAGCCGAGCTGGCCGGCAAGAATGCCGGCCACCGTCGATTTGCCGGATCCGGACACGCCCATGACCACGAGTACGGGCTGCTGGTCCTCCATCACGCTAGATCACGATGTTCAGCAGGAGAACACCGGCGAGCCCGGTGACGGAGATGATGCACTCCATCACGGTCCAGGTCTTGAGGTTCTGGCCGACGGTCGTGCCGAGGTACTCCTTGACGAGCCAGAAGCCGGCGTCGTTGACGTGCGAGAGGAACAGCGAGCCGGCTCCGATGGCCAGCACCATCAGCGACACATCGGTGCCGCCCAGGTTGGCTGCCACCGGGGCGAGGATGCCGGCGGCCGTCACGGTCGCGACAGTCGCCGAGCCCGTTGCCACGCGGATGAGTGCTGCCACGATCCAGGCCAGCAGGAGCACGGAGACGCTGCTGCCGTTCACGGCGTTGGCGATGACGGTTCCGATCCCGGTGTCGATCAGGACCTGTTTGAATCCTCCGCCGGCGCCCACGATGAGGAGGATGCCCGCGATGGGAGGCAGCGAGTCGGCGAGCGACTTCGAGACGGCGGTGCGGTCCATGCCGCCGCCGCGTCCGAACGCGATCATCGCGTAGATGACGGCCAGGCCGAGGGCGATCATCGGGGTGCCGAGGAAGTCGAGCGTGGCGTTGAGCGGCGCGGTCGAGCCGGGTGCGAGGGCATCCGCGATCGAACGAGCCAGCATCAGGACGACCGGAAGGAGGATGCCGGTGACCGCGACGAGGGTGCTCGGGCGCTTGATCGTGGCGACGTCGATGCCGCGGTCTTCGGGCGTCACGAACATCTCGGGCACGGGCAGGGTCACCCAGCGGGCGGCGAACTTGCTGAACACCGGGCCGGCGATGATGACGGTCGGAATGGCGATGAGCACGCCGATGGCCAGCGTCAGGCCGAGGTTCGCGCCGAGGGTGGTGACGGCGACGAGCGGGCCCGGGTGCGGCGGCACGAGGCCGTGCATGACCGAGAGGCCGGCGAGGGCCGGGATCGCGATGCGAATGAGTGACACTCCGCTGCGACGGGCGACGAGGATGATCACCGGGATGAGCAGCACGAGCCCGACCTCGAAGAACATGGGCAGGCCGATCAGGCCGCCGATGAGAGCCATCGTCCACGGCAGCGTGCGCGCGGTCGAGCGGCTGACGAGCGAGTCGACGATGCGGTCGGCTCCGCCGGAGTCGGCCAGCAGCTTGCCGAACATGGCTCCGAACCCGACCAGGATGCCGACGCCGGCCATGGTGGCGCCGAAACCGTTGCCGAAGCTGAGGACCGCCGCGCTCGGGGCCAGCCCAGCGCCGACGCCGACGCCGATGGCGCCGATCGCGAGGGCGAGGAACGGGTGCACCTTGAGCCAGGTGATGAGCAGGATGATGACGGCGACGCCGACGATCGCAGCGATGATGAGCTGCAGGTCGCTGCCGGCCGGTTGGATCGGGGCGACCGGCGGTGCGGTGGCGAGGGCGAGAATCATCTGAAGTCCGTTCCGAGGCCGCGTCCCTGCGACCTCATCGTCATATGTGGTGCACGCGCCGGCCTCGCATCCGCCGTGAGTCAGGCATAGTGGAGGTGCAGCACGCGTTTGATAAATCTGATAAATCAGATTTATAGAGTGTTACACGCCGAGAGCGACACCGTCAACCTTTTTACGAACGACGCGCGAAAAAGCCCGCGCAGGGAGCGAAGCGACAATGAACCGTGGTGTGGGCGGCGAACCCTGGCGCGAACGAGGCCTTCACGCACGCGTCGTGAACTCCCTCGGGCAGGAAATCGTCGACGGGGGCTACGCGGCCGGCGACATCCTCAACCTCGACCAGATCAGCCAAACCTTCGCCGTCTCACGTTCCGTCATTCGCGAGGCGCTCCGGGTGCTGCAGTCGCTCGGCATGGTCGAACCGCGCCAGCGCCTCGGCACGCAGGTGCTTCCTCGGGAGTCCTGGGACCTGATGAACCCGCACATCATCGTGTGGCGAGGCCGCGGCGCCGAGTACTTCACGCAGATGCGGGAGCTGCTCGAGCTGCGACTCGGCATCGAACCCGTCGCGGCACGGCTGAGCGCGCGCCTCATGACGCCAGAGCAGAGGGATGCCGTGGCGGCGGCGGCCGAGACGATGGTGGCAGCCAATATCGCCCGCGACGGGCGCGCCTTCCTCGAGGCCGACATCGCGTTCCACGCGCAGATCCTGGTCGGGTCCGGCAACGCGGTGATCGGGCACTTCGCCGGCACGGTGGAGGCGCTGCTTCGGACTCGCGAGGACGAGAAGCGCTTCACCATCACCGAATACACGCCGGCGTCGGCGCATCGCCACAACGAACTCGCCCACGCGCTCGTCGAGGGGGACGAGGAGGCCGCGCACAAGTGGGCCTACGCGACGATCGAGGCCACCCTCACCGAGTTCGTGAAGGAATCCGCCGTCGGCTGATGCGCTGATTCGCTGATGCGCTGATTCGCTGGTCGCTGGTCGCTGGCGAGGCTCGTGGCCAGGTAGGGAGCGGTCCTGCTCTTCGGATCCGTCGCCACTTCCGCCAGCGTGTCGGCGACGATGCTGCGACCGCCGGCATCCCCGCCGGAGGGACCGAGGTCAATCAACGCCCAGCCCGTCGCACTGCGGGCAGGCACCCCTCGCCGTGTTGGGGGAGAAGGAATCCGACTCCAGGCGCCCGGCGGCCTCCGCCGGGTAGGTTCCAGCGCGGGAGAACAGCATGCGCATCGAGTTGGAGAGGGTGGTGAGCGTTCCGACGGACGAGCGCGAACTCTAGCCGGGCCCGTTTTACGCGGGCCTGCGCTGCATCCGGATCGTGACGACGAGGAGCATGAAGGCGACCGCCTGGAGCGCGGCCACGATGGCAACCAGCGCGGCCACGTCGCCGTAGAGAGCCCCGGCGAGGGCCCCGCCGGCCAGGGCCGCGACGCCCTCGATGGCGGCGAAGGTGCCGTAGGCAGTTCCCCGCCGGCCGGACGGCACGAGGTCGGCCACGAGGGCCTTGACCGTCGAATCCTGGATGCCGACCGCCATGCCCCAGAGGAGCATGCCGACCACGACCGCGCCGAGCTGGTTGGACAACGCCAACCCGGGGATGAAGGCGATCATCAGCGGCAGCACGAGCAGCACGGCCGCGCCCTGCTTGTCGTAGACGTACCCGCTGGCGAGGGCGGACAGCGCCGCCGCCCCCATCGCGCCGGCGAAGAACAGGGGGACGACCGCCAGGGACACCATTCCGGCGTCGGTCAGGTGAAACGAGATCACGCCGAAGCTGACCAGCCCGACCGTCGACGCGCAGGCCGCGGCGGCGAACAGGTAAAACGCGCGTGGCAGCCGGGGCGGAGCATCCGTCGGTGCCGGGGTCGAAGCAGGATCCGATGGATCGGCCGCCTGCGCATCCGGTTGAGGTGCGCGGTCGCGGGTGCTTTCGTAGACGCTCATGTCCGGGACGCGTTTGCGCATCCACACCAGCAGCGCGAGGGCGAATGCGCCCGGGATCGCCAGCAGGGCCAGCGCCGGCCATATCACCGTCGTGGCGGCGATGACCGCCGACACGAAGAGGGGGCCGAGCAGCGCTCCCAGCTGGTCGAGGGATTTGTGCACGGCGAAACCGCGCCCTCGGCCCACCGCCCCAGCGGCGTTCGCGAGCAGCACCGTTTTGGCCGGGCTCCGCACGGCCTTGCCGGTGCGCTCGGCAAGGATCAGCGCGCTCGCGAGCACGAGCCCCACGCCTCCGACAAACGGGGCGATCGCGAGCAGGGGTACGCAGATCGCGGTCAGGGCGTAGCCGAAAATGGTGAACGTCCAGTACCGGCTGGTGCGGTCGGCCCAGGGCCCGGACACCAGTCGGAAGGCGAGCGCGATGGCCTCGCTCGACCCTGTGACCAGGCCGACGACCAGCGCGGATGCCCCCAACTCGCCCAGCAGCGGGCCGCTGATCGACCGCGCGCCGTCGGAGACCATGTCGACGGCGAGGCTGACCAGGCCGAAGCTGAGCACCACCCGCCACGGAGACCACGGCGGTGCCGCGGGCGGCCCCGGAGCTGCCGGATTCCGTGTGCTCATGGCCATCTCCCCTCGGAGCGGACGGCTTGGAATGAAGTTAGCAACATCCGCGGGGAAAGTCGCGGGCCGGCCGCGGGGAACGGATGCCGACCTGCCTCCCATCCTTGACAAGTGGCACCTGAACCGGTTTAGTTGAACGCACTGAACCGGTTCAGCGGCGTGGGTTTCACGAGCTTCTCGACAACAGGGAAGCCGGCCGATCACACGCGCACCAGGAGAGATAAATGATGAACAACGATGTTCGCTCACGACCGAGATCCAGATCCGTGGCCCTGGCGGCCGCGCTTTCGATGCTGCTGGCGGGGGTGGGATTGGCTGAGGCGGCGCACGCGGCGCCCCACGCATCCGTCGCACCCAGCCGGCAGCCGGCGACCGCGCCCCTGACGAACCTGTCCCACCTGAACTTCCTGCTCGACACCGTTCCGCTGAAACCGGTAGACGGTCACACGACCTACCGGCTCGCCGAGAAGCCCTCCGCAGAGGCCCCGTGGACCTACGCGAACAAGAACGCGGACGGCAGCTACACGCGCATCGGCGGAGGATCCCTCGACTCCACAACCAACCGCTGGAGCCAGGGTGCCTTCAACGCCGACGACATCGCGCGTACCGCCGTCGTCTACCTCCGGCACTGGCAGCAGACCGGGGATGCGGCGAGCAAAGAGCACGCCTTCCAGACGCTGCGCTCGCTCACCTACCTGCAGACCTCTTCCGGACCGAACGCGGGCAACGTCGTGCTCTGGCAGCAGGCCGACGGCACCCTGAACCCGAGCGCCATTCCGGTGGAACTGCCCGATCCGAGCGACTCCGCTGAGTCCTACTGGGTGGCCCGCACAGTCTGGGCCCTGGGCGAGGGGTACGCCGCGTTCAAGACGGCCGACCCGGCCTTCGCCCACTTCCTGCAGGACCGGATGCGGCTCTCCATCGGCTCGCTGAACCAGCAGTCACTGGCCAAGTACGGCACATTCGACGTGGCCGACGGTGTGAAGGTGCCGGCCTGGCTGATCGCCGGCGGGGCGGATGCATCCGGCGAGGCCGTGCTCGGCCTCGCCGCCTACTTCCAGGCCGCCCCCACGGATTCGGTGGCGCACGAGGCGCTGAAGCAGCTGACCGAGGGCATCGCCGCGATGTCCTCCGGCTCCGTGAACCAGTGGCCGTTCGGCGCCATCATGCCCTGGAACAAGTCGCAGACCCTCTGGCATGCCTGGGGCGGGATGGCTCCGGCCGCCGTCGCGACGGCATCCGGCGCGCTTGGGCGCCCCGACCTGCTGACCGCAGCGGTCAAGGACGCAGCCCAGTTCACCCCGCAGCTCCTGGCCGCAGGTGGACCGGACAACGCCTGGGCCCCGACGCCGGGCGAGGCGCAGATTGCCTACGGCGTGGACTCGCGCGTGGAGAGTCTCGTCGCAACGGCCAAGGCGGCGACCGCGCCCGGCCTCCTGCACGTGGCCGCAGTGACCGCCGGCTGGTTCTTCGGCGCCAACCGCAGCGGCACCCCGGCCTATAACCCGGCCACGGGCACCGCCATTGACGGCATCGAACACGACGGTCGGGTGAATCCGAATTCCGGCGCTGAGTCGACCATCCATGCGCTGCTCACCATGGAGGCACTGGATGCGAATCCGAGCGTCAAGGCGGAGGCCCTCGGCATCGACAAGACCGTCTCCACCAACGGCCTGAGTGTCGTCGAGGCCGAATCGGGCACCATCACCGGCGGCGGCTCGGTCGTCATGCCGGCGTCGGCCTGGACGGGCGAGGCGAACTGGTCCGGCGGTGCGTATGCGGCGCTGCAGGCCGGGGACACCCTGAGTATCCCGGTTCCGCCCACCGACCAGGCCCGCAACGTGTACCCGATCGTGAACCAGGGTGAGGCCGCGTCCGGCACGACGATCTGGACCTCAGGGGTGACTCTGCTTGGCAGCACGGCCAACGGTGGTGCGGGTGCCCAGGGCATCACGGATGCTCCGGGGCGGCTGTTCCCGCTGTCACTCCAGCGCACGCTGCCGGTGGGCGCCACGACGGTCGTCGGCAAGACCGACGGGGTGGCATCCGTGGATGCGCTGCTGATCCAGCCGCTCATCTCCTCGGTCTCCGTGACCGGCCCGCGCGGTGACTCGACCCTCTACGTCAGTGCAGCCACGAAGTCGACCGTGCGCACGGTGGATGTGCCGCGGGGCTTCGTGCTGCAGCAGCAGGCGTACGACTCGGTCGGCAAGGCGGTTGCGCCGACTCGCGAGAGTGCGGCGGCCGGTCGCGCCGGCGGCGTCACCGTCGCTGCCGGCGGGTTCACTGCGGTGCGACTCGTTCGCGGGTAGCACCGGCCGCTACGGAGGCGGCTGCTGAGGCCGTCGCCCCTGTCGGGGTGGCGGCCTTTGTCGCGTGTGCGTGCGCGTGCGCGGGCCCCGCTTTCACAATTGAGTTACGGAAAAACCACCTTCATTTCTAACGGGAAGGTGTGTGGAGTCTCAATACATAATGGACACTTCTGTCTCAATACATCGTGG
>DAIMHX010000036.1:0-4888 GCA_036723055.1 Microbacteriaceae bacterium
TCGAAATCGAGGTCCCTGAGTTCGCGTCCCGGGTTCGGGAACGTTTCGACGCGGGCACGAACAAGACGATGGCCACCCTGCGCAGGGACGGATCCCCTCGGATCAGCGGGACCGAACTGGAGTTCAGGGACGGGCGCGTCCGGTTGGGAATGATGCCCAGCTCCCTGAAACTCCTCGACGTGCGCCGAGACCCGCGGGTCGCCATCCACTCGCCGACGCTCGAACCTCCGGCCGGGCCCCCATCCGCGTGGCCGGGTGATGCGAAGATCGCTGGCCGGCTGGTGGAGATCGAGCCCCTCGACAGTGAGCCGCCCGGCACCACCAGTTTCGAGGTGGACCTGGCTGAGGTCGTCCTGACCTGCGTGGACGAGACGAACACGCTTCTCGTCATCGAGAGCTGGCATGAAGGCCGCGGCTGGAGCAGGCAAACCCGCGCCTGAGCGCTTGTGTCGCAATTTGACCGTAAAACCGTCCGGTTAAGTCGTAGGGTTGGAGAAAGACAATAGCTCAGAAGCGAGGCAGAACATGGCGGCCAGAGCCCGGACGCGAACGGTTGACGTTCAGGAGTTTCCGGGTGGTGAACCCGCCGAGGTGCTGCGAAGTTACTACGAGCGCATGTCGCTGATCCGCACGTTCGAGCTGCGCGCCAGCGAAATGTACGCACGGGCCAGGATTGGCGGCTACTGCCACCTCAACCTCGGCGAGGAAGCCACCGTTGTCGGCCTGATGGAGGCCCTCGAAGCCCGCGACTACCTGTTCGTCGGCTACCGCGACCACGGCTATGCGCTGATGCGCGACCTGTCTCCTGAACGCGTCATGGCCGAGCTCTTCGGCAAGACGACCGGGGTGTCGGGCGGGCGTGGCGGCTCCATGCACATGTACGACACGGAGGCGCGCCTGTTCGGCGGGTACGGCATTGTCGGCGGCCAGATTCCCCCGGCCACGGGCGTGGCCCTCGCGCTCACCTACCGCCAGAAGCCAGGCCCGGATGCCGAGGTGGTCATGTGCCTGCTCGGTGACGGCACCACGAACATCGGCGCGTTCCACGAGTCGTTGAACCTCGCCGGGCTGTGGAACCTGCCCATCGTCTACGTCGTCGTGAACAACAAACTGGGCATGGGCACCTCGGTGGAGCGGTCATCCGCCGAACCCGAGCTGTTCAAGCGCGGCTCCTCCTACCGGATCCCCGGCGTGCGGGTCGACGGCGACGACGTGCTCGCCGTTCGCGACGCCGCCCGCGCCGCGCTCGACCAGGCGCGTACCCTGCGCCAGCCCGTTCTGCTCGAGGTCATGTGCTACCGGCTCCGCGGCCACTCGGTCGTCGACCCGGCGCGCTACCGGTCGGCCGAGGACACCACGATCGCCCAGAAGGCCGACCCGGTTCCGCTTTTCCGCGCCCAGTTGATCGCCGCCGGCGTGCTCGACGAGGCCGCGGCCGAGGCCATCGACACGGCAGCCGCCGATGCGGTCACCGCAGCCGTCGACTTCGCCGACAAGAGCCCGGACCCCAGCCCCGACGACCTTTTTGCGTACGTCTACGCGACCGCGGTGGCGAACGCGCCATCCGCTCTGCCTGGAGACCCCGTGACGGAAGCGCTATGACCACCGAAACCCCCGCAACCCGCACCATCACCTATCGGCAGGCGCTGAACGAAACGCTCCGCGCCGAGCTGCTCCACGACGACAACGTGTTCCTGATCGGGGAGGAAATCGGGGTCTTCGAGGGCTCCTACAAGATCACCGCCGGGCTGCTCGCCGAGTTCGGTCCGGAGCGGGTGCTGGACGCCCCGATCGCCGAGGAGGGTTTCGTCGGTGCCGCGATCGGCGCCGCCATGGTCGGAATGCGGCCCGTCGTGGAAATCATGACGATCAACTTCAGCCTCATCGCGATCGACCAGATCGTCAACCACGCGGCGAAGATGCGGTCGATGTACGGCGGCCAGGTGGCGATTCCGATGGTGATCCGGATGCCCGGCGGCGGCGGCCAGCAGCTCGCGGCGACCCACTCCCAGAACCTGGAGGTCTGGTACGCCCACATCCCCGGACTCAAGGTTGTCGCTCCCTCCACCCCGGCCGACGCGAAGGCGCTCCTCACGGCGGCGATCCGCGACGACGACCCGGTCATCTTCCTGGAGAACCTGTCTCTGTACAGCGCCAAGGGCGAGGTCCCGGACGGGGAACAGGTCGCCGAGATCGGCAAAGCCGCGATCGTGAAGCCCGGCACCGACCTCACCATCGTCAGCTACTCGCGCGGCACGACGACCGCCCTCGAAGTCGCGCACCAGCTCGAAGCCGAAGGGCTCTCGATCGAAGTCGTGGATCTGCGCAGCCTGCGCCCGCTCGACCGCGAAACGATCTGCGCATCCGTGGCCAAAACCGGCCGCGCTGTCGTCTTCGAAGACGACTGGCTCAGCTACGGGATCGGGGCGGAGATTTCGGCCACCATCGGCGAAGGAGCCTTCGACTTCCTCGATGCCCCGGTGCGGCGTGTCGCCGCCGCCGAGGTTCCGCTGCCCTACGCGAAGACCCTGGAGCTCGCCGCACTGCCCAGTGCCGGCGCGCTCGCCAGGGTCGTACGTGAGGTTCTCAACGTTGCACCGCTCGACAAGTAGGAGCCGACAATGCCCGACGTCATCATGCCTCGCCTCTCCGACACGATGGAGGAGGGCGAACTCACGCGCTGGATGAAGAAGGTCGGTGACCCGGTCCGGAAGGGCGATGTTCTCGCCGAGATCGAAACCGACAAGGCCACGATGGACCTGGAGGCCTTCGACGACGGGATCCTCGAGCAGCTGCTCGTGCCCGACGGCACGCTGGTGCCCATCGGCCAGCGCGTCGCCGTGATCGGCGACGGCAGCCACATCGGCACCGGGGCGGCTCCCGCCGCACCTGCCCCTGCACCCGCGGCGGGAGCCGAGGCGCCGGCCGCTTCCGTGGCACGCACGGCTGCGGCACCCACGGCTGCGGCACCCGCGGAAGTGGCACGCACGGCGGCGGCACCCACGGCTGCGGCACCCGCGGAAGTGGCACGCACGGCGGCGGCCCCCACTATTCCGGCACCTGCGGCAGCTCCCGTTGGGCAGCCCGAGGTCCCGGGCACCAAGCTGCGCACCTCTCCCCTGGCCCGCAAGACCGCCCGGGAACACCACATCGACCTCAGCCAGGTTGCCGGCAGCGGGCCGCAGGGCCGGATCACCCGCGCGGATGTGGAGGCCGCCATCGCTGCGGCAGAAACCGCACCAGCCGCCCCGGCTCCGGCCGAGGCGGCGCCGTCAGCCAAAGCGGCTGCGCCCGCGGTGGGCGCCGGCACGGAGTCGATTCCGATCAGCAAGATCCGCAAGGTCACGGCGCGGCGACTCACCGAGAGCCAGGCGGTTCCGCACTTCTTCCTCACTAGCGTCGTCGATGTGGAACGACTCGTCGCCCTTCGGGCCGAGGTCAATGCCTCCCTGGCCGGACTGGGCGCCAAGGTCAGCCTCAACGATCTGTTCGTGCGGGCCTGCGCGGTCGTGCTGCGGCAGCATCCGGGTGTCAACGCGTCCTGGGGCGGCGACTCGATCCTTCGCTACGAGAGGATCAACGTGGGCGTCGCCGTTGCGACCGACGACGGGCTGCTCGTTCCGGTCGTGGCCGACGCCGACCGGAAGTCGCTCGGCACCATCGCGGCCGAGACGGTCGAACTCGCTCGGCTGGCCCGCATCGGAGGGCTCACCCTGGCCCAGATGTCCGGCGGCACGTTCACGATCAGCAACCTCGGTATGTTCGGGATCGACCAGTTCACGGCGGTGCTCAACCCGCCGGAGGCGGCGATCCTGGCCGTCGGGGCAGCAACCGACGTCCCCGTCATCCGTGACGGGGTCCTCGTGGCCGTGCCGAAGGTCAAGATGACCCTCACCGTCGACCACCGCGTGCTCGACGGGGCCACCGCCGCGGCGTTCTTGCGCGACCTCACGAGGTTGCTGGAAGAACCACTGCGAATCATGATCTAGCCCGGCCGGAGGTGCGCGGTGAGTGACGATCGTGACCAGCACGAGGTCAGCGTCGGCGGCGATCCGGTCTGCTGGCTGGAACGCGTGTGCCCGGACTGCGGAGCCCTGGTCGAGGCCGAGCTGCCGGTCGCGTGTTGGCGGTGCGGCGCCGAAGTCTTTCCCTCCTGATTCGCGACTGGCCGGGCGCTACGGGATGAGCTGGGAACCAAGCTCCGCGACGGTCAGGAAGGTAGCCACGGTCCAGGGCGCCACGAGCAAGGCGGCGGTCAGCGAAAGCACCGCCAGGAGACTCATCGGGGCACGCTGCTCGGGCTCGGTAGCAGCGCTCGCTGCGGGCTGCACCTGCGGACTGTCCATCGTGTCCCCCCAACGCTCCAGTGAAGCACCCGCGGATGTTTACCGGTCGCCCACCGTGTCCGCGAGCGTAATCCTAACGTCAGGCGGATTCGTCAGCGAGTTGTGCACCGTGCAGTGTGAGGCGACTGCCAGCAGCGCTTCGCGACGCTCGGCGGGCACGCCGCTCGGCAGGATGAGTCGCACCTCGATGCGGGACACCCGGGCGGGCTTGGCGCCCATCTCAAAGGTGGCCTCCGCTGACAGGCCCTCGGTCGGCAACTCATGCCGGGCCAGGTACCGGCGCGCATAGAACGCGACACACGACGCGAGGCTCGCAATGAACAGTTCGGTCGGTGTCGGGGCCGTGTCGTCGCCGCCGTCTTCAATGGGCTGATCGACGCTGATGACGTGGCCGCGGACGCGAATGTCGAATCGGTCCTCGCCCCGGTGTTCCACTCGCAGCGTTTGCAGGTTGTCTCCATCTGCACTGGGGTGTGTGTTGCGCTCGTCTTCGCTGCTCATGCTTGGCTCCTCACCCGGCCGGCGGCTTCATATCCCCTGAA
>DAIMHX010000036.1:4988-11766 GCA_036723055.1 Microbacteriaceae bacterium
GCAGCCGCAGCCGCAGGTGCCAGCCTGCGTCGGCGAAAAGAGGCCTCGTGGTACCGTGAGGCCTACCTGAGGCGCTCACCGTCGTCCCCTCCGGGAATGCGTTCGCCGCCACCCAGGATTTCGCCCAGTGCAACAGCGTTGACAACACGCCGGGTCTGGGACTGATCCGCAATCGTCTGGTGCTCGTGAGCAGTTATCGGCCCGTCGGCTACGACCCGAACTCCGCCACCGTCAAGAACATCGTCGTGGTGCTGCAGTTGGACCAGAACGAGACCAATTCCGGCTGTTGATCGCCGCCGGCTCCTGCCCTCAGGGCACGCCAATTGTCGCGAATCCGCCGCCGGACGCGACACCGAAACCGTCGCGCCGGTCAGAGCCAGCGCGGAGCGGTCCGGACCTGCGCTCTGTTCGAGCTGACGTGCGATGTGCCGCGGCCGGTCGCCCACTCCGCGATTCCGGCCAGTGTGCCGGACACGATCTCGGGGCTGTCGGACGCGGTGTCCCCCAGTTCCAGTGGACGGCCGGCATCGGTGACTGTCAGCACAAGGTCCTTGTCATCGCCGCGGGCCTTCCAGGCGCCGGTGATGTCAGCAAGCAGGCGCTCGAGGACCTCTACGGGGATGTCCTGGAACCCGGCTCCGTTGGCCAGGTCCACCGCGTGCACCCAGATCTCCCGGATGCGCATCCAGACCGTCTCTGAGGCCGGCACCTCGCGTCCCTGGATCGTGCGGACCACGTGGCGCCACGCATCCTCCGGCAGGTCACGCCATTCCACGTTCAGGTGCACGGCGGAGTGGTCGTAGAGGTTGCGCAGCGCGATCGGGCTGAGCGTCGCCCCGTATTCGATTTCGTGGTTGCGCGCAGACACGGACTCGTACATCGGAGTCTCCACGCCGGTGTGGGCCCACTCGACCAGTCGCGCAATGGCCCGGGCGTTGTAGCCGATGTGCGCGACCACGTGGCGCCTCGTCCAGCCGGGCAGCAGGGATGCGCCGTCGAGGTCGAGGTCGGAGAGCTCGTTGAGCTTCCGCGCGAAGAAGGCGGTGCCGCGGCGGGCCTGCAGCAGCTGGGCCTGCAGCGCGGGGTCCGTGGTCAGGTCGTGGCGCGCAACCATGGGTGGTCCTTTCAGAGGGGCAGAGCCGTCAGGCGGTCAGCCGCGATGACGGCGCGGTTCCGGAGCTCGCCGAGCCCGTCGATGCTGGTGACCAGGAGCTGCCCGTCGGTCAGGTACCGCTGCGGTTTGCGGGCATGGCCCACACCTCCGGGGGTGCCGGTGATGATGACGTCACCGGGCTTGAGGGTGATCATGGTCGAGACGTAGGAGACCAGGAATTCCGGGTCGTGCACGAGATCCCCGGTCGAGGCTTCCTGCATCGTCTCCCCGTCGACGACCGTGCGGATGGTGCCGCCGGGGGTGAATTCGTCGGTGGTCACCAGGGCCGGGCCGAGGGGCGTGCTCTTCTCCCAGTTCTTTCCCTGCAGCCATTCCTTGGTGCGGAACTGCCAGGTGCGCATGGACACGTCATTGCAGATCGTGTAACCGGCGATGTAGTCCCCGGCATCGGCCTCGCTCACCCGTCTAGCTGGCTTGCCGATGACCACGGCGAGCTCGGCCTCCCAGTCGATGGCTTCGTCTTCGCCGGGCAGCTCGATGTCGTCGTAGGGGCCGATCAGCGTTTCGGCGTATTTGGAGAACAGGGTCGGATACTCCGGCAGGTCGCGTCCCATCTCCAGGATGTGCGTGCGGTAGTTCAGGCCGACGCAGACGATCTTGCCCGGGGCGGGAACCACGGCGGCCAGGTCGGCGCCCTCCAGCGGATACTGCGCACCGGAGGCATTCCGCGCGACCTCGTGCCAGTTCAGGTCCTGCAGCAGCGTTCCCACGTCGGCGAAGCCGCCGATTTCGGTCAGGGTGTCGCCGTCCTGGCGAACGGCGCGCGTGCCCTCGGCGGTGCGAAGCGTCAGAAGCCTCATTTGTTGTTTCCTTCAATGTAGGTGCGGTTGAAATGCAGTCGTTCGAAAATGGGGGCATCGTTGAACCGGAACAGATCGAACTCCGTCTCGGCCGCCAGCGACCAGGACGCCCAGGACGGAACAACGAACAGGTCGCCCTTTTCGAGAGTCTGGGTGACGCCGTCGAGTTCAACGCTGCCGCGGCCCTCGAAGACCTGCCAGACGCTGGAGCCGACCTCGCGCACGCTCTCGGTCGTGGCGCCGGCGCGGAGCCGGTGGAACTCGGCCCGGATCGTCGGCATGACATCCCCGCCCGTGGTCGGGTTCGTGAAACGGATCGCGGCATGGCCCTGGCTGACGGTGGCCGGCTGGCCCTCGTCCTCGAGCAATAGCTGCTCCCGCAGAGCGCGGTCCGTGTACTCCCACCGGTAGGCGGCCATCGGGGAACTCACGGTGTCCTGCAGGCCGGAGAGCGGACGGAGGCCGGGGTGAGCCCAGAGCCGCTCGGAGCGCGAAATGTGCGGGGTGGCCTCATCCGTGACCCGCTCGGTGCCGTACTCGAAGAATCCGGCATCCGCATACTGCACGAAGGGGATGTCCAGGCCGTCGATCCAGGCCATCGGCTTGTCGGTGTCGTTGTGGTGGCCGTGGAAGTTCCAGCCCGGCGTGAGCAGGAAGTCACCGCGGCGCATGGCCACGGGGTCACCGTTCACGACGGTCCAGACCCCCTCTCCTTCGACCACGAAGCGGAACGCGTTCTGGGAGTGGCGGTGCTCCGGCGCCGTTTCACGAGCGCCGAGGTACTGGATGGCAGCCCACAGGGTGGGGGTGGCGTAGGGAACATTGCCCAGGCCCGGGTTCGCCAGCGCGATAGCGCGGCGTTCGCCGCCGCGGCCCACGGGAACGAGGTCACCGGCCCGGGCGGCCAGCGGGTAGAGCGTATTCCAGCGCCAGACGTGCGGGATGGCTTTGGGTGCGGGGGCCATCGGCATAAGGTCGGCGATTTCCGTCCACAGCGGGATGAGGTTCTCGGTGTCGAAGTCCCGGTACAGCTGCTGCAGCTGGGCACTTTCCTCGGCGCTGGGCGCGGCGGCCACTGCGGGCGCGGCAGAGGCGGTGGGGGCAGCGGTGGGTACTGCATTGCGTTCGGTCATGGTCACGATGGGCTCCTCGTCGTCGAGTGGGGTACGTGGTCCTTGTGACGTTACGGGCCGACCGCTGGATTCGAAACCATATTCTGCATAGCAGAATCGCGGGAGGTCAGGCCTTCTGGCGGGCACCCTCGGCGTGGGCGCTGATATCCAGTTCGAGCTGCCGCACTGTCGTCATCACCGCCGAGGCAAGGCCGTCGTCGAAGAGTCGACGGAAGCGGCCAACCGGCGTGGCAACGCTGAGGGCGCCAACACACTTCCCGGCTCCGTCATGCACCGCGACCCCGAGGGCGCTGATGCCTTCCTCCGTGCCCTCGAAGTTCGCTGCGAACCGGTTCGCACGCACCGACTCGAGCTCACGCAGGAAGGCCGGGTACTCGGCTTCGGGGATGCCGTCGCCGCTGAGGTCCGCCGAGTTGCTCCGGAATAGCTGGTCGAGCATGGGCCGGTCGAGCTCGGCAAGCATCGCCTTGCCGCCTGAGGCCTTGTTGGCTGGCAGGACCGCCCCCTGTCGATCGCCCACACGCAGGATATTGGACCCCTCGACGGTGCTGAGGAACCGTACCTTGGTGCCGACTCGGATCATCAGGTTGACCGTTTCGTTCAGCCTGCCCGCCAGGAGTTCCAGGTGCGGCTGGGCCAGGGTTCGGAGCTCGTTGGTCCAGCTCATGCCGGCCGGCCCCACGCCCATCGACGGCCCGGGGAGGTACCGCTTGGATTCGTCCTGGATCGCGAATCCGCGGTACACGAGCATCGCGAGCAACCGGTGCGCGGTGGAGGGCGCCACACCCAGTTCCGCCGCGGCGTCTTTGAGACGGATGCTTCCGCCGTCGCGCACGAGCTGCAACAGATGCAGCGCGTTGTCGACCGCCTCGATCGAGTAGGTCGGCTTCTTCGGCAATCTCGGATTCTGCATAACAGAATAATATGGCCACCCGGGTGTGAAGTAGGTGAAAGTCTCTCATGCCCAGATCACTGGTCGTCAAGGACGACGCCACCGCATCCACAACATCCACCGCCGCCGGCACGCCGGCCCGATCCGCCTTCGCTGCGACATCACTGCTGGCTGTCATCGTCTGCTGGCTCCTGGTCGTCTTCGACGGCTACGATCTCATCGTTTACGGAACAGTCCAGTCCTCTCTGATCGACACCACAGGCTGGGGACTCACCAAGGCAACCGCGGGGACCATCGGCTCCCTCGCCTTCCTCGGGATGATGATCGGCGCCATCTTCGCCGGTCGCATGGCCGACTCCTGGGGGCGCCGCCGCACCATCATCGGCTGCGCCATCGTCTTCTCCGTTTTCACCATCCTGTGCGCCTTCTCCCCCAACGCCATCGTCTTCGGTGCGCTCCGGCTCTTCGCCGGCATCGGGCTGGGCGGGCTCGTACCCTCCGCAAACGCCCTGGCCGCCGAGCTCGTTCCGCTCAGGTGGCGCGCCACGGTCGCCACCCTGATGATGTCCGGTGTGCCGATCGGCGGCACCACAGCGGCGCTGATCGGCATCCCGCTGATTCCCGCCTTCGGCTGGCCGGCCATGTTCCTGGTCGCCGCCGCCGCCCTCGTCGTCGTCGTGCCGCTGGCCCTGCGCTTCCTGCCGGAAACCATGTCCGTCAACCGCGGCGAGGTGCACCGCACCGAGCGCGCCGGCTTCGGCACGCTGCTGAGGGCGCCGTACTTCGGCGCCAGCATCCTCTTCGCCGTGGCTACCCTGGCCACCCTGTTCGCCTGGTACGGCCTGGGCACCTGGCTGCCCAACCTGATGCAGCTGGCCGGCTACGACCTCGGCTCGGCGCTGACCTTCGCCCTGGCGCTGAACCTCGGCGCGGTTGCCGGGTCGATCATCACCGCCTGGGCGGGAGACCGGTTCGGCCCGGCCCGCACCGCTATCGTCGCCGCACTGGTCGCCGGGGCCGCGCTGGCAACGATCACGACCGGTCCACCGATATACGTCGTGTACCTGCTGCTCGTACTCGCCGGCGTGGGAACCCACGGCACGCAGTGCCTGATCATCGCGGCCGTCGCGAACCACTACCCGAGCCACCTGCGCGGAACCGCGCTGGGCTGGGCCCTGGGTATCGGACGCATCGGCGCCGTTGCCGCCCCGCAGGTCGGCGGTCTCCTTCTCGCCGCCGGGCTCGGCGTCAACTCCAACTTCCTGGCCTTCGCCGGGGCAGCCCTCCTCGCATCCGTGGTCCTCTTCGTCATCTCGGGCCGCGTGCGGGCAACAACATCGATTCAGGCAGGAGCTCACAAATGACTAATCACACACAGGCCACAGACGTCCTCGTGATCGGCGGCGGCATGGCCGGTCTCGCCGGCGCCCTGGCCATGCGCGAGAACGGCGCCAAGGTCACGCTGCTGGAGCGCGCCGCGCAATTCGGCGAGGTGGGCGCCGGGCTGCAGATGGCCCCCAACGCCACCCGCGTGCTCAAGCGCTGGGGTCTGCTGGAGCGGGCCCTCGAGATCGGCGTCAAGCCCAAGCACCTGGTCTTCCGGGATGCCGTCACGGGCGAGGAGCTCACCCGGCAGACGCTCGGCGAGGAATTCGAGGAACGCTACGGCGCCCCCTACATCGTGATCCACCGCAGCGACCTGCACCGCATCCTCCTGGACGCGTGTCGGGAGGCCGGCGTCACCCTGGTCAACGACGTTCAGGTCAGCCGGGTGGAGACCGTGGGAGCCAAGGGCCGCGCATACGCCCACAACGGCGACGTCTACGAGGCCGACGCGGTCCTCGGCGCCGACGGGCTGAAGTCCGTGCTGCGGTCGGCTGTTTCCGACGACGCCCCGGTGCCGTCGGCCTACGTCGCCTACCGGGGAACGGCGCCCATCACGGCCTCGACCCCCACGGCCGACCTGGAAGACGTGATCGTCTACCTCGGCCCGGACTGCCACCTCGTGCAGTATCCGCTGCGCAAGGGCGAGCTGCTCAACACCGTCGCCGTCTTCAAGTCGCCCTCGTTCGAGCGCGGCGAGGAGCAGTACGGAGGCGTCGACGAGCTCGAAGCGGCCTACGCAGGGTGCGTTCCGGCGGTCAGGAACGCGCTGGCCAACCTGGGCAGGACCATCCGCTGGCCCATGTACGACCGTGAGCCCATCGACAAGTGGGTGTCCGGGCGGATGCTGCTCCTCGGCGACGCCGCCCACCCGATGCTCCAGTATCTGGCCCAGGGTGCATGCCAGGCCCTGGAGGATGCCGCGGTGCTGCAGGAGGTGACGACCGGCACGGTCTTCACCGACGAGGGCCTCAACAGCGATGCCTGGGACGACATCATGCAGACGTTTACCGCTGCGCGGGGCCCGCGCACGGCCCGGGTTCAGTCCACGGCACGCGTGTGGGGTGAGTCGTGGCACGTCTCTGGGATCGGCCGGGTGCTGCGCAACCTACTCTTCAAGAGCCGCGCCGATGGCGACTACCGTTACAACGACTGGCTGCACGGCCAGACTCCCCCGCTGGCGTCTACGCCCACGCCCGTGACCGCGCAGAAGTCGGCACTGGCGTCTGCCTACCGCTGGTAATCAGGCAACCACGAAGTCGCTCCTGGGATCAGTTGCGCGGGTAGTGTGCCGCTTCGCGGAGGGCGCGCGCCACCCGCGAAGCGGCGCAGCTCCAGCGCTCAACCGTCAGGAGCGACTTCTTGTTGCCCGCACGGTGCATGCCCGCACGGTGCA
>DAIMHX010000036.1:11866-27304 GCA_036723055.1 Microbacteriaceae bacterium
TGCCCGCACGGTGCATGCCCGCACGGTGCAGAATGTCCTCATGATCCGTGGCTACACCGCCCAGCAGATTCGCGCGGCCGAAGCGCCGCACCTCGCGGCGCGCGAACCGTTGATGCAGCGCGCTGCCGACGGGCTCGCCCGACACATCCAGGATCTGCTCGGCAGCCGCAAGGCGAATCGCGCCGCCCGGGTCCTGCTGCTCGTCGGCTCCGGCGACAACGGCGGGGACACCCTGTTCGCCGGGGCGAAACTCGCCCAGGCGGGGGCGGACACCACCGCCCTCCTGGTTGGCTCGCGGGCACACGAGCCTGGGTGGCAGGCAGCCGAGGAGGCAGGTGTTAGCTTCGCTGCACCCGGCCGTCCCGCGGAGATACGCCGGCTGGCGGCATCCGTGGACCTCATCGTCGATGGCATCGTCGGCACCGGAACCTCCGCGAACCCGGCCCTCCGCGGTGTCGCGCGCGACGTCGTCGAGGCGATCCTGGCGGTCGTCACCGGCCCGAATGGGCCCGTCGTGGTGGCCGTCGACATTCCGAGCGGGATCAACCCGGATGACGGCAGCGTTCCGGACCCGGCCGTGCTGCCCGCGACCGTCACGGTTACCTTCGGCGGGATCAAGGCGGGGTTGCTGATCGGGCGGGGCGCCGAACTCGCCGGCGAGGTGCGGCTCGTCGAGATCGGCATCGAGGGTGAACTCGCCTCGGTCACGCCGGCTGTCGAGATTCGGTGACAGCCGGCGTGCCCGGGCCTAGGCAGCCAGCGGAAGCTGCTCGCGACCTGCGTCAACGACAAGCGCGTCACCCTCGACCGAGACGCTCACCTGCCCGCCGTTCTGCAGCTGGGAGTCAACCAGCAGGTCGGCGATGCGGTCGTCGAGCTCGCGCTGGATGACCCGGCGCAACGGCCTGGCCCCGTACTCGGGTTCGTAACCGCGTCCGGCGATCCAGTCCACGGCCTCGTCGCTCACGGTGAGGCCGATGTCCTGTGACTGCAGGCGCGAGCGGGTCTGACCCAGCAGGAGCTTCACGATCTGACGCAATTGCGCCTGGTCGAGCTTGCGGAACAACACGACCTCGTCGATCCGGTTGAGGAACTCCGGTCGCATGGCCTCGCGGAGCTTGCCCATCACCCGGTCTCGCAGCGCCTTCTCTGAGCCGAAGCCGTTTCCGGAGCCGTCGGTTTCGCTGGTGAAGCCCAGCGCGCCGCTCCGGCTCGCCAGGAACTCCGACCCGATGTTCGAGGTCATGATGACCACCGTGTTGCGGAAGTCCACCGTGCGTCCCTGCCCATCGGTCAGGCGACCGTCGTCGAGCACCTGCAGCAGCAGGTTGAACACGTCGGGGTGCGCCTTCTCGATCTCGTCGAGCAGCACGACCGAGTACGGGTTGCGCCGCACGCGCTCGGTGAGCTGACCGGCCTCGTCGTATCCGACGTAGCCCGGAGGAGCACCGACGAGCCTGCTGACGGTGTGCCGTTCGCTGAACTCGCTCATGTCGAAGCGCAGCATCGCGGTCTCATCGCCGAACAGCGATTCGGCCAGGGCCTTCGCGAGCTCGGTCTTGCCGACGCCGGTCGGGCCGAGGAACAGGAAGCTGCCGACCGGCCTGCGCGCATCGCCCATGCCGGTGCGGCTGCGCCGCACCGCCTTCGCGATCACCGTCACCGCGTCATCCTGCCCAACCACCCGCTCGTGCAGGTCGTCCTCGAGGCGGCCCAGGCGTTCGCGGTCACCCGCGGTGAGCCGGCTGGCCGGGATGCCCGTGGCCCGGGCAATGATCTCGGCGATCTCTGTCTCGCCAACGACAGCCTGAGCAACGACAGCCTCGCCGGCAACGGCCGAATCGGCCGAGGAGATCCTCTCCTGCACTGACTCGACCTCGTCGCGCAGCCGGGATGCCTCTTCATACTGCTCAGCGGCCACCGCCGTGTTCTTGGCGGCCTCGAGAGCAGCGAGCTGTTCGCGTAGCGCCGCCATGTCCACCCGGGAGCCGAGCTTCAGGCGCAGGCGTGCGCCGGCCTGGTCGATGAGGTCGATGGCCTTGTCCGGCAGGAAGCGGTCGGTGACGTACCGGGCGGACATCACGACAGCGGCGCGGATCGCCTCGTCCGTGTAGCGCACGCCGTGGTGCTCCTCGTAGCGGCCCTGCAGGCCCGCGAGAATCTGTACGGCGTCTTCAATGCTCGGCTCCCCCACACGCACTGGCTGGAAGCGTCGCTCCAGGGCCGGGTCCTTCTCGACCTTGCGGTATTCCTTCAGGGTGGTGGCCCCGACCACGTGCAGTTCGCCACGGGCCAAACGCGGTTTCAGGATGTTTCCGGCATCCATTCCGCCCTCGCCCGCGCCGCCGGCACCGACGACGCTGTGCAGCTCGTCGATGAACACGATGAGTTCGTCGGTGCGCGCGCTGATCTCGTCCATCAGGGTGGTCAGACGTTCCTCGAAGTCGCCGCGGTACCGGGTGCCGGCGACCATGGCGGGCAGGTCGAGCGCGATCACGCGCTTGTTGCGCAGCTGTTCGGGTACGTTGCCGTCGACGATCGCCTGCGCCAGCCCTTCGACAATGGCGGTCTTGCCCACGCCGGCCTCGCCGATCAGCACCGGGTTGTTCTTGGTGCGCCGCGACAGGATCTCGATGGTCTGCTCGATCTCATCCGACCGGCCGATCACCGGGTCGAGCCTGCCTTCGCGGGCGCGCTCCGTGAGGTCGATGCCGTACGTGTCGAGCATCGGAGTCTCGGAGTCCTCGGATGCCGCCTGGGCGTCGACCGACGCACGGGGCTGCTCCTCGCGGGCCCCGGCCTGCAGCGACTCGGGGGTCACGCCGGCGGCGGCCAGCACCTGCCCGGCGGGCGAGTCCTGGTTGACGACGAAAGCAAAGAACAGGTGCTCAGGGTCGATGTAGGTCGAGCCGAACGCGCGTGCGACCTGGTGGGCATCGAGCAGGGCGCGCTGGGCGGACGGCGTGAGCGACGGCGCAGCGTTCACCCGCTGGGCCGATTTCTCAGGCAGGCGCTGCTCGGCGGCCTTGGCAATCGCGGCGGGGTCTGCCCCCGCGTGACGGATGGCGTCGACGGCAGGTGCCTGCTCGACCATGACCCGCAGGATGTGAAGGGCGTCGACGTCGGAGTGACCGTGTTCGACGGCGAATCGGGCAGCCTGGGCGAGCAATTCGTGCGTGCTGCGGCTGAGCAACCGGGTGATGTCAATGGGACGCCCGGACTGGACCGCGCGCTGACCCTGCAGGTAGCGGGCGAGGAATTCGTCGAACGATCCGTCGCCGGACCCCGCGGGACCAAAGTAAATAGGCATCTGACCTCCTGGATTATGAAACTTGAGTTGCCTTGACTCAACTTAACGTCGTAGGCACGGTTTCATTCCCGGCGGATGCCGTGAATCCTCACCGCCGCCCGCCGCACCTGTCACAAACGGCTGGCAGGAACCGCCTTTATGCGTCGTACGATTGGCTCGTGGGGACTAATACGGGATTAGCGCACACCAGGCTCGCCATTCTGCGCGGAAATTCCGCCTCCCGGTAAGAGCACGATCGCTGCCATTCTTCGCAGCAGGATTGGACCCGGTTTGGCAGTGGTCGAGCAGGATTACGTGCGCCGGGCCATCCTGCAGGAGCAGGATCGCCCGGACTCGGCGAACATCGGCCTCATCGCCACTAGGGTTCGGTTCTGCCTCGACTCGGGGTTCGATGTTTTGATCGAGGGGATACTGGATAGCAGTCGTTATGGCACGATGCTGAGCGAGTTGACCAACGACCACCGAGGAGTGACCGGCCACTTCTACCTCGACGTCGATTTCGATGAGACCTGCCGGCGCCATGCCACGCGCGAAAGAGCGGGAGAGTTCGACGCCGAGAGAATGCGTAGCTGGTACCGACCTCACGACCTTCTTGGTGGCATCCATCAGACTCTCATTCGCGGGGAGACGCCCGCCGCGGTGGCTGCTGCCGATATTTCCCGGCGCCTTAGGGCTGACGGAAACAACCCGCCGACCCGAAACAGCGCTGTAGGCCGAAACAGCACTGTAGGCGTTGTGCATCTTCGATTCTTATCGTGTGTCGCGAAAAGTTGGCTACCGGGAAAACGGAGGCGACCGCGTCAAAAGGGCCGATGAGGGCGTCAGCGAACTGCAGAAGTTCCTCAGGCTAACTTCCTAGCCCAACACTGTTCGGGACCCACCAGAGGTGCTTCTCTCAAATAGGGGCGGATCTTCGCCGTCTGAGACCGAAATGGCTGCCTCAACGTGTATGCGGGTCGTGGCGGTGGGACGCGTCACGGGAAAAGGCCTTCTCATAGATGTCGTAAACGAACCCCGCCTTGCTGCCGTTGTAGTCGCCAAGGCCAAAGCCCTGGCGCGCCACGCCCAACTTGAGGTCAGCGTACGCCGCTCGATCTTCCTGATGAGCGACCAACCAGTCGCGAAAGACACGGTGGCGCATCGGCTCAATCGCACCCGGCGAGAACACGTGGACGTTCGAATTGGGATCGCTGAACGTCATGCAGCGGTGCTCCTCCCAATCCGGCTCTCGCGCTATCAGGCGAAATCCTGCCGCTTCCAAGGAAGGCACATACGCGACTTCGTCGGTTGAGTCAGCGACGACAAGATCAAGATCGATGATGGGTTTCGCAGCGAGCCCGGGAATCGACGTGGAGCCAACGTGCTCGATCGACATCGCCCGGCGCCCCAACACCTCCCGGAGTATCGACTGAATCTGCTCGAACTCTGAGACCCAGCCTGCGTCGTAAGCGACGACCCCAGCCACGGGAACTTGCCGAGAACCGACACGGGTCAAACCGCGTAGCCGCGTGGCCTCGGGGTCGAACGGTCTCCACAGTGGATGAGTCGACATGCACATCAGCGTATTCGACCTCTTCCGCTCACCACGAGACCCGACGGACCTCTGTCCAGTTAGTCAGCTCGATGATCTCAGAAGCAATCGACTGCAGGCTGCGGTTATCGGTGCTAACCCGATGGACCCAGCCCGGCGACTCATCTTCGAGCCTGCGTGCAATTGATGTGCTGCGTTTGATGTGAATGGCCAATTCGCTCCCATTCTCTCGTTGGCTCAATCGGGCGCACGCCGTCTCATCAGTGGAGGTGAGAAGAACGCCAACAGCCTGACGCGTTCCGCCCATCGCCTCGCGCAACTCGGACGAGTGGAGGACGCTGACTGTCTGCGAATAGACAAGGTGTGTGTAACCGTGCCGCTCGTAGTTGGCCCAGATCAGCCCAAGGTTGGACTCGGCAATTCCGAGTGCATCAGGGGCGGGGTACGCCATCCCGAGATAGTCGCCGTCGATGAGAGCGTGCCGAACCCTGCCGCTCGCGAGTTGAGCGTGAATCTCGTGACCTACGCTGGTCTTGCCGACTCCAGATCGACCACCGAGGAACAGAACTTCCGTGTGTTCACCCATTCACTCACCTTAGGTCTCGGACCGATGGTGACCGCAAGCTGGCGGTGAACGGGCATCGGCGCGAAGCATGCGGCAAGGAGAGTGGGTATTTCGCCTAGTGCCTGTATGACCCGCCCGGATGAGATTCTCACTCAGGTGCGTAGTCTGCGACAAGAGAAGTGCCCGACGACAGCAGGGTCGCCGTCAAGGTGGGGCTCGGCAACCGGTACGGCGGGATAGGCGCACCCCGAGCCGCCGGGTTCACAGCCTGAGCAATGTGACAACTTAGCGGGAAGTTACGCACGACGAATTGAGCTAGATCGGCGTGAATTCGGGCGTTGGCGTGGCCAGGTCGCTCCGAACCGACACCGCCCGCTCAACCGCCCTGACGGAGGGCAGGAAGCAAGGAGGAGATGGTCTCCGAGGCTATGGCGAAGCTGATGCCGTTCGCCGCGGTTGATCCCGTTGAGGTTGCCGTAATGGTGTTGATGCCGACCACGTGACCCGCTGCGTCAATGAGCGGTCCACCCGAGCTGCCCGAGCTCACTGGGGCGTCCGTCTGGAGCAGGCCTGTCAGCGTTTGCCTGATTCCCGTCGGCGTGCGGGTGGTGATCTCCCGGCCCGTTGCGGAGATGATCCCCGCGGTGACGGTCGGACCGCCCTCCATGCCGAGGGCGTAACCGACGGCAATCACGCCGTCGCCCGTCACGAGTTTCGTCGAGTCACCGAATTCAAGCACGGGCAGCTCGCTGGCCCCGGTGATCTTCAGCAGCACGATGTCATGCGCGGCATCGATGCCGATGACGGTCGCCGGCAGCGGCGTCGTCGATCCGTTGAGAGTGACCGTGATCGCCGCAGCCCCACTCACGATGTGCTCGTTGGTGACCACCTCACCATCGGAAGTGACGACAATCCCGGTCCCCGCCGCGGTGAGGGTCGAACCCGGCGGGGCCAACGGGTTCGAGGTCGGCCAGGCCGCGGTGATGGACACAACCGCGGGCAAGACCGCCACCAGGAGATTTCGAATGTCGACCGGCCGTTCGGTGAGGGAGCTCGTGTTCGTCACGTACCGATTCACCACCGTCCGGGCGCCCCAACCGGTCGCCCCCGCAACCAGCGCCGCCGTGCCGCCGCCGACCAGCGCGGCGGCCATCACGAGGGCGAAGAGCCTGCCGGCCGGCAGATATCGCGGGCGCGGATGCCTCACCCGGGCCTTGCGGCGAGCGCTTGGCTGAGGGACTGGATCGGCAAGTTCTTGCGCATCGCTCATGCCCTCTCCAATGGGTCGGGGGTGATCGGGATCCGTCGTGCCGAGAGCGGCCACGCTGTTGCCCCGACGCCGCACACAGTACTCCCGGCTCGGCGCCCGGGGCAGGCCCGCGGGGGAATCTCGATACCCTATGGGGTATATTGTTCGAAAGAGCGTGATGAGAGGGCGTAACGGATGTGCCGAGCGGTGACGTGTAAGAAGTGCGGGAAGACGACATGGGCGGGATGCGGCCAGCATGTCGACCAGGTGATGCGAGGGGTGCCCAGCGCGCAGAAGTGCCGTGGGCACGAGAACGAGGCCCCGGCCAAGGGCGGCTTCTTCTCCCGGTTGTTCGCCGGCCGCTGAGCCGTCAGGCAGCTGTTGACCCATGCCCCATACCGGCGCACTCTGTACGCATGGACGACATGACGGACGCCGTCGAAGCCGACCGCGTTCGGTCCGCGGGACCAGAGAGCGCCGGGGCTGCATCACGGCCAACGACGATGCGGGCGATTCTCACGCTCACCGTGAACCCAGCCCTGGACGTCAGCACCTCAGTTGACCGGGTGACCAGCGATCAGAAGCTGCGATGCGGGCCGACCCGCCTCGACCCGGGCGGTGGCGGGGTGAATGTGGCCCGCGTGGTGCAGCGACTCGGCGGGCAGGCCCTGGCCGTGTATGCCGCGGGCGGACCCACCGGCGAGGCCTATCGCCGGCTCATCGACGCCGAACGCGTCCCATCCGTGGTTGTGCCGATATCCGGGAGCACGCGGGAGAGTTTCACGGTCGATGAGACATCGACGGGCAAGCAGTACCGATTCGTGCTCCAAGGCCCGGAGTTGAGCGAGGTCGAGTGGCGTACCTGCCTGGCGCACACCGCAGCGTCGATCCCGATGGGTGGGTACGTGGTCGCCAGCGGGAGCCTGCCGCCGGGCGTTCCGGACGACTTCTACGCGCGAGTCGCCCGTCTGGCGCGCGAACGCGATGCACGCTGCCTGGTGGATGCTTCCGGTCCGGCTCTTGCCGCCGCGCTCGCCGAGGGGGTGTTCATGGTCAAGCCGAGTCGGCGCGAACTGGGCGAGCACGTCGGCGCAACCCTGGACAGCGACGAGAGCCAGGTCGACGCGGCCTCCGCCCTCGTCGCCGAGGGGTCCGCGGAATTCGTCGCCTTGTCGCTCGGTGCGGCGGGAGCCGTGCTCGCCTCGAAGGCCGGGATCATCCGCCTCCCCGTGCCACGCGTAAAAGTCCGGAGCACGGTCGGGGCTGGCGACAGCTTTCTCGGCGCGTTCGTGCTGCGGCTCGCGCAAGGCCACGATGCTCAGGCGGCCTTCCGGGCCGCGGTCGCCGCCGGAAGTGCGACCGCGATGACGCCGGCGACCGAACTGTGCCACCGGGACGACGTCGAACGGCTGGAGGCCGAACTCGCCGCCCTGGCGGGCTGAAAAGGACTAGAAGCCTGCGGGCAGCGGGCCGTCGGCCACGAGGTACAGGCGCTGTGTCGCCCGTGTCATCGCCACGTAGAGCGCGCCCGCCCCGCGCTCGGATGCGGCGACGATGGCAGACGGGTCGACCACGATCACGGCGTCGAACTCGAGCCCCTTGGCGTCCTGCGGGGTGAGCAGCGCGATGTCCCGCATCAGGCCGGCAGCACCGAGGCCCACGTCACTGCCGAACTCCGCGATCAGCGTGTCGTGGATGGCTTCGATGGCAGCGTCGACGACGATCACGGCGAGGGTGCCCCCCGCCTTGAGCGCACGGTCGCGGCGGACGGCGTCGGCGACATCCGTCACTATCTCGACCGGCCACTCGCTCGCCCGCACGGCCCGCGACTGGGTGATCGGCAACTGATGCGCAATCGCCACGGTCTCGGCGACCTGGGCGATCTGGCTCGGGGTTCGGTAGTTGACCGTGAGCTCTTCGAGGCGCCACCGGTCGGCCTCGAGGGACGAGTCGAGGATCGGCTTGAGGGCGTCCTTCCAGCTGGTAGCTGCCGCGGCCGACGCCGCCTGCGCGATGTCGCCCACGATCGTGAACGAGCGGAGCGGGCCGCGACGCAACACCAACCGCCACTGCATCGGCGAGAGCTCCTGGGCTTCGTCGATGACCACATGGCCGTAGGTCCAGCTGCGGTCGAGTGCCGCCCGTTCTGAGGTCGTCGCCCGGTCGCCGAGCTCCGCAAAGTTGTCGGCGAGGGCCTTCGCGTTGACGAGGCCCTTCACCTCCATGTTCTGGATGGCCGATTCGGCGTTCTCGATGTCGCGCTTGCGCTGTTCCTTCTGCTCGCGCTTCTTCGCCGCGTCGACGACGTTGTACTCGCCGAGGTACTCCGCCGCCTCGTCGAGCAGGGGGATGTCGGCGATCGTGAACTCGGCGTCGCGGGGGCGCGCGAGGAGCGCACGCTGCTCGGGCGTCCACTTCGGAGTGATCTGGGCCAGCCACTGCGGGCGGGCGTACAGGTCTTGCAGCAACTTCTCGGGGGTGAGGGGCAGCCAGGCCGTGTTCAGGGCAACCCGCACATCGTCGGCCAAACGCAGGTCTTCGCGCAGCATCGGCAGGTCGGTGTCGTCCATCGACCGGCCCTGGGCCTTCAACTGGGCCAGCCACTCCCTCGAGAGGGCGCCGAGCGCGTTCTTGACGAAGGTGACACGTGCTTCGTTGTGCGGTTTGCCGCTCGCCCGGGCCCGGTAGATGGCGTGCTCGATCAGGTGCGGGTGCAGGGTGAGCCGGTCGCCGTTCACCACGAGCTGCTTCGCCGCCGTTGGGACACGCTGGCGGGAGCGCACCGCGCGGGCGATGAGATCCGCCATGAACGGCTGACCCTTAAGGGCGGCGACGGCCGGGGCATCCTCCCGGGTCGCTTCGACGCCGGGGTAGAGCTGGCCGACGGATGCGAGCACGACCCCGGTTTCGCCGAGGGACGGCAGGACGGCCTCGATGTACTGCAGGAACGACTTCGACGGGCCCACGATGAGCACGCCGGAATTCTTCAGTCGATCGCGGTGCGTGTAGAGCAGGTAGGCCGCGCGGTGGAGGGCGACGGCGGTCTTCCCCGTGCCTGGCCCACCCTGTACGACGAGAACGCCCTTGAGGTCGGCGCGGATGATGCGGTCCTGCTCGGCCTGGATGGTGGAGACGATGTCGGACATGTGCCCGGTGCGCTGGGCCGTGAGGGCGGCGAGCAGGGCGCCTTCGCCCTGGTGGAGCGCGGCGGCATCGCCGTCGAGCAGGGCGGAGTCAAGGATCTCGTCTTCGATCCGGATGATGCTGCGCCCCTTGGACAGCAGGTGACGGCGGGCACGCGCCCCGAGCGGGGTCGCGGCGGTCGCCTGGTAGAACGCGCTTGCCTGCGGCACGCGCCAGTCGAGCAGGATGGGCTGCAGCTCTTCGTCGCGCAGGCCGACTCGCCCGATGTAGCGGTAGACGGGTGCGCCCGTGGCTTCATCGGGGGCCGTCTCCAGCCGGCCGAACGCCAGGCGGTCGTCCACTTCGCGCAGCTGAACGATGCGGTCCTCGTAGAGACGAGCGAACGTGTCACGCTCAGAACGCGACTGGTGGTTGCCGCCGACATCGAGCATCCGCACGGCCGTGAGCTGGTGCTCGGCTTCGCTCTGCAACGCGTCCAGTCGTGCGTATAGCGTCGCGACATAGTCCTGTTCGCGCTGAAGTTCCTGGTCGACCACTCACACACCCCTCAAATCCAACCTTTGAGTTTACTCGGCTTTACTGCGAGCCCCGAACTGCCCAGGATCGGAGCCCAGAAGACGCCCATCCACGTCGGTTAAGATTTTCGAGTGCCACACGCATCGACTCCCCTCCGCATCGCGCTCGTTTGCCTGCATACCTCCCCCGGCGCCGAGCCCGGTTCCGGCGATGCCGGGGGCATGAATGTCGTTGTCCGCCACCAGGCGGAGGCCATGGCGTCGCTGGGTCACTCGGTTGAGATCCTGACCCGACGTTCATCGTTCGAGGCGCCGGACGACCTGCAGCTCACACCGGGGGTCACCCTCCGGTTCCTCGACGCGGGGCCGGCAGAGCCCGTGCCGAAAGGCGACCACGAGGGTTTCATCGACGAATTCCGGATGCGCATGAGCGCGCTTGGCCCCTACGACATCATCCACTCGCACCACTGGTTCTCCGGCATGGCGGCGCTCCCCCTCGCTCGCCTCCGCGGGATCCCCCACGTGCAGAGCTTCCACAGCATCGCGGCCGACGAATCGACGCCGCTGTCGGCCGGCGAGCGTGCGGAATCCCCTGGCCGCATGACTGGAGAAGCCTGGCTCGCCCGCGAGTCGGATGCCGTTGTCGCGATCAGCGCGGCCGAGGCCGACACGGTCGTGAGGCGGCTCGGCGGCTCCCCGGATCGCATCGCGATCGTGCCGCCGGGAGTCGACGGGACGCTCTTCCGCCCGGCGACCGAGCCCTCAGCGCGCCGCGGTTACGCCGTCGTGGCCGCGCGCCTGCAACCGCTGAAGGGCCTCGATCTCGCGATCGAAGCGATTGCTGCCGTGCCCGAGGCGGTCAGGCCAGAGCTCGTCATCGCCGGCGACGCCTCGACCGATTTCGACGGCTATGTCGACGACTTGCAGGCGCTCGCTGCCCGGCACGGAATCGAGAACGGCGTGCGTTTCGTCGGCCCGCAGTCCCGGGTGGAGCTGGCGACCCTGCTTCGCGGTGCACGCGTGGTGCTCATCCCCTCGCACTCGGAGACCTTTGGCCTCGTCGCGCTCGAAGGCGCAGCGAGCGGCGTTCCGGTCGTCGCCGCGGCATCCGGGGGCCTGCGCGAAGCCGTCGTCGACGGCGACACGGGCGTGGTCGTCGAGTCGCGCGACCCCGCGGTGTGGGCCAAGGCCATCACCGGGATCCTGTCGAGCCCCGAGCTGGCCCGCGGGTTGTCCCTGGCGGCCCGCGAGCGTGCGGAGCACTTCGACTGGCTGCGCTCAGCCGAGGGACTCCTGGCCGTATACGGAGATCTCGTGCGGCCCGGCGCCGCGGGCCTGCGACCGCAGCTCGCCAGCGCATGAGCATTCTCGACGCGAGGCAGTCTGTTCTGTTCGTGCACGCGCATCCCGACGACGAGACGATTTCGACCGGCGCTCTGATCGCGGAGCTCGTCGCGCGCGGCACAAGCGTCTTCCTCCTGACCGCCACGCGTGGCGAACGAGGCGAGGTGGTGCCCGGTGCGCTCTCGGGCCTCGAGGGCACGGATGCCCTCACCACGGAACGCGAACACGAACTGCAGCGCGCCACGGATGCCCTCGGCATCGCCGAGCGCTTCTGGCTGGGCCAACCGCCGGCGCGCGCGAACGGCCTCAGCCCCCGCCGCTACCGCGATTCGGGCATGAAGTGGATCCGCCCTGGGCTCGCCGGACCGGCAGACGACGTCGACGACGATGCGCTGGCGGTCGCACCGCTCGCCGAGGTGGCGGATGACGTCGCGGCGCTCATCGCTCACCTGCGTCCATCGCTCGTGGTCAGCTATGACAACGGCGGGGGCTACGGCCACCCCGACCACGTGCGCATGCACGAGGCTGCGCTCGCGGCGAGCCGCGGCCAGGGCACACCGTTCGCCGAGGTCCGGCACGCGCCAGACCCGCCTGGAGAGTGGTTCGCCCTCGACAGGCACCTCCACACGGTGACGGCCGCCCTGCGGTGCCATGCGAGCCAGGTCACCGTGGACGGCTCGGACATCGTGCACTCGGGCGGGCAGAGGGAACCCATCACGACGTCGATAGGTCTTCGCATCCTCACGCCCCCGCGCAAGGTACGGCCCTCCGTCCCGCAAACGATCGGCCGCCTGGCGCTGGGGGCGTTGTGGTCAACCGGCGCGTGGCGGGCCTGGCGTGCGAGAAGGCGCGGCTGAGGAGTCCCTACACTCCGGCTGCCGCCTTCGACGTGGGGTGGGCCGGCTCCTTCCGGAACGCGGTGAGGAGCAGCCAGATGCTCCAGACAGCAATCAGCACGATGCCCGCGAGGGTCGGGATGCTGTTGGCGGCCGAGAAACCGCTGGATCCGATGATCCAGCCTTGGGCCAGGTAGGCCAATCCGGACAGGCCCATGAGGTACCCGATCAGCGGGGAGACCCGCCGCGTGCGGATGACGACCGATCCGAAGAAGATGAACGCCAGCCCCAGCATGAAGCTCTGATAGCTTCGGACGCCCCATTCGAGCCATCGAACCGCCTCAGCCGCCGCGAAATAGGTGGCTTTCTGAGCGCCGGATGCCGACGCCCAGGCATCGACGGCCTGCTTGAGGGCGACGCCGTCAACCGCCTGAAGCGCGCCGTACAAAGCCAAGGCGACGACCGCGGAAACCAACCCGAATCGATTGAGCCACAGCGGGTCGCCGTCTCGCGCGTCCAGGGCGAAGAACAGTGCAACCAGTCCAGACTCCCTCCGCGCAGAAGGTTCGAACGCTGCAGACATTTTTCTCTGGCCCTGTTTGCCCGTCAAGGCCGGCGATACTCTTGAATCATGTGCCGGAACATCCACACGCTCCACAACTTCGAGCCCGCCGCCACGAACGATGAGGTGCACGCCGCCGCGCTGCAATTCGTGCGCAAGATCAGCGGATCGACCAAGCCGTCCAAGGCCAACGCCGAGGCGTTCGACCGTGCCGTCGAGGAGATCGCTCACATCTCGAGGCACCTGCTCGAGGACCTCGTCAGCACCGGTCCTCCGAAGAACCGGGAGGCCGAGGCAGAGAAGGCGAAAGCGCGCTCGGCCAGGCGGTTTGCGATGCCCGTTTAGTACTCGTTGAGGGCCGTGCCGTTCGCAACGGCGTGAGCCGACTTCAGCAGGGACAGGTTCACGAGCACGAACATTTGGATGCGTTCGGCTCTCAACTGCTCGTACTCCGGGTCCCGCCAATCGATGGCAAGTCGAACCAGCCTGGCCGACATCGCGTCGCGGATCTCGTCGCTGGCAGCCTGCTGGGCACCCTCGATAATGCGGGCGACCTGGTCGTCATCCGCTGCCACGGCGTCGAGTGCCATGGCGAGCCTTGTGTGCACGCGGCGCCGCAGCGCCAGTTGGCTGATGTCGCCGTACTGGTCTTCGGTGAGGATGGCCCTCCGTCTGGCTTTGGTCAGCACCTTGCGCCGCCGGCGCACCTCGTTGGCGTACTCCTCATTCTGGCGAGCGAGAACGTCCAGTTCGTTCCTGGCGGTCAGGGCATATCTCGATGGGTCGTAATCGATGTGATCCCGGAGCGCGCCAATGATGATGTCGTTCTTCACGGCCATGCGCACCGCGGAAAGCGCGATGAGCAGTCCTTCGTCGACTATTCGCTTGATGGGAGGCAGGGCGGGCGCTCACGTTCGTTTCACCGGCAGGTCGTCTAAATCTTACTTCGCCGAAGTGCTGCGCAGATGGTCTGTGGTCGATTGGCTGGCCAGGGCGAACCCCGGCAGCGGCTGCGGCATCTCGGCGTCGTGGAGGACAGCGAAATTCGCTGGGAGTCCTGAGCGCTTCAAACGGCCAATGCTCCTCCACAATATGCTGTTTGACCAGCTTATTCACATTCGTGGATGAGGCGGAGAAATGTCGGTGGATTCCCGTAATGTGACTGTCATGACAGCTTCGTTCATCGCCCAGCAGGAGGCACGCGGTCTGCGTTTCGAGGCGATCGCGGCCGCCGACCGGGAGATCGCGCAGGCGTTCGCCCGTCGGGCAGAGCTCATCGACGAGGCCCGCCGCTACGGCCAGGCCACTGCCGCGGTCGCGGCCCGGGTGCCCGGGTGCCGCTGGGACGCCACGATGGTTGCCGAACGGGAATTCGTCAGCGAACTGGCGTGCACCATCCGGGTGCCGCAACGCACCGCCGAGAACCTGATCGCCGAAAGCCGGGCCCTGGCCGAGAAACTGCCGGCCACCCGGGAAGCCCTGAGCAAGGGCGAGATCAGCTACCGGCACGCGCAAACCCTGATCGGCCAGGCCTGGACCGTCCCCGATGCGGCGAAAGCCGCGTTCGAGGCCGCGCTGCTGCGCTCCGCCGGACACCTGACCGCCGCCAAGCTCACGTACAAGGCCCGACTGCTCCGCGAACGGCTGCACCCGGAGACGATCACCGCCCGGCACGAGAAATCCGTCGCAGACCGCAAGGTGATCTTCGAGGCAGAAGCCGACGGGATGGCCTCGCTCTGGCTCTACGACACCGCCGACCAGGTGGAGGCCGCGTACCACCGGGTCACCGACGCGGCCCTGAGCCTGCAGGGACCGGACGAACCCCGCACTCTCACGCAGTTGCGGGCGGACGTACTCACCGACCTGCTGATCGACGGGGTCACCCCAGCCGGCCTCGGGGAAGGCATCCGCGCCACCGTCAACGTGACCGTCCCAGTGCTGACTCTCCTCGGCCACAGCGAGGAACCCGGCCACCTCGAAGGGTACGGGCCGATCGACCCCGACACGGCCCGCCGACTCGCGGCTCGAGCCCCGAGCTTCACCCGGTTGCTCACCCACCCGGAGACCGGGGTCGTGCTCTCGGTCGGCCGCGACAGCTACAAGGTCCCGAAAGCGCTGAAACGCTGGCTCCGGATCCGCGACGAAACCTGCCGATTCCCCGGCTGCAACCGGGCCGCGCGCCGGTGCGACCTCGACCATTCCCTGGACTGGCAATTCCAGGGCCGCACCGAGCACGACAACCTCGCCCACCTCTGCCCGGGCTGCCACGCCCTGAAAAGCGAAACCGGGTGGAGCCTGAAACACCTCGGCGACGGTCGCCTCGAATGGACCTCCCCAACGGGCCGCCGCTTCACCAGCGAACCGGCCATGATCATCCGCCCC
>DAIMHX010000037.1:0-1357 GCA_036723055.1 Microbacteriaceae bacterium
GTCGCGATCACGACGCTCACGCTGGGTGAAGCATCCGGCTGCCCGGACCTGTCGGTCAGTTCTTCTCGAGAACGGGACGGAGCCACCGGAGGGCGCAGCGTGAGCGCGGCCGCAATCATCGCAACCGCAAGTCCCGTCGTCATGATCCCGTAGTAGAGCGACTCGGCGATCACGACCAGCAGCACGGTGTTGAGCGCCATCCCCGTCGGGTCACGTTCGCGAATCGATCGGACGTACGCCCAGACCAGCCACCCCATGAACAGGGCCACTCCGGGGAGCCCGTGGGAGAACATGACCATCCAGACCTGGCCCTGCGTCCCGACGGAGGGGGCACCCTTCGTTTCGGAGGGACGTGGACCCCCGTAGCCAAACACCGGTGATTCGAGTGTTCGCTGGATCGTCTCCTGGTACAGGTTTGCGCGGTCCGCGGTCGACGAGCTGGCCTGGACCCGGTGCGAGAGGCGTTCGGCGACGGGCAATGTCGCGAAGGCGACGGCTACCAGGGCGACGAGTCCGAGGAGACCGAGGAGCGCCTTGCCATTTCCGCGCATGACCAGGCGAATGGCCACGTACACCAGCGCGAGCGCGAGCCCGAGGAACATCCCCCGGTTGAGCGTGAGGAACGCCGGCACGAATGACACCGGGATGGCCGCCAGCAGCCATTTCGTGCGCGCCGTCGATGACTCCGGTAACCGGTCCGCCAGCACCCCGGCAACGACCGCCGTGGCCACCGAACCCGCGGACGCAACACTGATCGGTTCAGGAAGCTCGTGGAGCTACTTCTATTCCGCGATCGATCCGGCGCCGGGCTGGCAGGCGCCGGACTATGACGCATCAAGCTGGCAGACCGGTCTCGCTCCCCTCGGCTGGGGCCAGGCGATCCTGGGCACAACCCTCACCGCCGCCGCCCCCCAAGCCGCTCACCTCCTATTTCCGGCGCTCGTTCACGATCGCCGACCCGTCGGAGATCGGAGCGATCGAGGTGACGACGCGAGCGGACGACGGCATCGTGCTGTACCTGAACGGCGTGGAGATCACCCGGGTCAACATGCCGTCTGGAACCGTGACGAGCGGCACGTACGCCATCTCGGCGATCTCCGCGACGAACGCGCTCGCGCACCCAGTCGTCGTGCAGATCCCCGGCTCGTCACTCCTCGCGGGCACCAACGTGATGACCGCGGAGGTCCACTCGAACTACCGTTCCACGCCGAGCGCCAGCTTTGAGCTGTCAGCCGTCGTGAAGTAGGGCAGAGCGATTGGGTCAGAGCTGGGCAGCGCCCGGCTTAAATGTGTCGCACAGGCCAGCGCCCTGGTCGAAACCGGTCTTGAACCAGCGCTGGCGCTGCTCGCTCGAGCC
>DAIMHX010000037.1:1457-5364 GCA_036723055.1 Microbacteriaceae bacterium
GGATGTGGTGGCCCCACTCGTGCGCGACGACGTACATCTCGGCGAGCGGTCCGCCCGAGGATCCGAAGCGCGTGCGCAACTCGTCGAAGAACGCCGTGTCGATGTAGATCGTGGCATCCGACGGGCAATAGAACGGCCCGGTGGCGCTCGAGGCCGCGCCGCAGCCGGTTCCGGTGCTGTCGGTGAATAGCGCGAGGTCCTGCGGCGACTGGTAGTCGACTCCGAGCCTGGGCAGTTCGGCGGCCCAGTATGCCTCGAGCGAGGCCGAGGCACCCTTCATCCGGCAGTCGATGTTGGCGTTGGCGTCGGCGCCGGTCTGGCAGCTCTCGAGGGAGGAACCCGAACCGGGCGCCGGTTGTCCGCCCCCGGTGATGCCGCTCAGGTCGACGCCCAAAATCGGCCCGAGCAGGAACAGGACGAGCGCAATCAGCCCACCGCTGCCGCCGACGGCGATGCCGGTATTGCGCCCTCGCTTACTCGTCTTGCCTCCGCCGATGTTGGCGTCGTCGTTGAACGTCATTCGGAAAATCTACCCCGCGAAGCGGTCGGTCGCCTCGATCAGCGCGTCCAGGATTCCGGGTTCGTCGAACGCGTGGCCGGCATCCGGAATCATTCGGAAGTCCGCCTCCGGCCACGTCTTGTGCAGTTCCCACGCGGTGAACGGCGGGGTGCACATGTCGTAGCGGCCCTGCACGATGACGCCGGGAATGTCTTTCAGCCGGCTCGCGTCGCGAATCAACTGGTTCGGTTCGAACCAGCCGCTATTCATGAAGTAGTGGTTCTCGATGCGCGCGAACGCCACCGCGAACGACGGCTCGGTGAAGCGGGCGATGACGTCTGGGTTCTGCAGGAGCGTAATGGTCGACGACTCCCACTTCGACCAGGCGATGCCGGCGCGTTCGCGAACCGCCTGGTCAGGGTCGTGCAGCAGGCGGCTGTAGGCCTCGATCAGGTGGGCGCGGTCCTCGACCGGTACCGGCTCGATGAAGCCTTCCCGCAGGTCGGGGTAGATCGCCGCTGCACCGCCCTCGTAGAACCAGTCGAGTTCGATCTTCCGAAGGGTGAAGATGCCGCGCAGGACCAGCTCACTGACCCGGTCCGGGTGAGTCTCGGCGTAGGCCAGCCCGAGGGCGCTGCCCCAGGACCCGCCGCAGACCTGCCACCGATCGATGCCGAGGTGCTCGCGCAGTTTCTCGATGTCGGCCACGATGTGCCAGGTGGTGTTCGTGGCCAGGTCGGCGTCCGGCTCGCTGGCGTGCGGGGTGCTGTGGCCGCATCCGCGCTGGTCGAAGAGCACGATGCGGTACTTCTCCGGGTCGAACACACGCCGCTGGTTGGGGCTCGAGGCACCGCCCGGACCGCCGTGCAGGTAGACCGCCGGCTTGCCCTCCGGGTTGCCGGATGCCTCCCAGTAGATGGTCTGGCCGTCGCCGACGTCGAGCATGCCCGTCTCGTACGGTTCAATTTCGGGGTAGAACTCTCGCATGTCATGAGCCTATGGGGCGCGGTGACCGCTCGCCACCAGGCGTGCTCCGTAAGCCTGGTGCGACCGCTAGGCGTCTCGGCGTTTGAGCAGCACGGCCGCGCCGGTCAGGCTCACGGCCAGCCAGGCCAGGACGATGAGCAGGTCCTGCCACGGGTCCAGGACCGCCTGCCCGGGCCCGCTCAAACCCATGATGCCGACGCCGGCGGTGGAGATCAGATACGGCTGCAGGTCGTTCGCCCAGGTCGCGGGGATCATCGACAGCACGATCGGCAGCAGCAGAAGGATTCCGAGGGTCGCCGCGATTCCGCCCGCGCTGTTGCGCAGGATCGCTCCCACGCCGAGGGCGAAGACGGCAACGAGGGCAAGGTAGAGCGCGCCGACCAGCAGGGGCACGAACACGGCGCCGTCGAACAGGCTCGCGTGGAGCCCCTTCCCCGCCAGGATCGGGGCGGCCACCAGGAACGACCCGTTCGTGGCGACCGCCCCGATCACGAAGGTGGCGGCGAACAGCACTGCCGCCTTCGCCCACAGCGCGGGCAGCCGACGCGGCACCGCGGTGAGCGTCGACTTGATCATGCCGGTGGAGTACTCCCCGCTCACGACGAGCACGCCGAGCACGGCGACGACCAGCTGGCCGAAGAAGATCCCGAATGTCGAAGCCTGCACGACGAAGGTGGCCTGTGCGGCCGCCGGCAGGGCGCCGCCGCCACCCAGGTTCAGCGAGAGGGACATGATCGCCGCCATGCCGAGCGCGATGACCACGATGACGGCATACGACCACGCGGTGGAACGCACGGTGCACAGCTTGATCCACTCGGAGCGGAGGATGCCGGCGAAGCTCAGGCCGGAGGCCGTGGACCGCGGGGCTGTCTCGGCCGGGGCGGAGGGTGTCGCCTGGGCCGGTGTAGTCGTGCTCATCGTGCGGCCTCCTGCAGTTCTGGCGCGTTCGCATCCCGGGAACCGCCCGTGCGGTACTCCACCTCATTCTGGGTAAGAGTCATGTAGGCCTCCTCGAGGGAGGCGGAGAGCGGAGTCAGCTCGTGAAGCACGATGCCGGCGCCGGCCGCCTGCTCGCCGATCTCCGACGCGGTGATGCCGACGATCTCCAGGGTGTCGTGCTCGAGCGATGTGACGGTGACGTGCGGCCGGGTGAGCAGGGTGGCGAGGTCGCCGGCGTGCGGGCTGCGAACCCGGACCGTGCTGCGCGTGGCGGCTCCGATGATGTCGGCGACCGGGGCATCCGCGATCACGCGGCCGCGCCCAAGCACGATGAGGTGGTCTGCGGTGAGCGCCATCTCGCTCATCAGGTGCGAGGACAACAACACCGTTCGGCCCTCGGCCGCGAAGTGGCGCACGAGGCGGCGAACCCACTGGACGCCCTCGGGGTCGAGACCGTTGATCGGTTCGTCAAGGATGAGCGTCGCCGGGTCTCCGAGGAGCGCCGCCGCGATGCCCAGGCGCTGACCCATGCCGAGGGAGAAACCGCCCACGCGCTTGCGCGCAACGGATTCGAGGCCGGTCAGTTCGATGACCTCCCGCACCCGGCTGGTCGGGATGCCGTGCGTTGCCGCCATCGCACGCAGGTGGTTGTAGGCCGAGCGCCCGGTGTGCACCGCCTTGGCGTCGAGGAGCACCCCCACCTCGCGAAGCGGAGCCGCATGGTCGCGGTAGTGCTTGCCGTTCACCGTGACCGAGCCGGCGGTCGGTCGGCTCAGCCCCACGATCATGCGCATTGTCGTTGACTTCCCCGCGCCGTTCGGGCCCAGGAAACCGGTGACCTTGCCCGGTTGGACGGTGAACTCGACCGCGTCGACCGCGGTCTTGCTCCCGTACTGCTTGGTCAGGGACTGTGCCTGGATCATCGCTGTCCTCGTTTTCGTCTGTCAGTGGGGGTCGATGGGCTCGGTAATGGTGTGCCGCTGACCTTCCTCGACACTAGGGCCAACGGATGCGTGCGGGCTGGAGGGAACGAGTACCATTCCGGCATGCGGATGATTCAGGTGGCCCAGAAGGCCGACGACCTCGAGCGGGCGACGGCTTTCTACACGCGACTGCTCGGGGCGGAGCCAACCGGAGTATTCGATCCGCCCGGGCTCGTGTTCTTCGACCTGGACGGGGTGCGCCTGCTCCTGGACCGCGGGGCTCCCTCGTCGCTCATCTACCTGCAGGTCCCGGACGGTGCCGCGGCAGTCGCGCGGTTGCGCGCTGACGGCGTCAACATCGTCTCGGAGCCGCAGGTTATTTTCCACCACTCGGACGACCGCCTCGGCCCGGCCGGCACGGACGAGGTGATGGCGTTCATCAGCGACAGCGAAGGGAACACGGTCGGGCTGGTGGAACACCGCCCGACCGACGGTCGCTAGGCCCTGCTCTTCGTCCGGGTGGTCTTCCCGGCGCTGGTCTTCCCGGCGCTGGTCTTCC
>DAIMHX010000037.1:5464-16084 GCA_036723055.1 Microbacteriaceae bacterium
CGCTTCGATTCCGGACGCGATCGGCGCCCGCAGGTGCTCCTGGCTGTACCCGAACGCGTCGACGAGGTCCTGCGCGTGTGGACGGAGCCTGGCGATGATCCGATCGATGTACGCCGTGACGGACTGCGCACGCTGGGCCGACAGCCGGCCGTTGATCAGGTACCAGGCCAGGTGCTTCTCGACCAGCCCAAGGCCGAACAGGTCGCGCAACCAGGTCAGCACCTGCTTCGTGCCGACGTCGGCGGTGGTCTCGACGGCCCTCGTGAACGCCTCCCACTGCAGGAGCTCGCCGTGCGCGCGGGCCGCTTCAATGAGCTCGTTCTGGTTCGCGTTGAACAGGTCGGCGGCCTGCTTCCTGGGCAGCTTGTTCGCCGAACGAAGCCGCGCCGCGGCATCCGCGATCATGGTCTCGACCCGGTCGGTGAGCAGCTCGCGCTGCACGTTGGTCTCGCGCAGCGCTCCGACCGACCGGGCGGTGGAGCCGAAGTCGGCGACCGTCTGGGCGAGCGTGCGCAGGCCGGTGCCGTGGTACGCGCGGTCGGCGGCCTGCTGCACGACGTACCGGGCGAGGGCGCCGACATCCGCCGTGGCGAATTTCTTGCTGTAATCGGTGAGGAGGCGCTTGGCGACGAGCTGCAGCAGCACGTTGTTGTCGCCCTCGAAGGTCGTGTAGATGTCGAGGTCGGCGCGCAGCCCGACGAGCCGGTTCGCGGCCATGAACCCTGAACCGCCGCAGGCTTCGCGCGCCTCCTGCAGGGTGTCCAGTGCGTGCCAGGTCGACAGCGGTTTGAGCACGGCCGCGAGGGTCTCCAGGTCCTGGCGGTCGTCGTCGGTGTCGGCCTGCCCGCTGAAGACGGCGTCGAATTTCACCAGGAACTCGTCGTGCGCGAAGGTCTGCGCGTACGTCGTCGCCAGGCGCGGCAGCAGCCGGCGCTGGTGCCGCTGGTAGTCGAGGATGACCTCCTCGTCGGTGTCGCTGCCCGCCGTGAACTGCCGGCGCTGGCTGCCGTAGGTGACGGCGATCGCGAGCGCGAGGGCGGATGCCTGGGTGGCGGCGCCGTCGAGGGACACGCGCCCCTGCACGAGCGTGCCGAGCATGGTGAAGAATCGGCGGCCGGGGCTCGCGATGGGGCTCGTGTACGTGCCGTCGGCGGTGACGTCCCCGTAGCGGTTGAGCAGGTTTTCGCGCGGGATGCGCACGTTCGTGAAGTGCAGGCGGCCGTTGTCGATGCCGTTCAGGCCGCCCTTGAGGCCGTCGTCCTCGCCGCCGATGCCGGGCAGGAACGCACCGGATGCGTCGCGGATCGGCATGTAGAACGCGTGCACGCCGTGGTTCACGCCCTGCGTGACCAGCTGCGCGAACACGACGGCCGCGACGCCGTCCTTCGCCGCGTTGCCGAGGTATTCCTTCCACGCCGCCCGGAACGGGGTGTGGATGACGAACTCGTCGGTGTCGGGGTCGAAGGTCGCCGTTGTGCCGATGCTGGCGACATCCGAGCCGTGGCCGATCTCGGTCATCGCGAACGCGCCGGGAACCTTCAGGCTCATGATGTCGGGGAGCCACGCGTCGTGGTGCGGCTGGGTCCCCAGGTGCAGGACGGCGGCGCCGAACAGGCCCCACTGCACTCCGCCCTTGATCTGCAGGCTCGGGTCGGCGGTGACCAGCTCCTCGAAGGCGGCGATGTTGCCGCCGTGGTCGCCCTGGCCGCCGAGGTGCTTCGGAAAGGCGCGGTGCACATGGCCGAGGTCGGCGAGCATCTGGAGCTGGCCGAAGACGCGCGTGCGGTGCTCGTCCATGGAGAGCCCCTCGATGCGGTGCATCTCGGGCCTGGCCGTCAACTCGCGGGCCGTGGCGCGCACGTCGGCCCAGGTGCCAAGGAGCTGCCGCTTCAGCGCCGGCAGGTTCACGGTCGGGGCGGTCGGATCGTCGGCAACCTTGATCGGGCCGGTATCGACGCCGGGCTCGATTGCGGAGCCGGAAGTAGCAGTGGGGGCGGCGGGGCGCTGGGCGGTTTTAACCATCGTCGGTCCTTCGTCTTTCGCGCGGAACTGGAATTTCTCCACGTTAGGTATGGCTCCGGTCGGGGCGGAAATCGTGCGTGACCCGGCTACAAAGAAGCCCGCCCGGCCCGGCATCCGTTCTGTAGACATCCCACAAGTCCTGCGGCGCGGGGCGTACTCTCGTCCACAAACGCCGGCTCCCAGAAGCGGGCCCCGCCTTCCCGAATTCGACGGAGATTTTGCCCTGGGGGCCCGATATCTGGTCAGAATCCGGTCAAAAGCCGAAAATCTCCGTCGAATTCGACAGGCAGCGCGAAAAGCGGAGCGAGGCGCCGAGGCTCCGAGGCGAGGGGATCAGGCGGGGCGCTGGGCGATGAGGTGGAAGACGTGCCAGTGCCGGGGGCCGAAGGCGGACTGGCCCATGCGGTCGTCTTCGACGAGGCTGTGCGCCGTGAGTCCGGCGAGCAGCGCCTCGACCTCGGCGCGGTCATGGAAGTTCATATCCGTGCGACCGAACCAGGAATCGTGCGGGCCGAAGAGCTCGCCGGCGAACCAGGCGCCAGGCTTCAGCGCAGACCGGATGCCCGACCACAGCGCCGGGAACGTCGCCGGATCGCAGAACGGCAGTGAGAAACTCGAGCAGACGAGATCGGCAGGCGGAAGCTCACCGATGTCCTCGAATCGCGCGCGGCGGAACGTCAGCCGGTCGAGTTGGTCGGGCCCCAGACCGGAGCGCACGCGCGCCTCCGCCGCGGGGTCGGCGTCGATTGCGAGCACGCGCCATCCATTCGCGAGCAGGTGGCGGGTCTCCGTGCCCTCACCGCAGCCGAGGTCAATGGCCGTGCCGGGCGCCACGTCTCCGCGGAGCTCGAGGGTCTGCGCCAGGACAGACCGCACGGTTCGCCCGGCCTGCGCGTCGTAGTAGCCGGTCCAGTCCATGGGCTCTATTCCGCAGCGGCGGCGCCGGTCGCGACGACCTCGAGCAGTGCCTCGCCATAGGCCTCGAGCTTCTTCGCGCCGATCCCGGTGATGCCGTCGAGGTCGCCGAGGCTGGCCGGCCCGGCCGCAGCGACGGCGAGCAGGGTGGCGTCGCCGAAGACGATGTAGGCGGGGACGCCCTGCTCCCTGGCGGCGACGGAGCGCCAGGCGCGGAGGGCCTCGAACAACGTCTCCTGCCCCGGGCTGAGGTCGGCGACGCCGGCCTTCGCCACGCTCTTCGCGGCCGCCGACCTGCGGGCCGGGCGGTCCGGGCGGTCGGGCTCGGTGCGGAGTTGCACGGTGCGGTTGCCGGCGAGCACCTCGGCAGCGGCATCCGTCAGCGCCAGGGTGCCGTACTCCCCCTCGGGGGCGAGGAAGCCCTGGGCCAGCATCTGGCGCACGACGCCGCGCCACTGCTGGTCGCTGAGATCAGCCCCGATGCCCCAGGTCGCCAGCTGGTCGTGCCGGTGCTGCGTGCTGCGCGGGGTCGTCTTGCCGCGGAGGATGTCGATCAGGTGCCCGGCGCCGAAACGCTGGTTGCGCTCCCGCAGCAGGCGCACCACCGTGGAGAGCAGTTTCTGGGCGGGGATCGTTCCGTCCCAGCCGATCGGCGGCTCGAGGCAGGTGTCGCAGTTTCCGCAGGGCTCGCTCGCCTGACCGAAGTAGCGCAGCAGGTTGACCCGGCGGCAGTGCACGGTTTCGCAGAGCGCGAGCATGGCGTCGAGGTGGGCGGAGAGCTTGCGGCGGTGCGCGAGGTCGCCGGGCGACTGGTCGATCATCCGACGCAGCTGCACCACGTCCTGCAGGCCGTAGGCCAGCCAGGCCGTCGCGGGGGCACCGTCACGGCCGGCCCGCCCGGTCTCCTGGTAGTACCCCTCGACCGATTTGGGCAGGTCGATGTGGGCGACGAAGCGCACGTCGGGTTTGTCGATTCCCATGCCGAAGGCGATGGTGGCGACGATGACGACTCCCTCCTCGCGGAGGAACCGCGACTGGGTGCGGGCCCGCAGGCCGGCGTCGAGCCCGGCGTGGTACGGCATCGCGTTCACGCCGCTGGCCCGGAGGAACTCGGCGGTCTGTTCGACGGTCTTGCGGCTGAGCGCGTAGACGATGCCCGCGTCATCCGGATGCTCGGAGCGGATGAACGCGAGGAGCTGCTTGCGCACCTCGAGCTTGCTCACGATGCGGTACTGAATGTTCGGCCGGTCGAAGCTCGCAACGAAGTGTTTCGCCCGCTCGAGCTGCAGGCGGGTGGTGATTTCCTTGTGCGTGGCATCCGTGGCCGTGGCCGTGAGCGCGATGCGCGGCACGTCGGGCCAGCGGTCGGCGAGTTCGGACAGGGCGAGGTAGTCGGGGCGGAAGTCGTGCCCCCATTGCGACACACAGTGGGCCTCGTCGATGGCGAACAGGGCGATGGTGCCCTGGTCGAGGAACCGCTTGGTGGCCTCGGAGGAGAGCCGCTCCGGCGCGACGTAGAGCAGGTCGAGGTTGCCGGCGAGGTAGTCGCGTTCGACCTGGTTGCGGGAGGCGGCATCCTGGCTCGAGTTGAGGAACGCGGCCCGCACGCCGACGGCGGTGAGCGCGTCGACCTGGTCCTGCATGAGGGCGATCAGCGGCGAAATGACGATGCCGGTGCCCTCGCGCACGAGCGAGGGGATCTGGTAGCAGAGGCTCTTGCCGCCGCCGGTGGGCATGAGCACTACCGCGTCTCCGCCGCCGATGAGCTGGTCGATGATGGCGGCCTGCTCGCCGCGGAATGAGTCGTAGCCGAAGACCGTGTGGAGGGCCTCGGCCGCGTTTGTGTACTTCGCGGTGGCCGCCTGGGCCGCTGCCGCCGGGCGGCTGCTCACCGCACCTGACTCCTGAGTGGAATAGCTCTCCGGCGGGGGCGGTGCATCGAAGTCGTCCGGTGGCTCGAACTCGTCAGGATCCCACGGTATTTCGGCGTTCCAACTCACCCGGCAACTCTACCTGCGCCCCATGACCGAGTCCTCCGCCCCTGGGCGGGGCGGAGGACTCAGCAGACGGTTGTCAGACGGTGAGGGATTATCCGAAGGTGAAGGAGAACGCCTCCACGCCGGGCGAAACGCTCACCGTGAGGGTGCCGGATGCGGCGTCCTTCGCCTTGATCAGCGGATAGGACTTCGGGGTGCCGCTGACCGTGATCGTCTTCGAAACCCCGCCGATCGTGTACTTCACCGTTCCGGACCCGGCGAGGACCATGCGTACCTCGCTGGCCGAATACTTCAGGGCAATCTTCGCCTCCCCGGCGGACGGAGTGATCGACTGCGTGCCCAGCTTCCAGGCGCCGTCCAGCGCGAACGAGTTCGTGGCCAGTTTCTGCGGCGTGCTGAAAGCATCCGTCGCGGCCGAGTACTTCTCCGCGCCGCCGAAGTTCACCTGCTTGGTCGTGCCCAGGTAGGTCTCCCGGGTGGTCTTGCCGGCCTTCGGGGTGGTGTCAGCGACATCCGTCGCCGGCGGCAGCTTCACGTTCGGGTTGGCCTTCACGAGCAATTCGCGGATGAGCTTCTCCGTGACGTCGTAGTCGCCCTCGCCAAACTTGATGTGCCGAACCGTGCCTGAAGCGTCGAGCAGGTAGTGGGCCGGCCAGAAGCGGTTGCGGTAGTTGGTCCAGGTCGACAGGTTGTTGTCGAGGGCGACCGGATAGGTGATGCCGAAGTTCCTGGCGCCCGCCTTCACGTTGCGCGGCTCCTTCTCAAACGCGTACTCGGGAGCGTGCACCCCGATGACCTCCAGGCCCGCCTTCTTGTACGCGTCGTACCAGGCGGTCACGTGCGGGATGGACCGCTGGCAGTTGATGCAGGAGTAGGCCCAGAAGTCGATCAGCACGACCTTGCCCTTCTCCTCGGCGAGCGTGACGGGCTTGTTGCCGGGGGTGTTGAACCACTCCTGGATGCCACGGATGCGCGGAGCCGTGCCGCAGCTCTGCAGCTCGGTGGCGCCGTCCTTGCACTTCGAGAGGCCCTTGTTCTCCGCGGTGACGAGGCCGCCGAGGTCCAGCGCCGTGGTGATCTGCTTCGAGTTGCTGAACTGGTTCTGCGGGGCGCTCGTGTAGTCGGGCACCAGACGCTGCAGCAGCTGCGGAACGTTGAAGACGAGTCCGATCGCGAGGGCGATCATGACGATCCCACCGGTCATCCGGATGCCACGCTGACGCTTGCGGAAGGACTTGACCCGTTCGGCCACCTTCCGGCCGGCGAGCGCGAAGACGAGCAGCGGGATCCCGGCGCCGAGTGCGAACGTGACCGTGAGGACGACCGTTTCGATGCCGACCTTTCCGGTCGAGCCGGCAACGGTGATCGCGGCCAGCACGGGGCCGGCGCAGGGCACGTAGACCGCGCCCAGGGCCAGGCCGAGCACGAAACCGCCGCGGTCGGTGCCGACGTTGCGCTGCGGGATCCAGGAGAACGGCTTCTCGAGGATGTGCTCGAACGTGGGGAAGATCAGGCCGATCCCGATGAGCACCAGGACGATGAGCCCGGCCCAGCGCAGGACATCCTGCGGCAGGTGCAGCAGGGAGAGGAGGAGCGAGCCGATCAGCGTGAAGACGCTGAAGCTGACCACGAGGCCGCCGATGACCAGGTACGGCCGCCAGCGTGAGGGCGCAACGACCGCGGCGTCGTCGCTCGACTTCGCACCCTGCACACCCCGGAGAAGAAGATCACGGGAAGCACGGGCAGGATGCACGGTGATATCCCGGTGATGAGGCCACCGAAGAATCCGATGAGGGCAAGTGAGAGCACGGTCTCCTCCAAAGTCTGTTGGAGTGTGTTCGGAGGAGACGGCCAATCAGTTTGGGTCGTTCCGCTTGTGGGCCTTACCGGGCTCGAACCGATGACATCCGCGGCTCAGAGCGCCGGTAGATGATGTACTCGGCCACCGCAACGTTGATCACCCAGCCAGCCCCCATGAGCACAGCCCGGGCGGCGTGCAGTTCTTCATCCGCATCGGAGTGGTCGAAGGCTCTGAGCCGGCCGACTTCGCCGCGGTAAGCAACGAGGTCGACGGCCTGCGCGGTTTCTGGCAAGACATCGGCATGACTAAGGAGTCGGAACCAGATACGAGCGTGATCAGCCGAAAAGCTGACCCGCCATCGCCTGCGTGAGCTGCTCAAATCCCTGTTGCGCAGTGTCGGCGGGGAGCGCCCGGTCCAGCCATAGCAACGCGAACCCGTGGACGAGCGACCACGCGGCCAACCCCGCCACGTCCGGAGCACTGCGCAACTGGTTCGGCGAGAGGGTCCTCAGGCCTGCAGCCAGCATGGCGCCGCTCCGGGTTCGCGCTGCAACCAGCGCCGGGTCCGCCTCGTGGACAAGGTCGCGGCGAAACATGACTGCGTAGTGGGCCGGGTGGGTGACCGCGAACCGGACATAGGCGACCGCCGCCTCCTTGAAGTCATCTCCCGCGCCGCCAAGTTCGCCAGAGAGTAACGAGAAACCCTCGCTCGCCAGCGCCGTGAAAACACCACGCCGGTCCCCGAAGTGGTGCGCGGGTGCGGCATGGGAGACGCCGGCCCGCCGCGCCAACTCACGAAGAGACAGCGCGTCAGGACCGTTCTCGGAGATGAGGATGGCCGCGTGGGCGAGTACCTCGCTGTGGAGATTGCCGTGGTGGTAGCCATCCTGACTCATCATTTGCCCAGCCTAGACAGGAAACTAGCCATTGACAAGATTGTTGGAGCCTGACTAACTAGTCAATGACCTGACAAGGAAATGCGACATGGCACCACTGATCGTTTTGATCGCCGCTACGGGCATTGCTCGTGTTGCCGGATTCGCCGGGCTGGCTTTCCTTGACTCGTGGTCCTCGGCAGCCGCAATCGGACTGGGCGTGATGTTCCTCCTGACGGCATCCGCTCACTTCACCCAGCCCAGGCGGGACGGCCTCATTGCCATCGTTCCACGGTGGATACCTCAGCCCGCGCTGGTCATCACAGCCACCGGCATCCTTGAACTGGTGGGTGCGGCAGGCCTGATCCTCCCGCCGACCCGCGTCGCCGCGGCGCTGTGCCTGGGTGCCCTGCTCGTGGCGATGTTTCCCGCCAATATCCGCGCGGCGCAGGGGGTCAGCCATCCGGCTTCTCCTTCAACTCCACTCGTCGTGAGGATGCCGATCCAAGCCCTGTTCCTCGGCGCGCTTGCCGTGGTCGTTACGGGCCTCTGATCGTGTCCGTCGCGCCGTCGTTGCTCAACGCGAGCATGAAGTGGAGCGCAGGTGTGCGACGGCGAATCGGTACGGTCGACGATAAGGGTTAAACGTCGCTCCAATGTCCGGTAGTCCTTCCCAAATGACACACCGCCACTTCGATCGAACTCGCGGGCATCCATCTTCACGGTTGAGCTAATTCACGGTGACCGGCTCGGGTTCCTGCGCGTTGTCGCTTCCGGAAGCCGTGCCGTGCGGATTCGCCAGCGATGCTCCGTGCCCGAGGCGGCGGAAGAGCAGCGCCGCGAGCACTCCGCCGATGGCGAAGAACCCGGCACCCCACCAGTACGCGGTGGCGTAGCTGTGAACCGCTGCGTCTGCGGCGACCGCGGCCGAAGCTGGAAGGTGGGCCGCGAGGTAGTCGGTCGCCGTGGTTGCGGCCAGGGTGTTCAGCAGGGCAGTTCCAATGGAGCCACCGACCTGCTGGCTGGTGTTGACCATTGCAGACGCGACGCCGGCGAACTGACGGTCCACGCCGAGGGTGGCCGTCTGCATCGAGGCGGGCATGATGGATCCCATTCCGAAGCCGAGGATCATCAGCGGCGGCAGGATGTCGGCTGCGTAGGTGCTGTCCAGGCTGAGGTGCGTGAGGTAGACCATCCCGATTGCGCCCAGCGCCATCCCGAACGGAACCATGACCTTCGGTCCGAAGCGCGGGACAAAGATGTTCGTCGATAGCTGCGCGGCGAGGACCAGCATCGCGATCATCGGCAGGAACGAAAGCCCGGTCTGAATGGGCGCGTAGTGCAGCGAGGTCTGAAGGTAGTAGGTGACGAACAGGAAGATTCCGAACATGCCGGCGCCGGCGATCAGCACGGAACTGTAGGCCGCGCCACGGTTGCGGTCGAGAATGATCGAGAGAGGGAGCAGCGGATGCGCGGCTCGCCGCTGCCAGAGCACGAACGCGATCAGCAGAACCCCGGCGGCCGCGAGCATCCCCCAGGTGAGCGGCGAATCCCAGCCGTCAGTTTCTGCGTTCGAGAACCCGTAGACCAGTCCGAATAGTGCGCCAGAGACGAGCACGGTTCCGGGAATGTCGAGCTTCGGTCGCGGACCGGTGCGCTTCGCGTTGCTCACGAAGATGACGGCACCGATGATGGCGATGACCGCGATGACGACGTTGATGTAGAGGTTCCAGCGCCAGTCGAAGTCCTCGGTCAGGTAGCCGCCGAGGAGAAGCCCGATGGCACCCCCCGCACCGGCGATCGCGCCGAACACGCCGAAGGCGCGGGCGCGTTCTTTCTGAATGGTGAACGTCGTCGTCAGCACGGCAAGCGCGGTCGGGGCGAGCAGCGCACCGAAGGCGCCCTGCAGCGCGCGGGCTCCGACGAGCATCCCGAAGCTCCCGGCAGCGCCGCCGAGCGCAGATGCACCGGCGAAGCCGATCAGGCCGATGATGAAGGTTCTCTTGCGACCGATCAGGTCAGAGAGGCGGCCGCCGAGCAGCAGCAGGCTGCCGAAGGCGAGCGAGTAGGCGGTGACGATCCACTGGCGGTCGCCGTTCGAGAAGCCGAGGTCGGCCTGGGCCGAGGGCAAAGCGATGTTCACCACGGTCGAATCGAGCACGACCATGAGTTGGGCGAGGGCGACGACGGAGAGCGTCCACCAGCGGCGGGACGGTGCCGCCTGGGCGGTAACCAGGCTCGAAGAGACGGAAGAAGTCTGAGGCATGAACACGACCTTATACGATACTGTGGAGTTCCGGATCTTAATAGTTCCTGAATTTACGTTGAAGTAACATTGCACACCTCACAGAAACGGAGATCGACGCAATGACGCAGCTCGACCTCGGAGACCACACGGCAGAGCAGTCGCCGAAGCTCGGCCGCAAACGCGACCATACCCGCGACCCCGAGATTCTGGATGCCGCACTCGAGGTCCTCGCCGAAACCGGATACGACGGCATGACCATTGACATGGTCGCCGCTCGCGCCAAAGCGGGCAAGGCCACCCTCTACCGCCGCTGGTCCTCCAAAGGTGAACTCGTCATCGACGCCGTCGCCTGCATGAAGAAGGGCGACCTCGACTACGCGCAACTGCCCGACACCGGGACACTGCGCGGCGACCTCATCGCGATGATCAAGCCGCACTCCATCGAAGACGGCGACAGGAAACTCCAGATCATGGCCGGGCTGATGTCGATGCTGTCACGCGCACCGGAGCTTGCCGAGGCGGCCAATGCGGCGATCGTCGAACCTCGCGCGGCGGCCAATCGCATACTCATGCGCCGGGCCATCGAACGCGGCGAGATCTCGGCTGACTGCGACATCGACACGCTCTCGCTCGTCACGCCGTCGATGGCGGCGTACCGCGTGCTGATCCTCAGAAAGCCCGTCGACCGCGAGTTTCTCGTGTCTCTGATAGACGGCGTGCTGCTGCCCGCGGTGGGTCTTGCCCGCCCGAGTGAGAATCACA
>DAIMHX010000037.1:16184-20301 GCA_036723055.1 Microbacteriaceae bacterium
CCCTCAGGGGTGACGGGCCTTTCGCGTATCCGGATGCCGCTGGCGGCTGCGGCGGCGGTACTGCAGCGGGTGCCGGCGCTACTCGGGCGGCGTGGAGTCCGCGGGGAGGTCGGCCGGTACGGCACGCGGCTTACGGCGAGTGACCACGAGCAGGGTGGCGACCACGGCCAGGAGCACGGCGCCGAGAGCGCCGGCGATCCAGGCCACGTCCGACAGTGCGACCGGGGCGGCCGTTCCGGAGCCCGCCGTATCCGTCTGCTGGGCGGTCTGGGCCGAGCCGCCGCACGTGGGCACCTCGGGTGACCCCGCCGCGAGTTTCTGGCCCGCGGCCGGCTGCCAGGTGAACGAGTACCTGCCGGAGACCGGGTGGCCGTCGTCGGCGACCACGCGCCAGGCCACCGTGTAGCTGCCCGGCTGGCCGAGCTGGGCCTCGGTTTCCGCACTCTTGTCGAGAATCTTGACACAGCCGTCGCCGTAGTAGAGCGGCTTCGCGGCATCCGCCGGCCCGCTGATCTCCATGACGCTGCTGGAACCGACGCCGTGCAGGTCGATGAGCGGATCATTCACCGTCAGCGCGAAGACCCCCGGCTGCTCGGTGACCGTGGAGCCCTCCGCAGGGGAGGAGGAATCCACGGTCGTGTGCGCCGATGCCGGCCCGGCCGACAGCCCCAGCGCGGCCGCGACGATGACCACGCCGAAGGCGGTTCGGCCGGACCAGCGCCTGGCCGTTGTGCTTCTCATGAGCACAGCCTAAGCCGACTGCTTGCGACGAGCCGCAACGGCCAGGACGATGCCGACCGCACCGACGGCGAGGCCGCCGACGCCGAGCACGCGCGCGAGCGCGTCGCCGGATGCCGCGCCCGCCTTGCTTGCGTCGTCGTGTCCCGCGGACGCGTCCGTCGCGGCGCCATGCTCACTGTCGGCCGTGGCCGCGGTGACGATCACCGCCGGCGCCGGGAATTCCGGCTCGGCTTCGCCGGGCTTGGATGTCTGGTCCCACATGGTCGAGCCCTTCTCGCAGGTCTGCAAGACCGGGAACTCCAGGGTCTTTCCCGCTGCGTCTTCCGGCAGCACGAGGCTGAGCGCGAAGGTGTCGCGCAGACCGTCGGCGAGCGGAACCTTGGCGGTGTACACAATCTGGCCGATCCGCGTGGTCACCGAGTGACCGTGGCCATCGCTGATCGGCGACGCGAGGTCGACGGGAACCTGGGACACCGTCCAGTTGGGGTTCACCGTCGGCGTGACGCCCTCCACCCCCTCGGGGATGCCGATCCCGAAGGCCGTCGTGGACGAGCCGTCGCACCCGTGCGGGAGCGAGAAGGTGAGTACCGTTTCGGAGCCGGCCGCGGCCGATGACGGCTCGACCTCGACGTGGGCGCTCGCGGAGAGCGGCGCGGCGATGGCCAGGACCGCAGCGCCGAGGAGTGTCGAGGCGGCGAGGGTTGTGTTCTTGAGTTTCATGGGGTCCTTGTGCGTGGGGGGCACCGAGCCGCGCGAGGTCGGATGGACCGGGCAGGCTGCGCCTGCATCTGGTTCGGTGCGGTGAGGGTCTTGGTCTGGTCTGCGGTGAATGCGGAACGACTCGGAGGTCGTCAGGCGACGCGCGGGTCCAGCGGCGGCCCACGATGCCGCCGGGCAGACAGAAGCACCCCGAGGTCCCTGGGGGTGAAAACGGGTGCCGTCGTCGGCGTTTGCCTCGCCGCGCGGGGCACCGCGACGGGCACCTCGAACAGGGAACGGATGACCACACTCGCGCTCGCGAACAGTCCCCAGAAGGCGTGTTCACCGTGCCGGAGGGCGATGATCGTCACGAGCGCGGCGGCCGCGTGGGCGAGCCACATCGCGGCGCCGTGACCGCCGGCCAGGTGGGCCGATCCGGCAACGTGGGATCCGGCCCCGGCGGCGCTCCCGACCAGGCCGGCGACGAGAGGATGCTGGTGGACGCCGGCTGCGGCATCCGTCGCCAGCGCCCCGCCCGTGCCGCCGAGCGAGAACAGGCCGTGGAAGATCAGCTGGCTGGCCAGCACCGATAGGCTGACGCGCCAGGTCGACAGGGCGCGCCCGGACAGCCCCACGCAGACAACTCCGGCGAAGGCCATCGACAGCACGACGGCCAGTGGGCCGGGGGTGGCGGCGCCGCCGAGCGTGTGCGAGAGGGCGGCGACGAAAATGGAGAACCCGGCGACGACCCAGCCGCGGGCGAAACGCGCCCAGCGTGTGGCCATGGTTTCTCCTCGCTCGGTTGCCTTCCACGATACCGGTTACCGGGAAATGCCGACCAGGACCGGGTCATGGTCGCTGGACCGGAACGGGGTATCTGCCACGGCCGCAGCGGAGCCGTAGCCGCGTCCCGGCCACTCGGCCGCGTTGATACTCCAGGCCGCCACGCCGGTTACCTTGCGCGCCAGCGACGGTGTCGCGATCGCGTGGTCGAGCGAGCCCAGCTGCCCGCCCAAGGCGTAGGTGTACCGGGGGCCGGCGTTCGCCGGGACCAGGTCGACGTAGCCGGCTTCGGCGAACACGGTCATGGGATCTTCATGCGAGTAGGCGTTGAAGTCGCCGAGCAGCAGCACGTCGTCGCTTCCGGATGCCGCCTGCAGTTCGCCGACAAAGGCGACGACGGCGCGAGCCTCGGCGACGCGTTCGGCATTGAATCGCCCCTGGTCGTCTGCCGGTGCCCGGCCGTCGCCGCGCTTGGACTTGAAGTGGTTGGCGACGACGGTCACCGTGCTCCCGTTGAATCGGAAGGTCTGGGCAATCGGCTCCCGGGCGACGTTCCACACGGTTTCGTCGAGATGGGTTCGGCTCGCCCCGACGGGAACCAGGACACCCTTCCGGTAGATGATCGCGGTCGTGATGTAGTCGGTGATCGAGGCATCATCCAGGGCCGCCGGCGTTGGCACGTACGCCCAAACCTCCCGGCCGAGCGCACCGTTGAGCCCATCCACCAGGTCCGTTATCGCGGCGTCAACCTCCTCGCCGAGCTTCACCGAGTTCTCGATCTCCATCAGGCTCACCACATCGGCATCGAGTCCGTTGATCGCCGCGACGATCTTGGATTTCTGCACGCTGAACTCGGCTGCGGAGCGCGCGCCGCGGGCGGAGGGGTTGTCGCTCGCGAGGGTGGTGAAGTAGTTGTAGACGTTGAACGAGGCTGCCCGGATGTCTCCGCCCACGTCCGGCGGCACGCTTGGTCGCGGGTTCGTCGGCTCGAAGGTCGGCTTGTCGCCGGCGGCGCTCGCTGCGTCGATCGGTACGACGGGCTGCAGTCGCCAGTCATGGAACCCGTAGGACAGCACGTAGGGTCTGTCCGGCCAGGAGACGACATCGCCAACCCGCACGACGGTGTCTGCCGTGAAGTAAGGCTGCTCTCCCGGGTGCGCGGCCGTGCCGAGCCGTTCGTCAGAGCCGTCGTCGAGCAGCAAGCGGCCGGCCCTGTTCGCCGCCGCAATCGCCGCCGACTCCCGGCCGGGCCGCGCTTGCTCCGTACCCCTGACCGGCGGAGCAGCGCCCGCGGACAGCCAGAGGTCCCCGAAGTCGGACAGCTGTTGGCTCGAGCTCAGCCGATAGACACCGGTCGGTTTGACGAGCATGCCCTCGAGCTGCTCCCTGGCCGCGCCGACGAGGCGGTCCGGCAGGACGGATGCCGCCGGAACGCCAATCCCGGCGGTGACGAGCTCGACGGCGCTCTCGGCCGAGCAGGTGATCTCGGTTAGGCCGTGGTACTCGCGCACCCGGCCGGTCACCCGAACCAGGTCGCCGATTGCGACGGCGGGGTTGGCGCCGCCGAGGAAGACGAAGACGCCGTCGGAGGCGCCGGGCGTGGCATCCGTTTCCCCGCCGGATCCGACACTCTGGATGTAGACACCCTGGTACCCGCCGACGCGGTGATCCGCGGTGACGACACCTTCCACCGCCACGACGGACCCTGCGTACGGGCTCGCGGCGCCGGAGCCCTGCACCTCGGCGATCGTGTGGGTCGCGGCGACGCCCCCGGCGTTGCGGTCGGGGGTGGAGTGCGTGGCGACGACCGCGAAGCCGACGGCCGCCGCGAGGGCGAGGACACAGGTCAGCGTCACGGCGGCGACGAGACGACGGCGGGGCGCGGCGCGGCCGG
>DAIMHX010000037.1:20401-26171 GCA_036723055.1 Microbacteriaceae bacterium
GCGGCCGGGGAAACGGTCGTTGATCTGACCCATGGCGTATTCTCCTCACCTCGGTGACTCGGTGACTCGGTGACTCGGTGCAGAGCCTAGACCCGACCACCGACACCGCTCGCTAGGCTGATTCCCTATGATTACCGCGGTTCTCGGCCTCATCGGCGCGTTCGTCTTCGGCACCGCCGACTTCCTGGGCGGCCTCGCGTCGAAGCGCATCAGCGCCATGCTCGCGACGGCCGTCGCCGCGACCAGCGGGCTGGTGGCGCTGCTCGCAGCGCTGCCGTTCGTCGGCGGCGAGTGGTCGCCGGCAGCGGTCCTCTGGGGTGCTCTCTCCGGGGTGAGCGGCGCCATTGCGATTTCCCTGCTCTACGCCTGCCTCGCCATCGGGCCCATGAGCATCCTGTCGCCGCTGACGGCCGTGGTGTCGGCCGTTGTGCCGATGACCGTCGGCCTGGTCGGCGGCGACCGGCTCGCCCCGATCGGATACTGGGCGCTCGGACTGGCCCTCGTGGCCGTCGTGCTGGTGGGCTTCGTGCCGGAGAGGGGCGCGGTGCGGGCGCGTCCGAGAGGCGTGATCATGGCGATCGGGTCGGGGATCATGATCGGCGTCTTCATGATCATGATCGACCTGACCCCCGACGAGAGCGGCCTGGTTCCGCTGGTGCTGAACCGCGCGGTGAACGGCGCGATCATGTTCGTCGTCGTCGGCATTGTCGGCCTGCTCGCCCTGCGCAGGCGCCGCAGCGAAGGCGGGAGCATGCTCCCGACCCGCACGGCGATTGACAGGATCACACTGCGAGCGGGCCTCGCGCTCGCCGCCGGTTGCGGTGTGGTCGACGTCACGGCGAACTTCCTGCTGCTGCTGGGCATCCGCGCCGGCGACCTGAGCGTGATGAGCGTGCTCACCGCCATGTACCCGGCGGGAACGATCCTGCTCGCGGCCGTCGTACTCAAGGAACGAATCGCCCCGGTGCAGTGGGTCGGACTCGTGCTCGCCCTGGCCGCCGCCGCCATGCTCGCGAAAGCCTGACCCCGGAGGCACCGGTGTGGCCTGGGTCAGGAACGGCCGGTGAACGTCGGTTTGCGCTTCTGCTGGAACGCCTCGAAACCTTCGCGGTAGTCCGCGGTCGCGCAGAGCGCCGCCTGGGCCGCATTCTCGGCGGCGACGCTGTCCCAGAGACCAAGCCGCTCGTCGCGGAGCTGCCGCACGAGCTCCTTGCTGGCCAGGAACGCCTGGGTGGCGCCGGTCGCCGCGCGCGTGGCAGCCTGAACCGTCGCATCCGTCACCTCGTCGGCGGGGAAGACCTGGCTGAACATCCCGGATGCGACGGCCTCGGCCCCCGACATGAGCCGTCCGGAGTAGATCAGGTCGAGCGTGCGGTGCGCGCCGAGCCGCTCGACGAACAGGGCGTGGCCGCCCGAGTCGAGGGTGGCCCCGAGGTTCGCGAACGGGGATCCGATCTTCGCGGTGTCGGCAACGTAGACGACATCGGTCGCGATCAGCAGGCCGAGACCGACGCCGAGGCACGCCCCGTGCGCGACCGCGTACGTCGGCGCGGGGAAGGCGCTCATCCGCCGGAGCAGCGGCGTGACGAGCCCGCCCAGGTATCCCATCACGTCGTCCGTGCGCGGGTCCACCACCGAAATGTCGCGGCCGGCGCAGAACGCGCGGCCTTCACCGCGTAGCACGAGGGCCCGCACGCCGGCGGACTCCGCGCTCGCGTAGGCGGCGTCGAGCTCGGCCAGGGCGGCCGGGTCGAGCGCGTTCAGCTTGTCCGGCGCGTTCAGCACCACCTGCGCGACGTCATTCTCAATCGTCAGATCGATCACGGCATCCGCCTTTCTGGTTGTGGGCGTTACGCGTCGAAATCGACGACGACCTTGTCGGTGGTGGGGTGCGACTGGCAGGTGAGCACGTAGCCGCGGGCCAGCTCATCCGGCTCCAGGGCGTAGTTCTCGGTCATCGTCACGTCGCCGCTGACGAGCTTGGCACGGCAGGTGCCGCACACTCCCCCTGCACAGGCGAACGGCACGTCGGGACGAATGCGGAGGGCGGCGTTCAGGATGCTCTCGTTCGCGTTGACCGGCGTCGTCACCGAGGCCGTCTCCCCGTCGAGGGTGAACTCGATCTCGTAGGTCTTGTCGCCCGCCGCCACGAGCACGGGGCGTCCGACATCGCCCGTCGCCTCGCCCGGTTCCCCGGTCGTGAACAGTTCGAAACGGATGTGGGCCGGCTCGACTCCGACGCACTCCAGCGTGTCGCGGCACAGCTGCACGAGCTCGAACGGGCCGCAGAGGAACCATTCGTCGACCGACGCCGGACGGATGATCGCCCCGAGCATGAGCCGCAGCTTCTCCTCATCGATCCGACCGGAGAGCAGGGTGGACGAACGCTGCTGGCGGGACAGCACGTGGTGCAGCGCCAGCCGGGCCGGATACTTGTCCTTCAGGTCGGCGAGCTCATCAAGGAACATGACGTCGATCGCCGTACGGTTCGTGTAGACGAGCGTGAACCGGGAGGTGGCCGAGCGCTCCAGGACGGTGTGGGCGAGGGACATCAGCGGGGTGATCCCCGATCCCGCGGCGATGCCCACGATGTGCTTGTCGTCCAGCTCCTCGAGGTCCGTGGTGAAGGTGCCCTGCGGGCTCATCACGTCGAGCCGTGTCCCGGCGCGCAGTTCGGTGTTCGCCCAGCTGGAGAACACGCCGCCGAGGTCGCGTTTGATGGCCACGCTGACCGAGCCCGCGGTCGGCGGTCGGCAGATCGAGTAGCTGCGGCGGAGTTCCCGCCCGTCGATCGTTGCCCGCAGCGCGAGGTGCTGCCCTGGGACGTAGTCGAACTCGCCCTGTAGGTCCGCGGGGACCTGGAAGGTCACCTCGACGCTGTCCGGTGTCAGCTGGCGCACGTCGGTGACGGTGAGGGTGTGGAATCGTGCCCGGTGCTTCGACGCGCGAGCTTGCGTCGAACCGAGGTTTACTGCGGCCATGGTCTACAACACCTTGAAGTAGTCGAACGGTTCGAGGCAGTCGCGGCACTCATAGAGCGCCTTGCACGACGTCGAACCGAAGCGGGCGAGTTCCCGCGTATTGAGAGAGGAGCACCGGGGGCATTTGACGGCGAGCCGCAGGCGCACCGCGCCGGCGGGGCGGGCGGCGTGTCCGGTCGGCGCGGCGATGCCGTAGGTGACCAGCTTCTTCTTGCCGTCTTCGCTCATCCAGTCGGTCGTCCAGGCCGGCGAGAGCACGAGCTCGACGGAGACGTCGTCGTAGCCGGCCGCCTTCAGCGCGGAGAGGACGTCGTCGCGCATGGCGTCCAGGGCCGGGCATCCGCTGTAGGTGGGCGTCAGGGCCACGGTGACCCGGTCGCCATCCACCGTGACGGACCGCAGCACGCCGAGGTCCTCAATCGTCAGGACCGGGATCTCGGGGTCAACCACCTGCGCGGCGATGTCCCAGGCGCGCTGCGCGGCCGCGTCGGTCGGACGCGGGCGGGCGGGCGAGATGTCCGTCACCATGACGCTCCCGGGTGAGCCCGCGCGAGAACCTGCATTTCTGCGAGGAGGAAGCCCAGGTTTTCGGAGTGCCGGCCGCGGCGACCGCCGCCCGAGGAGATGAATCCCTTCGGCACGTCCAGTTCGGCTTCGCGCAGCACGGGGGCGATCTGGTCGTCGAACGACGCTCGCAGCGTCGACGGCCGCACGGCGAAGCCCTCGAGCCGGTCGATCAGCGGCTCATCGACGAACAGCTCCTCGACGTACGGCCACAGGTCGGAGAACGCCGTGATCATGCGCCGACGGGACTCGTCGGTGCCGAGCGCCAGTCGCAGCACCCATTGCACCGAGTGGTCGCGGTGGTAGTCGACTTCCTTCACCGACTTCGCGGCGATCGCGGCGAGGGTGGAGTCGGCGGATGCCTGCAGCCGCCTGTACAGCTCGTACAGGTAGTGCGCGGCGATGAACTGCCGGGCGATCGTGTGTGCGAAGTCGCCGTTGGGCTGCTCGAACAGGTGCGCCGACCGGAACTGCGGCTCGTCGCGAAAGTAGGCCAGGTCGTCTTCGGTGCGGCCGGATTCGGCGCCGGCGTAATGTAGGAGCGACCGCGCGTGGCCGATCAGGTCGAGGGCGATGTTGCCGAGGGCGATGTCCTCCTCGAGCTCGGGGGCGCGGGAGATCCACCAGCCGAGCTGCTGGGAGAGCACGAGCGAGTCGTCGCCCAGCCACATGGCGTACTCGGCGATGTCGTGGGACGCGACCGAGGTGCCCTCGACGAGTTCAGGGGCGAGCGTGGCGGCTTCGACGTCGACGTGGCCGTGGCCCTGGTCGTCGGTGGCGGCACCCGTCGGGGTGGTGCTCACAGGTGCTTCACCCCTTCGCTCTTCGTGTAATAGCTCGCGTGGCGGTAGTTCTTGCCGGCGGGCGACTCGAAGAACGCGCCCTTCGCGTCGGGGTCGCTCGTGGTGACCGCTTCAGCGGGAACCACCCAGATCGAGACGCCCTCGTTGCGGCGGGTGTACAGATCGCGCGCATTGCGCACGGCCAGCGTGGCGTCGGGGGCGTGCAGGGAGCCCACGTGGGTGTGGCTCATGCCGCGGCTCGAGCGCACGAAGACCTCCCAGAGAGGCCAGATCTCCTTCTCGGATGCACCGGGAGCGCTCATTATGCGACCGCCTTCACTGCTGCCTGCTTCGCGGCGTACGCGGCTGCTGCCTCGCGCACCCAGCGACCATCCTCGTGGGCCTCGCGGCGGCGCTGCAGGCGCCTGGCGTTCGCCGGGCCGCGGCCCGCAAGCACCTCGTGGAACTCGGTCCAGTCAATCTCACCCATGTCGTACTGTCCGCTCTCTTCATTCCAGCGCAAATCCGGGTCCGGCATGGTGACTCCGAGCACCTCGGCCTGCGGCACGAGCATGCCGACGAAGCGCTGCCGCAGCTCGTCGTTGGAGAACCGCTTGATGTTCCAGGCCATCGACTGCGCCGAGTTGGGCGAGTCGTCGTCGGGCGGGCCGAACATCATCAGGGCCGGCCAGTACCAGCGGTTGACGGCCTCCTGGGCCATCTCGCGCTGGGCCGGAGTGCCGCTCATCAGCTCGAGCAGGATCTCGAAGCCCTGCCGCTGGTGAAACGATTCTTCCTTGCAGATGCGCACCATGGCGCGGCCGTACGGTCCGTACGAGGCGCGGCAGAGTGGAACCTGGTTGCAGATGGCCGCGCCGTCGACGAGCCAGCCGATGGCGCCCATGTCGGCCCAGGTCGGGCTCGGGTAATTGAAGATCGAGGAGTAGCGGGCCTTGCCGGCGATGAGGGCATCCGTCATCTCGTCCCGGGTGGCGCCGAGGGTCTGCGCCGCGGAGTAGAGGTAGAGGCCGTGGCCGGCCTCGTCCTGAACCTTCGCCATGAGGACCGCCTTGCGCTTCAGGCTCGGGGCGCGCGTGATCCAGTTCGCCTCCGGCTGCATGCCGATGATCTCGGAGTTGGCGTGCTGGGAGATCTGCCGCACGAGCGTGCGTCGATACGCGTCGGGCATCCAGTCGCGCGGCTCGATCCTCGAGTCCGCAGCGATGAGCTCGTTGAACTGCTGCTCCTCGGGCGAAACGTCCGCGGAACCATCCGTGGCGACAGCGTCAGGCAGTGGTGGGGTGGTCATCATCGACTCCAGGTCTCGCAATCTTTTACCAACCGATCGTTCAGTTAGTATATAGTCTCCTTTATCGGACCGGCAAGTACTGCCGCGCGCCCCGGTCGCTCAACGAGGAGAACCAGATGACGGATGCTTCACGG
>DAIMHX010000038.1:0-26020 GCA_036723055.1 Microbacteriaceae bacterium
CCTGTCGATCGGCGTCGGAGTGCGCTGGATGTCATGTGTCATGGCACGAGCCTAGGACACGGCGCTCAGGTCGAAGCAGGAACCCCGGTCGGCGTTTCGCGGCGTGCGGTCAGTGCGCCGCTGCGTCCCAGTTCTCGCCTCGGCCCACCTGCACGTCCAGCGGCACGAGCAGGTCGGCGCCCGTCTCCATCTGGTGCGTGACAAGCTGCCGGAGCGCATTCCACTCCCCCGGCGCGACCTCGAACACCAGCTCGTCGTGCACCTGGAGCAGCATGCGCGACTCCATGCCGGCCTCGCTGAGGTCTTCGGCGATGCCGTTCATCGCGATCTTCATGATGTCGGCGGCCGAGCCCTGGATGGGCGCGTTGAGCGCGGCGCGCTCCGCGTTCTCGCGCAGCACCCGGTTGGAGCTGTGCAGTTCGGGGAACGGACGGCGACGGCCGAAGATCGTCTCGGTGTACCCGTCGACCTTCGCCTGCTCGACGACGTGGCGCAGGTAGTCGCGCACCGCGCCGAACCGCGCGAAGTAGTCGGTCATCAGCTGCTTGGCCTCGGCGGTTTCGATGCGCAGCTGGCGGGACAGGCCGAACGCGCTGAGGCCGTAGGCGAGGCCGTACGACATCGCCTTGACCTTGGAGCGCATCTCAGAGGTGACGTCTTCCGGCGCGACGCCGAAGATCCGCGAGCCGACGAACCGGTGCAGGTCTTCCCCGGCGTTGAAGGCCTCGATCAGCCCGGCGTCCTCGGAGAGGTGCGCCATGATCCGCATTTCGATCTGCGAGTAGTCGGCCGTGAGGAGGCACTCGGAGCCCGCGCCGGCGTGGAACGCGGCGCGGATGCGGCGGCCCTCCTCGGTGCGGATGGGGATGTTCTGCAGGTTCGGGTCGCTCGAGGAGATCCGCCCGGTGGCCGTGCCGATCTGCACGTAGTTGGTGTGGATGCGCCCGGTCGAGTCGATGGCCTTGTCGAGCGTTTCGACGATCTGGCGCAGCTTGGTGGCGTCGCGGTGCTTGAGCAGCAGGTCGAGGAACGGGTGCGGGTTGCTGGCCTGCAGGTCGGCGAGGGCGCCGGCATCCGTGGTGAACCCGGTCTTGTTCGCCCGGGTCCGGGGCATGCCGAGCTGGTCGAAGAGCACGTCCTGCAGCTGCTTGGGCGAGCCGAGGTTCACCTCCCGGCCGATTTCGGCGTAGGCGCCGGCGGCGAGGGTGGCCGCGCGCTCCCCCAGCTGGCTGGACAGGGCCGCCAGCTGGTCGTGCGAGACGGCGACGCCGGCCAGTTCCATGTCGGCCAGGGCCAGGAGCGTCGGCATCTCGATGTTGGTCAGCACGCGGCGCGAGCCGGCGTCGAGCAGGTCGAGCACCGCGGCGGAGAGGCGCAGGGTGTACCAGGCCTGGAGGGGCAGCCCGCCGGCCTGCGACTCGTCGGGGACGAGCTGGTTCGGGTCGTGTACGGGGAGCGCTTCCTCGAGGTAGCGGGAGACCAGGTCGGAGAGGGTCTTGTCGGGTCCGCCCGGGCGCAGCAGCCACCCGGCGACGAGCGTGTCGACGGTGAGGCCGGAGAACGGCAGGTTGACCCGCCGCATGGCCTTGATCTGCTGCTTGGCGTCGTGCATGATCTTGGGCGCGTCGCTCGCGAGCCAGGCCTCGAACGGCGCGTAGTCGGCGCGTCCGGGCTGCCAGTGCAGGTTGAGTGTGTCCGTGGGCCCGGCCAGGCCGAATCCGATCGGGTTGCCGTCGAAAACCTCGACGGTCAGGCCGAGGCCGGTCGGGGATGCGGCCGTCGCACGGGTGATCCAGGCGGCCAGTTCCTCGTCGAGCAGGTCCCTGGCGATCGGCGCGGCCCGAACCTCCGGGCGCGCCGCGGCCGGGGCGGCGACGGATGCCGCGTCGGCGGCTTCTCCGCCCTCGAGCTTGATCACGCGTTCGAGCAGGGTTCTGAATTCGAGGCGGCCGAAGACGTCGCGCACGGCCTGCTCGTTGATGGGCGAACGTGCGAGATCCCCGAGATTGACCGGGAGGTCCAGGTTGGTGACGAGGTGGTTGAGGCGACGGTTGCGGATCGCGTTTTCCTTCTGCTCGCGCAGGTTGTTGCCGACGACGCCCTTGATCTCGTCGGCGTGCTCGAGAATTCCGTCCAGGCTGCCGTACAGGCCGAGCCACTTCACGGCGGTCTTCTCCCCCACCTTGGAGATGCCGATCAGGTTGTCGCTGGTCTCGCCGACGAGCGCGGCGACATCTGGGTACTGCGCCGGGTCGATGCCGTACTTCTCCCGGACGCGTGCCGGGTCGTAGCGGGTCAAAGCTGAGACGCCCTGGCTCGCCGGGTACAGCAGGGTCACGTCGTCGTTGACCAGCTGGATGGTGTCGCGATCGCCGGAGACGAGGAGGACGTAGTAACCCTCCTGCACGCCGCGGACCGAGAGCGTCGCGAGGATGTCGTCGGCTTCGTAGTCTTCCTTGGTCAGCGTGGCGATGTTCATGGCCTTCAGGGCCGCTTCGAGCAGCGTGATCTGGCCGTGGAACTCCGTCGGCGTCGCGGAACGGGTGCCCTTGTACTCGGGGTACTCGCGGGTGCGGAACGAGAACCGCGAGATGTCGAACGCGACCGCGATGTGGGTCGGTTTCTCGTTGCGGAACAGGCTGAGCAGCATCGACAGGAAGCCGTGGATGGCGTTCGTGTGCTGCCCGTCGTGGGTCTGGAAGCTGTCCACTGGGAGGGCATGGAATGCCCGGAATGCCAGCGAATGGCCGTCGATGATCATGAGGGTAGGCTTTTTGGAGTCCAACACAGTCCCAGCCTACAAGCGTCATCGGAGGCGGATGGGCCAGCTAACGAAGGTGAACATGATCAATCAGACCGAGGACGCCCTCGACTGGGTGCAGCAGCGCGGCGCCGGTGCACTCGCGGCCAAGATGGGCATCGAGTTCCTGGAATTCTCGATTGAGCGGGCCGTGGCGCGGATGCCGGTCGAGGGCAACACCCAGCCGGCGATGCTCATGCACGGCGGAGCATACGTCGTGCTCGGCGAATCGCTCGGGTCGATGGCGGCGAACCTGTTCGCGGGCGAGGGTCGGCTGGCGGTCGGGATCGAGATCAACGCCACGCACACCCGGTCGGCGACATCCGGTTTCGTGACGGGCGTGTGCACGCCCGTGCACCTCGGCCGCACCCTGACGACGCACGAAATCGCGGTCACCGACGACCAGGGCCGCCGCTGCTCGACCATGCGCATCACGAATCTGATCAAGGAAACGCCGACGCGGGCATAACCGCGACCGGCTTAACGACGGCAGGGCCGGGGAGATCCCCGGCCCTGCTTTGGGCAAGGTCTCTACTTCTTGACGGAGAGCTGCTCGATGATCGCCTGGGAGACGTCGTGCATGGTGAGGCGACGGTCCATGGATGCCTTCTGGATCCAGCGGAATGCCTCCGGCTCGGAGAGGCCCATCTTCTCGTTCAGCAGACCCTTGGCCCGGTCGACGAGCTTGCGGGTCTCGAACCGCTCGACGAGGTCGGCGACCTCGGCCTCGAGGGTGATGATCTGGCTGTACCGGGAGAGGGCGATCTCGATCGCCGGCAGCAGGTCGTTCGGGGTGAACGGCTTGACCACGTAGGCCAGCGCGCCGGCCTCCGTTGCGCGCTCGACGAGTTCCTTCTGGCTGAACGCCGTCAGCAGCACAACCGGGGCGATGTGGGCCTTGGTGATGCGCTCGGCGGCGGAGATCCCGTCGAGGTGCGGCATCTTGACGTCCATGATCACGAGGTCGGGGCGCAGTTCGGTGGCCAGCGCGACCGCGGTCTCGCCGTCGCCGGCTTCGCCGACTACTTCGAAGCCGTTGTCACGGAGAATCTCGACGATGTCGAGACGGATCAGGGACTCATCCTCGGCAACGACAACGCGGCGGGGAGGTGCGGGGGTAATCTCTTGGTCGGTCACAGCCAAAAGCCTACGGTATTCTGAGGCAGGTGTTGTGAGCCGGTGTGGCGGAATGGCAGACGCGGAGCACTCAAAATGCTTTGTTCGAAAGGACGTGTGGGTTCGAGTCCCACCACCGGTACCAACACCTCACTCGGCGTCCCAGCCCCTGCTGCGCGCGCCGAGTTCCGGACAAGACGCCTTCCCACTCGCTGCGAAGGTATGTGAAGGTACTATCTCCGCGATTCAACGGTGCGTTGGGCGGGCCGCCCACCAGGCGAACGCGTCGTTCACGACGTCGTCGATCCAGGGGAACCGGTCGAGCGCATCGATCTCGGCGCGGCGAAACCAGCCCAGCTCCGACACTTCGTCCTGCTCCAGCCACTGGGTGCCCGTTTTCAGGCGGCACGCGTACACGGTTGTGACGTAGGAAACCCGGTCGCCGTTCGGATACGTTGCCGCGAGCCGTTGTCCGCCGTAACTGCCGACGATCCCGAGCACGTCGCCGTCCGCGCCGGTTTCCTCCATCAGTTCCCGCCGCACGGCATCGAGGGGCTCCTCGAACGGTTCGATCCCACCACCGATGAACCCCCACTTGTCGCCGGGGACGTGCCGGGCCAGCAAGAGCCGGTCCTGACCGTCGAAAACAGCCGCGGTGACCCCGGGGAGAAGCACGACCTCGTGCCCGATTCGTCGGCGAAGGTTCAGGACATAGTCGGACGCAGGCATGCGGCCACCCTACATTGGGGGGTGTTGGGTTGCGGACAAGACACCGTCCCGGGCGAAATGAAGGTGTCTTGTCCGCGACTCAACGGGCGGGACGCAACCACGCGACAGCGGAGACGCGAGAGAGGCCGCGCGGCGCGTCGGAAGACGAGCCGCGCGGCCTCTCGTGGAGGTGCTAGTTCCGGGCGTACGCCGGGGCGACCTCGTTGTGGGCATCGCCGACGCGGTGCACGCGGATGTCGTTGGTCGAGCCGACGATTCCGGGAGGGGATCCGGAGATCACCACGACCTTGTCGCCGATTTCGGCCAGACCTTCGCCGAGGAGGATGTCGTCCACCTGTCCGAACATGGCGTCCGTGTGGGTGACCCGGCCGACCAGGTAGGTCTGGATGCCCCAGGTGAGGGCGAGGCGGCGGCGGATGCCGGGCTCCGGGGTGAAGGCCAGCATGGGGATCTTCGACCGCAGGCGGGACATCCGCCGGGCCGAGTCGCCGGACTCGGTGAAGATGCAGAGGTACTTCGCGTCGACGAACTCGGCGACCTCGATCGCGGCGAGGGTGATCGCCCCGCCCTGGGTGCGCGGCTTGTTCGTCAGCGGCTGGATGCGCTCCAGGCCGTGCTCCTCGGTGGAGACGATGATGCGCGACATGGTCTGCACCGTGACGACCGGGTATTCGCCGACGCTCGTCTCACCGCTGAGCATGACGGCGTCCGCACCGTCGAGCACGGCGTTGGCGACGTCGGAGGTTTCCGCGCGGGTGGGCACCGGTGAGTGGATCATCGACTCGAGCATCTGGGTGGCCACGATGACCGGCTTCGCCATGCGGCGGGCGATCTCGACGGCGCGCTTCTGAACGATCGGCACGGCCTCGAGCGGCAGCTCGACGCCCAGGTCACCACGGGCGACCATGATGGCGTCGAAGGCGGCGATGATCTCTTCGAGGTTGTCGACGGCCTGCGGCTTCTCGATCTTCGCGATCACCGGGACGCGGCGGCCTTCCTCGGCCATGATGTTGTGCACGCGCGTCACGTCGGCGGCGTCACGCACGAACGACAGGGCGATCAGGTCGGCGCCGAGACGGAGGCCCCAGCGCAGGTCGGCCTCGTCCTTTTCGGACAGTGCTGGCACGTTGACGGCGACGCCGGGCAGGTTGATGCCCTTGTTGTTGGAGACCGGGCCGGCGACGATCACGCGGGTGGTGACGACGATGCCATCCGTCGCCTCGACCTGGACCTTGACCTTGCCGTCATCGATCAGCAGGAAGTCGCCGGGCTTCACGTCGAGGGGCAGGCCCTTGTACGTGGTGCCGGAGAGCTCCTTGGTGCCGACGACGTCTTCCGTCGTGATCTTGAAGGTGTCGCCGACGGCGAGTTCGTACGGGCCGCCCTCGAACTTGCCGAGGCGGATCTTGGGTCCCTGGAGGTCCACCATCACGGCGACGGCACGCCCCGAGTCGTTGGCTGCCTTGCGCACGTTGGCGTAGATGCCTTCGTGCACCTGGTAGCTGCCGTGGCTCAGGTTCATCCGGCAGACGTCGACGCCTGCCTCAATGAGTGCCCGGATCTGCTCATAGCTGGATGCTGCCGGCCCGAGGGTGGCGACGATTTTCGCGCGTCTCATACTGATGGATCTCCAGTTTCCGCGCTTGTTCGCGCTTGGTGGTGCGTAGGTCGTACGGTGGGGAAGGACTGTGGGGGAAAGGCGGTCAGATTGCGAAGGCGCGGTCGGTTGGTTTCACGGGAGCCGGGAGCATGGTCTCGCCCTCGAGGAAGCGGTCGACGGCCGCGGCAGCGGCCCGGCCTTCGGCGATCGCCCAGACGATGAGCGACTGGCCACGGCCGGCGTCGCCGGCGACGAACACGCCCTCGTGGCTGGTCTGGTAGTCGGCATCACGTTCGACAGTACCGCGCTCGCCGAACGGGAGGTGCAGTTGGTGGCTGAGGTCCTCCGGCTCGGGGCCGGTGAAGCCGAGGGCCAGGAGCACGAGGTCAGCCGGGATCTCCCGCTCTGAGCCTGCCTTCGGCACGCGGCGTCCGTCCATGTACTCGGTCTCGGCGACGCGGATGGCGCGCACCTCGCCGGCCTCGTTGGCCAGGAACTCGACCGTCGAGGCAAGGTACTGCCGGGTTCCGCCCTCTTCGTGGGCGCTCGACACCTCGAACAGGGTCGGCGACATCGGCCAGGGCTGGTGCTCGGGACGGGCCGTGCCCGGCTGCAGCCCGATGGCGAGGTTGGTCACGGATGCCGCGAGCTGGCGGTGCGCCGTGCCGATGCAGTCGGCGCCGGTGTCGCCGCCGCCGAGCACGACGACGTGTTTGCCTGCAGCGGTGATCTGGTTGTCGACGGTGTCGCCGGCTCCGAGCTTGTTCTGTTGCACCAGGTACTCCATGGCGAAGTGAACGCCGGGCAGGTCACGGCCGGGGATCGGCAGGTCGCGGGGCACAAGTGCGCCCGTCGCGATGACGACCGCGTCGTACCGGGCGCGCAGGCCGTCCCACGCGATGTCGACGCCGATATTCACTCCGGCGCGGAAGCGCGTGCCCTCCGCGGTCATCTGCGCGAGGCGCAGCTCGAGGTGCTTCTTCTCCATTTTGAAGTCCGGGATGCCGTAGCGCAGCAGCCCGCCGATGCGGTCGTCGCGCTCGAACACGGCAACCGTGTGGCCGGCGCGGGTGAGCTGCTGGGCTGCGGCCAGTCCGGCCGGCCCCGAGCCGACGACGGCTACGGTCTTGCCGGTCAGGCGTCCGGGCGGCTGGGGGTGGACCCACCCCTTGGCGAAGGCCTGGTCGATGATAGACACCTCGACCTGCTTGATTGTGACGGCCGGCTGGTTGATGCCGAGCACGCAGGCGGACTCGCAGGGGGCAGGGCACAGCCGACCGGTGAATTCCGGGAAGTTGTTCGTGAGGTGGAGGCGTTCGATGGCCTGGCGGCCCTCCTCGCGCCAGATCAGGTCGTTCCACTCCGGGATCAGGTTGCCCAGCGGGCAGCCCTGATGGCAGAACGGCACGCCGCAGTCCATGCAGCGACCGGCCTGGCGCTTGAGAACGGCCGCGTCGCCCTGCTCGTAGACCTCTTTCCAGTCCATCAGGCGCACGGATACGGGGCGGCGCGGGGGAAGCTCACGCTCCGTGTTCTTCAGGAAACCCTTCGGGTCAGCCATTGGTTACCTCCAGGATGCGGTTCCAGACGATGTCACCGTCGGGGTCGAGACCCTCGTCGACGGCGTTCTGCCTCGTCGCCAGCACGGCCGCGTAGTCGCGCGGCAGCACCTTGACGAATGTGTTCATGGTTTCTTCCAGGTCGGCGAGCATCCGCTCGGCCAGCACCGACTCGGTGGCGTCCCGGTGCTGTTCGAGCAGGTCGCGCACGATCTCGCGGTCCGCGCTGCCAAGGGGCAGCAGTTCGAGTTCACCGGATTCGAGCGCCTCGAAGTTGACCCGCTCGGTGCGGAGACCGTAGATGTACGCGGTTCCGCCGGACATCCCGGCGCCGAGGTTGCGCCCGGTGCTGCCGAGGATGACCGCCAGGCCGCCCGTCATGTACTCGAGGGCGTGGTCGCCGACGCCCTCGACCACCGCGGTGGCCCCGGAGTTGCGCACCAGGAAACGCTCGCCCACGATTCCGCGGATGAACATGCTGCCCTGCGTGGCGCCGTACCCGATGACGTTGCCGGCGATGACGTTGGCCTCGGCGGGGAAGACACTGTTCCGGTCAGGGCGCACGACGATCTGCCCGCCGGAGAGACCCTTGCCGACATAGTCGTTGGAGTCGCCCTCGAGGCGGAGGGTGATCCCGCTCGGCAGGAACGCGCCGAACGACTGACCGGCCGACCCGGTGAGGGTGACGTCGATGGATCCTGCCGGGAGGCCGTTCTCGCCGTACCGGAGGGTCACCTCGTGGCCGAGCATGGTGCCAACGGCGCGTTCGGTGTTGCGGATCGGCAGGTCGATCTCCACTCGTCCGCCGTGCTCGAGCACGCTCGCGCTCCGGCGGATCAGCTCGTTGTCGAAGTGGAGCTCCAGCTCGTGCTCCTGGGGCCGGGAGAACTGACGCGAGTCGGATTCGGGGAAGTCCGGCCCGATCAGGATGGGCGCGAGGTCGAGCCCCGACGCCTTCCAGTGCCTCAGCGCGCCGTTCACGTCGAGCATCTCGCGGTGGCCCACGGCCTCCTCGATGCTGCGGAAGCCGAGTCCGGCGAGGTACTCGCGCACCTCCTGGGCGATGAACTCGAAGAAGTTGATCACGTACTCGGCCTTGCCGGTGAAGCGCTTGCGCAGTTCGGGGTTCTGCGTGGCGACGCCGACCGGGCAGGTGTCGAGGTGGCAGACGCGCATCATGATGCAGCCCTCGACGATCAGCGGGGCGGTGGCGAAACCGAACTCCTCTGCGCCGAGCAGAGCGCCGATGATGACGTCGCGGCCGGTCTTCAGCTGGCCGTCCACCTGCAGCACGACGCGGTCACGCATGCCGTTGAGCATGAGGGTCTGCTGGGTCTCGGCCAGGCCGAGTTCCCACGGCGTGCCCGCGTGCTTGAGGGAGTTGAGCGGGCTCGCGCCGGTGCCGCCGTCGTGACCGGAAACGAGGATCACGTCGGAGAGCGCCTTCGCGACGCCGGCGGCGACCGCACCGATACCGGACTGGCTGACCAGTTTGGTATGGATGCGTGCCCTCGGGTTCGCCCGTTTGAGGTCGAAGATCAGCTGTTTGAGGTCTTCGATCGAGTAGATGTCGTGGTGCGGCGGCGGCGAGATCAGGCCGACGCCGGCGGTGGCGTGCCGGGTGCGGGCGATCCACGGGTACACCTTCGTCGGCGGCAGCTGGCCGCCCTCGCCGGGCTTGGCGCCCTGGGCGAGCTTGATCTGGATGTCGTCGGCGTGGGTCAGGTACATGCTGGTCACGCCGAACCGGCCGGAAGCCACCTGCTTGACGGCGCTCCGGCGCTCCGGGTCGAGCAGGCGGTCGAGGTCTTCGCCGCCTTCGCCGGTGTTGGACTTGCCGCCGAGGCGGTTCATGGCGATGGCGAGCGTCTCGTGGGCCTCCTGGGAGATGGAGCCGTAGCTCATCGCCCCGGTGGAGAACCGCTTCACGATCGACTCGACCGATTCGACCTCATCCAGCGGCACGGGGTGGCGCTGCCCGGTGTTGAACGTGAACATGCCGCGCAGGGTCATCAGGGATGTGGCCTGGTCGTCGACGAGCTTCGTGTACTCGCGGAAGATGTCGTAGCGGCGCGTGCGGGTGGAGTGCTGCAGGCGGAAGATCGTCTCCGGGTTGAACAGGTGCGGAGATCCGTCGCGGCGCCACTGGTACTCGCCGCCGGTCGCAAGGCGTTCGTGCGCGGTGACGGCGGCATCCTCCGGGTACGCGGATGCGTGGCGCTTCTCGTTCTCGGCGGCGATGACCTCGATGCCGATGCCGCCCAGCTTGCTCATCGTGCCGGTGAAGTACTGGTCGACGAAGTCCTGGCTGAGGCCGATGGCTTCGAAGGCCTGCGCGCCGGCGTAGGACGAGACGGTGGAGATGCCCATCTTGGACATGATCTTGAGCACGCCCTTGCCGAGGGCCTTGATCACGTTGCGCACGGCCTTGTCCGGCGTCACGTTCGTGATGATGCCGCTGCGCACGAGGTCCTCGCAGGTTTCCATCGCGAGGTACGGGTTGACCGCGGAGGCCCCGTAACCGATCAGGAGCGCGATGTGGTGCACCTCGCGCACGTCCCCGGCCTCGACGACGATGCCGACCTTCATCCGGTTCTCGGTGCGGATCAGGTGGTGGTGCACGGCCGCGATCATCAGCAGCGACGGGATGGGCGCGAAGTCCTTGTTGGAGTCGCGGTCGGAGAGAACGATGAACAGCGCGCCGGCTTCGATGGCCTCGTCGACCTCCACGCACAGTGCGGCGATGCGCGCCGACAGCGCGTCGGGGCCTTCGTCGAACCGGTACAGCCCGCGGATCGTGGTGGTGGTGCGGCTGCCGGGCGCCGGGTCGATGTGCTGGATCTTGGCCAGCTCGTCGTTGTCGATCACCGGGAAGTCGAGGACGACCTGCCTGGCGTGCTGCGGCCCGGCGGAGAGCAGGTTGCGCTCCGGTCCGAGGCCGAGCTTGAGCGAGGTGACGACCTCTTCGCGGATGGAGTCGAGCGGCGGGTTCGTCACCTGGGCGAACTGCTGGGTGAAGTAGTCGAAGATCAGCCGCGGGCGGTCGCTGAGCACCGCGATGGGCGCGTCCGAGCCCATGGCGCCGAGCGGCTCCGCGCCCGTGCGGGCCATCGGTGCGAGGAGGATCCGCACCTCTTCCTCGGTGTAGCCGAAGGTGCGCTGGCGGCGCACGACGGATGCCGGCGGGTGAACGATGTGTTCGCGCTCCGGGAGGTCCTTGAGGTTGATCCGGCCCTTTTCGAGCCAGTCTCCCCACGGCTCGCTGGCGGCGAGCCCCGCTTTGATCTCGTCGTCCTCGATCAGACGGCCGGCCTCGGTGTCGACGAGGAACATCTTGCCAGGGCTCAGGCGGCCCTTGCGCACGACGCGGGCGGGGTCGATGTCGAGGACACCGATTTCGCTCGCCAGCACGACGAGGCCATCGTCGGTGATCAGGTAGCGGCCGGGGCGCAGCCCGTTGCGGTCGAGGGTGGCGCCGACGAGGGATCCGTCGGTGAACACGATCGCGGCCGGCCCGTCCCACGGCTCCATCAGCATCGAGTGGTACTCGTAGAAGGCGCGGCGTTCGTCATCGAGGTCTGGCTGGTTCTCCCACGCCTCCGGCACCATCATCATGACGGCGTGCGGGAGGGACCGGCCGGACAGGCTGAGCAGTTCGACGACCTCGTCGAAGGAGGCGGAGTCGCTTCCGCCCGGCGTGACGATCGGCAGCAGCGGCGCGAGGTCGCCGAGCAGCTCGGATTCGAGCTGGGACTGGCGCGCGCGCATCCAGTTGCGGTTGCCCTGCACCGTGTTGATCTCGCCGTTGTGCGCGATCATGCGGAACGGCTGGGCAAGCGGCCAGGACGGGAACGTGTTGGTGGAGTACCGCGAGTGCACGAGCGCGAGCTTCGACACGAAACGCGGGTCGGAGAGGTCAGGGTAGAACGGCTCGAGCTGCAGCGTGGTGACCATGCCCTTGTAGACCAGGGTGCGGCAGGACAGCGACGCGAAGTAGATCTCCAGTTCCCGCTCTGCGCGCTTCCGCAGCCGGACGGCCTGGCGGTCCAGGTCGATGCCGCTGACGGTCTCCCCCGACTCCGTGGTCCTGGTGCTCTGCACGTACAGCTGCTGGATGGCCGGCATGGCCGCGCGGGCCAGGGAGCCGACCTCGTCGGGGCGCACCGGAACCTCGCGCCAGCCGAGGATGGCCAGGCTCTCCTCCTGCGCGATGCGGGCGAGCTGGCGTTTGACGGCGCTGCGGGCGGTGGGGTCGGTCGGCAGGAACACGTTTCCGACGGCGTAGTGACCGACCGGGGGCAGCGCGTGGTCGCTGACGGCGCGCAGGAACTCGTCCGGGATCTGCGTGATGATGCCCGCGCCGTCGCCGGTGCCCGCATCGGAGCCCACCGCACCGCGGTGCTCGAGGTTGCGGAGCGCGTCCAGGGCCAGGGTGATGATGTCGTGGCCGGCCGTGCCGCGCAGAGTCGCGACCATGGCGAGGCCACAGGCGTCGCGTTCCTCTGCGGGGTTGTACAGGCCCTGCGGCTCCGGAACAAGACCGAACCGGGAAAAGGGAGGTTGCTGCGCCATAAGACCGTCCTCACGAAATGACTGGCAAGTAGGGACGACGCTGGCCCGCTGGAAAGAGTTACGCGGCGACCCGTGTTCCTGGATCCAGCCGCGGACCGGGGTGGTGGGGTTACCTGGGCCTAGAGTCGCGAGTCGCTGGAGCTTGTGGCTGCGACCTCGCCCGATACGCCGGGTTCAGTGGCTTCGTCGCCCTGAGCCGAGATGTGCGCATCGGTGTCATCGAATTCTACCCCAGCGTCGGCGTCCTCCCATTCGCGCCCCGGAAGGTACGGGCTGAGCTCCATGCCCGTGTGGCGATATGCCTGGACTCGGATGATGATGAGGCCGATCAGGACGGACGCGAATGCGGCCCACACGTTCGTGCGGATACCGAAGTAAATCTCGCTGGGGTCGACGCGGATCGACTCGAAGAAGCTGCGTCCGATGCCGTACCAGACCAGGTACACACCGAAGGCCTTGCCCCAGCGCAGGTTGAACCGGCGTTCGAGCACCAGGATGACGAACACGCCGGCCAGGTTCCAGATGATCTCGTAGAGGAACGTCGGGTGGAAGAGGGTGCCGGCCGGCAGGCCGACCGGGAAGGCCGGGTTAGACGACTCGATCTGGAGTCCCCACGGCAGCGTGGTGGGCAGGCCGAACAGTTCGTGGTTGAACCAGTTGCCCAGACGGCCCATGGCCTGCGCCACGAGCATGCCGGGGGCGATGGCATCGGCGAAGGACCAGAAACGCAGACCGGTCATCCGGCAGCCGATGTACGCACCGACGGCGCCTCCGAGCAGGGAGCCGAAGATGGCGTTGCCGCCCTCCCAGATGTACAGGGTGCGCAATAGGTCGGCGCCGGCGTAGAAGTAGTCGCCGGGGTGAGTGAGCACGTGGTAGAAACGCGCGCCGACGATGCCCAGCGGGACCGCCCAGAGGATGATGTCGAGCACGATTCCTGGCTCGCCGCCGCGGGTGGTGAGTCGGCGAGACGTGATGATGGTGGCGGCGATGATGCCGGCGAGAATGCACAGCGCGTAGGCGTGGATGCGGAAGGGGCCGAGGTCGAAGTAGCTCCACCCGGGGCTCGGAATGCTCAGGTGCACAGACACTGATCTACTGCCTTTCGTTGTGACGCGTGGTCACTCAAGGGCGGCGAAGGCCGCCTCGGTCAATTTAGCCTAGCGGGCAGGGCGGAGGTTTACGGTGCCGGCCGAGAGCCGCTTGGCGAGGGCGCCGACCGCCTCGACTCCCCCGTCGGCGAGGGCCTTGACGAGCGCCGATCCGACGATCGCGCCATCCGCGTAGCCGAGGATTTCGCGCACCTGTTCGGGCGTGGAAATCCCGACGCCGACGCAGGTGCTGGTCGACCCGGCGGCGTGCAGCCGGTCGACGAGGATCCGGGCGGCCGCGTCGACGTCGGCCCTGGCCCCGGTGATGCCCATCGTGGAGACGGCGTAGACGAACCCGCGGCTGGCCGCGACCACCTGCGCGAGCCGGGCGTCGGACGAGGATGGGGCGGCCAGGAAGACCCGATCGAGGCCCGTGCGTTCGCTCGCGGCGAGCCACTCCGACGCTTCGTCCGGGATGAGGTCGGGGGTGATCAGACCCGCGCCGCCGGCGGCGAGGAGGTCGTCGGCGAATCGCTCGACGCCGTACTGCACGACGGGATTCCAGTAGGTCATGACGAGTACGGGCGCGTCCACCTGGGCGGTGATGGCCTTCACGGCTTCGAACCCGTGGCGCAGGCGGAAACCGCCGGCCAGGGCCTTCTGGGTCGCGGCCTGGATGACGGGGCCGTCCATGACGGGGTCGGAGTAGGGCAGGCCCAGTTCGATGATGTCGACGCCGTTGGTGACGAGCGCCACGGCCGCGTCGATGCTCTCGGCGAGGGTGGGGAAACCGACGGGCAGGTAGCCGATCAGGGCGCCGCTGCCGGCCTCGCGGCGGAGCGCGATCGTCTTCTCGACCGAGCTCTGCGTCGGCGTACCGACTTTGGCTGTCGTCATGACTGGGCCGCGCCTTCGTCGAGCAGGTTGAAGTATCGGCCGGCGGTTTCCATGTCCTTGTCGCCGCGGCCGCTCAGGTTCACCAGGATGGTCGCATCCGGGCCGAGTTCCTTGCCCAGCTCCATCGTGCCGGCCAGGGCGTGCGCCGATTCGATGGCGGGGATGATGCCCTCCGTGCGGCTGAGCAGCAGGAACGCCGCCATGGCCTGGTCGTCGGTGACGGGCAGGTAGGTGGCCCGTCCGATGCCGGCCAACCATGCGTGCTCAGGGCCGACGCCCGGGTAGTCCAGTCCGGCGGAGATCGAGTGCGACTCGATGGTCTGGCCGTCCTCGTCCTGCAGCAGCAGGCTGCGGGCGCCGTGCAGCACGCCGGGGCGCCCCTTCGTGATGGTCGCGGCGTGCCGGGGCGTGTCGACGCCCTCGCCGGCCGCCTCGAAGCCGTAGAGCGCGACATCCGTGTCGTCTAGGAAGGCGTGGAAGATGCCCATGGCGTTCGAGCCGCCGCCGACGCAGGCGGTGACGGCGTCTGGCAGGCGGCCGGTGAGGTCGAGCACCTGCTGGCGCGCCTCCTCGCCGATGATCTTCTGAAAGTCGCGCACCATCGCGGGGAACGGATGCGGCCCTGCGACGGTTCCGAAGATGTACGTCGTGTTCCCGACGTTGGTCACCCAGTCGCGCATGGCCTCGTTGATCGCGTCCTTGAGGGTGCGGGATCCGGTCTTGACGGACACGACCTCGGCGCCGAGCAGCCGCATGCGGGCCACGTTGAGCGCCTGGCGCTGGGTGTCGACCTCGCCCATGTAGACGACGCAGTCCAGGCCGAAGAGCGCGGCCGCGGTGGCGGTGGCCACGCCGTGCTGGCCGGCCCCGGTCTCGGCGATGACGCGGGTCTTGCCGATGCGCTTGGTGAGCAGCGCCTGGCCGAGCACGTTGTTGATCTTGTGCGAGCCGGTGTGGTTGAGGTCTTCGCGCTTGAGGATCACGCGGGCACCGCCGGCGTGCGCGGCGAAGCGCGGCACCTCGGTGATGATCGACGGACGCCCGGTGTAGCTGCGGTGCAGCTCCATCAGTTCAGCCGCGAAGGCCGGGTCCTGCTTGGCGAGGGCGTATTCGGCGCTGAGTTCGTCCAGCGCCGCCATCAGGGACTCCGGTACCCAGCGCCCGCCGAATTCGCCGAAGTACGGGCCGGATTCTGTACGCAGGGACATGTGTTAAACCGCCAGGAACTCAGAGAGGGTACGGATGGGGTCGCTCGTGACGAGCGCTTCACCGACGAGGACGACGTCGGCGCCGGCCGCGCGGTAGTGCGCGACGTCTGCGGCCGTCTTGACGGCGGATTCGGCGACGCGCACGACGCCGGAGGGGATGCGGTCGGCGAGGGTGCCGAACAGGTCCTGGTCGAGCTCGAACGTCGAGAGGTCACGGGCGTTCACCCCGACCAGGCTGGCGCCGATGTCGAGCGCGCGGTGCACCTCGTCGCCGCTGTGCGTTTCGACCAGTGCCGTCATGCCCAGTTCGCGCACGAGGTTGTGCAGCGACTGGAGGGTGGACTGGTCGAGGGCGGCGACGATAAGCAGGACGAGGTCGGCCCCTGCGGCGCGCGCCTCGTACACCTGGTACGGCTCGCCGATGAAGTCTTTGCGGAGCACCGGGATGGTCACGGCCGCGCGCACCTGCTCGAGGTCGCCGAGGGAGCCCTTAAAGCGGCGACCTTCGGTGAGCACGCTGATCGCGCTGGCCCCGCCGGTCTGGTAAGACACGGCCAGGGCGGCCGGGTCGGCAATCTCGGCGAGTGCCCCCCTGGACGGACTCGCACGTTTGACCTCGGCGATGATCCGCACGCGCTCAGCCGGAGCGAGGAAGGACAGGGCGTCGATCGCGGGGGCGCGTTCGAAGGCGGCCGCCTCGACGACGGACAATGGGCGGGTGACACGACGCGCTTCGGCGTCGGCAACCGCTCCGGCTAGCAGCTCAGACAGCACTCGGTCAGTGACCCTCGTGCGCGGATGCCGTGCCGACACCGTAGCCGAACTTCGCCATGATCCAGCCGGCGAACGCGCCGAGGAGCAGGAGAACGGCGGATGCCCAGACCAGCCAGGCCAGGTTGAGGAAGAATGCGACCGTCCCGATGGTGAAGGCCAGGAGCATGATCGTGACGGCGGTCCAGGCGGCAGTTGAGTGGCCGTGACCGGGGTCAGAATCGAAAGTCATGGTTCTCCTTGTGTGCGGGTGACGTGCGGATCAAGTCTAGCGGGCGGATGGTTCGCGGGTGGTCATGGCGCAGGCTGTGCCGTCGGGTCGTCCCCGCGGCTCAGTTCGTCCCAATCGTTGACGGCGTCGCGCGGGGCTTCCTCCTGCGCGGCGGCGGTCTTGACCGGCTCGAGGCGCACAGCCTGGTAGCGCGAGCCCTGGCCGGGCCAGCGCCCGGCCGTCACGACGATGGCGGCACCCAGGGCAAGCATCAGGACGGCCGCGGCCAGGGCCACGAACGGCCATGGCGTCACGGTCGGATCGACGACCCCGACTTCGATCGACTTCTTGCCGGTGATGCCCGTCGCCTTGGTGACCGCGGCGGCGCTGGCGGCGGCCGGGTCACTCACCGCGGTGAACGCGGCGAGGAAGACGGACACGCCGAGCAGGACCTCCAGCACGCCGAGAACAACCCGGATCACCGGTCCGGCGATGGTGAGCGCGCCGCCGAGGGCGAGGCCGGCCAGGGCGAGCGCGGTCAGCGCTGGGGACGCAATCGACCCTGGCACGGCGAGGTGCCGCTGAGCGGCACCGAGCGTCGCCACGTCGGCGTTGACCCACACCTGGGTCCAGGCGAGGAGCGCGAGCCCGCTGGCGAGCAGCACGCCGAGGATGAGCGTGAGTTTCACGCGCGGGCCGGTCATCACCTAGAACACCCGTTTCATTGCGTTGGCGACGGCGACCGCCCGGAGCGGCGCCGCGGCCTTGTTCTGCGATTCCTGGTACTCGGAGGCCGGGTCGGAGTCGGCGACGAGGCCGCCGCCGGCCTGCACCCGGGCCACGCCGTCTTTGATCAGGGCCGTGCGGATGGCTATCGCCAGGTCGGCGTCGCCGGCGAAGCCGAAGTAGCCGACCACTCCCCCGTAGACGCCGCGCTGGGTGGGCTCGAGCTCGTCGATGATCTCCAGCGCCCGCGGCTTGGGGGCTCCGGAGAGCGTGCCGGCCGGGAACGCCGCCCGGAAGACATCCAGTGCCGTCTTGTTCGGCAGGAGGTTGCCCTCCACCGACGACACGAGGTGCATGATGTGGCTGAAGCGCTCGATGCGCATGAATTCGGTGACCTCGACCGAGCCGGCGGCGCAGACCTTGAGCAGGTCGTTGCGTGCAAGGTCGACGAGCATCAGGTGTTCTGCGCGTTCCTTGGCGTCGCCGGCCAGCTCCGCCTGGTAGTCGGCGTCTTCCTCCGGGGTTGCGCCGCGCGGCTTCGACCCGGCGATCGGGTGCGTGAAGACGCGGCCGTTCTGCACCTTGACGAGTGCCTCAGGCGACGACCCGACGATCCAGTACGGCTCGCCCGCGGGCGATTCGAGGCTGAGCAGGTACATGTAGGGGCTCGGGTTGAGGCTGCGCAGCACCCGGTAGACGTCGATCGGATGCGCGGTGCACTCCTGGTCGAAGCGCTGGGAGATGACGACCTGGAAGACGTCGCCGTCGACGATGTACCGTTTGGCCGTGTCGACCGCGGCCAGGAAGTCGTCGCGGGTCGTGCGGTTCGTCGGCGTGGCGGGCGTGGACAGATCCACCTCGGCGAGCCACGCCTCGGCGGGCTGCGCGAGCCGGGCCTGGAGGGCGTCGAGGCGGGCCTGCGCGGCGGTCCACAAAGCGTCGTGCGTGTCGTGGCCGTCGTTGAGCACATTGGCGATGAGCTGCACGGTGCCGTACTTGTGGTCGAGAACGACGAGGTCGGCCACGAAGCTGAAGGCCTGGCCCGGCACCTCGTAGTCCGCCGGCGGCTGGTTGGGCAGGCGTTCGATCTGGCGGATCGCCTCCCAGCCGATGAAACCGACGAGCCCGCCGGTGAGCGGAGGGTGCTCAGGCAGGCGCGGGGTCTGCCATTTCGCGTACAGGTGAGCGAGCGCCGCAAGCGGGCCGAGGCCGGCGGCGTCGCCGAGGGCGCGTTCCTCCGACAGGCCGTAGTCGAGCCAGTGCGAGCTGTCGCCCTGCTGGGTGAGCACGCCGAAGGATGACACCCCGACGAACGAAAAGCGGGACCAGATGCCGCCCTGCTCGGCCGATTCGAGCAGGAAGCTGCCCGGCTGGCCGGCCGCGAGTTTGCGGTAGATGCCGACCGGCGTCTCTCCGTCGGCAAACAGTTCGCGCATCACCGGGATCACCCGGTGCTCGGCGGTCAGCGCGGTGAACTGGGCCTGCGTGGTCGACCCGGCGGTCGGTGCGGTCATGTCGTTGCCCCGTCCGGCTGCTCGGTCGCGGGAAGGTCCATCACGGCAACGTCGATCACGGCAACATCGATCGCGGCGACATCGATGCCGCGCCCGTCGAAGCAGGTGTGCGTGCCGGTGTGGCAGGCGGCGCCGATCTGCTCCACGGTGACGAGGAGCGTGTCGTTGTCGCAGTCCAGGGCGGCAGACCTCACGTACTGCGCGTGGCCGGAGGTGTCGCCTTTCCGCCAGTATTCCTGGCGGCTGCGGGACCAGAACGTGACCCGGCCCTCGGTCAGGGTGCGGCGCAGGGCCTCCCGGTCCATCCAGCCGAGCATGAGCACCTCGCCGGAGCCCGACTGCTGGATCACGGCAGGCAACAGCCCGTCGGAGTTGAAGACCGCGCGGTCGAGGGCGGTGTCGGGGGTCATCAGCGCACCAGCATTCCGGCGCCCGCGAGCTCGCGCTTGACGTCGCCAATCGTGAGTTCACCGCTGTGGAACACGGATGCCGCGAGTACGGCATCCGCCCCGGCGGTGATGGCGGGCGGGAAGTGTTCGACGCGGCCGGCGCCGCCGGAGGCGATCAGCGGGACCGTGCTGATCTCGCGCATCAGCGAGATGAGTTCGAGGTCGAAACCCTGCCGGGTGCCGTCGGCGTCGATCGAGTTGACGAGCAGCTCGCCGGCGCCGAGCCCGATGGCCGTCTGCGCCCAGGCGAGGGCATCCAGGTCGGTCTCGGTGCGGCCGCCGTGGGTGGTGACGATGAAACCGGACGGTGTGCGGTGGCTGCGCTTGACGTCGAGGGAGAGCACGAGCACCTGGGCGCCGAAGCGGTCGGCGATTTCGGCGATCAGCGCCGGCCGGTTGATCGCGGCGCTGTTGATTCCGACCTTGTCGGCGCCGTTGGCCTGCAGCCGGGACACGTCTTCGACGCTGCGGATGCCGCCGCCGACGGTGAGCGGGATGAAGACCTGCTCCGCCGTGGCGCGCACGACGTCGTAGGTGGTCTCGCGGTTGTCGACGGTGGCCGTCACGTCGAGGAAGGTGAGTTCGTCGGCGCCCTGCTCGTAGTACCGGCGGGCCAGTTCGACCGGGTCACCCGCGTCGCGCAGGTTCTGGAAGTTCACGCCCTTGACGACGCGGCCGGCGGCCACGTCGAGGCAGGGGATCACCCGGACTGACAGTGTCACGATGCTCGCTCCACAGACATTCTCCTCATTGGGCCGACCGTCCTACAGGCGTGCGTTGTGGATGGTGCTCACGAGGATGGCGCGAGCGCCGAGCGCGTAGAGCTCGTCCATCACGTGGTTGGTGTCCACGCGCGGGATCATCACGCGAACCGCGACCCAGTCGGGGTCGCGCAGCGACGAGACCGTCGGCGACTCGATGCCGGTCGCCAGCTGGCAGGCCGCATCCAGTTTCGTGACCGGGACGTCGTAGTCGACGAGCACGTACTGGCGGGCGACGAGCACGCCCTGCAGCCGGCGCAGCAGCGTGGCGACGCCCGGCTTCTCGTTCGCGGCGCTGATCAGCACGGCCGTTGATTCGAGGATGACCGGGCCGAAGATTTCGAGGCCGGCCTTACGCAGGGTTGAGCCGGTGGAGACGACGTCAGCGACGGCATCCGCGACGCCGAGCTGGACGGCGGATTCGACGGCCCCGTCGAGGGTGATCAGGTCGACGGTGACGCCGTGGCCGGCGAGGAACTTCTCGACCAGGCCCGGGTAGCTCGTGGCGACGCGCAGGCCGGTCATGTCGGAGAGCTGGTGGAACCGGCCGGCGGGCCCGGCGAAGCGGAAGGTGGAGTCGCCGAAGTCGAGGCTGGCGATCTCCCGCGCCGGGGAGTGCGAGTCCAGGAGCAGGTCGCGGCCGGTGATGCCCACGTCGAGGGCGCCGGAGCCGACGTAGGTGGCGATGTCCCGCGGGCGGAGGTAGAAGAACTCCACGCCGTTGCGCGGGTCGGCGACGACGAGGTCGCGGGGGTCGCGGCGACCGGTGTAGCCGGCCTCCAGGAGCATCTGGGCGGCGGTTTCGGACAACGAGCCCTTGTTGGGCACGGCAATTCTGAGCATGTCTGCACTCTCGGTGTGGTTCAGCGGCGGGGTGGGGTTCGACGTCTTCGTCATCGTGCGTGCGGGGCCAGCGTCACAGATGTCGGTACACGTCGGCCGGGGAGAGCCCCTTGGCCAGCATGAGCACTTGCAGGTGGTAGAGGAGCTGCGAAATCTCCTCAGCGGTCTCTTCGTCGCTCTGGAACTCGGCCGCCATCCAGACCTCGGCGGCTTCCTCGACGATCTTCTTGCCAATGGCGTGGACGCCGGCATCCAACTCGCGCACGGTCCCAGAACCCTTTGGCCTGGTCAGTGCCTTGTCGCTTAGCTCAGCGAAGAGGTCGTCGAAAGTCTTCACACCTACAGGTTACTAGTGCTCAGTGGGTGTGTTCGGCCGCGGCCGTCCGCAGCCGGGCGATCTGCTCTGCGGGGTCGGCGGCATTGAAGACGCTCGACCCTGCCACGAACGTGTCGGCCCCGGCCTCGGCGGCGATCCCGATGGTCTCCTCGGAGATGCCGCCGTCGACCTGCAGCCAGACGTCCAGGCCGCTCGCGCGCACGGCATTCGACAGCCTGGTCAGTTTGGGCATGGTCGACGCCATGAAGCTCTGCCCGCCGAAGCCGGGTTCGACGGTCATCACGAGCACCTGGTCGAACTCGGGCAGCAGTTCCAGGTACGGCTCGACGTCCGTTCCCGGCTTGAGGGCGATGCCGGCGCGAGCACCGATCGAGCGCAGTTTGCGGGCCAGGGCCACCGGGTCGGTCGTGGCCTCCGCGTGGAAGGTCACCGAGTAGGCGCCGGCCTCGGCGTAGCCGGGCGCCCAGCGCTCCGGGTCGTCGATCATCAGGTGCACGTCGAACGGGAGAGTCGTCACCTGGAGCAGCCGCTCGACGACGGGCAGGCCGAAGGTGAGGTTCGGCACGAAGTGGTTGTCCATGATGTCCACATGCACGAGGTCGGCGCTGCTGATGCGGCCGAGCTCCCGTTCGAGATTGGCGAAGTCGGCAGCGAGAATGCTCGGGTTGATCCTGGTCGGCATGCAATCACCTTATCTGGATGCCTGCCCCTGCCTCCCTCTGCGTCTCCCTGTGTCCCCCCGCCCCTCCCCCCACCTCGCGAGTGAGCAGTTTTGGCGGTAAACGGTGGACGGGAACCGCCGAAACTGCTCACTCGCGGGAGCTGGGTGCGGGTTTAGGCGGTGCGCTCGAGGAGGGTGATGAACATGGCGTCGGTGCCGTGGCGGTGCGGCCAGAGCTGCACGCTGCCCGGGTCGCCGGCGAGGTCGAGCTCCGTGCGACTGAGGCCCTGCACGACGGCGGCGGTGTCGAGCGCCCGCACCCGTCCGCCCCACGTCTTCAGGGCCGTCGCAACGATCCCTCGGGTCTCCGCGATGTGCGGCGAACACGTGACGTAGGCGAGGATGCCGCCGGGCTTGAGCGCGCCGAGCGCCGCCTCGATCAGGCCGGACTGCAGGCCGGACAGCTCGGCGACATCCTTGGGCTGCTTGCGCCACCTGGCCTCGGGGCGGCGCCGGAGTGCGCCGAGTCCGGTGCACGGGGCGTCGAGCAGGATGCGGTCGAAGGATTCGGCGTGGGAGGCGCCGATGCGGGTGCCGTCGAGCTCCCAGACCGGCACGTCGCCGGGGACGGCGGCCAGGGCCTTCCGGACGAGGGTGGCCCGGGCCGGGACGAGTTCGTTGGCGACGAGCTCCGCCCCGGCGGAGCGAGCTTCGGCGGCGAGCAGCGCCGCCTTGCCGCCTGGGCCGGCGCAGAGGTCCAGCCAGCGTTCGCCTGGCTGCACCGGGCGCGCCCGGCTGAGGCTGAGGGCGGCCAGCTGGGAACCCTCGTCCTGCACCCGGATCCGACCGTGGTGGTCGTTCATCAGGTGCACGGGGTCTCCCCCGGCCAGCACGAACCCGGTCGGCGAGAACCGGTTGGGCTCACCGAGGCCCTCGGTTTCCTCCGGGGTAACGATCCCGGGGAGGGCGACCATGTTCACGAGGGGCGGCGCGTTGTCCGCCGCGAGCAGGTCTTCGAGTTCGTCGCCGCGGCCCTCGGCCAGCAGCGACTGCCGGAAGGCGCGCACCACCCAGGCCGGGTGCGAGTATTCGGCGGCCAGGCGGTCATCCGGGGTCGTCGCCAGCTCGAGGATGCGCTCGTGCCACTCCTCGGCGCTGGTGCGGGAGATCGTGCGCAGCACGCCGTTGCAGAACCCGGTCGCGGACCGGGATCCAACCTGCCTGGCCAGCTCGACCGACTCGTTCACGGCCGCGTGGGTGGCGACCCGTGTCGCCAGCAGCTGGTGGGTGCCGAGGCGCAGCACGTCGAGGATGGCCGGGTCGATCGCGGTCACCGGGCGGCCGGCGGCCTCGGCGATCACCCGGTCGTAGAAGCCCTGCATGCGCAGGGTGCCGTAGGTGAGTTCGGTGGCCAGGGCCGCGTCGGCGGTGTTCAGCGCCGCCCGCTTGATCCGCGTGGGCAGCAGCAGGTTGGCGTAGGCGTCGGATTCGCGAACCGCGGCGATCACCTCGTAGGCGACGCGCCTGGCGGGCTGCACGAATCCGGTTGCCGGCCGCTGCCGGCCCTGCTCGGCGCTCATGAGGCGACCAGCTCCGTCGCCGCCACTCCGCGCCACCAGTCGATTGCTGTCATTGCCTTCTTTCCGGCGGGTTGCACGGTGAGGAGCTCGATCGGCTCGGTTCCCGTGCCAACCAGCACTTTTTTGTCTCGTTCGCGGATCACACCGGCGGGTTGCGCCTGGAGGCCGTGCGTCGGCGCGACGGCCAGGAGTTTGAGCCTGGCGTCGTCGATGATGGTGAATGCGCCCGGCTCCGGGGTGACGCCGCGCACGCGGTTGTAGACGGCCGCTGCCGGCAGCGACCAGTCGATGCGGGCATCCTCGATCGTCAGTTTGGGCGCGAGGGTGACCTCGCCGACCTGGTCGTGCGAGCGGGCGGTGCCGGCCGCGAGGTCGTTGACGACCTGCAGGAGCAGCCGGGCGCCGCTGTGGCTGAGGGTCTCGAGCAGGCCGCCGGATGTCGCGTGCCGGCCGATCGTTTCTGCCACCTGCGCGAAGACGGGCCCGGCATCGAGTTCGGGCACGAGCTGGAACACCGCGGCGCCGGTCTGTTCGTCGCCGGCGATGACGGCACTCTGCACGGGCGATGCGCCGCGCCAGCGCGGCAGCAGGGAGAAGTGCAGGTTGATCCAGCCGAGCCGGGGCACGGAGAGGAGCGGTTCGCGCACGAGTCCCCCGTAGGCGACGATTACGCCGAGGTCGGGGCGGAGCGCTTCGATCGCGGCCGTGGCGTCGGCGTCGAGGCGGTTGGCCTTGATCACGCGGAGGCCCCGGGCGGCTGCTGCTTCGGCCACCGGCGATTCGGTGAGGATTCGCTTCCGCCCGAGGGGGGCATCCGCCCTCGTGATCACCGCGGCGATCTCATGTCCGAAGTCGTGAAGCGCTGCCAGGCCGGGCACGGCGACCTGCGGCGTGCCCGCAAAGACGAGTTTCATTTAGAGCAGCTCCGGGTCGTCGAATCGTACTCTGAGTGTAGGCGTCGGGCGGAAGGCGGCGCCCTTCGGCCGGCGGCTCCTGGCCGCGGTGAGCACGATCCGGGCCTTCAGGACCCGGGCAACCTCGTCGCCGCTGGAGTACGCGAACCGCACGATGGCCCGTACGAGCGGCGCCTCCGTGGTGACCGGGCCGAGCACGTCGAGGCCGGCGACCTCGGTGAGTTCGGCCAGGGCCGCGTCGACGTTCTCGGCCGTGCCGGTCACGGATGCCACGCGCACGGCCGGAGGGAACCGCAGCTGTCGGCGGTCAGCAAGCTCGGACGCGGCGAAGGCTTCCGGCTGCCAGGCGTTGAGCGCCCTGGCCAGGGCGCCGCCCACGCCGACGAGCATCACGGAGGCGCCGGGGGCGGCGAGGGCGGCGGCGTTGGACCACCACCGCAGGCAGTCTTCGCCGACCCGGAGGGATTCGCGGGCGAGCATCCGTTCGCCGTCGAGCAGGAGGATGGCCCGGTAGCCGCCGTCGGGGATCGGTTCGGCGCCGCGGGTCGCGATGACCAGGGCAGGTTCGGCCCCGAGGCGCTGGATGGGGCGGTCACCGTCGGCGACGATGATCCGCGCGCCGGGGAAGGCCCGGCCGAGCTCCTCGGCCGTGCGCCCGGCGCCGACCGTGACGACCCGGAAGGTGCGGCCTTCGCAGTGCACGCAGCTCCAGTCGGCGGCCAGCGCGCCGCACCAGCGGCAGGACGGGACAGCGCCGGCCGACGCCAGGCCGAGCGGGCCCTGGCAATGCGTGCACCTGGCCGCTTTGTGGCAGGTGCGGCAGGCAAGCATGGGGGCGTAGCCGGGGCTGGCCACCTGCACCAGCACGGGGCCCTGCTTGACGGCCTCCCTGGCCGCCTGCCAGGCCGCGGAGGGGATCCTTGCCGCGCGGGCCTGCGCGTCGGGGGCCGCCTGGAAATCGGTCGGGATCACCCGGGGGTGCCGGCTCTTCGCGGGGTGCACCTCGCCGATCCAGCCGAGTTCCACGAGTCGTTGCACCTCGACGCTGCGGGAGTGACCCAGGAGCATGAGCGCACTGCCGGACTGTTCCTGCCGCACGAGCGCGGCGTCGCGGGCGTGCACGTAGGGGCTGAGCGGTTCGGCGTGCAACGGGTCGCCGTCGTCCCAGAGGGCGATCAACCCGAGGTCGTGGGCCGGGGCGTAGATCGCCGATCGGTTGCCGAGGATGATACGCGGCGCTTCGCCGAGGCAGGCGAGGAACGCGCGATACCGATCCGGGTTCGGCTGGCGGGCGTCCACCCGGCTGACCGTTCCGGCCGGCGCGAGCTGGTCGAGCGCCGACTGCACCTGGTCCTGGTCGCGGTAGTCGGGCACCGAGAGGATGGCGCTCCGGCCGGCGGCGAGGGTCGCGACGGCAAGCTCGGCCATGGTCTGCGCCCAGTGTCCGACGGTGTCGCCGTCCGGCAACCGCACGAGGCTCGGCACGGCGGCCACGGCCACCCGCTGCCGGGCGGCCAGGGCGATGTCGAGTGCGCCAGCCGGGTAGTCGGCGAAACCGACCGCGACGGTCGTGCCGAGCGATTCCGCGTTGGTCGGCTCTGCGGTGGTCGACTCTCCGTTGGTCGACTCTCCGTTGGTCGGCTCTCCGTTGGTCGGCTCTCCGTTGGTCGGCTCTCCGTTG
>DAIMHX010000039.1:0-24268 GCA_036723055.1 Microbacteriaceae bacterium
ACTGAGAAAACATCACACAGATGAAATCCGGCTAACTAGGAAGGTCCCGCTAGGAGGCGGCCAGGCGGGCCTTCTCGACCTTGATGTCGAAGTCGGCCGCCGGCCAGCCCAGGTCCATCCGCGTCAGGGCGTCGATCAGCAGGTGCTGCACGGCGAGGCGCGCGTACCACTTGTTGTCCGCCGGGACGACGAACCACGGCGCGGCCTTGGTCGAGGTGCGATCGAGGGCGATCTGGTACGCCTCCTGGTAGTCCGGCCACTTCAGACGCTCGTCAACGTCGCCGGGGTTGTACTTCCAGTACTTGTCCGGACGGTTGAGCCGCTTGGACAGGCGCTCCCGTTGCGCGCCTGAGCTGATGTGGAGCATGACCTTGATGACGGTGGTGTCGTCGTCGATCAGCTCCTGCTCGAAATTGTTGATCGCGTCGTAGCGCTCCTCGATCTCGGCGACCGGGGCGAGCTTCCGCACCCGGGCGATGAGAACGTCCTCGTAGTGCGACCGGTCGAACACACCGATCTTGCCGGCGCCGGGGAGGTGCGGGCGGATGCGCCAGAGGAAGTCGTGTTCGCGTTCCTCATCGGTGGGAGCCTTGAACGCGAAGTGGTCGACGCCCTGCGGGTCGGCCGCACCGACGACGTGGCGCACGATTCCGCCCTTGCCGGCGGTGTCCATGGCCTGCAGCACGAGCAGCACCTTGCGCTTGTCGCCATCGATGCTGTTCGCGAAGAACATCTCCTGCTGGTTCGCAAAGATGCGGGCGCCCGTGGCGAGCGCCTCGCCTCGCTCCTTCTTCTTACCGTCGAAGCCCGGCGTGGACGTCGTGTCCACGTCGGCCAAGGTGAAGCCCGGCCGCACTCGCAACGCGTCAATCGGATCTGTCGTCCAGTACTTCTCGATCTTCGCCTTCGCGCCCACAGTGCGCCCCTTCGTCGGTGGTCAATTCGCACAACGCTACTGCCGCGCGGGCCGGCGTGGCTAACGCTGGAGCGGGATTTCCAGGATGCTCGGCCCCGCGGGAGGCGCGGTCAGCGCGCGTTCGAGTTCGCTCCGGGTCGCCGCGCGCCCGTACTCCCAGCCATAGGCCTGGGCGAGGGCCGAGAGGTCGGCCTGCTGGGGGGTGAAGAGCACCCGGTCCATGGCCGCGGCGGGGGCGGCGGCCGCGACTTCGAGGCCGTCGAAGATGGTGCCACCCCCGTCGTTGCCGACGATCACCTGCACCCGTGGGCGCGTCTCCCCCGGCGTCATCAACAGGGAGCCGACGTCGTGCAGCAACGCGAGGTCGCCGAGCAGCAGCCTGGTCACCCCGGTCGATCGCGGGTCGGGGCCGGCCTGGCTGGCCAGCGCGATGCCCACGGCCGTCGCGATGGTGCCGTCGATTCCGGCGAGGCCGCGGTTTGCGTGCACCGTGATCTTCTTGCCCGGTACCCGCTTGTCGGCCTCCCGGATCAGCCGGGAGGCACCGAGCACGAGCCGGTCGTGCGGCCAGGACGCGCGCCACACGGCATCCACGAGCATCGCGCGGGTGACCGGTTCGCGCATGGCGGCGAGTTCGGCGCGCGTGATCCCGCGCTCGCCGATCGGCGTGGATGCCAGGTCGGCTTCGGCGGCCAGGAGGTGGCGGCTCGTCATGACCCACCGGCCCAGCCATTCCCGGCCCTGCTGGCTGGCGGCCGCGGCGACGGATGCCTCGTCGGCGACGACCCGGCGGGCGAACGCGCGCACGCGGTGTCCCGGGTTGTACCGTTCAACCCCGATCGGGGCGACCACGAAGGTCTCGACGCCCTGCCGCTGGATGAGCGCCGGCACCTCCCGGCTCAGCGTGGGGTGGCCGAAGACGATGGCGCGTTCGACGCGTCCGCCGAAGTCGGGCTCCCGAAGCAGGTCGCGGTAGGCGGCGACGAGGTTGGGCCCGAAGCGTGAGCCGCTCGACACCTCGGCCAGCAGAGGCCATCCCCCGGCACGCGCGAATTCCTCGGCGTCCGGGCCTGAGCCGTGGCCGGCGATGACGACCGTGCGCGGGCCCGCCGCAATAACGAGGGCAGGCTCGGCGCCGATCGCCGGGCCCTGCGCCGTCACGGCGGCTACCGGGTCGGCGGCGGGAACGCCCTCCTCGGTCACGGTGACCGCGACCGAGAGCGGCTCGCGGAAGGCCAGGTTCAGGTGCACGGGCCCTGGATCGGCGGAATCGGCGCCGGTCGCGGCATCCGTCGCCCGCCGCGCCAACGCGATCGCCACCGCGGGTTCGTCGGGCTCGCCGGCCGGCGCCGGCACGTCGGTGCTGAGCCGGATTGCCACGCCGAAGAGGCCGGGCTGCACCGTGGTCTGGTTCGAGCGGATGCCGCGCAGCTCGCTCGGGCGGTCGGCCGTCAGCAGGATCATGGGCACGCCGGAGTGGTGTGCCTCGAGCACCGCCGGGTGCAGGTTCGCGACGGCCGTTCCGGAGGTGGTGAGGACTAGCGTCGGCCGGCTGGACTCCACCGCGAGGCCGAGCGCGAGGAAGCCGGCGCCGCGCTCGTCGAGGCGCACGTGCAGCCTGATGCGGCCGATCCGTTCGAGCTCGGCGCAGGCGAGTGCGAGGGCCTGGGAGCGTGATCCGGGACTGAGCACGACGTCTCGCACCCCGAGGCGCACAAATTCGCTGAGCAGCGCGATGCTGAAGTCCGTGGCCGGACTGCCGCTCTGGGCGGCCTCAGGCATCCCGACGGCCGGGGAGGTCACCCTCACCCGGCTCTGACTTCTTCGGGTCCCGCGGGTCGGGCTTGTCGAGGTCGGCGAGTTCCTTCTCCAGCTGCCGGATGCGCTCTTCCTGGTCCCTCGCCCGGTTGAGGCCCTTGAGGAAATCGGGGTCGTCGTCCGGGGCCATCGACCGCGGCCCGCGGCCGGAGTCTGATCCACTGCGCCCGCGGCCGACGAACAGCCACAGCAGCGGGCCGACCACCGGGACCAGCAGGACCACGAAAATCCAGGCCCAGCGCGGAAGTCCACGGATCCGGTTGCGGTCGAAGAGCGCACAGTCCACCAGCGCGTAGACGGTGAGAATGACGACGACGAGGCCGAGGATGAACCACAGGCGAACCATGCCCTAATTCTAGGCCGGTCAGCCGTGAGAGCGGTGTGCAGTCGCCGACCTCGGCAACCTAAGCTGAAGGCATGAAGTCCGTTCCCGCCTGGGTGCCCTATTCCGTTTATCGGGTGCTGACGTTCGCTGTCCCGCTCGCGATCCTGCTGGCCATGCAGGTCGTGTGGTGGCTCGCCGCGATCCTCGCCGCCGTGATCGGCCTGTGCCTGTCGTACATCTTCCTGCGGAAGCCGCGCGAAGGCGTGGCCCGCGAAATCTACGCGGCCAGGCACCCGAACGCGGAAGCCGCGCACCCCGACGCCGAGTCGGAAGACGCCGTGCTCGACCGCCTGGACCGCGAACGGAAAGACCGCGACGACCGGTAGGCCGGTTCAGCGGTTCAGCAGTTCAGCGACTCAGCGGCCGCGCTAGAGCGCGAAGGCAAGCCCGAGCAGCACCCCGTAGGCGAGCGCCGCCAGGCTCGTGAGCTGCAGGGCAAGAATGAACTCGCGTGAGGTTTTCGCCGTCACCGTGATCAGGCACGCCGGCAGCGCCAGCAGCAGCACGAAGAACGTGAAGTACGCCAGCGGGTAGAAGATCGTGAAGAACCCGACGATGAGGAACGGCGCGAGCAGGAGAAAGCAGAAGACCACGCGGGATGCCACGTTGCCGATCAGCACCGAGAGCGTGCGCTTGCCGGCCGCCCGGTCCGGAACGAGGTCGCGCAGGTTGTTGACCATGAGCACCGCACAGGCGATCAGGCCGATGCCGATGGCGCTCAGCCAGCTCTCCGTGTTGATCCGGCCAGCCTGCACATATGTCGTTCCGAGCGTGGCGACCAGGCCGAAGAACACGAAGACGAACAGTTCACCGAGGCCGTAGTAGCCGTACGGCTTCTTGCCGCCGGTGTACAGCCAGGCCGCGGCGATGGCGGCGGCGCCGACCAGGAGCAGCCACCACTGCTGGGTGAGGATCACCAGCGCCAGGCCGGCGAGGGCCGCGAGCGCGAAGAAGGCGAGGGCAACGCTCAGGACCGCCCGGGGTGCGGCAGCCCCCGACCCGGTCAGGCGGGCGGGCCCGACCCGGTGGGTGTCCGTGCCGCGGATGCCGTCCGAATAGTCGTTCGCGTAGTTGACGCCGATCTGCAGGCACAGCGCGACCGCCAGGGCCAGCAGTGCCGGCGCGGGGTGGAAGATTCCGGCGCCATTGGAGACGATCGCCGCGCCGGTGCCGAGCGCGACCGGGGCGATCGCGAGCGGGAGCGTACGCAGTCGTGCGCCAGACACCCAGTCGGCGCCCGTCGCCGGCCTGACCTTGCCGGGCCCCTTGCGTACGGCGCCGTTCTTTCGCGCCGGAGGGCCGCCGGCGCGCGCGGCGCTGCCCTGGAGTTGTCCGAGACGCTCGGCGGGGTTCAATCGTTGCATTTTGGGCCTGACCGGCCGCGATCCTTGTGCCACGCCTTCATGTTACTGCCGCCGCCTTGCCCCCACCGCGAAACCGCACTCGTGGTCGTTATCCGCGCGGTTTAGCGACCACTACTGCGGTTTCGCGGAGGAATGGAGGGCCGGCGGGAGGAGGTGCACAAGCGCCCGGCGGTCGGGTTTGCCGGAGTCGAGCACCGGGACCTCGGGCAGCGTGACGACACGGGCCGGCCTGGCCGCCTTGCCCAGGACGGATGCCACGGCCGCGCGGATCGCGGCAAGGCCGGGGGCCTCACCCGCCGCGGCGATCACCACGATCGGGACCTGGCCCCACTCGGCGTCGTCGCCGCGCACAACGACGGCCTCGCCAAGGCCGGGCAGCGCGCGCACGACCCGCTCGACCGCGTCGAGGGACACCTTCTCCCCGCCGGAGACGATCACGTTGTCTGCACGACCGAGCACGCGCACGATCCCGGTCGCCGCATCCACCTCGCCCAGGTCGCCCGTGCGATACCAGCGCACCCCGTGCACGTCGATGAAGCGGTCGGCTGTGCGGTCGGGGTCGCCCAGGTAGCCCTCGGCGAGGACCGCGCCGGAGATTTCGAGCTCCCCATCGACGACGCGCACCTCCGTGTCGCCGATCGGCACCCCGTTGTACACGCAGCCGCCGGCGGTCTCGGACGAGCCGTAGGTGCGAAAGACGCGCAGGCCGAGCCGCTCCGCACGCTCCACCAGTTCCGGTTGCACGGCCTGGCCGCCGACCAGGATGCCGGTGAAGCGGCGCAGGACGGCGAGGACCCGCCGGTCGTCGGCTGCCGCCAGCAGCCTGGCCAGCTGCACGGGAACCAGGGACGTGAATCGGAGCGGTTCGGTGAGCCGTTCCGCGTGGTCGGCGAAGACGGCAGGGTCGATGTGCCCGTGCTGCAGGACCACCGGCGTCGTCTCGGCCGCGATCGACCGCACGAGCACCTGCACGCCGGCGATGTAGTGAGCCGGCAGGGCGAGCAGCCACTGGCCTGGACCGCCGAGGGCGACGTTGGATGCCGCGGCACTGGCCAGCAGGGCATCTGTGGAGAGCATCACGCGCTTCGGGACATCCGTCGACCCCGACGTCTCGATCACGACCGCGACCCGGCGCGGAACGGGCCCGAAGTCGCGCCCCAGGGCGAGGTCGCCGGGCGCCTGGTCGCCCGGCACCGGCATGACGGCGGCGCCCTTGGCCGTGAGCGCTTCGCGCAGCGCGGCCATGAGCGACACCGGGTCGGCGGCCGAAACCACGCGCAACGGCCTCACGGCGCGCCTAGAACTGCCAGGGGTACGGGCCCCAGTCCGGCTCGCGTTTCTCGAGGAAGGCGTCGCGCCCCTCGACCGCCTCATCGGTGCCGTACGCGAGGCGCGTCGCTTCGCCGGCGAACACCTGCTGGCCGACGAGCCCGTCGTCGACGGCGTTGAAGGCGAACTTGAGCATGCGGATGGCGGTGGGCGACTTGGTCAGAATGGTGCGGGCCCAGTCCAGCGCCTCTGGCTCGAGTTCGGCATGCGGAACGACGGCGTTCACAGCGCCCATTTCGAGGGCGCGCTGGGCGGAGTATTCGCGGGCGAGGAAGAACACCTCCCTGGCGGCCTTCTGGCCCACCTGGCGGGCGAAATAGGCGCTGCCGTAGCCGGCGTCGAAGGAGCCGACGTCGGCATCCGTCTGCTTGAACTTGCCGTGTTCGGCGCTGGCGATGCTGAGGTCGCAGACGACGTGCAGGGAGTGTCCCCCGCCGGCCGCCCAGCCGGGGATGACCGCGATGACCACCTTGGGCATGAAGCGGATCAGGCGCTGCACCTCGAGGATGTGCAGCCGGCCGCCGCGCGCCTTGTCGATCCCCGACGCGGTCGCGCCCTCGGCGTACTTGTACCCGTCCCGGCCGCGGATGCGCTGGTCGCCGCCCGAGCAGAAGGCCCAGCCGCCGTCCTTCGGGCTCGGTCCGTTCCCGGTGAGCAGCACGACCCCGATGCGCGGGTTGGTGCGGGCATCCTCGAGTGCGGCATGCAGTTCGTCGACCGTGTGCGGGCGGAAGGCGTTGCGCACCTCCGGCCGGTTGAACGCGACCCGGGCGATGCGTCCGGTTACGTCATGGTGGTAGGTCACGTCGGTCAGGGAACCGAAGCCCGCAACGTCCTGCCACTGGCTCGCATCAAAGATCTCGGAAACCTGTTGGGTCATTCTGCAAGACTACGCGGGCCGCGTCTCGGCAGGCTCGATCACCCCGTGACCGGCCCACGAGCGCGGGCCAGTACCTAAGAATTACCCCACTTCAGGTGACAAAGTCAACCCCCTTGAGCGCCTCTTCTACGGGTTGTGTACTTATGTCCTGAGCCTGATTGGGGAAGCGCCATGAACGAGGTAGTTGATCATGGATTCGGCCGCTGTGAGGTTCGTATCACGGAGCTTTCCCCCACCGAATGGCGCGTATCCGATGCCGCGATCGCCGACGACGATCCGTCGGCCCTGCTTGGTTTCATCCAGTTGGTCGGTGATACCTACGAGGTCACAAACCTCGGGCGCCTCCGGGAGCGCAGCTACTTCTCTTCATTCGACCGAGCCACAGCGAGCCTTGCCTCGCGGAAGGTACTGACATGACCATCACGGTGCACTCGCCCTCCACCGCACGATACGGCCGCACGTCGACGGATGCGTTCGGCGACTACCTGCGCAGGATCGGGAAAGGAGCCCTCCTCACCGCCGAAGACGAGGTCGACCTTGCCCGCCGAATCGAGGTGGGCCTGTTCGCCGACGCGAAACTCCAGCGGGGCGTTGACGACCCGACCCTGGAGCGCGAACTGGCGTGGCTGGCCCACGACGGCCGGCGAGCCAAGGACCACTTCATCGAGTCCAACCTGCGGCTGGTCGTGAGCATCGCCAAGCACTACTCCGGTCGCGGCGTGCCCATCATGGACCTCGTGCAGGACGGCAACATGGGTCTCGTGCGCGCGGTCGAGAAGTTCGACTTCATGACCGGCTACAAGTTCTCCACCTACGCGACCTGGTGGATCCGCCAGGCGATCCACCGCGGAATGGCCGACAAGTCGCGCATGATCCGGATCCCGGTGCACACAGCGGAGAAGCTGAACAAGATCAAGCGTATCCGTCGCGACCTGACGAGCACGCTCGACCGCGACCCGACGGTGCGGGAACTCGCGGAGGCCACCCAGATCCCGGCCCGCGACGTGTCACGGCTGCTCCAGTACGACAACGAGCCGATTTCCCTGCACGCGCCGGTCGGCGACGGGATCGGTGACATCTCCGAGCTGATCATCGACGACGACCTGCCGCAGCCGGATGAGTACGCCACGATTGCGCTCCGGGCGGCCGACATCACCTTCTACCTCGACGCCCTGCCCCCGCGGGAAAGGGCCATCCTCCAGGCCCGGTTCGGCCTGGACGGCGACGCTCCCCGCACCCTCGACCAGATCGCACTCATCCAGGGCGTCACCCGCGAACGGGTTCGCCAGATCGAGAAGCGTGCGCTCGCCCTGCTGCACGTGCCGAGGCTTGAACGGTACCTGCGGGATTAGCCCCCAAACTGAGAGTGGCGCAGCACCAAGCAACGAGCGTAGTGTCACTTCCTAACGGCGACCGGGGAGCGATGCGATGGGAAAACTGACCTATGACTCCACACTGACCGCAGACTTCGACGATCGCATCCTCGCTCACATCCAGGTGGTCATCGGCGCCAAACTCAGGCGCAGTGAATCCTTCTACTTCACTTGGCGTGACGACCCCCAGGGCGGCGGGGGCCGGAGCACCATCTGGCTGAACCCCAGCATTCCCATTGCCTACAAATATTTCGGCGCACGCACCCCGAGCCTCAACCGGGAGTGGATCGAAGCGCTCATGTTCACCGCCAACTCGTCGGGCGGCCTGCAGATCGTGCCGGAACCACATCCGTCCACCCTGACGACAACACCGCCGCCCTCGAACTCATCGTCCAGCCCGCCACAATGAAGGGTGAGTCGTGAACAGGATCGACATCATCTACGGCGGCAAGCCATACTCCCTGGGTGGCCGCACCGTCGAGTCCATCCAGGAGGAGATCGGCGCGGCGGTCGCATCCGGTTCGCCGTATTGGCTTCGCGTGAACAGCGGCGAGGGCCGCATCGAGGATGCCTACATCCTCATCGCCCCCGGAATCCCGTTCGCGCTGGTCAACGTCAAACCCAATGGCGGCGGCAACGAAACCGAAACCGAGAACGACGAGTCCTACAGCCACGACGTGCTCTAGGCACATCAACCGGCGCACATCAACCGGCGCGCATGAACCGGCTCCGGCTGGCAGACTGGGGGGATGCTGCCCTCATTGGACGAGTTGCTCGGCACCGCTCGCGTCGTGGCGTTGCCCCTGGTCACCCGGTTCCGGGGCATCGACAGCCGCGAGGCGCTGCTGCTGCAGGGCCCGCAGGGCTGGACCGAGTTCTCCCCGTTCGTCGAATACGGCGACGCCGAGGCCGCCGCGTGGCTCACCGCCGCCATCGAGTTCGGCTGGCGCGAGACACCCGCGCTCCGGCGCGAGAGCATTCCGGTGAACGCGACCGTGCCGGCCGTCGAGCCGGGCGCCGTGGCCGGCGTGCTCGCCCGCTTCCCCGGCTGCCGCACCGCCAAGGTCAAGGTCGCCAACCTGGGCCAGACCCTCGCTGACGATGTCGCGCGGGTGCGCGAAGTCCGTGCGGTACTCGGCGACCCCGGCCGAATCCGCGTGGACGCCAACGGAGCCTGGAACGTCGACGGAGCCGAACACGCCATCCACGCCCTCGCCGAGTTCGACCTCGAATACGTCGAGCAGCCCTGCTCGACCATCGAGGAGCTCGCCGAGATCCGGCTGCGCACGCATTACATGGACGTGCCGATCGCCGCGGACGAGAGCGTGCGCCGGTCGGACGACCCGCTCGCGGTCGCCCGGGCGCGCGCGGCCGACATTCTCGTCGTCAAGGCGCAGCCGCTCGGCGGCATCCGGTCGGCCCTGTCGATCGTCGGGCAGGCCGGGCTCCCGGTCGTCGTCTCCAGCGCCCTCGACACCTCGGTCGGCATCTCGATGGGCGCGTACCTCGCTGCCGCGCTGCCGGAGCTGCAGTTCGACTGCGGACTCGGCACGGCGTCGCTCCTGGCCGCGGATGTCACCGCCGACCCGCTCACCCCGGTGCAGGGCAGCATCCCGGTGCGCCGGGTCTCCCCCGACCCTGACCTGCTCGAGCGGTACGCGGCATCCGAGGACCGTCGGGACTGGTGGCTCGCCCGGCTCGCCCGCACCTACGCGCTCGTCGCGGACTGAACCCGACTACGACCCTGTGAGGGGTCGCAAATCGACCTTAAATCGGCCAGGGAAGGTCGATTTGCGACCCCTCACGAACGTTGCATAGGCCCTAGAGACCCGAGTATGCGTGCAGGCCCTTGAAGAACACGTTCACGATGCCGAAGTTGAACATGACGGCGCTGAAGCCGATGATCGCCAGCCAGGCCGACCGGGAGCCGCGCCACCCGCGGGTCGCCCGCGCGTGGATGTACCCGGCATAGATGGTCCAGATGATGAAGGTCCAGACCTCCTTGGTATCCCAGCCCCAGTAGCGGCCCCACGCCTTCTCGGCCCAGATCGAGCCGGCCATCAGCGTGAAGGTCCAGAGGATGAAGCCGATGATGTTGGTCCGGTACGCGAGGTTCTCCAGCGTCGCCGCTGAGGGCAGCGTGGCCAGGAACTTGAGGCGCATGGTTTTGGCCTCAGCGACGAGGCTTTCCCGCTTGAATTGGAGCAGCTGCACCGTGGACAGTGCGAAGCCCAGCGCGAAGAATCCGGTGCCGAGGGATGCGACGAACACGTGGATGACGAGCCAGACCGACTGCAGCGCCGGCGGCAACGGCGCGACCTCGACGTAGAAGCGGAGCGCGGCGATCCCCAGCAGCACCAGCACGAGGCCGGTGACGAACGTTCCGAGGAACCGGAGGTCGGCCTTCGTCAGCACGACGAGGAACACCGTCACGATGATGAGGGTGCCCGTCATGGCGAACTCGTACATGTTCGCCCACGGCACGCGGGCTGCGGCGATGCCGCGGAGCACGTCGGCCGTGAGGTGCAGCGCCCAGGCGAGCACGGTGAGCGAGACGCCCACGCGCAGGCTGGCCGAGCGGCCGTACGGGGTGGTCGCGTCGTTGACGATGCGCGCGCTGATCCGGGTGAGGGTGGTGGTGCCGCCGCCGGATGACGCCACTGCGTCGGCAGTGCCGGCCGCGCCCGCACTCGCCGCCGTCGCCGCCGAATCCACCGCAGCGGACCGCTTGGCCAGGTCGATCGCGAAGGCGATGAACGCCAGCGCGTAGACGGCCATGGCCGAGTACAGGCCCAGGATCGAGAGCTCGTTGAGATTCACGGTGTAAGCCTAAGTCTGTTCGGGTGTCGTTGTGACAGGGGTGGTGGGCGAGAGCCGTTCGCTGTGCCGGTCGGCGAGTGCGCCGACCGCCGCTTCGAGGGCTGGGTCGTCGCCGCGGGCGAGCCCCGCGTACTCGAGGCTGAGCGACCCGTCGGCCTGCTCTGTCGCTTTCACCCAGACCCGGCGACGGGGCACGAAGAGGGAGGTGAGCAGTCCGAGCAGCACGAGCACCGCGAACAACAGCACCCAGCCCTGGGTTGGGTCGTGGTGGATGTCGAAGGAGGCGAACCGCAGCACGGAGCCGGAGAAGTCGCCCTTCTTCGCGCCGGGGTGCGCGTCGTTGAAGGTGACGGAGCCGAGCCCGTTGGGCAGTTGCTGCGTCTCGCCCGGCTTCAGCTCAAGCGACTTCACACCGGTCTTGCCGCCGGTGAGCTGCGACATCTTGTCGGTGTCGAGCGAGTAGACCGAGGTCGGCACGCCCTTGTCCAGCCCCAGGTCGCCCGCGTACACGTTGAGGGTGAGCAGCGGGTACTCGAGGTCAGGATAGGAAGAGAAGAAGGCACCGGATTTCGCGGCGGCCTGGGTCGGGTAGAAGAACCCGATCATGCCGAGCTGCTTCTTCAGGCCGTCCGGCACCTTCACCACGCCGAGCGAAGTGAGGTTGGCATCCTGGGGCAGGAACGGCACGGAGTCGGTGAAGACGACCGTGCCCGACGAGTCCTTCACGGTGATGGTGGGCGCGTAGCCGTTGCCCAGCAGGTAGATGTCGGTGCCGCCCGTGCGCAGCGGGGCGTTCACCTTCACCTGGCCGGTTTGGGCATCCTGCCCCCGGCGGGTGACGGTGACGCCGGCGTTGAAGTCGATCGCCTGGCCGTAGGCCTTGAGGTTCTTCGTCTCGTAGGTGACGTTGAAATCGTTGAGCGTGAGCTTGTACGGGTCGAGGCTCGAGTCGTTGAAGAAACGGCCCGGATTGAACGAGTCGTAGGCGAGCAGGGTGTTCACGAAGGTCTGGCCTTCGACGAGCACGCGCTGGCCGCTGAATCCGAACCCGCTGCCGAATCCCACGGTGATGAGGATGCCGACCAGGGCCGAGTGGAAGACGAGGTTTCCGGTTTCGCGCAGGTACCCGCGCTCCGCGGAGACGGACACCTCACCGGCGGACTCGAATCGGGCGACCCGGTAGCCGGAGGATTTCAGAAGCGCGCGGGCCGAATCGATCGCGGCCGCCGCATCCGTTCCGGCCGGGGCCTGCCTGGTGGTGAACCCAGCGAGGCGGGACAGCCGGGCCGGGGTGGCGGGCGGCTTGGCCCGCAGCGCCTGGAGGTGGTGCCTGGTGCGCGGGATGACGCATCCGATCAGGGACACGAACAGCAGGAGGTAGATCGCCGAGAACCAGGCCGAGGAGTAGACGTCGAACGCCTGGATCTTGTCGAGCGCCGGCGCCAGGTCCGGGTTGTTGGTGAAGTACTGGGTGACGCCGTTCGGGTCCGAGCTGCGCTGCGGGACCAGCGAGCCAGGTACCGCGGCGATGGCGAGCAGCAGGAGCAGGAACAGGGCGGTGCGCATGCTCGTGAGCTGGCGCCAGAACCAGCGCGCCCAGCCGACGACGCCGAGCCGGGGCTGGGTGATCCCGTCACCGGCCGAGGGGGCCGGTTTGGAGTCGTAATGGTCAGATGGCCGGGACATAGCCGCCAATCACTCCTTGCAGGTTGAGGAGCCAGGCGTTCCAGACGCCGCTCACCATGAGCACACCAATGACCAGGAGGAGCATGCCTCCCAGCAGGTTCACCGCCCGAATATGCCGCTTCAGGAATGAAACGGCTCCGGTGGCCCAGCTTAGGCCGAGTGCGATCACGAGGAATGGGATGCCCAGCCCGAGCGCGTAGAACAGCGCGAGCAGGCCGCCCTGCCAGGGCGAGCCCGTGGTGAGGCTGAGCGAGTTGATGGCCGTCAGGGTCGGTCCGGTGCACGGGGTCCAGCCGACCGCGAAGACCGCGCCGAGCACGGGGGCTCCGGCCAGTCCGGCCCGCGGGCGCCAGGACGACTTCACCGTGCGCTGCATGAAGCCGAACTGGCCGACGAACACGAGTCCGAGCAGGATGACGATGACGCCGGCGATGCGTGTGATCAGGTCGCGGTACTGGTTGAGCCAGAATCCGGCGACACCGAAGACGACGCCCGTGAGCACGAAGACAAGCGTGAAACCGAGAATGAACAAGGCGACGCCGGCGAGCAGCCGGTTGCGGCCGCGCCGGTCCCCGTCCGCTGCGGTCGCCCGGCCGTCGGTGAAACCGCCGATGTACGCGAGGTAGCCGGGTACGAGCGGCAGGATGCACGGCGACGCGAACGACACGAGCCCGGCGAGGACGGCCACGGGGATCGCTACGAGCAGCTGGCCGCTGAAGACGATCTCGCCGAACGGATCATCCACGCCTAGCTGCCCTCGGCGATCGTGTCGCGAACGAGGGTTTCCAGGATCGACGGCGACGAAACCTGGCCGAGGATGCGCGCCGCAACCCGCCCTGAACTGTCGAGCACGAGCGTGGTCGGCACGGCGTTGGGGGGGATGCTGCCGCTGAACGCGAGCTGCATGGCGCCGTCGTCCACGTCCATGACCGACGGGTAAGTGATGTCGTAGCGGGAATTGAAGGCGAGCGCGTTCGCGGGCTCGTCGCGCACGTTCACGCCGAGGAAGGATGCGCCCTTGCCGGCGAACTCGCGGTTGAGCTTCTCCAGGTCGGGCGCCTCCGCGCGGCAGGGCGCGCAGCTGGCGTACCAGAAGTTGACGACGAGGACGCTGCCCTTGGAGTCGGCGCTCGACACGGCTTTGCCCGTCTCGGAGGTGCCGGCGAATTCCACCGCGGCGCCCCGCTTGTCCGCGGGGATCTCGGTCACGCTGCCGTCCCCGGCGATGTAGCCCTTGTTACTGCCGGCGCGGTATTGCGCGGCGAGCGGGTCGGAGGAGCAGCCGGTCAGCAGCAGCGCGAGCGCGATCAGGGCGCCGACGGCAAGACGAGCATGCCGACTCATACGGCGCCCACATCGGTGGCCTCGGCCTGCAGCGAAGCTGCCGGGTTGGCGTAGCCGATCTCGACCAGGCCCGCACCCCGCCAGGACAGCGTGGTGATGCTCGACAAGGCGCAGCGCCGGTTGCGCGGATCCTGCGCCAGCCTCTGCCCGGCCAGCGCGCGGTGCACCATCCAGATCGGCAACTGGTGGCTCACCAGCACGACGTCGCCGTCGTCGACGGAGTTCCAGGCGTCGTCGATCGCGGCCAGCATGCGGTCGGCGATCGACTGGAACGGTTCGCCCCAGCTGGGCCGGAGGGGGTTTACCAGGGCCGACCAGTTGCGCGGGTCGCGCAGCGCGCCGCCGGGGCCGCGCATCCGTTTGCCCTCGAAGTAGTTGACCGGCTCAATGATGCGCTCGTCGATCGCGACCGGGAGACCGAACGCGGCGGCAAACGGCTCGGCGGACTCGCGGGCGCGCCGCAACGGTGAGGCGATGATGCGTGCGACGGGGCGGCCCCGCTCGACGAGGTCGGCCGCTGCCGCCTCGGCCATCTTGACGCCCAGGTCGGAGAGACGAAACTCGGGCAGCCTGCCGTAAAGCACGCGTTCGGGGTTAAAAACCTCACCGTGACGCACGAGATGTACCTGACTAGCTACCACATGCTCCAGTCTACGGAGGGCCCGCCCGCGAATTCGCCGAGAGCCCGTGCGGCTAAACTTGGGCCCGTGAATGCGCGCATATTGATCAAGAACCTGGCCGCCCTCGACGACGGCCCCGTTTCGGTGTCCGGGTGGGTCGAGACGGTGCGCGACCAGAAGAAGGTGCAATTCGTCGTTCTCCGCGACGAGACGGGTGCCGTGCAACTGGTCAACCCGCGCAACTCGGATGCCGACGGCGTCGTCATCGCCGACGAGCCGGCCACCAGCATCTCGTCGCTGTCGCAGGGCAGCTTCGTCACCGTCACCGGCCAGCTCAAGCACGACGAGCGCGTCAAGCTCGGCGGCATCGAGATCAAGCTGGCAACGCTGAAGGTCGTCACCCTCGCGATCCCGGAGACGCCGATCGCGGCCGATTCCAACCTCGACAAGCGCATGGACTGGCGCTTCCTCGACCTGCGCAACCCGAAGCAGAACCTCATCTTCCGCATCCAGACCACGTTCGAGCACGCCCTCCGCACGTACTGGGTCGACAACGACTTCGTCGAGCTGCACACCCCGAAGCTGATGGCCAGCGCCAGCGAGTCGAGCGCAGAGCTGTTCGAGGTTGGCTACTTCGACACCAAGGCCTACCTGGCGCAGAGCCCGCAGTTCTTCAAGCAGATGGCGCAGTCCGCCGGATTCGGCAAGATATTCGAGGTTGGGCCGGCGTTCCGCGCCGACCCGTCGTTCACCAGCCGCCACGCCACCGAGTTCACCAGCATCGACTCCGAGATCAGCTGGATCGACAGCCACGAAGACGTCATGCAGCTGCACGAGGACCTGCTCGTCGTCGCGTTCACGGCCGTCAAGGAGAAGCACGGCGACGAGGTCAAGGCCCTCTTCGACGTCGAGGTGACCGTGCCGACGAAGCCGTTCCCGCGCATCCCGCTCGCCGAGGCGAAGGAAATCGTCAAGCAGCACGGCTACGAGGTTCCCCGCGACGACGCCGACATGGACCCGGAGGGCGAGCGCAGGATTGCCGCGTACGTCAAGGAGACCTACGGCCACGAGTTCGTGTTCCTCACCGACTACGCGTCGAGCATCCGCCCGTTCTACCACATGCGCCACGAGGGCGACCAGGGCCTGACCAACAGCTACGACCTCATCTTCAACGGCACCGAGATCTCCACCGGAGCCCAGCGCGAGCACCGCATTGACGTGCTCGTCGAGCAGGTGAAGGAGAAGGGTCACGACCCGGAGGAGCTCGAGGCGTACCTCGAATTCTTCCGCTACGGCGTGCCGACGCACGGCGGGTTCGGCATGGGCCTCGCCCGCGTGCTGATGCTCATGCTGCACCAGGCCAGCATCCGCGAGGTCACCTACCTGTTCCGCGGCCCCACCCGCCTCGAGCCCTAGCCCCCACCTCCTCGTCACCCTCCCGCGAGAACGCACTTGTGGTCGTTATGAGCGCGTTTTAGCGACCACAACTGCAGTTTCGCGGTGGGGGTGTGGAGAAGTTTGACGGGATGACCGCGGAAAGCGGCATCCTGTCGGCGTGCGAACCCGTGCCGTCATTCCGCCGCCCCTGCAGGGACAGGCTTTCCTCACGCGTGAGGTGGCGCCTGGCATGCTCGGGCGCACCCGGCTGCGCGCCGGAGACGTGCAACGGCCGTCTCGCGGCGTGCGGGCGATCGGGATCGACCTCGGAGCTCTCGAGGGCAGATGCCGCGCCCACCGCGCGCGAATGGTGCGGGGCCAGGCCTTCAGCCACACGACGGCCGCCCGCCTCTACCTGATCCCCCTGCCACCGCGCTTCGCTGACGACCTCACCCTCCACGTTTCCGTCAATGAGGTGCGCCAGCCGCCGCGGGTCACCGGCGTCGTGGGGCACACCCTCGCCGGAATCGAGGCGCGGTTCCGCGAAGAGCGCGGGTTCGTCGTGACCGACCCGGTGTCGACCTGGTGCCAGCTGGCGTCTGTCCTGACGCTGAACGACCTTGTCGCGGCGGGCGACTACCTGGTCTCCGGGCGGGTGACCGACGACGGCCGCACACCCCCGCTCGCGACAATCGAGCAGCTTCGGGACGGTGCCCGGCGGTACGCCGGGCGGCGGGGCGCGAAGAACCTGCGGGAGGCGCTCGAGAGAGTTCGCACGGGCGTGGATTCGCGGCCGGAGACGTGGCTGCGACTTCTGCTCATCGACGACGGGTTGCCGGAGCCTGTCGTCAACGAGGCGATCTTCACGCCATCAGGTTTTCGTCTCGGCAAGCCGGATCTGGCCTATCCGTGGGCGCGGCTCCTCTTCGAGTACGAGGGCGACGAGCACCGGATCAGCCCGGAGCGGTTTCGTGCCGACATCACTCGGCGGGAGATCTTCGAAGCCGCACAGTGGCGGGTCATCCGCGTTGTGCCGGACGACGTCTTCGTGCACCAGAGGGCGTTCCTCCTGCGGGTTCGCCGGATAATCGCCCAGCAACCCTCCGCGAACCTGCAGTAGTGGTCGCTAAAACGCGCTCATAACGACCACAAGTGCAGTTTCGCGGTGGGGAGGGGTGAGGCTAGAACTCGAGGTCGACGGCCATGCGCTCGGCGACCACGGAGCGGATGAAGGCCGCCACCTTCTGGTGCGCGCGGTTCACCTGGTAGCGGGCGACGGCCGTCAGGTCATCGAAGTCGGCGATCAGGGCGACGTCCCAGTTGCCGTCGCCGGCGACATCCGCGCCGACCTGCAGCGAACGGATCTCGCCGACCACTCCGACGAGGGACTCCAGCCCCGAAACGATCTGCGCGGCGTGTTCGGCCTTCTCGGCGGGGTCGGTCGCGGCGAGTTTCCATGAAACGACGTGGCGGATGGTCATCGTACCTCCAGGAGCGCGGTGCGCAGCCGCAGGGGATCGATGCGCCAGTAATTGTGGACCTTGCCGTTCAGGAGAAGCACGGGGATCTCCTCCACATAGCGCTCGTGCAGCTCGGCATCGTCGAGGATGGAGCGTTCCTCGAGGATCACCTCGGGCGCTGACGGGTGGCCGGCGATCTTCCCCACGACGCTTCCGATTAGTTCGCGCGCGTCATCGCAGAGGTGGCAGCCGGGCTTGCCGATCAGGGTCAGGTGTGCGGTTGGCATCCTCCCACCCTAGGCGGGGATCCTGCGAAGAGGCACAGGAGCCTGGGATCATCGCCGCCTTTCCCACGCTCCGGACGGTGATCGCGACGGTCACCTGACTAGACTCATCGCAATGGTCGAAGTCACCACTCCACGCGCGATCGCCTTTGTCGATGTCGACAACACGCTGATGCGCGGCGCCAGTCTCTACTACGTCGCAGTCGGCGCATGGCGGCGGCGCCTGATCTCGGCGCGGGACATCTTCTCGTTCGGCTGGAAACAGGCCAGGTTCATCGCCGTCGGCGAGAACCACCGCCACGTCGACAGCGTGCGCGAGCGCGGCCTGGAGCTCATTGTGGGGCACAACCGCGCCGAAGTCATCCGCTTCAGCCAGGACATCTTCGAGACCCGGCTCGCGCCCAGGCTCTGGCCGGAGATGGTCGCGGCCGCCGGCGCCCACCTCGAGGCAGGACGTGAGGTCTGGCTGATCTCGGCGACGGCGCAGGAGCTGGCCGACGTCATCGCCGAACGCCTCGGCTTCACCGGCGCGCTCGGCACGGTGCTCGAATGCGTCGACGGAGTCTTCACCGGCCGGCTCATCGACGGAATCTGCCACGGCAATCTCAAGGCCCAGGCGGCCGTCGCGCGCGCGGCGTCGAGCAGCGTCGACCTCGCCGCCTGCTGGGCCTACTCCGATTCGCACAACGACATTCCGCTGCTGGAGCTGGTGGGTCACCCGGTGGTCGTGAATCCGGATGCCGCCCTACTGAGACACGCGGCGGCACACCACTGGCCGATCATGCGCCTGAAGCTGGCCCGAGTCAGAATCCGGGCAAGCAAAAAGCGCTAGATCCGAAGGACCCAGCGCTTACGCCAAGACGGTTCGAAGACCGTCCTACTTCTTGTTGCGACGCTGGTGACGAGTTTTACGAAGCAGCTTGCGATGCTTCTTCTTCGCCATGCGCTTGCGTCGCTTCTTAATTACAGAACCCACACGGACCTCACAAGTATTTGGTTTAGCCGCGGAATTCGCGACCGACACGAAAACCCCATTCTACCGGATAAAAGGCGTGCGGCCTACGCGGTGTCCGAGACGGGCCGTTCGATGGCCTCCGCGACGGCCGATTCCGGCACCCGAAACGAGCGTCCGAAACGGATCGCGGGCAGCTCGCCGGAGTGCACGAGCCGGTAAACGGTCATCTTCGAGACGCGCATCATCTCGGCGACCTCGGCAACCGTCAGAAAACGCACCTCAGAAAGATCGCGTGCCATCGGCGTGAACCCCTTGTGATTTTGTTCGGGCAAAACCTTACGAGCACCGGCCGGTACTGGTGTGACCGGTGCGTTCGCTGGTAACTCTAGGGGGAAGCGTGAATGCCGTCTAGCCCACAAACGGGCGGGCTGCAGACCGACGCGATCAGTCGGTCTTGCGCCACTTCTTCGGCTTGGCGTCCTTCACCGCATGCGTCATCTGGAATGAGGTATCGGCGAAGGCCTTGCCGATCGCTGCGGCGAAGGCGCGCTGCTCGACCTTCAGGCCGGCTTCGGCCTCTTCGTCGATTTCTTCGGCCGTCGCGTCGAAGTCAACACTGAGGAAGGGGATCAGCCAGTCCTCGATCTCCTCGAGCGGGGCGTAGTCGAGGTGGTAATAGCGGTGCTGCCCCTCCTCGCGCACGCCGACCAGGCCGGCCTCGCGCAGCACCTTGAGGTGCTTGGAGATGGTGGGCTGGCTGAGCCCGAGCTGGTTCACGATGTCTGACACGTTGAGCTCGCCCCCGGCAACGCTTGACTGGTTGTATCGCTCGAGGAGAATATGCAGGATGTCGCGTCGCGTCGAGTCCGCCACCACGTCGAAGATGTTTGCCATGCCCCAAGGTTAGTCATTCCCCTCAGGGAGGACCATGACGACTCGTCGGCGCGCGCCCGCGAATCGCCGTCACATTCCGCCGAAGGCTACTTAGTCGGCCCGGCGAGTTCGCGGGCTCGCGCGAGTGCGGCGTCCGTTGCCCGGTCGAACAGTCCCTTGAGGTCTGCCTTCTCGAGCTCCCAGACCGCCCGCTCGGTGGTGCCGTTGGGGCTCGTCACCTGGCGGCGCAGCTCGGCGGGCGACAGCTCGGATGCCGCCAGCAGCATGCTCGCGCCGAGGAACGTGCCGCCCACCATGGTGGCCGCCTGCTCCGGGGTGAAGCCCTTGTCGATGGCCGTCGCGGTGAGCTGCTCGATCAGGTAGAACACGTAGGCCGGGCCGGAACCAGAGATGGTGCTCAGGGCATCCAGCTTCTCCTCCGGGACGACGAGCACCTTGCCGACGGTTTCGAACAGGGTCGTCGCGAGCTCGAGGTCGGTCGCGGTGGATCGCGTGCCCACGCTGAGCCCGGTGACGGCCTTGCCGACGATGGCCGCCGTGTTCGGCATCGAGCGGATCACCGACACCGACTCGGGCAGCAGGGATTCGAACGTCGCGATTGTCACCCCGGCGGCCACGCTCACCACGAGCGTTCCCGGCTCGAGGCTGCCCGCGATCTCGGTGAGCAGATCCGGCACCATGGCCGGCTTCACAGCCACGACGACGATGCGAGCGCCCTCAACCGCCTTCAGGTTGGCGTGGGGGTCGGTGTCCAGGGCCCACGCGGTGACGCCATCGACGCCCGCGAGTTCCTCGGCCTTTGCCGAGCTGCGGTTGGTGGCACGGATGCCGCCGCGCACGGTCACGCCCGGCTGCAGCAGTCCGGCCAGAATCGCCCTGGCCATTGATCCTGCGCCCAGGAAGGCAATCGTCGGGAGGGTTTCGGAGTCAGCAGCAGTCATCGTCCAAGTGTAGGTTCCGGCCGGGCCTCCGGGCAGGGCTTCCGCTCGGCGTTCTAGGATGGCTGCATGAGTGCATCCGGCGGCAACAAGGCAATCGTGGCTGCGTTGGCGGCTAATTTGGGTATTGCAATCACCAAGTTCGTCGCCTGGCTGTTCTCCGGTTCGTCGTCGATGCTGGCCGAGGCGGTGCACTCGGTCGCCGACTCGGGCAACCAGTTGCTGCTTCTGCTCGGCGGGCGGAAGTCGCGGAAGGATGCCGACTCGGCGCATCCGTTCGGCTACGGCCGCGAACGATACGTCTACGCCTTCGTGGTGTCGATCGTCCTCTTCTCCGTCGGCGGCGTCTTCTCCGTCTTCGAGGGCGTCCAGAAACTGCAGCATCCACACAAGCTCGAGCTGCCGTGGCTGCCGATTGTCGTGCTCATCGTCGCCATCGCCCTCGAATCGTTCTCCCTGCGCACCGCCATCAAGGAATCGAATCCCCTGCGAAATGGGCAGAGCTGGGTGAAGTTCGTGCGACACGCCAAGGCCCCCGAGCTCCCCGTCGTGCTGCTCGAAGACGTGGCGGCCCTGGCCGGCCTCGTGTTCGCCCTGGTCGGCATCGGACTCACGATCATCACCGGCAACCCTGCCTGGGACGCCATCGGCACCCTCGCGATCGGTGTGCTGCTCGTGCTCGTGGCCATCATCCTGGGCATCGAGACCAAGAGCCTGCTGGTCGGCGAAGGCGCCGGCCCCCGGGATCTCGCCTCCATCGAGCTCGCCATCCTGGCCGGCCCGGAGACGAAGCGGATAATCCACATGAAGACCCTGTACCTCGGTCCGGACGAGCTACTCGTGGCCGCCAAGCTCGCCTTCAGCGCCAGCCACAGGTTCGCCGATGTCGCCGCGGACATCAACTCCGTTGAAAGCCGTATTCGCGCTGCCGTGCCCAGCGCTCAGGCGATCTACATCGAACCCGACGTCTACGTCGACCCCAACCTCGCCAACCCGCCCACCGACACGATCGTCATCAAGGGGCTGGAGTGAACCGAACGGCCCTCGTGCTCCGGCACGACGACGCAATCCACCTCGGCAATCTCGAACCGGTGCTGTGGGAGCACGGCTACGAGGTGCGCTTCGTCGACACGCTCCGGGACGATGTCCGCGGCATCGACCCGACCGCCGCCGACCTCGTCATCGTGCTCGGCGGCGACATGGGCGCGTACGAACACGATCGCTTCCCCGTCCTGCGTGACGAGGTCGACCTGCTCAGGCGCCGGCTCGAGGCGGAGTTGCCCGTCTTCGGGGTGTGCCTGGGCGCCCAGCTGATGGCCAACGCGCTCGGTTCAGACGTCTACCGCGGCCCGACGAACGAGATCGGGTTCCGGTCCGTCGAGCCGACGGAGGCCGGAGCGGCATCGCCCGTCCGCCACATCGCCGGCGTCCCGGTCATGCAGTGGCACAGCGACACCTTCGACCTGCCTGAGGGGGCAACCCGGCTGGCCGGGTCGCCCGAGTACGGCAACGAAGCCTTCGGAATCGGCACCTGGGCGCTCGCGGTGCAGTTCCATCCAGAGGTCACAGACGACATGCACGAAGACTGGCTCGCGTCGTCCGCGTCCGAGGTGGTCGCAGAGGGCTTCGACGCCGACGACCTCCGCCTGGAGCGCGCCCGCTACTCCCCCGGGATGCAGGCGGCGTCACGGGCCATGTTCAGCGAATGGCTCGTCGGGCTGGATCCTCGAAGAACTCCCTGAGCAGGGCCCCACATTCCTCCGCGTCCACCCCGGCGAAGACCTCCACCCGGTGGTTGAGCCGACGGTCACGGAGCACGTCGTAAACGGAGCCCACCGCCCCGGCCTTCTCGTCCCACGCGCCGAAAACGACTACCGGAAGCCGAGCCGCCACGATCGCCCCCGCGCACATGACGCAGGGTTCGAGCGTCACGACGAGCGTGCACCCGGTCAGTCGCCAGTCCCCGGTCGCCGCGGCAGCCTGGCGGATCGCGACAATTTCGGCGTGCGCGGTCGGGTCCTGCAGCATCTCGCGCTCATTGCGACCGCGTCCGATCACGCGGCCCGCGGCATCCAGGATCACGGCGCCGACCGGAACATCGCCCGTCGGCAGCGCCGCGCGAGCGTCCTCGAGGGCGAGCCGCATCCACGCGCTGTGCTCGCCCATGCCGGATCCCTCCCAACTAGTAGATTGAGCCTATGCGAGTCCACGTAGCCGACCACCCTCTCATCACCCACAAGCTCACGGTGCTCCGCGACAAGAACACGCATTCGCCGATGTTCCGAGCCCTCGTCGAGGAGCTCATGACCCTGCTGGCCTACGAGGGAACCCGTGGCGTGCGCGTCGAAGAGGTCACCGTGCAGACCCCGGTGTCCGAGGCACGGGGCGTGAAGATCAGCGACCCCAAGCCGCTCGTCGTGCCCATCCTCCGTGCCGGACTCGGCATGCTCGAGGGCATGGTGAAGCTGCTGCCGACCGCAGAGGTCGGTTTCCTCGGGATGGCACGCAACGAGGAGACCCTCCAGCCCACCACATACGCCGAGCGCCTGCCGGACGATCTCTCCGACCGCCAATGCTTCGTGCTCGACCCCATGCTGGCGACCGGCGGCTCTCTCATCGCGGCCATCGAGTTCCTCTTCGACCGCGGGGCAGTGGATGTCACCGCGATCTGCATTCTTGCCGCCCCCGAGGGCCTCGCCGCCGTCGAAAAGGCCCTCGCCGGCCGTGAGGTGACCATCGTCCTCGGAGCCGTCGACGAGCGCCTCAACGAGCTCGGCTACATCGTTCCCGGGCTCGGCGACGCGGGCGACCGCCTCTACGGCCTGGTCTAGCCGTTCGCCGAAGTCGCAGAAGCTGCGACGCGCGACACGCCTAGCGACTCAAACTTCGAGGATCTTTGATCAAATTCGATTCCATCGTGGAATCTTTTGCAAATGGGCGATTCCTGAGGGAATCTCCGACAGCCGCCTGACCCACCGGAACGTGGTGCGCGTCATGCCGCGTCATCCGGCGACACTGAATTGACACATACCGACATAGTCGGCTTTACTCGCATTTATGACAACCTACGCACTCCCCCTGACCTCCTCCGAGGCCCTTGGGAATGCCGGCATGATGATGCCCGGCATCCGCGCCGTCATGTGTTGCCGAATGTCCCGCTGACCGCGACACCTCTCGCCGAGTTCCCGCCCCGCTGACAATTCGCGGCCGGCCAGGTGAACTCCCCGGACGCCCGTCATCCCCGACACGTCCGCAACACGGCCCGCAGGGCCTCCATTTCCGAACCCTCAACACGCGTTTCCAGCGTCGGGTTCACCGCGTCATCGGCCCAAAGGACCATCCCATGTCTCTCGCACACATCGACACCGCCCGTTCAGCCCACATCGCTCGCACCGACCTGGTTCCGGCCGCCCCCCGCATCCGCGCCGTGCCGGACGGCACCGAGGCTCGCGGATTCGTGCTCTACGTCGGCATTGACGAGGCGAAGGCCGCGGCTGCCGGAACGAGCCTGCACCGCATCGTCGAGGCGCTGAAGAGCCTGACCGCCAACATCGCACCCTCCGCCGAGACCTACGCGGTTGTTGCCCTCGCCCCCGAGAGCGCCGGCGGCCGCGACGTGGACGTCGTGCGCCTCGCGCTGCAGGATCCGGCGGCGCTGGCCAAGCACCGCACGGTCGCGGACGACGCCGACCGCGCCCCCTCCGGCGTCGTGGTCGACATCTCCCGCAAGCGCGTCATCCTCGACAACGAGACGGCAGCGCTCACCTACAAGGAGTTCGAGCTGCTGCAGTACCTCGTGCTGCGCGAGGGCCGCACGATCGAACG
>DAIMHX010000040.1:0-24264 GCA_036723055.1 Microbacteriaceae bacterium
ATGGTCAGCAGTCGTCCCTGGTGGATGATGCTGCGCACCGCGGACGTCTGGACGATGACGAGTTCGGAGTGGTAGCTGATGCGTTGCTCATCGTAGATCTCGCGCCGTGGCAGGGTCAGGGCGGCAAGGTCGCTGTCCGGGAGCAGGTCGATGCTCTTGGGTTCGCTATTCACGAAGCTGCGCCACCCCTCCAGGGTGGTTGTCGGCGCCCGGCTGAGCGGGGGCAGTTCCGGGGTTACCACCATTTCTCTGCCTCTTCCCTGGCATCGTAGATCTTCAGCGGGATGATTTTTGCAAGGGTTCCGGCATCGTCCAGCTCATCGGGGGCGTCGTAGAGGTTCACGGGCGTGCCGTCGTTGCCGTCGGACGGTGGCTCCGCCGGCGGGCGGGGCCAGTTGGGCACCGCAGTGGCGGCCTGCCGGGCCAGAGCTCGTTTGTCGTGGGCGGACTTCCGACGTTTTTTCGGCGCTGGCGCGGCTCGATCCAGCAAGTCGTCCACGGCGGCTCCGATGCTCTCCTGGGAGGGGCCAGTCACCCCGCGTTCGGCGACAATCTGTCGTCCTCGTTCCCAGATCGCTTCCCCAAACGGTTGCGGTGCAGCGTTCAGATGACGCCAGTAGGCGGTGATCCATCCGCCCTCCGGGTGGTTACGAATCCAGACACGGGTGATGTCGTAGGGGTCGTAGTGAATTTCCCAACGATTCTTCAGCGCCTTGATGCCAGAGTCCTGGCCCCGGAACGGGTTCAATTCCCTGGCATCGTAGACGCGGTGCCTGATCTTGACGCCGTAGGAGTTGATCACCCGGGTTTCGGCGGGAAGCAGCTCAACATAATCGGTGCCCGCTAACGGCACCGGCACGTAGCCGGTGACGGCAAGCAGTGCAGCATATTTTTCATTCGGAGTGAACGTTCGGTCCGGGGTGAAGGGATCACGCAGACCATCATGCGGGCGGTTCTGCCAGCCGGTGATGATCCATTCATCCAGGAGGTCCTGAAGCTCGGGGACGGAGAAGACCGCATCATGTTCCGCATTTTTACCCCGCCGCTCGATGGAGGATCCGAGGTATCCGGTGACGTATTGGGCGAACAAGGTGCCAATGGACTGCAGGGTTCGTTCGATGATGGGCTTGTCGGTGGGTGTGTCTGGGTGGGCTGGCTGCAGGCTGATGCCCAGGGAATGGCAGGCGTTTTTGAAAGCGTCCGACAGGTAGGCCTTCCCGTGGTCACAGACGATGGTTTCCGGCACGATCACCGGTTTCGCTGCGGCTCCCTCCAGTCGTTCGTCGACCGAGCGCATGGACCGGTAGGGGAGCGCCGAGGCGGACATCGCAACGGCTTCGGGCCATCCGGGCCGCATCATCTCCGGTGTCATGCAGCGTGCCAGCAGCAACGCCGCATCGACGGCTTTGGTTGTGGGACGGAGCACCGCCGCGCAGATGCTGCGCGTGGCGATGTCCACCAGCGCCGTCAGTTCCACCCGGCCGATGGTGTCTGAATCGAGTTCGACGGCGATGTCCAGCGGGGTGGAATCTATTTGCATTAATTCGCCGGGGCGCACCGGATACACCGCTCCGAATGGGCCGTCGGGTTGCTGGTCCAGGGTCCGCCTGGTTCGGGCTGATCCCGTCGCATGACGGCCCTCCCGGAGCCTGATAACCAGGCGTCGGAAGGTTGACGGCGATGGAAAGAGAACCGGTTCGCCCTCGTCTCCGCCGCCGTTCTTGGCCGTCACGCGTTTCTTCACCTCCCGGAAGAGTCGGTCCATCGTTCCCGAGGAACGGCCGGTGTTCTCCTCCAGAACATGCAGCAGCACCTCCACCACACGGGGGTCCACCCGGCCGGTCACGGGTGTGCGGCGGATGAGCCGTTGGTCGACCAGCGCGGTGATGCCGCGCTGTTGGTAACCGGCGCGGAGGCGTTGGAAAGAACGAAACGGCAGGTTCTCCCCGGTGGTTGTGAGCTCGCCGTGCTTGGCCAGTTCGCGTTGCCGCAGGGTCCTCTGGAGCGGATCAAACGCGGGCCGCGGTCTGGTGCCCGGTTCGGCCGAAAGAGGCACCCCGTTGATGACTTCGGTGAGGTGCTCTTCCAGCCGGCGCGCGCGTTCGCGAACGTCTGTCGGCAACGCTTCGAAAATCGCTGATGCAGCAGGGGACTGATGGTGCGGAGCGCCGCCCGTGCCGAGCGTGAATGTTGGATCGGCAAAGAGTTGCTGAACGTTGACGGCCGTGGGAGCCAGGTCGGCAGCGGTAAGGATGGCCACATTTCCGTTGAGGCTGAGCAGCCGGTATGACTGGCCGTGAAGTTCAAGGTGTCCGCCGACTCGGAGGGTGCGGTCGTCTTTGGGGCTCATGGCTATCCGGCGATCCGCAGGATGCTGCAGGGTCCCAGCGGGGCGTCGTGAAGCTCCGCGCCGATGGCGCCGCGCCACATCAGGTGGAACAACGTGGGAAGGGTGATCAGGGGATCGCCGACCGCGGCCGCCACCTGCCCGAGCGCCTGGGGTCCGGGGGTGTCGCTCAGGTAGCCGGTGATGGCGGCGGACGTGTCCGGTATCAGGCACCGTGGATGCCGGTAGCCCGAGAGCCACTTCAGATTCGCCAGGTAGACGCGGGGGAGTCCACCCACCCGCTTGTAGGTCCAGCCCAGTCGTTGACACAGCAAATCCGTCGCTTCGAAGACCTCGCGGTCCCGATCTCGAATCCTGTTGTCGGGGCGGACATCAACCACGAGAGCAGATCCGTCCTGGCGGCGGGCGAAAAAATCTGGGACATGCCAGCGACGGCTGTCGGACAGCGTGAAATCGATCCTGAACGGTTGGGACGCGATGCCGATGACCGTCGGGGCGAAGTCCATCATCATCAAATGGTCGCGTTCCAGCCACGACTCGTACGCAACCATGCGGTAGTTGGTTGCGCACCACCATTCGCCCGAGAAGTTGCGCTGGCCCTGATAGGCGGTGGTTGACCGGACCGGGGCGAAATCCTCGAACTTGAGACTTGATGCTCCTGCCGCGCCCTGCGTGCTCAGCGGCGCACCAACGTGTTCACGCACCGTAAAGATGCCGGAACCCTCGAGCCGGTCCGGCTGGCTTGCCTCGATCAAAGTCAACGCCGCAGACGTGAACATGCGTCGAGTGTAATGACGCAAATCACCCCGATGCGTCATCTGTAATGAAACACGCCGAACAATGCGTCAAATTAGATGAATCTGCGTCAAGTTAAATGAAGAAGGACACCACCAAGAACCGACGAGCAAGAAAAAAGCCTCTGATCAGGGATTACTTGTCATAATGTGCATTATCGGTCATTTATCTGCGCTGTGACGAGTGGGGATGAATGGCTCGAACTCCGCGGTTGAACCGGACGTGCCCACGTTGCAACTGGCACCGCAATCGACGGCGCGCATCCTGACGGCGCCAGGCATCCGCGTGGGCTCGACGACGCCAATTCCATGCCGGCGAGGAAGACTGCACGACGACGTTCCGCCGGCCGGAAACGCCTGGGGCCGCCGCGCTAATCTCTTGACATAACGGCGGGCGGGTTCGCTGCCGTCGGCAGGTGCCTGGCCCACCAGTCCAGGATGATCTCGAAGCGGCTCAGCCGGTGTCGCGGGCTTCCGGCGCGGCTGAGTTCGTGATCCTCACCGGGGAAGATCACCAGTTCGACCGGTACTCCCCCGCGTTTGAGCGCCGCGTAGTACCGCTCCGCCTGCGGCAGCGGGCAGCGCAGGTCCTGCGCCGAATGCATCACCAGAGTGGGCGTGCTGACCTGACCGACGACGTCCTGCGGGCTCTGGGAGCGGATGAGGCTCGGGTCGGTGCCCGTGTATTCGTCCGTGAAGAAGTCTCCGATATCGGATGTGCCCACGAACGCCTCAGGGTCGAGGTAGCCGCGCTCCACGATCGATGCGGCGAAGCGGTGCTCGTGTGCGATCGTCCACGCGGTCAGGAAGCCGCCGTAGGAGCCGCCCATGATTCCCAGTCGTTCGCCGTCCAGCGACGTGTTGTCCGCCAGCGCTCCGTCGAGGAAATCGAGAACATCTGCCTGGTCGAGCGTGCCCATCTGCCGGCGGATGGCGCGGGCATGGTCCTCCCCATAGCCGGCGGAGCCGCGCGGATTGCACATCACCACGGCGTAGCCGGCGTCGACGCAGACCTGCGCCTCGTCGAACAGAGCAACCGTGAACTGCGCGAAGGGACCGCCGTGGACGGTCAGCAGCACCGGGTGCGGGCCCGGCCCGGCCGGCGTCAGCACCCAGCCGTGCACCGGGTAGCCGTCGCGGCCCATCACGGTGAGCTCGTGCATGGGCACGATCCCGGTCTCCCGAAGCGCCGCGGAGAAATCGGTGAGCCTGCGCAGCCTCGACGAGTCGGCCAGGGCGAGATCGCCCGCCGTGAACGCATCCTGGAACGCGAAGACGACCTGCTCCCCCGCGGCATCGTGCCCGGTGATGACCGTGGCGCTGGAGGTGACCGCCGAGGCCGTTCCGTCGCGGGCGACGCGGAGCATTTGCACGCGGCCCCTGGTGCGGTTCTGCACGAGGACGGATCCGTCGCCGGCGACGCTGATCGTGCCGCCGTTGTCGAGGTCGGTGCTGTCCGGATCGGTCAGCCTGACGGGCTCGGCTCCGCTGTCGTCGGCGACGTACAGTGACGTGGCGCGGCCGACGAAGTCGCGTCCGCTGTCGCCGACGTCGGTGGCGAGCAGCAAAATGGCGCCGTCGGGCGCCCAGGTCAGATGGAAGATACTGAGATTCGAGGCAGCGCCAATGAGTATCCGCTCCGGCAGCCGAGGTTCTGCGCCGGCCGGGTCGACCAGAACTTCGACGATCTCGGACCGCAGGTCGCGGTCGCGTCCGTCATGCCTCGCAGAGACCGTGATGACCCGCTCGCCGTCCGGCGAGAACGCCAACCCGGTGTGGTCGAAGTCGCCCGTCGTGATCTGTCGCGCCTCGGGGAGGCCGGGCGGTGACGTCCGGTCGGGTGGCGCGACGCCGGCTGCCGCGTCTTCGGCTGACGGAACGGACACCGGGATCGGTTCGGCGTTGACGTCGGGCACCGGCACCAGGAAGACATGCGAACGGCGGTCGATCGTGTAGCCGACCCCGTTCGACTGGTAGCGCAGCGTCGTGATCCGGCGGGGCGCCTCCGAATGAGCGTCGATCCCGGGCACCGTGCCGTAGCGCCCGTGCTCCGGCACGCGCGCGATGAAGCCCAGGGCAGCCGAATCCGGCCGCCAGCGGAAATCGGACACGCCCAGGGGCACGTTGGTGACCTGCACCGGCTCTCCCCCGGCCGCGTCGACGACGAACAGCTGCGCCGGGTCGCCCGGCGAGCTGCGGAGGAAGGCGAGCAGTCTGCCATCCGGGGAGAACCGCGGCGCGGTGTCCCGGTGGCCGCGAGTCACCCGGCGCGGAGTTGGTTTGCCGTGCAGGGAGACGCTCCACAGCTGGCCGACATAGTCGTCGGCCGCGAAATCGGCTCGAGTGAGGGAGACGACGGCCCGACTGCCATCCGGGTGGATGGTGGGGCGTGAAACGGTGCGGAGGAGAGGAACGTCGGGTGCCTTCATCCTGCTCCTCCTTCTAGCCGGCGAAGTCCGACGTGTCGCCAACGTAGCGCGTGTTGTCCTCCGGCACAGGCTCGACCGCGGCGCGGGCGATTTCCGCGGCGAATTCGCTCACGTTGTACAGGCGGCCGGCCGCATCCTTGCGGGCGCTGATGGCCCCTGGGTTGGCGCGCTCGAGAAGGGTCGCGGTGATCGTGCCCTCGATCATGTCGCCGGACACGACGACGAAGCCGATGCCGGCCGCTTCGAGCTGAGGGATCAGGGCGCGCAGCGCGTCCTCGCCGGCCCGCTTGCTGCGGGCGACCGGCTCGTACTCGGGCATCGTCGGGGTGGTTTCGATGAAATGCGCCTGGTGGCTGGTGACGAACACCACGCGGGACCCGGCGCCGAGCAGCGGCAGTGCGGCGGTCAGCAGGTTCACCTGGGCGTCGCGGTTGAGCTGCATGGCGTAGTCATCCGCCATGCCGCTCTCCATGCCGCCGGAAGCATTCATGACCAGGATGTCCAGGCCGCCGTATTCGGCGCGGATCGTGTCGAACATGGCCGAGACCGACGCGGGGTCGGTGAGGTCGGCGCCGACCGTGATCGCGGTGCCGCCGGCGGCGCGAATGGAGTCGGCGAGCTTCTTGGCCCTGGCTTCCTTGTTGCGGAAGTTGATCACAACGCTGGCGCCCGCCTCGGCGAAGTAGCCGACCGTGTCGGCGCCGATGCCGCGCGAGGAACCCGTGACGAGAACGCGCTTGCCGTCCAGTGATCCTGCTGCAAGTGGATTGGTCACGAATGCTCCTCTAAATATTGGTCGTGGGTCGAAAACGACACTACCAAGAAGCGTCAACGCGCCTGCCGCGCGTACTGCTAGTTTCGGAGGGAAACCCACTGGAAGGGGACCGCATGGATGCATTCGTTTCGAACTATGCGTGGATCATCTGGCTCGTCCTCATCCTCCTGTTCGTGACCATCGAGATGGTCAGCCTCGACCTCACCTTCTTAATGATCGCCACCGGAAGCTTCGGCGGACTGCTCACCGGATTGATCGGCGCACCATGGTGGCTGCAGCTGGTGATCGCGGCCGTGCTGTCCATTCTGCTGCTGCTCGGCATCCGGCCGCCGCTGCTGCGCATCCTGCGGCGGGGCGGCGACACGATGAAGACCAACGTTGATGCGCTCCTGGGCCTCGACGGTCGCGTGGTGAGTTCCATCGGCGCAACCGGGGGCCAGGTCAGGCTGGCCAACGGCGAGACCTGGACCGCACGGCTCTCCCCCGGCGCGGACCAGCGCGTCATTGAACCCGGCGAACGCGTGCTGGTAACCGAAATCGATGGGGCGACCGCCGTGGTCATCCCCGCTGAGAGGAACGCCTCATGACCGATCCAGGCCAGATCATCGTGCAGGTGATCGTGTTCGCCGCCATTGCGGCGTTGGTGATCTTCGTCATCGTCACGCTCGCCAAATCGATCCGGATCATCCCCCAGGCCAGCGCCGGCGTCGTGGAACGGCTCGGCCGCTACCACAAGACGCTCATGCCGGGCCTGAACATTCTGATTCCGTTCGTCGACCGTCTGCGCCCACTGATCGACATGCGCGAACAGGTCGTCTCGTTCCCGCCCCAGCCGGTGATCACCGAAGACAACCTCGTGGTCTCCATCGACACCGTCGTCTACTTCCAGGTGACGGATGCGCGCGCGGCAACCTACGAGATCGCGAACTACCTGGGCGCGGTCGAGCAGCTCACCACCACGACGCTCCGTAACGTGGTCGGCGGCCTCAACCTCGAGGAAGCACTGACCAGCCGGGACAACATCAACGGCCAGCTGCGCATCGTGCTCGACGAGGCCACCGGCAAGTGGGGCATCCGCGTGGGTCGGGTGGAGCTGAAGGCGATCGACCCGCCCCACTCCATTCAGGACTCGATGGAGAAGCAGATGCGCGCAGAGCGAGACCGTCGCGCGCTCATCCTGACCGCGGAGGGCACCAAGCAGTCCGCGATCCTCACCGCTGAGGGTGCCCGCCAGGCGGCCATCCTCTCCGCGGAGGGCGACGCGAAGGCAGCCGTGCTCCGGGCGCAGGGTGAGGCCGAGGCCATTGCGACCGTGTTCAAGGCCATCCACGACGGCGACCCCGATCCGAAGCTGCTGGCCTACCAGTACCTGCTCACCCTGCCCAAGCTCGCTGAGGGCAGCGCGAACAAGCTGTGGATCGTGCCGAGCGAACTCACGGAGGCCATGAAGGGTATCGGACGCGCGTTCGGCCAGGCCCCCGTGCCCGGTTCGCACGTCGGCCCCACGGACACCACTGAATAGAACGTCACCACGGAGAAGACCGTAAGAGGAGCGTCATGTCGGGCGAGTCGTCGGGATTCCTGGCGTCGGCCGGGCCGCACGTCTTCGCCCATCGCGGCCTCGCCCTCGAGGCGCCGGAGAACACCCTGGTCGCGTTCCGCTCCGCACTCTCTGCCGGGGCGACGCACCTGGAAACGGATGTGCACGCCACGCTCGACGGCATCGCCGTGATCAGCCACGACGCCGACCTCACCCGGCTGGCCGGTGAGCCCGGACGCATCGACAAGATCGCGATGGCCGAGTTGACGCGCGTCGACCTCGGGGCTGGACACTCGTTCGCGTCGCTCGCGGAGGCCCTCGACGCCTTCCCGGACGCGCGGTTCAACATCGACGTGAAATCGGATGCCGCCGCCGAGCCGACGGCGCGCGCCGTGTTGGCGGCCAACGCTGTCCACCGGGTGCTGATCACCTCGTTCTCGGAGGACCGACGCCGGCGGACAGTCGGCCTGCTCCCCGGCGTGGCCACCTCGGCGTCGGCGCCCGTGGTTGTGCGGGCGTTCCTGGCGTCCGCCCTCGGCCTGGTCGAGCCGGCGCGGCGCGCTTTGCGCGGCTTCTCGGCGGTGCAGGTTCCCGAGCGGACGCGCCTCGTTCGGATCGTGACCTCCCGGTTCGTCCGCGCGATGCACGCGCAGGGCGTCGAGGTGCACGTGTGGACAGTCAACGAGCCGAGCGCGATGCGACGGCTGCTCGATCTCGGAGTCGACGGGATCGTGACAGACCGGTGCGACCTGGCCGTGACGGTGATCGCTGAGCGCGCCTGAGAGTTGCCTCCGAGCCTGAGAGTTCTCCTTGAGAAGACGAGTAACGGAAAGATAACGCACAGCTTGATGGTTTACAACTAAGAGTTGCATCGAGAGGAGACCACGATGGCGGATCGCAGTTTGCGTGGTATGAGGTTAGGCGCCCAAAGCCTGCAGAGTGAAGAGGGCGTGACCTTTTCCCCGAGAGTCAGTCACACATACCTGTGTGCATCGTGCGGCCGTGAGACCGTGATGATCTTCTCGGCCGACGCGGAAGCGCCGGACGAGTGGGAATGCAGGTTCTGCTCCCACACGTCGACCCGGCTGGTAGATTCCAAGCCCGTCGTCGTTGACCACTCCGACGAGAAGGTAGCCCGCACCCACTGGGACATGCTGCTTGAACGCCGCACGCGTGCGGAACTCGAGGAACTCCTCGAAGAACGTCTCACCGCGCTCCGCGAACGACGCGGCCAGCACAAGATCGGCGCTTAGGCGCCCCTCCCCGGTTCGCCGCGTCTCGCGGCGACCCGCCGGGCGGTGGCGGCCCGTCTGGCAGTCCGACGGTCGCCCCCTCCGGCACTGCCGCAGAAAATAAAGCCGGCAACGCCGAGCCCTGACACGAGCCACTCGAGCCCGCGGGCGTCCAGCATCGCCGGCGTCACGGTTGTACTCAGCGGAACCGTGTCCACCATCGCGCCCGGCGTCCACGTCGGTACGCTGTCGACGGTTTTCCCGTCCGGTGTGATGATCGCGCTGGAGCCGACGGTGGAGATGTTCACGACCGTTCGGCCGGCCTCCACCGCCCGCAACCTGGCGATCGCGAGTTGCTGCACGCTCTCATCCGTGTGGCCGAAGTCGGCGTTGTTGGTCTGCGCGAGGATGATCTCCGCCTTCCTGCCGATCATCTCGTGCACGAGCTGGTCGTCGGCGATGTCGAAGCAGATGGCGATTCCGGCGACGATGCCGTTGATGTCGAAGACGTTGTCGCGCGTGCCGATCGCGTAGTCGCGTGAGATCAGGTCAATCAGGTCAGGGGCAAACGGCCGCCAGAATGCCCGGTCCGGCATGTATTCGGCGAACGGGACCGGGTGCACCTTGTCATACACGTCGACGGCGCCCTGCCCGGCCTTCCAGAGCAGCGAACTGTTGTAGTAGACGCCGTCGCGCCTGGTGATGGTGCCGGTGATCAGCGGCGCGTCCATCGCCCGGCTGATGTAGTCGGCCACCTTCGCGGCATCCTTCGAGCGGGTGGGGTCGATGTCGCTGCCGTTCTCCGGCCAGACCACGAAGTCGACCTTCTTCCTGCCGACGAGCGGCAGGGTCTCCGAGGCGTGGTCGGTCAGGATCTGCCCTGGCGAGTATCGGGCGAAGAGACCGGCGTCCGACGCACCCTGCACCGCGGCAACCGTCGTCGAACCCGACCGGATGGTGGGCCAGGCTGGGAAGGCCAGCAGGAGGGCCACGGAGCCGACGGCTATCCCCCACCTGACGCCGCTGCCGAGCCGGTATTCCCGCAGCAGCTGCACAACGAGCGCGCTCAGCCAGACCATTATGAAGCTCAGGCCCGACATGCCGACCCACGCGACGAGCGACTTGAACGGGCTCTCCGACTGCGAGATGGCCACCCGGCCCCAGGCGAACCCGCCATACGGCCAGACGGCGGATATCGCTTCCCGCGCCGTCCACAGGCCGGCCACGACCACCGGGACCAGGCCGATCCGGCCGAGAGTCGTCGGCCACACGACGGGTCCGAAACGCAGGACAAGGCCGATCAGCGCGAGGCCGACCGCGAAGAACAGCGCCTCCAGCACCGCGAGGGCGAGCCACGGCACCGGTCCGAGGTAAAGCGTCAGCCAGTGGATGTGGATGGTCCAGAACGTGAGGCCGACGACGAGACCCACGAGCAGGCCGGTCCAGGGGCCGCGGCCGAGGAGGGCGACCAGCATGAGGGCGACGCCGACCGGGGCGAGAAACCACCAGCCGCGGGCGGGAAAAGCGGAGTCGAGGGTCGCTGCGGCCCCCGCGGCGACGATCAGGGACGCCCACAGAGGCAGACTCAGCCTCTGCGCGGTGCCCTCCATCACCTCAACAGCCTAAGCGACGGACGAGTAGGCCACGATGCCGCGACGAATCGCGTCCATGGCCTGGCGTGCGGTGCGTCCGACGTGGCCGTCGGCGACGACGGAGAGCTGGTCGAGCAGATCGACGGTCTGCTTGGTCCAGCGCACGAAGTCGCCCGCCGCCATATCTGCCTCGCTGAGCACATCGCTGAGCGAGCCGCCCCGCGCCCACTTCCACATCGCCAGGCTGAGGCCGAGCGCCAGCGGATTGCTGCCGGGGAGCTTGTTGTCCCGTTCGAGGTCGTCGAGCCGGCTCCACAGGTCCTGCGTCTTGTCGAGCGCCGGCAGGAACGTGCCCCGCGGCAGGTACCTCTCGTTGATCAGGCCCTCGTCGCGGCGGGGCTCGAAGACGAGCGCGCACGCCATCGCGGCCAGGCCGGCCGCGTCGAGGTGGTTCCACAATCCCTGGCGCAGCGACTCGGCGACGAGGAGGTCCCGGTCCGCGTAGATGCGGCGCAGGATGCGTCCGCTCTCGCTCAGACTGACCTGCCCGGTGTCGTCTTCGAGCAGGTACCCGTAGCCGAGCAGCACGTCGGTGACCCGGTCGAAGACGCGGGCGACGGCGCCGGTGCGCGACGAGATCTGCTTGCTCAGCGCATCCGTTTCCCGCTTGAGCTTCCACCAGCGCTCGGCCCACCTGGCATGCTGTTCCCGCTCCGGGCAGCTGTGGCAGGCGTGCGCTCGCATGCGCTTGCGCAGGCCGGCCAGCTCACGCTGGCGGCGGTCGCGTTCCCCGCGTGGGGTGTGCTCGCCCTGCGGGCCCTCCCGCTCGAGCTCGGTGAGCCTGCGGCGGATGCCCGAATACTCGGCGAAGTCACCCAGATGGCAGGTCATCCCCGTTTCAAAACCGGAGAGCGACTCCTCCTGCTGGCGCACCTTGCGGGCCAGGTCAACGACGGCGCGGTCGGCCTGGAACTGGGCGAAGGACGATTCCAGCACGTCGCGGGTGCGTTCCCGGCCGAACTGGTCGATGAGGTTGACGGCCATGTTGTAGGTCGGCTTGAAGCTGGAGTTGAGCGGGTAGGTGCGCCGCGAGGCGAGGGAAGCGACGGCCTGCGGGTCGAGTCCCTGCTGCCACTGGATGACGGAGTGGCCCTCGACGTCGATGCCGCGCCGGCCGGCCCGCCCGGTGAGCTGGGTGTACTCCCCCGGCGTGATCGGCACCCTGGCCTCGCCGTTGAACTTTTCGAGCTTCTCGAGGACCACGGTCCTGGCAGGCATGTTGATGCCGAGGGCCAGCGTTTCGGTGGCGAAGACGGCCTTCACCAGCTTCTTCTGGAAGAGTTCCTCGACCACCTCCTTGAACGCGGGCAGCAGGCCGGCGTGGTGCGCCGCGACGCCGCGCTCCAGCCCGTCGAGCCACTCGAAGTAGCCGAGCACGCCGAGGTCTTCATCGAGCAGGGTTCGACAGCGTTCATCGACGATCTGGCGGATTTCCTCGCGTTCGTGCGCCTCGGTGAGGCGCACGCCGGCGCGCAGGACCTGGCGCACGGCCTGGTCGCAGCCGACCCGGCTGAAGATGAAGAAGATGGCGGGCAGGAGGTGCTTGCCGTGGAGCATCCGCACGATTTCGGCTCGGTCCATCCGGCCGGCGTCCTGTTGCGCCCGCTGGTAGCCGCCGCGATCCTGGCCGCGGCGTCCCTCTCCTGAGCGCACCGTGACACCGCGCCCGCCAGCCTGGGCGAGCCGGGCCAGTTCCGGGTTGACCCGATGGGTGGCCGCCAGGCCGGACGAATCGAAGAGGTCGAGCATCTTGCTTTTCACGAGGACGTGCTGCTCGAGCGGCACCGGGCGTTCCTCGGAGACGATGACCTCGGTCTCGCCGCGCACGGCCTGCAGCCAGTCGCCGAACTCCTCGGCGTTGGAGACGGTGGCGCTCAGGGACACCATGCGCACGTCCTGCGGGAGGTGGATGATGACCTCCTCCCAGACGGCGCCGCGGAACCGGTCGGCCAGGAAGTGCACCTCGTCGAGGACGACGAATGCGAGGTTGGTGAGCAGGTCGGAGCTGGCGTAGAGCATGTTCCGCAGCACCTCGGTGGTCATCACCACGATGCGGGCGTGCGCGTTGACGTTGGTGTCGCCGGTGAGCAGGCCCACCTGGTCGGCGCCGTACTCACCGACGAGCTCCTGGAACTTCTGGTTGCTCAGCGCCTTCATCGGCGCGGTGTAGAAGACCTTCTTCTTGGGCTGCTGCATGGCCAGGAAGACCGCGAACTCGGCGATGATCGTCTTTCCGGCGCCGGTGGGCGCGGCGACGAGCACGCTGTTGCCCTCCTCGATCGACGCGCAGGCGGCGAGCTGGAACGGGTCGAGGTCGAAGCGGAGCCCGGCGCGGAACGCCTCCAGCCGAGGCTGGCTCGCACGGGTACGGGATGCGGCGTACTGCTCGGCCGGCGACGGAGTGATGGTCATACGACGGACCTACAGACCCAGTTCTTGTTCGAAGGCCAGCGTGCGTTTGGCGACGCGTCGGTCGTGCAGGCGCGCGATCCCGTAGGCGGCGAAGTAGAGCACGACCATGGGGATGGCGAGCAGGAACATGGAGACGACGTCGGCTGCTGGGGTGGCGATGGCCGTGAACAGGATGATGACCAGGATGGCCACCCGCCACGACTTGATGATGGACGCGGCGCTGATCACGCCGGCGAAGTTGAGCAGCACGATGAAGACGGGCAGCACGAACGCGACGCCGATCGCGAAGACGAGCTTGAGCACGAAGTCGAAGTAGTCCTTCGCGTTGATGAACGCGGCGTCCTCTTTGGGCGCGAAACTCGTCATCAGTTCGACGACGTGCGGCAGGACGTACCAGCCGGCGGCGCAGCCGGCGAGGAACAGGGGAACGGCCGTGAAGAAGAAACCGAAGGTGTACCGCTTCTCCGTGCGGGTGAGCCCCGGCACGAGGAACGCGAAGACCTGGTACAACCACATCGGACTCGACACGACCAGACCGACGTAGAACGAGATCTTCAGTTTGAGGTCGAAGGCCGAGGTGATGTCCGGATAGTTGATCTGGGCGTTGCGGTTCTGGGCGTGGGCGATCGCATAGATCGGCGCGCGCAGGGCGTCCCAGACGTAGGCGGACAGCAGCCATCCGACGATCGCCCCGACCAGGATGCCGGCGGCGGCCAGGAAGAGGCGCTTGCGCAGCTCGATCAGATGTTGTCCGAGGGACATCTTCCCTTCGCTGTCCGCACGACGAGGGCTGCGCACTGCCACCGGAACTACGACTTTGTCGTGGTGTTGGCCGGGCCGCCGGCCTTCGGGGTCTCGTCGGTGGTCACGGTCGTCGAGGTGGTGGCGCTCTTCGCGACCGGCGTCTCGCCGTCGACGGTGTCGCTCTTGATTTCACTCTTGAAGATCTTCATGGACTGGCCGAGGCTGCGGGCGAGACCGGGAAGTTTGGGCGCACCGAACAAAAGCAGGACGACGAAGAGGATGACGACGAAATGCCATCCGGTCAGGTTGTTAAGCATGAGGGTCCGTCCTCTGGATCGAAAAAGCTTGTGCAAATAGTTTACTCCGGGCGATGAAGCGATCTCGACGCAGCTGCCGTCGGCGATCCCGGGCGTTCCGCGCCACCCCGGCCGCGTGCACAAGCTCGTGAAGGTCCCGGAAAACCGCAGGCCTGAATTTGTACGGAGCGGCTTCGTCGGCGGCAGGGCCGAGGCGGGCAACCTGGTTGCCGAGCTCCTCGAGCGCCTTCAGGGCGCCCATGAGCTTGCGGAAGAGGGCGTAGCCGAACCAGGCCAGCATGCCGAGCAGCCCGAGCACCAGGACGCTCCAGATGAGGAGCCACGACCACCAGGGCATCCGTTACTCCCCCGCCGCGTGCGCGGGCGCATCGTCGTAACGGGCGGCGCCGGCTGCCGCCCAGTCCGCAACGACCTTGCGAGCCTCGGCTGGTTCGACGACGGTGACAATGCCGGCCAGGCCGGCGACGAGCCGTTTGAGGCCGTGATAGTGCGCCACCCGCAGCGTCGTGCGGATCCGGTCGCCGCCGACGGCCTGGCCGGCGCGGTCCGGCACATAGTCGGCCAGCAGCGGCAACGCCGACGCCGGCAGTTCGATCGTCACGGTGAGGTCGTCGTCGGATGCCTGGAACAGGGTGTCCGGCAGCAGCGCCTGCTCGGCGTGCTGGCCGGCCGGTTCCGTCGTTGCCTGCAGCTCGCTCATCCGGTCGAGGCGGAACGTGCGCATGGCCTCGCGCAGATGGCACCAGCCGCGCAGGTACCAGTCGCGGTCCACCGATTCGATCCGCAGCGGATCCACCAGCCGGTGCTCGTGCTCACCCCGGGCGTTCAGGTAGTCGAACTCGACCTGGACACCGTCCCGCACCGCGGACTGGATCACCGAAATCGCGGTTCCGGTGTCGACGCCGGCGACGGCGAGCTGGGTCGGAGTCGACGAAGCACCGCGCGTGAGCTTGGCCATGAGCGAGGCAACGGCATCCCGGTCGGCGTTTTCGGGCAGCGAGGAGAGATACTGCAGCCCCGCGATCAGGGCGGCGGCCTCCCGGGCCGAAAACCTGGGCGAATCGTCGATGGCGACCAGGTGGGTGAGCACGATGCGGTCGTTCTGTTCGAATTCGTCCCAATGGATGTCGAACAGGTCGCCGTCCAGGTACTGGTGTGTCTCGCCGGGAATGCCGGACACGGCGATGAGATTTACCGCCTCCCGCACGCGCTCGGCGGACACGCCGAAGTGCTGCGCGACCTCGGTGACGGTGACGTCGTCGTGGTCGATCAGGTACGGGACGAGGGAGAGCAGGAAGGTCAGCCGGTCCGTCGCGCCGGAGGAACGTGCGCTCATGCGTGGGCCCCTTGTGTCGTGGTCGCGTCGTCGGTCGGGGCGTGTGCGGCGAGCACGCCGACCAGGCGAGCCCTGACCGCCTGCCGGAGCGGCGCCGGTGAGCGCACCAGGACCTCGGGGCCGTAGCCGGCCAGTTCGTCGGCGAGGATGTTGAGGTCGGTGTAGTGCAGGGTCAGGACCGAACCGTCGGCCGCCCCTGTCGCGGATCCGCCGATGCGCCGCTTGCCCAGGCGGATGGCGGCATCGCTGCCGGGTTCCACCTCGATCTCGGCGACGTTGGCGTTCCACAGCGCGTCGAGTTCGTCGAGCGCATCCTGTGCCTTGCCCTCACCGTCCGGCGTGAACGCGGCGCCGGGGACGGTCACGACCGGTCCGACGATCCGGGACAGCAGGAAGGTACGCGTGGCCGCGGCGTCCTGGTCGGTGCCGTAGAGGTGCCACCGGCCGTCGTGCAGCACGACGGCGCGCGGGGCGACCACGCGGCGGCGCGGGGCGCTCTCGCCGGGCTTGAGGTAAAGGAACGCGACGACCTGGCCGCGGTCCATCGCCTTGCTCAGCGGCTCGAACGATGCCTCGCGGGCGCGCAACCGAGGGGCGTAGCCGAGCACGGGGTCGGTCGAATCGATCCCCAGCGAGTTGAGCTTGGTCAGCGCGCGCCGGGACTCGGCCGAGAGCGAGCCCTCGCGCCAGACGGTGGCCGCGAGCTTGAGCAGCATGAGCTCATCCGGGGAGAACGAGACATCGGCCGGCAGATTGTAGAGGCCCTTGGGGATGCGATAGCGCAGGTGATGGTTGCTGCCGGGGTCATCCTGCGGCTCGATCGTCTCGAGCGGGATGCCCAGTTCGCGAATGTCGTCCTTGTCGCGTTCGAATTGGCGCTCGAGGCTCGCGTTGTCGCCGCCGGGCAGATAGCGCTGGCGGTAGCCCTGGACGGTGGAGAGGATGTCCGACTTCGTCAGCCCGATCTCGGTCGCGATGAGCGCCAGGACGAGGCTGAACAGTCGTTCCTCAACGCTGACGCGGGCGGGTTTAACTGGAGTGGACGGCACGCTGCGATCCTATCTGCAGCGTGCCGTCCGGCCCGGCATCCTGACTAGTTGACGCCGAGGATGTCGACCACGAAGATCAGCGTCGCGTTGGCGGGAACCGCGCCTGAGGCCTTGTCGCCGTAGCCCTGGTCAGGCGGGATGACCGCGATGACCTGCGAGCCGACCGTCTGGCCGATCAGTGCCTTGGCGAATCCGGGGATCACGCCACCCTGCACCTTCGAGCCGTCTGCGGCCACGAATTCGGCGGGCTCGCCGCTCTTCCAGCTGGAGTCGAAGACCTTCTTGGTGTCCCAGAGAACGCCGGTGTAGTGCACGGTCACGGGTTCGCCTGCCGTGACCTTCTTGCCTGAGCCCTTCTTCAGCACACCGACGGTGAGCTTGGTCGGCGGCTTCGCGGAAGGAACGGTGATGCCGGGGGCGCCGTTCTTGGCGAGCACGACCGCCGGGAGGCCGGCGGCGACGGGCTGGTCGGTCCCGTTGGCGCGGGGCAGGTACGCCTTGACGACGTCGAGCACGAAGACCAGGGTGTCGTTCTTGCCGACACCGATCTGGGCGTTTCCGCCCTGCGGGCCGAAGCCGTCGCCCGGGGACACGACAACCGCGACGCGCGAACCGACCTGGGCGCAGGACAGGCCCTTGGACAGTCCCTTGATGGTCTTGTTGTTGAGCGTGAAGCCGGCAAGGGTCGAACCGTCGTACTTGCTCTGTTCGATGACCTTGCCCGTTGTGCCGTTGTAGACGCTGAGGTCGATCTTGACCTTCTGGCCGGTGACGAGTCCCGGTCCCTTGCCGGCGACGATCTCGCTGCGCTCGGTGGTCTTCGTCTTCAGCGGTGTCGGGAAGTCGACCTTCGGCGCCTTGCCGTAGTCGCCGGTCACCTTGATCAGCTTGGAGGCTGCGCCCTCCTTCACGGAGGCATCACAGCCCGCGGTCGTGGAGCCGGGGCTGCTGCACCCGGTCAGGACCGCAATCAGCAGTCCGGCGGTGGCGAGCAGTGCGGGTACTTTACGCACAAGTCCTCTTCTCAATACTTAGTTCTCAATGCAGGGAACCGCAGCACAGGGGTGCTGCGGGATGGTGTGTGGAGGGGCAGGCCGGAGCCCATCCTAACTGGGGTCCAGATCGCGAGCCTTGGAGAGTGCTGCACCGGTGTCCGCCGCCCTGACGCGTTTGCGCAGGACTTTCGCGCTGACATTGCGCTCACCGAGGGCGCCGGGGGTCCAGGCTTCCACGTCGGCGTCGTCGAAGTCCGTCTTCGACGGGCGGCGCTTGAGCTCGGGCAGGATGGTGTCCGGCGCGAGGCGGCGGGCCGTGATCAGGAAGCCGGTGTGGCCGATCATGCGGTGGTCCGGCCGGACCGCGAGCCCCTCGACGTGCCAGCCGCGCACCATCGTCTCGTTCGAATCCGGGTTCGTGTACAGCCCGGATGCCCGGATCGCCTCGGCGACGCGGGACAGCTGGGTCACGGTCGCGACGTAGCAGAGCAGCACTCCCCCGGGCTTGAGCGCGTCTGAGACGACGCTCAGGCACTCCCAGGGGGCGAGCATGTCGAGCACGACCCGGTCGACGGACTGCGGCGCCATGGTGGCCGGCAGGGCCTCGGCGAGGTCGCCGAGGGTGATTGTCCAGTTCTCCGGGTCGGATCCAAGGAAGGTGGCGATGTTGGCGCGCGCGACGTCGGCGAATTCGTCGCGACGTTCGAAGGAGGCCAGGCGGCCGGCCGGTCCGATCGCGCGGAGGAGCCAGAGCGACAGGGCGCCGGATCCCACGCCGGCTTCGACGACGGTCGCGCCGGGGAAGATGTCGGCCTGCGCGAGGATCTGCGCGGCATCCTTCGGGTAGATGATGGCGGCGCCGCGGGGCATGGACATGACGAAGTCGCTGAGCAGCGGGCGCAGTGCCAGGTGTTCGACGCCGACGTTGTTGGTCACGACGGAGCCGTCCGGCAGGCCGATGATCTCGTCGTGCGACAGGATGCCGCGGTGGGTGTGGAAGACCTCGCCCGGCACCAGGGTGATCGTGTTCATCCGGCCCTTGGGGCCGGTCAGTTGCACCCGGTCGCCGGCCCGGAAGGGTCCGCTGTTCTGGGTTACCTGATTGTGGCTCATGCGCTGGCTGTGTCCTCGCTGTTGGTTGCCCCGGACAGGGCCAGGAATTGTGCGTATTCGTTTGCGCTGCGCCGCTCGGCGTAGAGTTCGGCGAGGCCGGCGACGGTGCGCCCGGCAAGTGTCGGCCAGAGGTCGTACAGGCCGCTCTCCGGCAGGTCGATCATGTGCGGAACGCCGATGACGATCGCGCCGGATGCCACCGCGGCCGCGACGCCGGGCACGGAGTCCTCCACCGCGACGCAGTGCTGGGGGTTGACGCCCAGGAAGTCCGCCGCGACGAGGTACGCCTCCGGATGGGGCTTGCTGTTGGTGACCATGTCGCCGGCGACGATGGTGTCGAAGGCGGCGAATCCGACGAGGTCGGCGATCTGGCGGGCCATCCGTTCCACCGACATGGTGACCAGGGCCATCGGCACGCCGGCGTCCTTGAGCTCGGCGAGAAGTTCACGCGCGCCGGGGCGCCACGGAACACCGAAGTCGCCGAGCTGTTGCTGCACGCGGTCGGTCAACCAGTGCACGATCGCATCGGCTTCCATCTCGACACCGCGCTCCGCCAGGATCCTCGCGCCGTTCCACAGCCCGGAGCCCACGAGCAGGAGGCAGTCCTCCGCTGTCCATACGCCGCCGAAGGATTCGACCAGTTCGGTTTCAGCGCGCATCCAGTACGGCTCGGTGTCAACGAGGGTCCCGTCCATGTCCCAGAGCACGGCCGCCGGCAGGAGGGAAATTAGTGGGTTCACGTTCACGGGGTTCAAGTGTAGAGGGCACGGCCTATCCTTGACTGAGGATGCACCGTTCGGGGCATCCGGAATGGGCGAGGTCTCACGCAGTGACAGACGGCAATGGGTTCCTGAGCGGACGCCTCCTCGTGGTGGCGTTCGAGGGGTGGAACGACGCGGGCGAAGCGGCCACCGGCGCGGTTCGCACGCTTAAAGACCTGCTCGACGTGACGGAACTCTCCGAGGTCGACCCTGAGGTGTACTTCGACTACCAGTTCAACCGGCCCACCATCTCGACCAACGAAGACGGTCAACGAGAGATCGAGTGGCCGGGCGCGGTGCTGTACGGGCCGGCAACCCCCGGAGTGCCGGTCGAATCGCTGGCCGAAGACGCCCAGCTCCGCGTGAGCGGGGCCAACGCCGGCAACATCTACATCCTGATCGGCACGGAGCCCTCGCGCAGCTGGAAGAGCTTCGCGGCGGAGATTCTCGATTCGGCGCTCGCGGCTGACGTGAGCGGCGTGGTCTTCCTGGGCGCGATGCTCGCCGATGTGCCGCACACCCGTCCGATTTCGATCTTCGTGGCGAGCGACAACCCGCAGGTGCGGTCAGAGCTCCAGATCGAACGCAGCAACTACGAGGGGCCGGTCGGCATCCTGAGCGTCCTCGCGGATGCCGCCGAGAAGGTGGGCATCCCGACCCTGTCGATCTGGGCGTCCGTGCCGCACTACGTGCACAACGCGCCGTCGCCCAAGGCCATGCTGGCCCTGATCGACAAGCTCGAGGAGATCATCGACGTCGTGATCCCGCGGGGTGACCTCGTCGCCGAGGCCGCCGAGTGGGAAACCGGCATCAACACCCTGGCCGCCGAGGACGACGAGATGGCCGCGTACATCGCGCAGCTCGAACAGGCCCGCGACATGGTCGATTCGCCCGAGGCGAGCGGCGAGGCCATCGCGCAGGAGTTCGAGAAGTACCTGCGTAAGCGCGGCGACGGTCGCGACGGTCGTGACGGCCGCGACGGTCGTGAGGGCCGCGACGGTCGTGAGGGCCGCGACGGCTGGGCCGGCCCCGGCCCCGAGGGGCCCCGCCTGCCCTAACCCGCGAGGGTTACAGGCGGATTCCGAGCAGCGCGTCGATCGCGCGAGCAAGCAAGGCAGGGTCGTCGCCCGGGTGGGCGACGGCGTCATCCAGGATCGCCAGGGCTGCCGGGGTGTCGAGGTCGTCGCCGAGCGCTGCGCGCAGGCGTTCGAGGACCGCGTCGGTGTCGCCGGTAGCGTTCGTACCGGCCCGCGCCGGCGCGGTTGCCGGGGCGCCGAACGCGGCGACCCACCGGAGGAGCCGCTGCTCGGCCGCCTCGAGCCGGGCGTCCGTCCATTCCCAGTCGCTGCGGTAGTGCTGGGCGAGCAGGGCCAGTCGGATGGCGCGCGGGTCGGTGCCCTGCCGGCGCAGCCCCGACACGAGCACGAGGTTGCCGAGGGACTTGCTCATCTTCTCCCCCTGGTAGGCGACCATGCCGGTGTGGCTGTAGACGCCGGCGAGCGGATGCCCGGAGAGCGCGGCCGCGTGGCCGGCGCTCATGTCGTGGTGCGGGAAGATCAGGTCGGATCCGCCGCCCTGCACGGTGAAGTCGGTGCCGAGCTCCTTGAGGGCGATCACCGAGCACTCGATGTGCCAGCCCGGTCGCCCGGCGCCGACCCGCGACGGCCATGACGGTTCGCCCGTGCGGGACGCGCGCCAGAGCAGCGGGTCCAGCCGGTCGCGCTTGCCGGCGCGGTCGGGGTCTCCCCCGCGTTCGGCGAACAGGGTGAGCATCGTGTCGTGGTCGAGGTTGCTCTCCTCCCCCAGCTTCCAGGGTGCCTGCCGCTCGGCCTCAGCGATGTCGAAGTAGATGTCCGATCCGGTCTCGCCGGTCGGCCCGGCGAGGGCGTCCGGGGTGTCGACCGGGTAGGCGATGCCGGCATCCCAGAGTTGGGCCACAGCGTCGGCGATTTCGTCGATGACCTCCGTGACCGCGACGTAATCGTCGGGCGGGATGATCGAGAGGGCTTCCATGTCGGTGCGGAACAGTTCCACCTGCGACTCGGCCAGGTCGCGCCAGTCGACGCCGGTCGCCGTGGCCCGCTCGAGCAGCGGGTCGTCCACGTCGGTGACGTTCTGCGCGTAGTTCACGCGGTAGCCGCCGTCCAGCCAGACGCGCTGCAGCGTGTCGAAGGCCAGGTAGGTGGCGGCATGGCCGATGTGGGTGGCGTCGTACGGCGTGATCCCGCAGACGTACAGGCGGGCGACATCCGTCGGCCTGGCCTCAATGATGTCGTCGGTGGCCGTGTCGTGAAGCCGGGGTGCGCCGGAACGGCCCGGTAATGAAGGGATCTCGGGTCGTTGCCATGCACGCATGGACTCAGCCTAACTAGGCGGCGATGGTGTTCGTCGCCAGCAGCGCGAAGAGCGCGCCGCCGAGCAGGATCCGGTAAATCACGAACGGCAGGAAGCTGTGCTTGGAGATGTAGTTCATGAAGAACGTGATCACCAGCAGGGCGACGCCGAAGGCGATGACCGTGGCGACGAGCGTTTCCAGGGGGCTGAAGATCTCCGGCGTGCAGTGCGCCATGCCGGCGACGCACGGCTTCGCGATGGACTTGTACATCTCATAGAAGCCGCTGCCGAGCACAGCCGGGATGGCCAGCAGGAATGCGTACCGGGCGGCTGCCCGGCGCTCGTAGCCCATGAAGAGGCCGGCCGTGATCGTGCCGCCCGAGCGGGAGACGCCGGGGATGAGGGCGAGCGCCTGGGCGAAGCCATAGATGACGCCGTGGGGAACGGTGATGTCCTTGAGGCGGCGCTTCTTCGCACCGACGAAGTCGGCGATGCCGAGCAGGATGCCGAAGCCGATCAGCACGGTGGCGGTGATCCACAGGTTACGCAGCGAGGTTTCGATCTGGTTCTGGAAGAGCAGGCCGAGCAGGATGATGGGCAGCGAGCCGAAGATGATGAGCCAGCCCATGCGGGCGTCCGGGTCGGAGCGCGGAACCTTGCCGAAGAGCGACCTGAACCACTGGCCGATGATGCGCACGATGTCGCGCCAGAAGAACAGGACGACGGCGGCTTCCGTGCCGATCTGGATGATCGCGGTGAAGCGTGAGCCGGGGTCGGCCCCGGTGCCCAGGAACTCGCCGACGATACGGATGTGAGCGCTGGATGACACCGGAAGGAACTCGGTGAGGCCCTGGACGAGTCCCAGGATGACGGCATTGAGGAAATTCACGCGCTGTTGCTCCGGTGGCTAGTAGGTCGACAGCAGGTCGGTCAAAACCCGCCTGCCAAACACTAACGCTTCCAACGGCACGCGCTCGTCCACGCCGTGGAACATCGCCGGAAAATCAAAATCTGCCGGGAGTTTGAGCGGGGCGAAGCCGTAACCCTTGATGCCCAGTTCCTTCAACGCCTTGTTGTCGGTTCCGCCGGAGAGCAGGTAGGGCAGCACGGGGGCGCTCGGGTCGTGCCGGCCCAGCGTCTCGACGACCGCGTCGATGAGCGGGCCGCCGAATTCGGTTTCCAGGCCGATGTCGCGGTGCATGACGACGATCTCGATGTCGGGGCCGACCAACTCGGCGACCTCGGCGAGTACGGCGTCCTCTTCGCCGGGCAGGGAACGGATGTCGATGAGCGCCTCGGCCATGTCCGGTATGACGTTGTGCTTGTAGCCGGCCCGCAGCAGGGTGGGGTTTGTCGTCGTGCGCAGGCTCGCCTGGATGAAGCCGGAGGCCGTGCCCGTGGCGAGGGCGAGCTCGTCCGGCCCGACCTTCTGGGGGTCGACGTCGAGGATGCGGGCCAGCTCGGCGAGCATCTGCGTGGTGGTGTCCGTCAGGCGGATGGGCCACTCCCGGCGCCCGACCTTGGCCACGGCCTCGGCGAGTTTGGTGACCGCGTTGTTGGGGATCAGACGCGAGCCGTGCGCCGCGGTTCCGCGGGCGACGAGCTTGATCCAGATGAGAGCTTTCTCACCCGTTTGCAGCACGTAGGCGCGCTTTCCGCCGACCATGATCGAGTACCCGCCCACTTCGCTGATCGCCTCGGTGGCGCCGGCGAAGAGTTGCGGGTGGTTGTCGACGAGGTAGTGCGAGCCGAGCACTCCCCCGGCCTCTTCGTCGGCGAAGAACGCGACCACGAGGTCGCGGGCGGGCGCCTGCCCTGAGCCGATGATGTCGCCGAGGGAGGCGAGGATCATGGCGTCCATGTTCTTCATGTCGACGGCGCCGCGTCCCCACAGCATGCCGTCCTTGATGACGCCTTCGAACGGGTCGACGGTCCAGTTCGCGGGGTCGGCCGGCACCACGTCGAGGTGGCCGTGCACCACGAGCGCGCCCCGGCTGCTGTCGCGACCCTTGACCCGGGCGACGACGCTGGTGCGGCCGGGTTCGGAGTCGAAGAGCTCGGGCTCGAGGCCGAGGCCGCGCAGCCGGGCGGCGACGTATTCGGCGGCATCCGTCTCGCTGTTGGCGCGCCCTTCGCCGTAGTTACTGGTGTCGAAACGGATGAGGTCGCGTGCGATCTCGGCCGTCAGGTCCAGTCGATCTTCGGCCGGGGTGTCTTCAACGGAGAGTGCCATATGCCTCACGCTACCGGCATCTCATGGGTGCCGTGTGTATCAGCCGGGGTCCCAATCCGTGCTAAGTTATTCCTCGGCAGTCGATGCAAATCAGCTGCCGATTCACCAGCCCGGGTGGCGGAAATGGCAGACGCGCTAGCTTGAGGTGCTAGTGCCCTTACGGGCGTGGGGGTTCAAGTCCCCCCTCGGGCACAGAGGCAA
>DAIMHX010000041.1:0-24235 GCA_036723055.1 Microbacteriaceae bacterium
CTAGCGAGGGCTACGGCCGGCTGACGCCGGCGAGCGGGAAGGCCGGCAACCCGGCGGGCGCCGACTAGGAGGCGCGGCGGGCGCGGGCTGCGCGGCGTTTGAGGGCGCGGCGCTCGTCTTCGCTGAGGCCACCCCAGACGCCGGAGTCCTGACCGGTCTCGAGGGCGTACTGGAGGCACACCTCGGTGACGCTGCAGCGGCCGCATACCGACTTCGCCTTTTCGATCTGGTCCACGGCGGGACCAGTGTTCCCGACCGGGAAGAAAAGCTCGGGGTCGGCGGTGAGGCAGGCTGCTTTGTCGCGCCAGTCCATAGGGGTGCTCCTTTTATTACGTGATTGCATGGCCGATCGGCCGAAGATGCAGAGGATTGGGCCAGATTGCAGGAAAAAGTGTGGATCTACAGTGGAGATCTGCTCACGTCCCTGTGAGCGTCAACCGGGCCTCAATTATGGTCGCATAATGGTGGGATCAAATCAATAGCTTTGTATGGGATATCCCTGTGAACAAACCACCTGATCAACCTCGCGATGTGCTAAACACGGCCCCGGATGCGCGCCCGGCGCGTGCTCTCGTCGCCGTCGCGGCGCTCCTCGCCGCCGAGGCGCTGCTGCTCTGGGCGGCGGCCGTGTGGCTCATTATCGAGCTGCTCAGCGCGACCCCGACCTCGCTCGCCAGCGCCGCCGCGATCCTCGTTCTGGTGATCATCGCCGCGGTCTGGGTGAGCGCCGTCGCGCTGGGCGCGCTGCGCCGCCGGCCCTGGATCCGCGGCGCCGCCGTCACGTGGCAGCTGGTGCAGGTCGCGGTCGCGGTCGGCTGCTTCCAGGGGCTCTACGCCCGCCCCGACGTCGGCTGGGCGCTGCTCCTGCCGTCGATCGCGGTGATCGTGCTGCTGTTCACCCCGCAGGTCGTCGCCGAAACGCGCCGCGGCTAGCCGCCCTGGGCTCCCGCGCAGAAGATAGCTCCCAGCGCAGAAGATAGCTCCCGCGCTTTGGGGCGCCCGCGTGTCCCGGTGCGTCCTTGAACGCCCCAGACGCACCCCGCGCGCCCCAGACGAGCCCCGCGCGCCCCAGACGAGCCCCTGGTGCCCCGCAGCGACGCGTAGGGGCCCGCGGGGCCGGAGCGGATGCCGCGGGGCCTCACGGCATCCGTGCGCGCCGCTTGCCGCTGTGCGCACCGGTGCGGCTCCGAGTGCCCGGACCTGTCCCGGATGCCAGGATCACGCTCCCGGTCTGCCCGGGCGGGTACTGAAATCAGGACGAATCGCCCCGTGTCATCCGCGACCGGACGGAATGCCGTTTTCCGCGTCACTCATCCTGTTTTCGCGACCGGGGGACCCTGCCGCTGGGCGTTTGACCAGGGTCAGGCGTCGAGGCCGAGCTTCTTGCGCAGGCTGGCCACATGGCCGGTGGCCTTCACGTTGTAGAGGGCGAGGGTGATCTTCCCGGACTCGTCGACCACGAAGGTCGACCGCAGCACGCCGGTGACCGTCTTGCCGTACAGGTTCTTCTCGCCCCACGCCCCGTACGCGCGGTGCACCGCCAGGTCCTCGTCGCTCAGCAGCGGGAACGTGAGGTGGTCGTGTTCCTCGAACTGCTTGAGTTTCGCCGGGGCATCCTTCGACACGCCGAGCACCTGGTAGCCGGCCGCGGCGAGGGAACCGAGGTTGTCGCGGAAGTCGCAGGCCTGCGTGGTGCAGCCGGGGGTCATCGCGGCCGGGTAGAAGTAGACGACAACGCTCTGTCCGGCGAAATCGGAGAGCGAGACGGATGCCCCGTTCTGGTCGGTCAGGGTGAACTGGGGGGCCGTGTCGCCGGCCTCGAGGCGCGTGGAATCCGTCATGGCTCCACGCTACCGGCCCGGCGCCCTCACGAATTCGACGGAGATTTTGCCCGTATGGACCGTTTCCAGCGTGGAAACGCTCGAAATTCGGAAAATGTCCGTCGAATTCGACCAGTGCAATCGGTTAGGGCAATTCGGGCAGGGCGGGGGCGACTAGTGGCTGGGGGCGGCGGCGAACGTGGCGAGCAGTCGCTGCAGGGAGTCGAGGCGCGCCTTGCCGGTGTCGCCGAGCTCGCCGGCCTCGACGGCCTCGATGATCGCGCAGTCGGGAGAGTCCGGCAGGTGCGTGCAGCCGCGAGGGCACTTCTCCGCGACCGTGGCGAGGTCGGTGAAGGCCTTGAGGATGTTATCGGTGTTGATGTGGCCGAGGCCGAAGGAGCGCACGCCGGGGGTGTCGATCACCCAGCCGCGGCCGGCATCCGTTTCGAGCCTGAGCGAGATCGTCGACGAGGATGTGTGCCGGCCGCGGCCGGTGACGAGGTTGACGACGCCGACGGCGCGGTGCGCCTCCGGCACCAGAGCGTTGACGAGCGTGGACTTGCCGACGCCGGAGTGCCCGACGAAGACCGTGTCGTGCCCGACCAGGGCTGCGGAGATCTCCTCGAGCGGCATGGCGTCTTCGCGGCTCTTGAACACGGGCAGGTCGAGGCCGGCGAAGTTGCTCAGGAACGCGGTCGGGTCGGCCAGGTCGGTCTTGGTGATGCAGAGGATCGGCGACACGCCGGCGTCGTAGGCGGCGACGAGGTAGCGGTCGACGAGGCGGATGCGGGGCTCCGGGTTGGCCGCGGACACCACGATGAGCATCTGGTCGGCGTTGGCGACAATGACGCGCTCGACGGCATCCGTGTCGTCGGCGCTCCGGCGCAGAAGCGTCGTACGGGGCACGATGCGCACGATGCGGGCGAGGCTTCCCTCGGCGCCGGTCGTGTCGCCGACGATGTCGACGCGGTCGCCGGTGACGACGGCGTGCTTGCGCAGCTCGCTCGCCCTGGCGGCCGTGACCCGGCGCTCGCCCCGCAGCCCCTCGTCGAGCATGACCGTGTAGCGGCCGCGGTCGACCGAGAGGATGCGGCCGGTCAGGGCGTCCTCGTGGCCGGGTCTGGTCTTGGTGCGCGGCTTGTTGCCCTTGCGGTTGGGGCGAATGCGCACGCTGGACTCATCGAATTCAGGCTCGTCGTCTTCTGGGCTCGACCACCAGCTCATCTAGAGCACAGTCCCGGCCGCCACGGCTTGCCACAACTCGGCGAACTGGGGGAGCGTCTTGGCCGTCGTGCCGATGTTCTCGACCTCGACTCCCGGCACGGAGAGGCCGATGATCGCGCCCGCCGTGGCCATCCGGTGGTCCTCGTAGCTCTGCCACTGACCCCCGTGCAGCGGGCGAGGTTCGATCCGCAGCCCGTCCTCGAGTTCGGTGACGGCGCCGCCGAGGCCGTTGATCTCGGCCGCGAGGGCAGCGAGGCGGTCCGTCTCGTGGTGACGGATGTGGCCGATCCCGGTGAACGTGCTCGGCGAATCGGCGAGGGCGGCCAGGGCCACGAGCGCCGGCACGAGTTCGCCGCCGGTGGACAGGTCGAGGTCGACACCGTGGATGCCGGTGCCGCCCGTCACGGTGAGCCGGTCCCCGTCTCGGCTGACGGATGCCCCGAACAACGGCAGCAGCTCGGCCAAGTGCGCGCCGACCTGCGTGGTTGAGGCCGGCCAGCCGGTGATGGTGACGCTGCCGCCGGCCACGAGCGCCGCGCAGAGGAACGGAGCGGCGTTGGAGAGGTCAGGTTCGATGTCGATCTCGGCACCGGCGATCGGCCCGGGGGCGACGACCCATTCCCCGACGGACGGGCTCTCGACGCGCACGCCGCGACGGGCGAGGGTCGCGATGGTCATTTCGATGTGCGGGAGGCTGGGCAGGCGCTCGCCGGAGTGGCGCAGGTGCAGGCCCTGCTCGAAGCGGGCGGCGGCCAGCAGCAGGCCGGACACGAACTGGCTCGACGTCGACGCGTCGATCGTCACTTCGCCGCCGGTCAGCCTGCCCGTGCCGTGCACGGTGAAGGGCAGCGCGAGGCGGCCGTCGTCGTTGATGTCGGCGCCGAGGGCGCGCAGGGACGTGATCGTGGTGGCCATGGGCCGGCGGCGCGCGCCGGCGTCGCCGTCGAAAGTGGTCGGGCCGAGCGCGAGCGCGGCGACCGGAGGGAGGAACCGCATCACGGTGCCGGCCAGGCCGCAGTCGATCGTGGTCGAACCGACCAGCTCGCCGGGGGTGATCCGGAGGTCGGTGCCGTAGTCGCCGTCGCCGTCGACGGCCTCGATCGTGGTGCCCAGCTGGCGGAGGGCGGCGACCATCAGGTCGCTGTCGCGGGAGTGCAGGGGGGAGCGCAGCAGGGAGGGGGAGTCGGCCAGCGCCGACAGCACCAGTTCGCGGTTGGTCAGCGACTTGGAGCCGGGCAGCGAGAGCGTCGCGGAGAGCGGTCCGGTCGCGGTGGGCGCGGGCCACCAGACATCCGCTTCGACCGGCACGTTGTCGCCGTAGGGATCGAACTCCGGCTTGGAATATCTCGAGATCAGCATTGGTTATCAGAATAGTCGGTGATATCAAGTTGAGGGAGGCCCACGTGGCGCGCACCATACTGCTGGAACGCCCGAACGCAGCGGCGCTAGCCGAACTAGTATTGCCGGTGATGACTTCAGACACCACAGCGGGTTCAGACAGCTCGGCGGATTCCGACCAGGCGGCGGCTTCGGCGAAAGCTGCGTCGCGCGACCTGTTCGAAGAGCAGGCGCTCCCGTTCATCGACCAGCTGTATGCGGCGGCGATGAGGATGACGCGCAACCCCTCCGACGCGCAGGACCTGGTGCAGGAAACGTTCGTGAAGGCCTTCGCGGCGTTCAAGCAGTTCGAACAGGGCACCAACCTCAAGGCCTGGCTGTACCGCATCCTGACGAACACGTTCATCAACACGTACCGCAAGAAGCAGCGCGAGCCGTACCAGGGCGCCATCGACGAACTCGAGGACTGGCAGCTCGGCGGCGCCGAATCGACGACGGCGATGTCGAGCCGGTCGGCCGAGGCTGAGGCCATCGACCACCTGCCCGACAGCGCGGTCAAGGATGCGCTGCAGTCCATTCCGGAAGACTTCCGGTTGGCCGTGTACTTCGCCGACGTCGAGGGGTTCTCCTACCAGGAGATCGCCGAGATCATGAAAACACCCATTGGCACCGTGATGAGCCGCCTGCACCGTGGCAGGCGCTTGCTGCGCGAGTTGCTGACCAATTACGCGATCGAGCGAGGGCTCGACGCCGGCCAGGCGGCGCAACGCGCGGCCACAGAGGGCCAGAAGAAATCCGGGAGCGCAACCAAATGACCGACTGTGGATGCGAGAGGGCCAAGGCCGAACTCGAGGAATACCTGCACAACGAACTCCGCGGGGAGGAAGCCTCCGATATCCGGGAGCACCTCGCGACCTGCGACGACTGCAGCTCGGAGCATCTGGTGGGCCGCACGCTCACCGAGGCGGTTCAGCGCGCGTGCAAGGAAACGGCGCCGGAAGACCTCAGGGACCAGGTTCTCCTCCGGTTGCGCGCCATCCAGTCAGCGCACTAGCCAACCAGCCCCGGAGCCAAGCACGCCGGGCCAACTACGCCGGGATATCGACTACGCCGGGATATCGACTACGCCGGGATATCGACTACGCCGGGATATCGACCGAACTGAGCATGAACATCGCCCCGGTCGGGTCGGTGACCTGCGCGAACGTGCCGTATTCGGTGTCCCACGGCTCCCGCAGCACCGTGCCGCCGAGTTCCTTCACCCTCGCGGCGGCCGCCGCGACATCATCAACGCCGAGGTAGAGCTGCCAGTGTGACGGCACCCCCGGCGGCAGCGACGCCTTCGCGTCGAAGATGCCGCCGGCCATGGCGTCGCCCACGCCGAAGGTGCTGTACCGGAACTCGTCCGTGTCGCTGAGCGGCTTCGGCTTCCAGCCGAACACCTGCTCGTAGAACGGGATTGCTGCCTCCCAGTCCCGGGTGTTGAGTTCGTGCCAGACCGGTGTCCCGGCCTCATCGACGGCACCGAAGCCGGCGTGTTCGGCCGACTGCCAGAGCCCGATCGCCGCACCGGAAGGGTCCATCAAGACGGCCATCCGGCCCATCGTCCCGACGGTCATGGGCTCCGCCAGCACCTTCGCGCCCGCGGCGCGGGCGGCCTCGGTCGTGGCATCCACGTCGGCCACGGCGAGGTAGGTGGACCAGCCATCCGGAGTCGTCGAGCCTGGCATCTGCGCCCCCATCCCGGCGACGCTCGCGTCGCCCTTCATGAAGGTCACGTAGTTGCCGTACTCCTCGCCGGATTCGGCTGCGCTCCAGCCGAAAAGCTCGGTGTAGAACCGACGCGCCCTGGCCACGTCGGACGTCAGCAGGTCCGCCCAGCATGGTTCCCCGAGCCGTGTGTGATCGCGTGCGGGCATGATTGTTCTCCTCTTCGTCCGGCTGACGCGGTCAGCCTACGACTCTCCTCCGGCACTGGCAACGGCCCGCGCCCGCCGCGCCCGTTCGCCGAGATTGTCCGTTCCGGTCGAGATTGACCGGCGCACCAGGCAATCTCGACCGCAGGTGTCAATCTCGGCGAAGGGCCCTGCGTGCGCTTGCCCTAGATCGTGAGCGCCTGGCGAAGCAGCTCGGCCTGCTCGGCGGCGTGCCGCTTGGCCGAACCGGCCGCAGGCGACGCGGAGGCCGCGCGCGAGAACAGCCGCACCGGGCGCGGGCCCAGCTTGTTCGTCTCGAGGTAGAAGAACGGCCAGGCACCCTGGTTCTCCGGCTCGTCCTGCACCCAGGCGAGTTCGGCATCCGGGTACTGGTCGGCCACGTGCTTCAGCTCGACGCCGGGCAGCGGGTAGTACTGCTCCATCCGCACGAGTGCGATCTCCGGGTTCGGGTTCTTATCGAGCTCGTTCAGCAGGTCATAGTACAGCTTGCCGGCCATGAACAGCACCCGCTTGACGGCGCTCTTGTCGGTGACCCGCGCGTCGTCGATGACCGGCTCGAACTTGCCGTTCGTGAAGTCGGAGACCTCGCTGGTTGCACCGCGCAAGCGCAGCATGGACTTCGGCGTGAACACGATCAGCGGACGGCGCGGGCGCATGTACGCCTGCCGTCGGAGCAGGTGGAAGTACGACGCCGGCGTTGACGGCCGGGCCACGGTCATGTTGTTCTCCGCGCACAGCTGCAGGAAGCGCTCGATGCGGGCGGAGGAGTGGTCAGGACCCTGGCCCTCGTAACCGTGCGGGAGCAGGAGCACGACAGATGACCGCTGGCCCCACTTCTGCTCGGCCGACGACACGAACTCGTCGATGATCGTTTGGGCACCGTTGGCGAAGTCGCCGAACTGGGCCTCCCAAAGCACGAGGGCGTCGGCGCGTTCCACCGAGTAGCCGTACTCGAAGCCCATGGCCGCGTATTCGCTGAGCAGCGAGTCGTAGATCCAGAATCGGCCCTGCTTCTCGCTCAGGTTCGCCAGCGGCAGCCATTCCTGGCCGTTGACCCGGTCATGCAGCACGGCGTGCCGCTGCACGAAGGTGCCGCGGCGGGCATCCTGGCCGGCGAAGCGCACCGGGGTGCCCTCGAGCAGCAGCGAGCCGAGCGCGAGCAGTTCGCCGAAGCTCCAGTCGATGCTGCCGTTGCGGCTCATGTCGAGGCGCTTCTGCAGCAACTGCTGAAGCTTGTTGTGCACCGTGAAACCGGCCGGCTTGTTGTTGAACGCGTCACCGATGAGGTGCACCACGCCCTCTGCGACGCCGGTCGTCTCCGGCTCGCCGGCCGTCTCGTCCTGCACGAGGCCGAGCATGGCGGCGTCCGATCCGCCGGGGAGGATCGGCGTCGACGAGGTCTGCGCAGCGTGCGTCTCCATGAAGGCGCGCTCGAGGCGGTCCTGGAAGTCGTGGTGGGCGGCTTCGTACTCGTCCTGGGTGATGTCGCCGCGGCCGACGAGAGCCTCCGTGTACAGCTTCCGAACGGAGCGCTTGGCCTCGATCAGGTTGTACATCAGCGGCTGCGTCATCGAGGGGTCGTCGCCCTCGTTGTGGCCGCGTCGGCGGTAGCAGACGAGGTCGATGACGACGTCCCGCTTGAATTCCTGGCGGTAGGCGAACGCGAGCTCTGCCACGCGGACCACGGCCTCCGGGTCATCCCCGTTGACGTGGAAGACGGGCGCCTGGATGGTCTTGGCGACATCCGTCGAGTACACCGAGGAGCGGCCCTCGCCGGGAGGGGTGGTGAACCCGACCTGGTTGTTGACGACGAGGTGGATGGTGCCGCCGGTGCGGTACCCGCGCAGCTGCGACATCTGCAGCGTCTCGAGCACGACGCCCTGGCCGGCCATCGCGGCGTCGCCGTGGATGAGCACGGGCAGCGTCGAGAAGGTCCCGATCGGCTTGCGGTCCTGCTTGGCCCGCACGATGCCCTCGAGCACGCCGTCGACCGCCTCGAGGTGGGAGGGGTTCGCGGCCAGGTAGACCGAGACCTCTTCGCCGTCGTCGCTGCGGAACACGCCTTCGGTGCCGAGGTGGTACTTGACGTCGCCGGAGCCCTGCACGGTGCGCGGGTCCTGAGTGCCCTCGAACTCGCGGAAGATCTCGCCGTAGGTCTTGCCGGCGATGTTGGTCAGCACGTTGAGACGGCCGCGGTGCGCCATTCCGATGGCGACCTCGTCGAGCTTCGAGTCGGCGGCGCCCTGCAGGATCGAGTCGAGCAGCGCGATGGTGGATTCGCCGCCCTCGAGGCTGAACCGCTTCTGGCCGACGTACTTGGTCTGCAGGAAGGTCTCGAAGGCCTCGGCCTCGTTGAGCTTGCCGAGGATGCGCATCTGCTCGTCGTGGGTCGGCTTGACGTACGCCTTCTCCATCTTCTCCTGCACCCATTTGCGCTGGCCCGGGTCCTGGATGTGCATGTACTCGATGCCGGTCGTGCGGCAGTACGAGTCGCGGAGCACGCCGAGGATGTCGCGCAGGAGCATCAGGCGCTTGTCACCGAAACCGCCAGTGACGAACTCGCGGTCCAGGTCCCAGAAGGTGAGCCCGTGGTTGGCGATGTCGAGGTCGGGGTGCCTGCGCTGCGTGTACTCGAGCGGGTCGATGTCGGCCATCAGGTGCCCGCGCACCCGGTAGGCGTTGATGAGCTCCTGAACGCGCGCGGTCTTGTCGACGGCGCTGGCCAGGTCGACACTGATGTCCGGGGCCCAGTGGATCGGGTCGTACGGGATGCGCAGGGCCGAGAAGATGTCCTCGTAGAAGTTGTGCTGGCCGATGAGCAGCTCGTGCACGATCTTGAGGAACTCGCCGGAGCCGGCACCCTGGATGACGCGGTGGTCGTAGGTGCTGGTCAGGGTGATGGTCTTCGAGATGGCCAGGCCGGTGAGCGTTTTGACGCTCGCGCCCTGGAACTCCGCCGGGTAGTCGAGGGCGCCGGCGCCGATGATGCAGCCCTGGCCCTTCATCAGCCGCGGCACGGAGTGCACCGTGCCGATGCCGCCGGGGTTGGTGAGCGACACGGTCGCGCCGGAGAAATCGTCGGCCGTCAGCTTGCCCTTGCGCGCCCGCGAGACGAGGTCTTCATAGGCGGAGAGGTAGTCGCCGAAGCTCATCGTGTCGGCGCGCTTGACCGCGGGAACCATCAGCGAACGGGTGCCGTCGGGCTTCGGGAGGTCAATGGCGATACCGAGGCCCACGTGGGCGGGGGCGACGACCGACGGCTTGCCGTCGACCTCGTCGTAGTAGACGTTCTGGCTGGGGAACATCCCGAGGGCCTTGATCAGGGCCCAGCCGATGAGGTGCGTGAACGACACCTTGCCGCCGCGTGCCCGCTTCATGTGGTTGTTCATCACGATGCGGTTGTCGATGAGGAGCTTCGCCGGGATGGTGCGCACGCTCGTGGCGGTCGGCACGGTGAGGCTCGTCGCCATGTTCGCGGCGAGGCTCTTGGACATGCCGCGCAGCGGCGTGACGACGTCCTTGGCCTCGGGGGCTTCCCCGGTGGAGATGTCGGGGCTCGTGATCGGCGCGTCGGCCGGAACCGGCTCGGGCTTGGCCGCGATCGACGTGGTGCGCGCCGTCGGCTGGCTGCCGATCGCGGTGATCGGCGCGGTGACCGGATGCGCCGGGGCTTCGGCTGCGGGAGCCGGGGCTGCGGGGGCCGCGGGAGCCTCGACCGCGGGGGCCGCGGGGGCCGCATCCGTCGCCTCGCTCGGCGCCTCTACGGTCGACGCCTGTGCGGTCGCGGTCTGGTGGTAGCTCTCGAGCACCGGCCACCACGACTCGTCGACAGAGTCCCTGTCGACGAGATACCTCTCGTACAGCTCGTCCACGAGCCACTCATTCGCTCCGAATTCGCCCGACGTTTTCTCGTCGGACCCACCACCGGTCAACTGGCTAGACAAGCCGATCGCCCACTCTCTTCGTTGATTCTGAATGTCCCGCGCGATCTCAGAATCGCCGGGTCAATCTGCCCGTCCAGCCTAATCCAATCGAGGGAACGCTGCGGTCATCGGCGCGGAGGGCTAGCGTTAATCGCATGCAATTCTATGGAGCGGTTTCCAGCCACGACCTGACGTATTCCGACGTCTTCCTCGTGCCGAGCCAGTCGGCCGTCACCAGCCGACTCGACGTCTCGCTGGCCCCTGGTGACGGTACGGGAGCCACCCTTCCCATCGTCTCCGCGAACATGAACTCGGTCACCGGTCCCCGGCTCGCAGCCACGCTCGCCCGCCGCGGCGGACTCGGCGTGCTGCCGCAGGACATGCACCTCCAGGAACTCGACGCCGCAATCCGCTGGGTGAAGGCGCAGTCCACACAGTTCGACACTCCCTTTTTCTTCGCGCCGGAAGACACCGTGGCGATGGCCCTCACCCAGGTGCCGCCGGTCGATGGCCAGGGGATCGTCATCAACGACGCCCACGGCGTCTACCTGGGCTGCATCGTCGCCTCCCGCCTGGCGACCGCCCTGCCGGATGCCCGGCTCGGTGACCTGCTGCACGGCCAGCTCGCCTCCCTCGACGCCGACGACCTCGACGGCCCGCGCAGCGCGTTCGACGTGATGACGGCGGCCGACCTCGATTTCGCGCCGGTGCTGCATCACGGCGCGATCGTCGGCACGCTGAGCCGCAAGAGCGCGCTGCGGGCCACCCTCTACCAGCCCGCGCTCGACGCCCAGGGTCGACTCCGGGTGGCCGCCGCGATCGGCATCAACGGTGACGTGGCAGCCAAGGCGAAGGCGCTCGCCGCCGCCGGGGTCGACGTGCTCGTGGTCGACACGGCCCACGGTCACCAGGACGGCATGCTGCGTGCGATCCGGATCGTCGCCGACCTGGACCTCGGCATCCCGATCGTGGCCGGGAACGTCGTGACCGCGGATGCCGTCGCCGACCTGGTCAAGGCGGGTGCCAACATCGTCAAGGTCGGCGTCGGCCCCGGAGCGATGTGCACGACCCGCATGATGACGGCGGTCGGTCGTCCGCAGTTCTCCGCGGTGATCGAAACCTCGGCCGCCGCACGGGAGCTCGGCGCCCACGTCTGGGCCGACGGCGGGGTGCGCTACCCGCGCGACGTCGCGCTCGCGCTGGCCGCCGGCGCGGCCTCCGTGATGATCGGGTCGTGGTTCGCCGGCACGATCGAGGCACCGGGCACGCTGGCCGCGGATGCCTCCGGCGCCCTCTACAAGGAAAGCTGGGGGATGGCGTCGACGAAGGCGGTCAAGCAGCGGTTCGACCGCCTCGACGCCTACGAGCTGGCCCGCAAGACGCTGTTCGCCGAAGGAATCTCGAGTTCGAAGATCTACCTGAACCCGCTGCGCCCGTCGGTCGAGGATCTGCTCGACATGATCACCTCGGGCGTGCGCAGCTCGTTCACCTACGCGGGGGCGACGACGGTGGAGGAGTTCCACCAGCGCGCGCTCGTCGGCATCCAGTCCGCCGCCGGTTACGAGGAGGGCAAGGCGCTGCCCGTCTCCTGGTAGTCGGTGTCCCAGCCCCGGGGGATCGGTATAGTTGATGGATAATGGACGACCCCCCTTCTGCCGAATCGCCCAGCCATAAACCTTCGCCCGTGAACCGCGGCGGTGACCGCCATGTCTGAGTGGATCATGCTCGGCGTCGGTCTCATCCTGACCGTCGGCACCGGCCTCTTCGTCGCCAGTGAGTTCGCGCTGGTCAATCTCGACCGCGCCGACCTCGAGGCGCGCCGCGAGCGCGGTGAGACGCGCCTCGGCCTGACGATCGCGGCGCTCCGGATCACCTCGACGCACCTCTCCAGCGCCCAGCTCGGCATCACCCTCACCACCCTGCTCACCGGTTACACCATGGAGCCGGCCCTCGGTTCGCTCCTGTCGCCGCTGCTCACCGTCGTCGGGCTGCCTTCTGCGGCGGTCCCGGCGATCGCGACGACCATCGCCATCATCGTCGCCACCCTGATCTCGATGATCGTCGGCGAACTCGTGCCCAAGAACTTCGCCCTCGCGTTGCCCAGCCAGACCGCGAAACTCGTCATCCCGTTCCAGACCGTGTTCACGACCGTGTTCAAACCGGCCGTCCTCGTGCTCAACGGGAGCGCCAACGGCATCCTGCGCGCCGTCGGGATCGAGCCGAAGGAGGAGCTCTCCGGGGCGCGCACCGCTGAGGAACTGTCCTCTCTCGTGCGCCGCTCGGCCAGCGCCGGCCTGCTCAAGGAAGACACGGCGACCCTCCTGCACCGCACCCTGCTCTTTTCAGGCCACACCGCGGCTGACGTGATGACGCCGCGCCCCCGGGTCGCCAGCATCCAGCGCACGGCGTCGGCCCAGGCCGTCATCGACCTCACCAAGCAGACCGGCTACTCCCGCTTCCCGGTCATCGACGAGAGCGTGGATGACGTGGTCGGCATCGTGCACGTCAAGCAGGCGGTCGCCGTGCCGCGCCGTCGCCGGGCGGATGTCCCGGTGTCAGCCCTGCAATCGGAGGCACTGCGCGTGCCGGAGACGATGAAGCTCGACGGGCTGCTCGGCGAGCTGCGCGGCCGCGGCTACCAGATGGCGGTGGTCGTCGACGAATACGGCGGAACCGCCGGCGTCGCGACCCTCGAGGACCTGGTCGAGGAACTCGTCGGCGAGGTGTCGGACGAGCACGACCGCACGCGGGCCGGTGTGGTGCGCTCTCGCGACTCGCTCACCTTCCCCGGCATGCTCCGTCCGGACGAGCTGCTCGAACGCACGGGCATCGTCGTGCCGGAGGAGGGGCCGTACGAGACCGTCGCCGGTTTCGTGATGAGCGAACTCGGTCGGCTTCCCGTCGTCGGCGACGCCGTAACGATCGACGGCGGCGTGCTCACGGTCGATCGCCTCGACGGCCGCCGCATCGACCGCCTCCAATTCACGCCCGAACCGGAGTCCGACCAGGAGGAGGTGAGCGAGCGATGAGCGACTGGGCAGGTATCGTCTGGCTGGTCGTGTTGCTCGCGGCCAACGCGTTCTTCGTCGCGGCGGAGTTCGCGGTCATCTCCGCGCGCCGATCCCAGATCGAACCACGCGCCGAAGCCGGCAAGCTCAGCGCGAAGACGGCGCTCTGGGCGATGGAACACGCGACGCTCATGCTGGCCACCACGCAGCTGGGCATCACGGTGTGCTCGCTGCTCATCCTGAACGTGTCGGAGCCGGCGATCCATCACCTGCTCGAGGGTCCGCTCGGCCTCACCGGCCTGCCGGGGGAGGTGACCGGCACGATCGCCTTCGTGGTGACCCTGCTCCTGGTCTCCTACCTGCACGTGGTCTTCGGCGAGATGGTGCCGAAGAACCTCTCCTTCTCGGTGCCCGACCGCGCCGTGCTCGTGCTCGCCCCGCCGCTCGTGTTCTTCGGCCGAATGGTCAAGCCCGTCATCATCGCGCTCAACGCCAGCGCGAATGCGGTCCTGAGGCTTTTCGGGGTGCAGCCGAAGGCCGAGGCGACGAGCACGTTCACGCTCGACGAGGTTGCCACGATCGTCACCCAGTCCAAGCGGGAAGGCGTGCTGCGCGACCGGAGCGGCGCTCTGACCGCTGCGTTCGAATTCACCAACCGCTCCGTCAAGGATGTCGCGGTGCCCCTCGCGAAGCTGATCACCCTGTCCGAGCCGGCCAGCCCGGCCGACGTGGAGCGAGCCGTGTCCAAGCACGGGTTCTCCCGCTACGTCCTCGTCGACGCCGAGGGCACCCTGACCGGGTACATCCACCTCAAGGACGTCATCGACCTGGACGGGGACGCGTCCACCGTCGCCGGGCAGGGCAGCTACGCCGAGCTGATCCCCGGCAATCGCATCCGTCAACTTGCGTCCATCTTCGAAAACATCGAGCTCGAGGACGCCCTCGCGACCATGCGCCGCTCCGGTGCGCACCTGGCCCGGTCGTTCACCGAGACGGGCGAGACGACCGGTGTGCTCTTCCTCGAGGACATCATCGAGGAACTCGTCGGCGAGGTCCAGGACGCGACCCGGCGCGCCCCGCATCACCCGCAGCGGCCGCGCTAACCTGCCCGCCGGGAGTCGTCTTCCTCGTCCGCGAGGGCGCTTGCACGCTTGCACGCTTGCGCGCTTGCGGGCGCGGCGTACTCTGGTCGCTGGACACGAAAGAGAGGAAAACTCATGTTGAATAAACTGGAATTCACGGCGGTCCTGCCGGCCAGCGACCTGAAGCGGGCCCAGGCGTTCTGGTCGGAGAAGCTCGGGATGGAGCCGGCCGAGGAACGAGGCGAGGGGCTGTTGTACCGCTCGCCGAGCGGCGGCGGCCTCCTGATCTACGAAACGCAGTTCGCGGGGACGGCGCAGAACACCCAGTTTTGCTGGATCACGGCGGACGTCGAGGGTGAGGTCGCCGAGTTGCGCGGGCGGGGCGTCGTGTTCGAGGAATACGACCTCCCCGGCATCAAGACCGAGAACGGCATTGCGACCATCGAGGGGGAGAAGGGCGCCTGGTTCAAGGACTCCGAGGGCAACACCGTCTGCATCTCCCAGCTGGTGGAGTGACGCGAGGCCGCGCGGGCGCTACGCCTCCGGCCACCGGCCCCGGAGATACTGCGGCGGCCAGTAGTCGATCGTGGCACCCAGTTCGTGCGCGGCCCGCAGCGGGAAGTGCGGGTCGCGCAGCATTTCGCGTCCCAGCATGACCGCGTCTGCCTCCCCGGATGCCACGATCCGCTCGGCCTGCGCCGGAGTCGTGATCAGCCCGACGGCGCTGACCGAGACATCCGCCTCGGTCTTGACGAACCGGGCGAACGGCACCTGGTAGCCCGGGCCGAGCGGGATCGTCACGCCCGTCACGTTTCCGCCGGTAGAGATGTCGAAGAAATCGGCGCCGGCCCCGGCCGCCCAGCCGGCGACGATGGCGGTCTGGTGCTCGTCCCAGCCTCCCGGCGCGTAGTCGGTGGCGGAGAAGCGCACGAACAGGGAAACCTGGTCGCCGATCGCGTCACGCACGGATGCGATCACCGCGAGCAGCAGGCGGGCGCGGTTCTCCAGCGACCCGCCGAACTCGTCGGTGCGGTCATTGCTGAGCGGGGAGAGGAACTGGTGCACCAGGTAGCCGTGCGCTGCGTGGATCTCGACGACGTCGAAACCCGCCCGGACGGCCCGCCCGGCGGCGGCGCCGAAGTCCGCGATGACCTGGCCGATGCCGGCGGCGTCGAGGGCGACGGGCGGGGCGTAGCCGGCGAAGGGCAGGGTGGAGGCCGACGCGGTCTGCCAGCCGCCGTCCTCCGGCACCATGGTGCCGCGGCGGCCGTGGCCCCACTCCGGCCAGACGGATGCCTTGCGGCCGGCGTGCGCGAGCTGGATTCCGGCCTTCGCGCCCTGCGAGTGGATGAACGTCGTGATGCGGGACCAGGCCGCGGCCTGCTCGGCGTTCCAGATGCCGGTGTCCTCGTCGGAGATGCGTCCCTCCGGGCTGACGGCGCTGGCCTCGGCGACGACCAGGCCGGCGCCGCCGGTGGCCAGCGAGCCGAGGTGCACGAGGTGCCAGTCCCGGGGAACGCCGTCCTTCTCCTCGATCGAGTACTGGCACATGGGGGCGACCCAGATGCGGTTGCGGAAGGTGACGCCGCGCACGGTGAGAGGTTCGAAGAGGGCGACGGGGGCCACGGTGTTCCCTTGTGTGCGGGCGGCTGGGTGGAGCGGGCGGCTGCGGCCCGGAATTCGTACTCGAAACAACCTATCGTGGGTGCATGGCAAAACAGCGGGGCTGGCTGGAATGGGAAGCCGAACAGGCGCGCGAGTGGATCGCCGTGCCCGGCGCGGCCGACGACAAGTATTCGCGGGGAGTGCTCGGCGTGCGCACGGGCTCTGCGGAGTACCCAGGCGCCGCGGTGCTCGGCGTCGAGGCCGCCATGCGTGCCGGCGTCGGCATGGTGCGCTACCTCGGCCCGCGGCGCGCCTCGTCGCTTGTGCTGCAGCGCCGCCCGGAGGTCGTGACCGTGGCCGGACGGGTGCAGGCCTGGTTGCTGGGCTCCGGCATGGCCGCATCGGCGCGCGACTCCGTGACCGCCGCCGCGCTCCAGGACGCCCTCGCCGAGGGGCTCCCGACGGTCTGTGACGCCGGGGCGCTCGACCTTGTCGGCCTCGCCACCGGGCCGACCGTGATCACCCCGCACTACCGCGAACTGGCCGGGCTGCTGGCCGGGGAGGCGAAGCCGCCGACCGCCGCCGAAATCGCCGCCGGCCCGGGGGAGTGGGCCATCCGCGCCGCGCGACTGCTCGGGGTGACCGTGCTGCTCAAGGGAGCTGTCACGCACGTGGCGTCACCGTCCGGTGCGCGGCTGACCGTGTCGGCGGCGCCGGCCTGGCTGGCGACGGCCGGGTCCGGCGACGTACTCGGCGGCATCCTCGGCGCGCTGGTCGCCACGCACTCCGCGCGGATCGACACGGATGCCGACGCTCTCGCGGCCCTCGCGGCGACAGCCGCCTTGATCCAGGCCCAGGCCGCGCGCCGGGCGTCAGCCGGCGGGCCGATCACGGCCCTCGATGTCGCAGAGGCGGTTCCGGCGACCATCGCGCGGCTGCTCGCGAGCAAGCCCAACGAGCCGACCGAATGAGCCGGCCGAGTGAGCCGGGTGCCGAAACGAACCTGGGTGCAGAAACGAACGAGGACGGCCGCGTGAATCGCGTGCCGGCCGCCCTGCGCCCGGCAGTGCTCTGGGCCGGCTTCGCGCTCGTCCACGGCCTCGTGATCTGGCTGTGCCTGGTTGCCCCCGGCTGGCCCCTCGGGGACGTGGAGATGGTCTATCGGGGCTGGGCGGAGGCTGCGGCATCCGGCCACTATGTGGTGGGAATCGACACCGATTTCGTTTACCCGATCCTCGCCTTCCTGCCGATCATCGCGGCGCTCGCTGCCGGCCCGGCCCTGTACACGGTCAGCTGGCTCGGCATCGTGACGCTGCTCGACGCCGCGGCCTTCGCGCTGCTGATCGACTCCGGCAATCGCCGGGCGTTGCGCGCCGCCTGGTGGTGGATCGCCTTCCTGGCCCTGCTCGGGCCCATCGCGCTCGCGCGCATCGACTCCGTCACCGTGCCGCTGGTGATCATCGCCCTGCTCTGGCTCGGTCGGCGCCCGCTCTGGGGCGCGGCGCTGCTGACCGTCGCCACCTGGGTGAAGGTGTGGCCGGTCGCCGCGATCGCTGCCCTGTTCGTGGTTTCCAAGGCCAGGTGGCGGGTGCTGGCCGCCGCGGCCGGAACGAGTGCGGTGATCGTCGTCGTCGCCCTCGTCCTCGGCAGCGGCCTGCACGTGTTCAGTTTCATCAGCCAGCAGGCGGCGCGGGGCATCCAGATCGAATCCCCGGTGAGCATCATCTGGCTGTGGCAGGCCGCGTTCAAGGTGCCGGGCAGCTACCTGTACTACGACCATCAGATCCTGACCTTCCAGGTCACCGGCAACGGCATCCACGTGGCCATCGCGCTGATGACGCCGCTGCTGGCGCTCGCCGTGGCGGCCGTGCTGATGCTCGGCTGGCTCGCGATGCGCGGCCACGCCGACCACCTTCGGCTCTTCCCGCCGCTGGTGCTCGCCCTCGTCGTCACGTTGATCGCGTTCAACAAGGTCGGCTCGCCGCAGTTCATGGGCTGGCTCGCCGCCCCCGTGATCCTCGGCCTCGTACTGCGGGGCGCGGCCTGGCGCACGCCGGCCATCCTGGTCGCCGTGATGGCCGCGCTGACCCAGCTCGTCTACCCGTACCTCTACGACTACCTGCTCGCGGCCCACCCGCTCATGGTGCTCGTGCTCACGCTGCGCAACCTGCTCGAGTTCGTGCTGCTCGGCTGGGCGCTCCGGGAAATCTGGATGCTCGGGGCGCGGGCCGGCTTGCCGGCCGTCGTCGGGATCCGTCGTACCGCTTCGCGCGCAACCGAACCGCGCACCGTGCTGAACACCGATCTGAAGGAGTAACCCATGCTGGTCGCATTTTCCGTCGCACCCTCCGGCGCCGACGACGCGGAAGGCTCCGTGCACAACGCCGTCGCCGCAGCGGTGCGCATCGTGCGCGAATCGGGCCTGCCGAACCACACCGACTCGATGTTCACCACGATCGAGGGCGACTGGGACGAGGTGTTCGCCGTCATCAAGGCGGCCACCGACGCCGTTGGCGCCTTCGGACCGCGGGTGTCGCTCGTGCTCAAGGCGGACATCCGCCCCGGCCACACGGGCGAGCTGACCGGAAAAGTGGAGCGCCTCGAGGCCGCGATCGACCGCTCCACCCCCGCGAAACCGCACTAGTGGTCGTTATGCGGGGGTCTTAACGACCACAACTGCTGTTTCGCGGAGGTGAACTTCGCGGGGAGTCGCCCGTAGCATGGAGGTATGCCCCCTTTCCCCAACGGGCCGACGCAGTTGTCGCCGGCCCGCATTCGTCTTGCCCTCCTGGCCCTCGCACTCGGCGGGTTCGGCATTGGCGCGACCGAATTCGTCGCGATGGGGCTGCTGCCCAACCTGGCCCAGGATCTCCTCCCCGGCCTCTACGCGCATTCGCCCAATGCCGCAAACGCCCAGGCCGGCTGGCTCATCTCCGCCTACGCGCTCGGCGTCGTCGTCGGCGCCCCGACCATTGCGGCCTCGGCGGCCCGCTGGCCGCGGAAACAGTTGTTGCTGGCTCTGCTGGTCGCGTTCATGCTCGCCACCGTCGCGTCGGCGCTCCTGCCGAGCTTCGGGCTGGTGCTCGCGGCGCGTTTCGTCGCCGGCCTCCCGCACGGCGCCTACTTCGCGATTGCCTCCCTCGTCGCGGGCGACCTGATGGGGCCGGGCAAGCGAGCCCGCGGCGTCGCGCTCGTGCTCTCCGGACTGACGATCGCGAATGTCATCGGCGTCCCGGCGATCACCTGGCTCGGGCAGCAGGCCGGCTGGCGGGTGGCCTACCTGGTCGTCGCCGCCATCTTCGCCGCAACCTTCCTGGCCGTGGCCCTCGTGATCCCGCTCCAGGCCGGCAACCCGCACGCCACCCTGCGCAGGGAACTGCGAGCGTTCGGCCGGCTGCAGGTGTGGTTCGCCCTCCTGATCGGCGCCATCGGGTTCGGCGGCCTGTTCGCCGTGTACACCTACGTGGCCCCGCTGGTGGTGGAGGTGACCGGTCTCTCCGCCGCATCCGTGCCGCTCGTGCTCGTCGTCATCGGAATCGGCATGACCGCGGGCAACCTCATCGGCGGGGTGCTGGCTGACCGCAGCGTGCGTCGCACTCTGTACGGGTCCTTCCTGCTGCTGATGGTGGCGCTCGCCGGGCTCGCCCTCACCGCCCAGTTCGTCGCCGGGCTGCTCATCGGAGTGTTCCTGATCGGTTTGGCGTCTTCCGCCATGGCGCCGGCGGTGCAGAGCAGGCTGATGGATGTCGCGCACGACAGCCAGTCGATTGCCGCAGCTCTCAACCACTCGGCCCTCAACATCGGGAACGCCTTCGGCGCATACCTCGGCGGCGTCGCCATTGCGTCGGGGTTCGGCTACGTTGCCCCGGTGTGGATCGGCCTGGTGCTGACCGCGCTCGGCGTGCTGCTCGCGGTGGTGACATTCGCCATCGACCGGTCGCGCCGCAACAATGGCGTGCACGTGCCGTACGGCACCGCCGCGATCGGAATCGTCGGCGCCGACTAGCTGCCGGCGAGCGGGCCGGCGGGTCCGTTCTGCTGCGCGGGATTAACGCCGCTTCGCGGGTGGGGCGCGCCCTCCGCGAAGCGGCGCAGCTCCCGCGCAAAGCGCGGGGCCGGCCGGCCTTAGTCGGTCTGCAGCAGGATGCCGTCGCGGATGGCGCGCTTACGCAGCGCGACCTTGGTGCCCACGTCGTAGCCGGCCAGGCGGTACTTCTCGCGAATGCGCTTGAGGTACGACTTGGCGGTCTCCTCGGAGATGCCCAGCTGGTAGGCGACCGCCTTCACGGGCTCGCCGGCGCCGTAGAGCGCCATGACGCGGCGCTCCTGCGCGCTGAGGCGGGGGGAATCACCGTCGACGCCGGCGTTGAGCGCGAGGTCGAGTTCCGCGGAGATGTAGGACTCGCCGTTGTAGGCCGCACGGATCGCCTCGACGATCATGCTTGCTTCCTCGCTCTTCACGAGGTAGCCGAGCGCGCCGGCCGCGAGTGCTTCGCGCACGAGTGCCGGCTCGGAGTAGGTGCTCATCAGCACGGTCTTCACGCCGGTCGTCCGGAGCGTCGAGATCTTCAGCGACACCGGGATGTTGTCTTTGAGGTCCAGGTCGAGCAGCACGACGTCGACCGGGAACTCGGGATGCGTGAGCAGCTCCGGCCACGTGGTGACGGCAGCCACCATGTCGATGTCGTCGGCAGCGCCGCGGATCCATTCGGTGAGCGCCCCGAGCAGCATGCGATGGTCGTCGACCAAAGCCAAGCGGATGGGACTACCTGTGTTCGTCACTGTTGCCTCCTACTGCCTCTGCACCCCGTTGGACGCCTGTGTCGCCCCTACGCATCCGCGGGATTGTCGACACTGCACTCGATGTCCACGCGAAGACTTCCTTCGCGTATCGAATCGACGTGCGGGCCGACTACTCGGATAGCTTGCCACGTCTCGGGGTCGACCCTTCGACGTGGCACACCGGTCGTTACCAATTCGATCGGAAATCGCACCTTTCGGCGCACTGCGACGCCGTGCTCGGGTGAAATCGGGCCGAGGGTCAGCGCAACCGTCGCCCCAGTGCGCGTGGTGTCACTGATCAGGAGCCAGATCGTGAGCAGCAGCGCGTCGCGCTGGGTGGGCGCGAGCAGGCCGGCCAGACCGGACGGGTCGTGCACGGTCACTGACGGCCCGAGGAATTCGGACTCGGTCACGGCATGGTGCAGCCAGGTTTCGGTGCGCCCGTTGATGAGGTGCAGGCGCAGCTGGGTGGCGAGGGATGCCGCGGTGTTCGACGTCTCCGGAGCGAGCGGCAGCGCCGTGCGTCCCTCGGCGACGTCGTCGAGCAGCGTCTCCGCGTCGAGGTCGAGGCGGGCGAGTTTCTCCGAGGCGAGCATGCCGACCGCGAACCGCGGCTGCGAGACGGTGCTCTGCACGAGCACCAGGTCCAGCTCCAGCTCCACCATCCGGCGGAACGAGCGCACGATCGAGACGCCGAGCAGCGGGGGGATGACCCCAAGGGCGATACTGAGCACGTCGGGCGCCAGGGTGAGCAGGTCGGTGCGCTGCTGCGCGAGTGCCCCAGCCGCCATGACCACGCCGAGCACTCCGGTCGCCGAGAGGATGTCCCGGCCTCCCCGGAGCGTGGCGATCGACGTGAGCATGGCGCCGACGGCCGGCGCGGCGGTCGGGAACACGCCGGCAGCAGTCAGCCCCCGGCATCCGGCCAGGTCGAGGATGACGACGACCGTGCCGGTGGCGAGTGCGGCGGCGAACAGCCATTGCGGCATCTCCGCCGAGAGCCGGTGCACGGTCATCAGGATCAGGGTCGTCGCGATGATCAGGATGACCCACGCGAGGAGGCTCGGCAGGGGACTGGGGTTGTCCGCCGCCTGCGCGGCGAATCGCCAGAGCAGGAACACCGCGATGAACCCGCCGCTGAACGTCAGTCCGATGCCCAGGTGCCGGCCGCCGAGACCGTTCTGGTGCGCGCGCGCCGTTCTCGCGGTGCGCTCCGGACGGCGGAAGGTGCGCTGGCGCTCGGCGCGCTGCGCGTGGCGTGCATGCGCTCCGGAGGGGTCGGCGGTGACGCCCGGCTGGGCCTGGGCGACGGCAGATGGGGTCACTTGGGTACCTCCAGGACGACGGTTGTGCCGGATCCGGGCGAGGAGAACAGCCGCGCGTTGCCTCCGACATCGCGCAGGCGCGCGACCACCGACTCGGCGAACCCGAGCCGTTCGGTGCCGACGCCGCCGAGGTCGAAGCCGACCCCGGCGTCGGTGACCATCGCCCTGACGGTCGTGTCGTCATCCGTGATGGTCACGTCGGCGCGCTTGACGCCGGAGTGGCGGCGCACGTTCTCGAGGCATTCGCCGAGGGCGAGCAGGAACGAATCGAGAACGTCGCTGGGCAGCAGGACCTGCCCGCTGCCATGCCAATCAACGTCGAGGCCCATCCGGCCGAAGCGCTGCTTGACCGATTCCAGAGTGTTGCCCAGGGTGGATTCGGTTGCCGGTTCCAGCGTGTAGACGCCGGAACGGCGCGGCGTCGGCAGGCCGCCGAGGCGCAGTTGCCGGAGCAGTCGGGCGTCGTCGCCGGCCTGCTGGCGCAGCGCGTCGGGGCTCACGCCCACGCCGGAATGCGCGAGGAGTGTGAGCGTGGCGAGCACGGTGTCGTGCAGCAGCCGGGCGTCCTGGCGGCGCTGCGCTTCGAGTTCGCTGGCGTCGCGCTCGGCGCGGTGGGCGCGGCCGATCGCGGCGATGCGCAGCATGGCGCGGGGAATGCTCTGGGCCGTCCACCAGCCGCCGAGGGCGGTTGCGAACCACCCGCAGATGGTGAGGGCGAGCGGGATGACGGAGCCGCCGGCGCTCACCGTGACGGCGACGATGCTGGCAACGGTGAAGCCGAGCGCTGCGCCGAGGGCCACGAGCCGGGAGAGGCTCACGACGAGCACAATCGCGACGCAACTCAGTGCTCCTGCCCCGACGGCGCCGATCACAGCTTCCTCGACGAGGTTCAACCCGCCCGTCCGCGGGCCGCCGAACCCGATGAGCAGGATGAGCGCGACTCCGCTGAGCACGGTCAGCACGGCCCAGCGGATGGCCCCGGTGCGGCCGAGCAGGTACTGCCAGCCGGCCATCAGCACCACGAGGGCGACGCAGCCCGCGTACGCACCGGGGGCGACGCCGCCGGGAACGAGGAGGCAGAGCAGGGCGGTTGCCGACCCGGCCAGGCCCGTCAGGCGGGCCGCTCGGCGCAGCAAACGGTCGCGCTCCTTCAGCACTCGGTCGCGCTCGGTGAAGATGCGTTGCATGTCTGCCCGTCGTTTTCCGCGCCACTCTTGTTACTGCGTTACACAGCACCATATCGGGCCGGAGGGACAGACGGGGTGCGGAGCACGCGCGCGATGACGAGTCCGGTGACGACGGCCAGGTCACGGCCATCAGGATGCCGGCGAGTATTCCAATCAGGATGACCAGCGGGAGCGGCTATCCCGGCTCCCAGAGCGGCGACGCGACGCCGAGGAACACTGCCAGCCCGGCGCACCAGGCGGCCGCGCTGCCGGGCACCCACCAGAGGGCCGACGAGCAATGGCGGCGCAGCTCGAGCCACTGGCCGCAGCCGATGGAGCAGAGCAGCACTGCGGCGCCGGCCGCGCCGAGGATGACCTGCCTGGGCGCCGACCAGGCCTGCCACACCTCGGGCCAGGTGCTGGGCGCCAGCAGTCCAGGTTCGGCGGAAGCCGGCATCCGTGCCCGTCCGTGCCTGGCGGCTGATCACCGATCGGGCGGCGGTTCGACGGGCACCGCGGCCGGCAGCGCGAGGGCGACGTCGGCGGGGCCCTGGTCGAGGCGGAACGGTGGGTATTCGTCGCGCATCAGGGCGGTGTAGACGATCACCCGGTAGATCCACCGGTTGATCCCCATGATCAGGTCGAACAGCGCCCGGCGGTAGCGTCCGGTGAAGAGCAGGATGACAGCCGCGATGAGCACCAGCAGCCCGAGCAGGGAGGGACCGGTGCTGTGGGTGTAGTTGGTCGTGGCGGCCTCGCCGGCCCGGCGGAAGCCCTCGTTGGCCGAGCCCATCCGCCAGCTCCAGGCGGCGCCGGTGAACGCGGCGACGATCAGGAGGTGGGGGATCGCGAGCAGCCACCATTTGACCAGGACCAGCCCGTGCGAGAGGCGCTCCGGGTAGTCGACCTCGAAGTCGGCCGGGTAGTCGGTCTGGGCCAGGGTGAACGGCGGGTACCGGTCGGTGCCGAGTGCCGAATAGGCGTAGAACGACACCCGCCAGTTCCAGCGCAGCACGCCCACGTTG
>DAIMHX010000042.1:0-24044 GCA_036723055.1 Microbacteriaceae bacterium
TTCTTCATCCGCGACGGCATCAAGTTCCCGGACTTCATCCACTCGCAGAAGCGCCTGCCCGGCTCTGGCCTCCGCAACCCGGACATGCAGTGGGACTTCTGGACCCTCTCGCCGGAATCCGCGCACCAGGTCACCTACCTGATGGGCGACCGCGGCCTGCCGCGCTCCTGGCGTGAAATGCCCGGCTTCGGCTCGCACACCTACCAGTGGATCAACGCCGCCGGTGAGCGCTTCTGGGTGAAGTACCACTTCACGTCCAACCAGGGCAACGTCGAGATGGAGGGCTCGGAGGCCGAGCTGATCGCCGGCGCGGATGCCGACTACTACCGCCGCGACCTCTACGAGGCCATCAAGGCCGGCAACTTCCCGTCGTGGGACCTCTCCGTGCAGGTCATGCCGTACGAAGACGCGAAGACGTACCGGTTCAACCCGTTCGACCTGACCAAGGTGTGGCCGCACGGCGACTACCCGCTGATCAAGGTCGGCACGCACACCCTCGACCGCAACCCGGAGAACTTCTTCGCCGAAATCGAGCAGGCTGCCTTCTCGCCGGCGAACACGGTTCCCGGCATCGACATCAGTCCCGACAAAATGCTGATGGCTCGCGTGTTCTCCTACCCGGACGCCCAGCGCTACCGCGTCGGCGCGAACTACAACGAGATCCCGGTGAACGCGCCGAAGGCCCCCGTGCACAACTACTCGCAGGATGGCGCGGCCCGGCACGGTTTCAAGCCGGCGGATGCCCCGGTCTACGCGCCGAACTCCCTCGGGGGTCCGGTGGCGGATGCCGCAGCGGCCGGCGAAGGCAGCTGGGAGAGCGACGGTGCGCTGCTGCGCACCGCAGCGACGCTGCACTCGGAGGACAGCGACTTCGGCCAGGCCGGCACCCTGTACCGCCAGGTGTACGATGACGCGGCCAAGGCCCGCTTCCTCGACACGATCACCGGTGCGATCAGCGGATTGAAGCGCCCGGAGGTCACCCAGCGCGCCATCGCGTACTGGACCAGCGTCGACGCCGAACTCGGCGCGAAACTGCGCCAGAACCTCGCGGCGTGGGCGGAGGCCGACATGCTGGCTGAAGCATCCGCCGGCTACGCCAGGTAGCCTCTGAACCCGCACGACAGGAAACGCCCGGCCTCAATGAGGCCGGGCGTTTCCTGTCCCGGGGCGGGTGTCGCGTCCGGCCGGGCGTTGACGATCACTCCGCGACGGGAGCGGGCTCCTCGGTGGCCCTGGCCTCGCTGACCATGGCCTCGCTGCGTTCCCAGAGCCCGGCCGCCAGCTCGGGGTCGTAGGCCTGCCGGTTGGCGCCTGTGATGCTGCGCTTCTCGTAGTACCTGCCCGATGCCCAGTCGGTCCCTGGACGGGTCGTCGCGAGCCAGACCAGGGTGTCGGCGCCCTGCTCCGGCGAAAGCAGGAACCGCTTGAGCGGAGTCTTATAGACGAGCCGCATGATGCTCGTCGACGAAGTGGAGAAATTCGTCGCGACGACCCCGGGGTGGAACGCGGCCGTCGAGATCCCCTGGTCGTGGTAGCGGCGGTGCAGTTCCATCGTGAAGAGGATGTTCGCAAGCTTCGCGTCGCCGTAGGCCTTGTTAGCCGAGTACTTCTTTTCGGCGTCGAGGTCGTCGAGGTCGATCTTGCCGAAGAGGCTATTGGCGGCGCTGGACGTGTTGATCACGCTGGCCTGGCTTTCCACGAGCCGGTCGATCAGAAGCGTCGTCAGCAGGAAGGGGGCCAGGTGGTTGACCTGGAACGTCTTCTCGTGCCCGTCCACTGTGCTCTCGTGTGCTCCCATGATCCCGCCGGCGTTGTTCGCCAGGACGTCGATGCGCGGGTACCGCTCGAGCAGCTGCGCGGCCAGGGCGCGCACCTGCTCGAGGTCTGCGAAGTCGGCGACGAAGAAGTCCGCGCCCAATTCCGCGGCGACGGCCTCCGTTTTCGACGGCGACCGGCCCACGATGACGACGCGGTCACCGCCCAGGGTCAGTTCCCGGGCCGCAGCGGCTCCGATTCCGTCGCTCGCGCCCGTGATGATGATCGTTCGTCCGGTCATTGTGCCGCCCTTGTTTGACTATCTGACATATCCGCCCTTGTGCAGCCCGGCCTCGATCTCGAACCGGTTCCGCAGCGGGTTGCGCCCGGCCACCAGGTAGAGCAGCGGGAATATCATGCCGTAACGCTGCCACTGGCGTTTGTGCACGGCTTCGTGCTCCAGGATGTCGGGCGTCACGTTCCGGTTGGTGAGGTAGCAGCCGCCGACGCAGGAGCCGCCGCGGCCGAACGTCCAGGCCGGCATCCCGCTGAAGACGATCAGGCCGCCCTCTCGTCGCACCCGACCGGTGCTCCAGATGGACCCCCAGACGACGCCGACAGCCGTGGCGTAGAGGTAACCGGCCCGGCTGATCGAGGTGTCGAAGAGGATGCGGCGCATCCCTCTAGCGTATGGCGTCTAGCGGATGACGTCGCCCGGTCGGCCGTACTCCTCGAGCAGGCGCAGCCACACCTCGCTCAGGGTCGGATAGCTGGGCACCGCGTGCCAGAGGCGGGAGATCGGCACCTCGCCGACCACGGCGATCGTGGCCGAGTGCAGCAGCTCGGCGACGTCCTGACCGACGAACGTGACGCCCAGCAGCACCTCCCGGTCGAGGTCGACGATGGCCCTGGCCCGCCCGGTATAGTCGTCGGCCAGCACGGTGGCCCCGCCGAGCCAGCTGAGGTCGTATTCGAGCACCCGGATGCGGTGCCCGGCCTTCTCCGCGTCCGCCTTGGTCAGCCCGACGGAGGCAACCTCGGGGTCGGAGAAGGTGACCTGGGGAACCGCGGCGTGGTCGGCGGTCGCGACGTGGGCACCCCAGGGCGCGTCGTCGACGGGCATGCCGGCGGCTCGGGCCGCGATGACGTCCCCGGCCGCGCGCGCCTGGTACTTGCCCTGGTGCGTGAGCAGGGCGCGGTGGTTGACGTCGCCGGTGGCGTAGAGCCACCGGCCGTCCAGCGCGGGGGAGCCGCCCTGCACGAGCATCGTGTCGTCGACCGCGAGCCAGTCGCCCGGCGTCAGGCCGACGGTGTCCAGGCCCACATCCATGGTGCGCGGCACGCGCCCGGTGGCGACGAGGACCTCGCTCGCGGAGACCGTGCGGCCGTCGCCCAGCGTCAGCTCGACCTCGCCGGCATCGGTGCGCTCAGCCCGGGTCGCGCTGGCGCCCACGAGCACGGTCACCCCGCTGGCGCGGAGGGCGTCGGTGACCATCTCGCCGGCGAACGGCTCCTGCACGCGCAGCAGGGGACTGCGCGCGATGATCGTCACGGTCGCCCCGAGCGCGGCGTACGCGGTCGCCATTTCAACGGCGACGACGCCGCCGCCGAGGATGGCGAGGCTCTCCGGGATGCTCCTGGCCGAGGTCGCTTCGCGGCTGGTCCAGGGGGAGACGTCGGCCAGGCCGGGGATGTCGGGCAGCAGCGCGGCCGATCCGGTGCTCACGGCCACGGCGTGCCGGGCGGTGAGGACACTGGTCGTACCGTCGCCCGCGGTGACGGTGACCTCGCGCACCCCGGACAGGCGGCCGTGGCCGCGCACGAGATGGATGCCGGCGCTCTCCAACCACTTCACCTGGGAGTCGTCAGACCAGTCGTGCGCGATCGTGTCCCTGCGCCTCAGCGCCGCGGCGACATCCACGGTGCCGGTCACCGCCTCGGCAGCCCCGCCCACCCGGCGCACGGCGTTGAGCGCCGTGCCGCTGCGGATGAGGGCTTTGGACGGCATGCAGGCCCAGTACGAGCATTCGCCGCCGACGAGTTCGTTCTCGACGATGACGGTGCGCAGGCCCGCGGTGGCCGCCCGGTCGGCGACGTTTTCGGCGCTGGTTCCGCCGCCGATCACGATCAGGTCGTAGGTGTCGGCCGACATGGTGCCTCCTGGTCAGCGTCGAATGGGCTCAGTGTCGAATGGGCTCAGTATCGAATGGGCTCAGTGTCGAATGGGTTCGGTATCGAATGGGCTCAGTGTCGAATGACTTCAGCGGCCGATGAAATCGGCGGGTCGGCGGCTGAGGAACGCCGCCATGCCGATGCGGGCATCCTCGGTCGCGGCGAGGCGGGCGAGGGCAGGCTGGAGTTCGGCTTCCGCGGCGGCGGCACCGTCGCGCACGGCGGTGCGCGCGTTCGCGAGCGTCGCCTGCACCGCCAGCGGGGCCTGGGCGGCGATCCGTTCGGCCAGCTCGAGGGCGCGGTCGAACTGCGTGCCGTCCGGCACGACCTCCTGCACGAGGCCGATCCGGTGCGCCTCGCGGGCGTCGAACATGTCCCCGGTGAGGATCCAGCGCATCGCGTTCCCCCAGCCGGCCGTGCGGGGGAAGCGGATCGTCGCCCCGCCGAACGGCAGGATGCCGCGGGCCACCTCGATCTGGCCGAACACGGTCGATTCGGCGGCGACCGAGATGTCGCTCGCGAGCATGAGTTCGATGCCGAGGGTCAGGCAGGTTCCCTGCACGGCCATGACCACGGGTTTGCTCAGCGACCGGCCGTCGACCTGCCACGGGTTGATGCCGCCCTCCGGCACGATGTCGATCCCGTCCGGGCCGAGCCTCGGCCCGACGTCGGCGAGGTCGAGTCCCGCCGTGAAGTGGTCGCCGGCGGCGTGCACCAGGCCGACGCGCAACTCCGGGTCGCGTTCCAGTTCGCCGTAGGCGAGCGCGAGCTGCTGCAGCAGCGCGAAGTCGGCGGCGTTGCGCTTGTCCGGCCGGTTGAAGCCGATCAGCAGCACATGCCCGCGCCGCTCCGTGGTGATCCTCGGCTGCTCGGCTGCGGAATGCTGGTCGCTCACGAATGTCTCCCCTGATCATCCGACGCCGGCGCGTCGGTCCCATGCTACCTACGCCGGGCGCATCGTCAGCGGGTCAGGGCGCCGATGATGCGCAGGATGCTCGGCAGGTCATCGTCCGCGTCCTCCGGGGAAACCGGCGCGAAGCCGGCGATGGTCGCGCCGGCCAGGCCGAACCGGGCCCGCAGGGCAGTGATCAGCCGGGTCAGGGTCTCCACGCTCAGCCCGAACGGGAACAGGTCGGCCAGGCCGCCGAGCGCGGAGGGGTCGAGAACGTCCAGATCGATGTGCACGTAGACCTGGCTCGCGCCGGTGCGGGCCACTGCCTCCAGGAGGGCATCGGCCGAGTCGAGCTCCTCCACGGCGAAGCTGGTGACCCCGAGGTTCCGCATGAGGTCGGTTTCGGCCGGGTCGATGTCCCGTGCTCCCGCGATGACGACGCGTTCCAACGGAACCCGGCTCGCCTCGTCGAGGGCCAGGCCATTCGTGCCCTCGCCGGAGACGGCGCGCAGCACCATGCCGGTGAACGCGCCGGAGGGAGACGTGGCCGGCGTGTGCAGGTCGGGATGCGCGTCGAACCAGACCAGGGCGAGGTCGTTCGGATGCTGCCGGGAGGCGTGCTCAACGCCCGCAAGCGACACGGCGCAATCGCCCCCGATCGTCAGGGCCCAATCGGGCACGGAGCGCAGCGCCTTGGCCATCCGCTCGCGCACGATCAGCAGCGACGAGAAACGGTGGATGCCCGTGTCGAGCGAATCGCCCGCCTCGATCGGCACGTCGACCAGGGTGGTCGCCGACACGGGGAGGTCACCCCGAATCGCCTCCGCCCCGTCGAGGAGGCGCATCGCGCGCGCGGACACGGAACCCTGCCATTGCGGCACGACAACGAAGGTGGGTGACATGCCCTCAGTATGCCCCCTCGTGCTACATATCGCGGTAGCGTGTCGCGGCGGTCACGGCCTCTCGCAGCTCGAACGCGTCCATGCGCGGTCCGTACCCGGGGGTGTCGCGCTGGATGCGCCATCCCTCGGAGAGCGGTCCGAGGTCGACGGTGTCGAATCCGAAGTCGTCCAGCAGCGCGGCGACGGTCTCGCGTCCGGATGCCTCGTCGCCGGCCACGATCAGGGCGCGCCGGTTCTCGGAGCCCGCGGGCTGGCCATCCGTCGTCAGGTCGGCGGCGTAGATGTGGTTGAACGCCTTCACGACGGTGGACTCCGGCAGGCTCGACTGCAGCAGTTCCGCGGTCGTCGTGCTTTCGTCGTCGAGGACCGAGATGTTGCCGTCGCGCTGCGGGTAGTAGTTGTTCGTGTCGATCACGATCTTGCCGGCGAGCTGGGCGGCCGGGAGCGTGTCGATCCCGCCGAGCGGGATGGTCACGACGACGAGGTCGCCGGCCTCGGCCGCTTCGGCCGGCGTGGCGGCCCTGGCGCGCGGCCCGAGCTCAGCGATGAGTCCCTCCAGTGTTGCCGGGCCGCGTGAGTTGCTCACGACGACGTCGTATCCGTTGGCCACGCCGAGGCGTGCGAGCTGGCTGCCGATGTGGCCGGCGCCGATGAGTCCGAGAGTAGTCATGGTGGCGACAACGACCGTCGCCGCCGAGATGTTCCCGGAACCCCTCGATCCCACGGGAAGGGGAAGGGAGCGCGGGCTACTGCTCGATCTCGCTGGTCCGGCCGGCCTTGAGCGCGGCCAGCCTGGCGTCGACCTCGGTGAGTTCGCCCAGGTTGTCCAGGCTCTCGAACTGCGCGTCCAGGCTCGATGCGGCCAGTTCCCCGGCACCCCGCACGCGCGCCTCTTCGCGGCGGATCTTGTCTTCGAAGCGGCTGACCTCGCTCGTCGGGTCCATGATGTCGATGCTCTTGATGGCATCCATGACCTGCGTCTGAGCCTGCGCGGTCTTTGACCTGGCGATCAGTTCGTCGCGCTTGGCGGAGAGCTGGCCCAGCTTCTCCTTCATCGCGTTGAGACCGGTCTTGAGCTGGTTGACGACGGCCGTCTGGGACGTGATCTGCGGCTCGGCAGTCGTCGCTTCCTTCTCTGACTGCATCTGCCGGCTGAGGGCTACTTTGGCGAGGTTGTCGAACCGGTCGGCGTCGGCGGCGGCTCCGGCCGCGCGCAACTCGTCGCCCTTGCGGCTGGCGGCGAGAGCCTTGCGGCCCCACTCCGAGGAAGCGTCGACGTCCTCGCGGTGGTCGTCCTCGAGCAGGCGCAGATTGCCGATCGTTTCAGCGATGGCGCTCTCGGCGTCGGCGATGCTGTTGGTGTAGTCGCGCACCATCTGGTCGAGCATCATCTGCGGGTCTTCTGCGGAGTCGAGGAGCGCGTTGATGTTCGCTTTCGCCAGCTGGGCGATGCGTCCAAAGATCGACTGTTTCGTCATTACGGTGTCCTTTCGAGTGATGCCATTATTGTGCCGTTGTGGGTTTGTGCGCTAAAACCTGCCGCCGCCGCCGCGGCGGGAGCGGGTGCCGGCCCCGCCGAAGCTCCCGGGGATGCCGAATCCGCCCCCGCCGAAGGAACCGCCGCCGCCTCGTCGACCGCCGCCGCCGAAACCGCCAAACCCGCCGCCGCGTCCGCCGCCCAGGATCGAACCGATCAGGATGCCGCCGAGCACGGCACCCATGTCGCTGCCGCCCCGGGACCCGCCGCCGAACATGCCGCCGGGGCCGCCTTCCCCGCCGAAGCCGCTGACGTCGTTGCGGGCGAGGGAGATGGCCTCCGCGGCGAGCGAGCTGGCCCGCTGCGCGGCGGCGAGGGCGGATGCCGGATCGGCGGCGGCCAGGGCCTCGGCCTGCGCGAGCAGCCGGCCGGCCTCGGCGAGCCGGGTGCGCGCCTCCGCTCCGACGGCCCCGCGCCGTGCGGTGATGAAATCCTCGGCGGCCGACACCTGGCTGCGCGCCGCGAGCATGGTCTGGTTCAGCGCGGCCTGCGCGCGCTGCGCCTGCGCCTCGGCGTCGCGCACACCCTGGAGCGCGGCATCCATCCGCTGGTTGGCAGCCTCGAGCCCCTGCACCAGCTCGATCGGGTTGATCCTGCCCGCGGCCAGGCGGGCCTTGACGTCGGCCAGCGTCTGCTCCGTGTTCGCGATCACGCCGGGGAGGCTCGCGGAGGCTGCGCCCTCGTCCGGCAGGGCGCGTGCCGTGACCAGGTCGGTTTCGAGGTCGGCGACGACTTTGGTGACGCTCCCGGCGGCGGCCTGCAGGTCGGCGCCGAGGCGGTCGACGGCGTCCAGCAGCAGTTTCGCCTGGTCGACGGAATCCTCTGCGGCGCGGATCCCGACGGCGGCCGCGCTCGGCTCGCCCGCGGCGATCCGCTCGTTGGCCGCGGCCAGGGAGGCCGAGGCGAAGGTGATCCGGTCCTCCGCCTGGCGGGGGTTGTCGGCGACCGTGGCGATGGCGGCCTGCGTGTACCCCTCGCCGAGCGTGGCCAGGCTCGCCTGCGTCGCCGTCAGGCGTGCCCGGGCTGCTTCGATGTCGCGGGCGAGGGATGCCGCGGCCTCCGGCGCCTTCTTTTCGAGTTGCCGCAGCTCGTCGAAGTCCGCGGCCTGTTCGTCGAGTGCCTGGTTCGCCTTCTGGCACAGGGTGAAGATCTCCGCGTACCAGGCGCGCTGCTGCTGCTCGCTGTCGGGCTCGGCGTCGTCGAGCCGTTGCTGCAGCGTGAAACCCTGGCTGAGCTGGGCCTTGGCCGCGTCGAGCGCGGTCTGGAACGCGCCGGTCGCATCCGCGCCGTATTGGGCGATCGCGAAACCGAGTTCCTGCTCGCTCGTCTTGATGGCGTCATCCGTTTGCACGAGGGCGCTCGAGGCCTGCTGCTTGAGTTTCGGGGTCGGGACGGCGGGGAGCGCCTCGGGGGTCGTGCCGGCCGGGATGCCGGGCCGCCGCCGGCGGCGCAGCACCAGGAAGAGGATTGCGCCGATGCCGGCGATGACGATGAGCACGATCCAGACGGTGGCGCCACCCCCGCCGCCGGGATACGCGTTGCCCGGCGTGATGTCGGGGGCGACGACGGCCTCCCCGCGGAGGCTCGCCCGGAGGCCGTCCGCCGCGCCGATCGCGGCGCCGGCCCAGTCGTTCTCATGAAGGGCAGGCTCGATCGCCACGCTCTCGACCTCGCTCAGCTGGGCGTCGGTCAGCGTGAATTCAGGTGCGACGGAGATTTGGTACTGCCGATCGGCCGTGGCGACGGCGAGCAGAACGTCGGTCGCACCCATGCCGTTCCTGGCCGCGGTCTGGTCCGTCCAGGCCTGGCGGTCGGCCGCGCCGGTGAAATTGGCGACATAGACGACGAACAGGTCGGTGCCGGTGTCGGCGAAGAGCCGGTCCAGGGACGCGGTGACCTCGGATTCCCGGTTGCCGAGGGCGCCCACCTTGTCCACGATGTGGCTCGACCCGAACGTCACCGGGTCCTCTGCGCGGACGATGGTCGGCAGCGCGGCGGGCTCCGCGACGACAGGCACAGCGGAGGCAGGCCCGGCCATGATGAGCGCCGCCGCGAGAACCCCGGCACCGATCGCCCACCCTGCCCGCATTGACCCACTCCTCGAGGCTCCAGTCGAGGCGAGCATAGGCCCCCCGGCCGAGTGCCGGAAGAGAAGGCTGCGAAGAACCGGATGCACGTCGACTTCCTGGCGGACGACCGGGAGGTCGAGGTGCTGCGGCTCGTCGGCCTCGGCGCCGCCCTGGTCGCCGAGCACGACCGCGGGGATGCCCGGTGGAGCGTGCTCCAGGACCCTGAGGGCAACGAGTTCTGCGTGGTGCAGGGCGGCTGAGCCCGCCAGCACTGTTTCGGCCTGTTACGCGCGGGGTCGCGGCATCCGTCGCCGATGTCCACACTGGGATCAACGATGAGACCACGATCGGAGGCCGGCATGACCAGAGAATTCGCGCTCCCCAGGCTGGCCGTCGTCGAGGTCACCCGGCACCGCCCCGACCGGCCGGAATACCACGCCAAGGTACAGGTGCTCAATACCCGGGTCGCCACCGACGGCGGGCACGGCGGCTGGCAGGTCACGCGCATCGCCGCGGCGGATGTCACGACCCTGGAGCTGCTGGCCGCGACCGAGGATGCCGACGCCATCGTGATCGTCGGCGGCGAGGACATCACGCCCCGTTTCTACGGCGCGCACACCGGCTACGAGGGCGAAACCCGCCACTACGACACCGCTGACGAGGGACAGATCGCGCTCGTGCACCGGGCGCTCGCCCAGGGCACCCCGCTTCTCGGCATCTGCCGCGGCCTCCAGATCATCAACGTCGCCCTGGGTGGCACGATCGTGCAGCACATCGCCGACGAGGGCATCCACCGCAATGTCGGCGTGCCCATCGACCAGATCCTGACCGAGCACGAGGTGCAGCTCAGCGCCGGCAGCGGCCTCGCCGAGGGCCTCGGCGCCACCCGGATTCGCGTGCAGAGCGCGCACCACCAGTCGGTCGGCCTGCTCGGCGACGGCCTCGTGCCGGCGGCGCTCGCCCCGGATGGCCTCGTCGAGGCGCTCGAACACGTCACCGCGTCGATCACCGGGGTGCAGTGGCATCCGGAGGCCCCCGATGCGCCGGCCGACCAGCTGCCGCTGCTGCTCGCCGCGCTCCGCGCCCAGGTCGCCGCCGCCAGCGTCGCCGAGCTCGTCGCCGCCTGACCCGGCGCACCCGCGCGCACCCTCGCCACTTTCGCCGAGATTGACCGTTCCGGTCGAAATCGCCCGGAACGCCGGTCAATCTCGACCGCACCGGTCAATCTCGATGCGCGCTGGCGGTCGGGACGTGCGAGTAGCATTCCTGAACGCCCGGGCCTGCTCCGGAACAGGCCGCTCGCGCGATCGTACTGCCTCCGCGGGATGGTTGCGAGAAAGAGTGCTCTCAAATGTGCACCGGCTCTTGGTCGAGTCTCCCGGGCGGGAGCCCTCAACACGAAAATAGGCTGTTGAGGGACCGTGTTCCGCGCCGCGAGAGGACCCCATGACGATCAATGCCGACACGCTGAGTGAGACTCCACCAGTCCCGACCGCAGACATTCCGATCCTCCAGCAGGCTCGGGAAAAAGTGCTGCATCGCGGCGAGGGGCTCTCCGAGGAAGAGGTGTTCCAGATCCTCGAGTTGCCTGACGAGTGCCTTCCTGCGGCCCTGGAACTGGCACACGAGGTTCGTCTGAAATACTGCGGCGACGCCGTTGAAGTCGAGGGGATCATCTCCGTCAAGACCGGCGGATGCCCGGAGGACTGCCATTTCTGCTCGCAGTCGGGCCTGTTCGATTCGCCCGTCCGCTCGGTGTGGCTGAACATCCCCGGACTGGTGCAGGCGGCGAAGGAGACGGCGGCGACCGGGGCGACCGAGTTCTGCATCGTGGCTGCCGTTCGCGGCCCCGATCTCAAGCTGATGAACCAGATCAAATTCGCTATCGATCGCATCAACAAGGCGGTCGACATCAACATCGCCTGCTCGCTGGGGATGCTCACGCAGCAGCAGGTCGACCTTCTCTCCGAGTGGGGTGTTCACCGCTACAACCACAATCTCGAAACCGCGCGCAGCTTCTTCCCCGAGGTTGTCACCACGCACAGCTACGAGGAACGCCTGGACACCTGCCGGATGGTGAGGGACGCGGGAATGGAGCTCTGCTGCGGCGCCCTGATCGGCATGGGGGAAACCAACGCCCAGCGCGCCGAACTCGCCGTTCAACTCGCGGCCCTCGAGCCGCACGAGGTGCCGCTCAACTTCCTCAACCCCCGACCGGGAACACCGTTGGAGAACCAGCCGCTGATGTCCGGCAAGGATGCCCTGCGTGCAATCGCCGCGTTCCGCCTGGCCATGCCCCGAACCGTGTTGCGCTACGGGGGCGGCCGCGAGCTCACCCTCGGGGACCTCGGCACCCGCGACGGCCTCCTGGGCGGAATCAACGCTGTCATCGTCGGCAACTACCTGACCACCCTGGGGCGACCGGCGACAGCCGACCTCGATCTCCTGGTGGAGCTCAACATGCCGATCAAGGAACTGCAGAAGACGCTCTAGCCATGTCATCGAATAACGCTTCCAACGAACCCGTCGTTGGGCAGGCGATCTACTGCGGGCGCTGCGGGGAAGCGTCGGATGCCGCCGGGCACGGGGGCGGTTCCTCTGTCGACTGCACCGACAGGCTGGTTATGGAGCCGCCACGGTACTGCCGCATCTGTCGCCGTCGGATGAAAGTCCAGGTGGATCCATTCGGATGGCGCGCGGAATGCTCCCGGCACGGGGAGGTCGCCTCATGACCGGTGGAGACACCAACACCCTCATCCAGCGGGACCGGACCTCGTTGTGGCACCCGTACTCGGCTGTCCACTCACCCGGACCGCTGTGGGAGGTCCAGGCTGCGGGAGGTGTGAGGCTCTCCCTGCGCGGCGAGGACGGCCAGACCCACGACGTCATCGATGCGATGTCGTCCTGGTGGTGCATGATTCACGGCTACCGCAACCCGGTCCTGGACAACGCTGTGACGCAGCAGCTGGGCCGGTTCAGTCACGTGATGTTCGGCGGGCTCACCCACGCCCCCGCGGTGGATCTCGCCGAGCTCCTGGTGTCGGTCACTCCACCCGGTCTGGACCATGTCTTCTTCGCCGACTCCGGCTCGGTCTGCGTCGAGGTTGCGATCAAACTCGCCGTCCAGTTCCAGGGGGCGCGCGGGCGCCCACGGCGACAACGGATGCTCAGTGTGCGCGGCGGCTATCACGGTGACACCTTCGCCGCCATGAGTGTGTGCGATCCAGTAGACGGCATGCACTCGGCCTTCGACGGGATCCTCCCCTCCAATATCTTCGCCCCGCGTCCGCCGAGTGCGGCGACGGCATCGTCAGACGACGTCGAATGCTGGGCAGAGGAGGTCGCCGCGCTCGCCGCTCAGCACAGCGACGAGTTGGCCGCCATCATCGTCGAACCAGTGCTGCAGGGTGCGGGGGGCATGTTCATTTACCCGCCGGAGTGCCTGCTCGCGCTCCGAGGGATCGCCGACCGGCACGGACTCCTCCTGATCTTCGATGAGATCGCGACCGGCTTCGGTCGCACCGGCGAAATGTTCGCCGCGGACCACGCCGGGGTCGCGCCCGACATCATCTGCGTCGGCAAGGCCCTCACCGGCGGCTACCTCACCCTCGCAGCCATGATCTGCACTGGCGAGGTCGCCAGGACGGTCTCGCGGAGTTCCGCCGGCGCGCTGCTCCACGGGCCAACCTTCATGGCCAATCCGCTGGCCTGCGCCGTCGCACTCGCCAGTGTCCAGCTGTTGCTCTCCGCGGACTGGCGGCAAAACATCGTCCGCCTGAACGCTGGGCTCGAGTCCGGTCTGGCTGCGGCGCGGCAGCTCAGTGTGGTCGAGGACGTTCGCACGATCGGCGCCGTCGGAGTCATTCAGCTGGACCGCCCGGTCGACATCGCAGCCGTCACCCGGGCCGGCCTGCGGAACGGAGTCTGGGTTCGACCGTTCCGCAACCTCGTCTACGCCATGCCGCCCTTTGTCAGCAGCCCGGGGGAGGTGTCCGTGCTGACTGCGGGAATGGTCGCCGCCATCGCCGAAGTGTACGGTGGGGCCCGCGGCGAGAGCCGACAATGAGCGTCGCAATGAAACGATGGCTCGACCGTCAAGAATCCGCGCGCACGCGCCGGGGGCTGGCGCGGGAGCTGACACCGCGCAGACCTGGCGCCGATCTGCTGGATCTGGCCAGCAACGACTATCTCGGTCTGGCCACCGACCCGCGGCTCGTGCAGGCGGCAGCGGAGGCGCTATCCGTGTGGGGCACGGGAGCGACGTCCTCCCGCCTGGTCGTCGGCACGACCGAACTGCATGAGCACCTGGAGATCGAACTGGCTCGCCTACTCGGCATGGACACCGCATTGGTGTACTCGTCCGGGTACCTGGCCAACATTGGCGTGCTGACCGCCCTCGGCGGACCTGGAACCCTGATCGTCGCCGACAGCCAGTGCCATGCCTCACTGATCGATGGGTTCCGGCTGAGCCGTTCCCGCACGGAAGTTTTCGACCACAACACGGTGGCGGATGCCGATCGCCTGCTGTCGGGTCGCCGCGAACCGCGGGCGCTCATCGTCGCAGAATCCGTCTACAGCGTGAATGGTGACACGGCACCCCTGCCGGAGCTGCTGGAACTGGCAGAGCGGCACGACGCGATGCTCGTCGTGGATGAAGCACACAGCGTCGGCATCCTCGGCGAGGGCCGAGGGGCCGTGGCCGGGACACCCCTGGCCGCCCATCCCAGCGTCATCGTGACCGCAACCCTGTCCAAGGCGTTGGGAAGCCAGGGCGGCGCCGTCCTCGGCCCGGACTGGCTGCGCACCCACCTGATCAATCGATCGAGGAGCTTCATCTTCGATACCGCGCTTGCGCCCGCCTCCGCTGCTGCCGCGCTCGAGGCGATCGCGGTCGTCCGTGCCGAACCGTGGCGCGCAGCAGCCGTCCGCGCGAACGCGACGGCCCTGGCTGGGGGGCTTTCCTCACGCCTCGGCCGCGCCGGACTCACAGTGGACCAGGCCGTCGGTGCCGTCCGCTCGATTGCGATGCCGGACGCGGCGACCGCGCTCTCCTGCGCGCAGGCCGCGCGCGCAGCCGGCATCCAGATCGGGTGTTTCCGGCCGCCGTCGGTTCCCGACGGCGTCTCGCGGCTGCGGCTGACCGCACGCGCGACGCTGCACGACCATGAGATTTCGCGCGCCTGCGAGGTCATCGGAACGATAGTTGAGGACCGCCTGTGAGCCTGCCCATTTTCCTTTTCATCACCGGTACAGACACCGGTGTGGGAAAAACAGTGACGACGGCGGCGATCGCAGCCGTCCTGTTGTCGGCGGGGCGGAGGGTCTGCGTGTACAAGCCCTGCCAGAGCGGGGCCGTTCAGGGGGACTCCGATTGCGCGGAGATACGGCGGCTCGTCGGCGACATCGAGGCCGGTGACGGAGTGGTTCTGGCCGAACCTCTTGCCCCGGTTGTCGCGGCCAGGCTCGAGGGCGCACGTCTTCCGACCGTGGCCGAGCACGCAGAGCGAATTCGTCGGTCGGCACCGGATGTGGACCACGTGCTCATCGAAGGATCCGGCGGCCTGCTGGTGGAGCTTGATGCGGATGGCGGAACCCTGGCCGACCTCGCGGCGCTGCTCGGCACGCAGGCCGGCTGTGTGGTCGTCTCGCGCCCATCCCTGGGAACTCTGAACCACACGGAACTGACCGTTGAGGCGCTGGAACACCGTGGTCTCGCCTCGCTCGGGGTGGTGCTGGGCACGTGGCCGCTGACGCCCGGCCTGGCTGAGGTTCACAATCGGCAGTCGTTCGAATCGGGTTCAATTCCGCTGCTGGGTGTCATCCCGGAGGACGCGTCATCACTTTCACCGGACGTTTTCCGCGCTCGCGCGGGCCTCTGGCTGGCCGGGATCCACGCGTGAGCGCGCAGTCGACGAGACGCCCGGTCCAGATGGATGCTGCCGAAGCGAAGTATCACGTCGTCAAGGATCCGATGCTCGCCCGCGAGGTGCTCCGTCAACCGGACGTGTTCAGCCCGGCCAATGCGCTCGTGGCCGTGAAACCCTTGACCGGGCAGAGCCTCAGGATCCTGCAGCGCGCCAAATTCGCCCTCCCGCCGATCCTGGCGAGCAACGACACCGGCACTCATTCGGGCGTTCGCCGTGTCGTGTCGGGCTTCTTTACGCCAGCGACTGTCGCGGCGATCGAACCCCGCATGCGGGAGATCGCCCGGGCCGCGGCGACCGAAGCGAAACGGTCGCTGGAGACCGGCCAGCCGATCGACCTGGTCGAAGCAGTGGCGGCGCGGCCTCCGGCGATCCTGATGCTGGAGATGCTCGGGCTTCCGGTGCGGGACGTGGCGAGGCTGAAGGCCTGGAGTCGCGAATCTCTCGAGCTGTTCTGGGGCTGGCCCGATGACGACCGCCAGTTGGTCCTGGCGGAGAGCGCTGCGGATTTCTACCGTTGGTTACGCGAACTGATACTGGAGGCCGTCGCCTCACCCCGGCGAAACCTGTTCGCATCGCTCGCGGAGCACGGCCTCTCCACGCCTGAACTGTGTTCGCTCGGTTACTTCCTGCTGATCGCCGGACAAGAAACCACCTCGCAACTCATCAGCACCGTGCTGTTCCGGCTGCTCGAGAGCCCGAACGCAGCCGGCATCCCTGCGTTGGCGTCGGCAGCAACCCGCGCCGGCGCAACGCTGGCCGTGCGCCGGGTGCTTGCCGAGGAATCATCCGTGCCCACCTGGCGACGGGTCACGACTCGGAGCGTCCAGCTCGGGGGAGAAGTCCTGCCCGCCGGATCGGAGATCCTCTTGGAACTCACCGGCAACCATGGGCCCGATGCCCGGCCCACCGACTACAGCCTGGCCTTCGGATCTGGCATTCACCGCTGCCTGGGGGCGAAGCTGGCCGAGATGGAGGCTGCCGTCGTCGTTCAGGAGACGTCTCTCGCCCTGTCCGGGGTTCATCTCGTGGATCCTTCGCCCGAGTGGACGCGGCTCCTCTCGTTCCAATCACCGCGCAACGTGACTGTCACTCGCCGGTCAGCACCGACACGACGGAGCAGCACCTAAACAGGTGAGGCGAAAACCCCGCGCCGCCCTGGCCCTCCTGGAAGACCATGTTGTAGGGCGCGACGTCGTTCAGGCACACCTCCTCGATCGGCTCGTGCGCAGGCAGCCGCCACTCGGCGGCTGCGTGCGCGAGGGGCACGCTGGCGTCATGCACCCGTCGCAGCAGAGAACCGGCCTCGTGCAGGATGGTCGACGACCACAGCCAGCTCGGCAGCGGGTAGTTGCCGACCACTCCGGGCAGGAACGAGAGCACTTCGCGGCCCTGCTCGTCCAGCCCGAATGACTCTGGTACCTCCGTCGCTCCCACCGCGGAGCGTGGTCAGGAGCCGATGCACTGCGGGAGTCCACGGTCCGGCCATCCGATGCACGGTCTCGCCTACCCGCACCACGACGCTTGAGTTGCCGCCGGCGAGAACTTCTTCCTCCATCCTTCCTTCCAACCTGGAGGCTGTGCGAGAGGGGCCCTGAGTAGATGCCGAAGCTGCGCGATGCCGGGATGTCTGTGCGCGCTCGGCTCCTTCGTGAGCCGGACGACGCCGAGAAGACCCCACAGGCTTTTCTTCTCGCGCAGAAGTCATAGCTCAGGCGAGGGCCGCTCAGGGGCGTGACCTTGACCTCGGTGGGGACCTGCATTAGTTTTCCCCTCATACAGGCGGGGAGGCACTGATGGGCGCGGAAGAGAACGCGGAAGAGAACAAGGCACTTGTGCGGCGGTTCTATGCGGAGATCGACGCCGGCAACATCGACGCAATGGATGAGATGGTCGCAGAGGACTACGTCGACCACAATCCGGCGCCGTTTCCCGGACTTCCGGCCGGGCGCGAGGGGCTGAAGCAGACATTCCGGATCTTCTGGACGGCCACACCCGGTCGGCATGAGATCGAGGACCAGATCGCCGAGGGTGACAAGGTGGTGACGAGGCTGACGGCATACGGCCGGCATGAGGGTGACCTGCCAGGTCCGCTGCCGGCCACGGGCGCCGACATCCGCGAGACCGCGGTGGCCATTCACCGCATCGCGAATGGAATGATCGCCGAGCACTGGTCGGACCGGGACGACCTGCGGCTGATGCAGCAGCTCGGCGTGATCACGCTGCCCGGAGGGTGATCGCAGGTAGCCCTCCGCGGCACGAACAATCATCGGTTCGGTCGAGTTTCGGGCGCGAGCAGCGACGCATAGAGGTCCTGGACGTTGACGCTGCATGGCAGTCTCGCTGTGACCACTTCGCTGCGCGGGCCCGGGAAGCGCTCGGCCATGCGCCAATCCCGTGCGCCGGACTCGACCTCGTCGTTCTCAATGCGCTTCCTCAGAATGCTCTCATCGCAATCCAGAACGACGTGGAACAACCGATGCCCCCGCCCCTCGAGTCCGTCACGAACCTCGGACCAGTAGTCGGGGTTGAAGACGGTCTGCACAGCGATGACATTCTGCTGGGTGAGTTGGATGATCTGGTCCATCATTTCGACGACCAGCGGTCGCGCCAAATCATCACTCGGGACCAGACAACGATGGCAGGGGGAGCGTGGCGAGGACCGATCGACCGCCCGGTGACGATCTGGGCGCCATGTCGACGAGGGCGATCTGTGTCAGGGAGAATTCGTCGCCCGCGTGCACGCGACCGTGGTGCTTGGACGTGATGTGTGGCCTGAATTCGCGTCCCGTGAGTGCCGGCTCGTGGGGGGAGGCGGCGAACGGCCGCACGGCGTCGACCAGCGTTCGGTGCAGGCGCGTGAGCGCCTCATTCTCGACAACCACCGTCACGGGCACGTTCTTGCGTCGCCCGAACATCTCGTCGTGGCCCGCGATGGCAGTGAGGGCGGTCTGGCTGGATGCCGCTGCAGTGATCGCTGTGGCGATCTCTGAAGGCGCGGCCTCCGTGAGAAATGGCGCCACCACGGTGATGTGCAGAGGCCAGTCCTGCACCGTGAAGCGGTCGCCGTCGCGGAGCGGGGAAAGCGGGAGAACGACGACGAGGCGGGACATGCGCTGATTCTAGGGTGAAGGCCGCGACGTGGCGAAGTGCTCGTTTGCGTGCCGTGGTCCTGCAGGGCGGTCTAGTATCCGGTCATGGACATCATCCTGGTTCCCGGATTCTGGTTGGACGCCTCATCGTGGGCGGAGGTCACCCCGCCGCTCGTCGCGGCGGGGCATCGGGTCCACCCGCTCACGCTGCCCGGGCTGGAGGCGGCCGACGCGCCGCGGGCCGGCATCGGGCTGCGCGAGCACATCGACGCGGTCGTGGCGGCGGTTGACGCCATCGACGGCCCGGTGGTCCTCGTCGGCCACTCAGGCGGTGGCGCCATCATCTACGGCGCCGTCGACACGCGCCCGGATCGCGTGGTCCGCGCCGTGTACGTGGACAGCGGTCCGCTCGGTGAGGGTGGCGTCGTCAACGACGAGCTTCCGGCCGAGGGGGACGACGTGCCGCTGCCGGCGTGGGACGTCTTTGACGAGGCCGACCTCGTCGACCTGGATGATGAGCTGCGGGCCGCGTTCCGAGCACGCGCCATCCCGGAGCCGCGCGGCGTGACGTCCGACCAGCAGCGCCTCCACGACGAGCGTCGCTACGACGTGCCGGCCACGGTCATCGCCTGCGAGTTCACCTCCGCCCAGCTCACCGGGTGGGTCGAGGCCGGCCACCCGTCCGTGGCGGAGCTCGCACGCATCCGCGACGTTGAGTATGTGGACCTGCCCACCGGGCACTGGCCGCAGTTCACCAGGCCGGCTGAGCTGGGCGCGGCCATTCTGGCCGCCGTCGACCGCGCGGTGTGAACCCGGGTCAGGCGTCACCGGGAACATATTGCAGGATGTCGCCCGGCTGGCAGTCCAGGGCGTCACAGATTGCGTCGAGGGTGGAGAAGCGGTGACCCAGAAGTTGAGGCTGGTGGCAAGATCGGTGATCAGGAGTTCGGGTACAAGGCCTGGAGACACGGGGGCCACATCTCCCGATGCGGAGTTCATGTCTCTCATTACGGTGCCGGTTCAAGTGGACGCCCTGGCTGATCGCAGCGGGAAGCGGATGCCCGGGGCCTGCCCTATGACTACCTCGCCGCGTGGATCACACTTCAGGTCCACTCCTCATTGGCTGCGGTCGGGCTGACTGCAGCGGTCAGCAAGGTGCTCACCGAGGCCGGGATCAGCTGCAATGTCGTCGCGGGCTTCACGCATGATCACTTGTTCGTGCCTCACGACCGAGCCGCAGATGCCCTCCGGGCGCTGGCGCCCCTCTATTAGCTGAGGGGCTTGAGCCTGAAACCCAACTTCACATGCGCTTGGAAGTGGTCTACGGCGCCGCCCACGATGTAGCCCCTGACCTGCATGACTTCGAACCAGTCGAGGTTCTCCACTGTCTCGCTGGCCCGGTGAACCGCGTTGGCGATGGCCTCGTCAGTACCAACCTTCGACGTGCCAACCACCTCGATGACGCGATACGTGTTGTCAGTCATTGTCAGCTCCTGAGATCTTCGTCGTCGAACGGATAGGGCCACGCTACCGCGTGCAAACGATGGGCAAAAGGGTGACCTGACGACTGAAATCGTCGCTCGGCGCCAAAGCGCGGCAGTCGCCGTTATGAGCGAGCCGCAGACAGAGCTGTGTCGTCATCAAAGACGCAGAGCGAGGCCAAGTTACGGAAGACTGGAAGCTCTCGATCACGAAGGTAGCAATCGCATGATTAGTCTCCAGCAGGATGCCCACGGCTTCATCCGTATGAACCGGAATTTTCCGGGCAATTCGCAAATTTCCATCACCTTCATCGACGGATCGTCGGAGGTGTTCTCTGGTCATCAGATCAATGAGATCTATGACGAAGCCCTGGCCGTGTTCCGAGCGCAGAATCACTTGGATGCGAAAGGATTTTCGCGGGCCCCGGCGAAAACTGTCCACCCCACGAACAACATCCATTTCGTGCCGGTTCGTGCCGGAATGGCCAAGTAGAAGGAACCTCCAACGGTCAGTACGACGTCTCACTTTGCCTGCTCCCATGCCTCCCGGAGCCAGTCGAGCAATTCGTCATCAACATCGGTAGAACCTTTACGGACGCCAATTCCGGTTCTGCGTCGAATCCGCACCAGAGGCTAAAGTGCGAGTTTGAAACCCACATGCGAGGCTTCGAAGCCCAATCGCGCGTAGAACCGATGTGCTGCGAGCCTCGCCTGATCCGACGTGAGCTGGATCAGACGCGCGCCACGGCTGCGGCCCTCTGCGATCGCCCAGGTGATCATGGCGCCCCCGAGTCCGTTGCCTCGAATGTCGGAGTGAACTCGCACAGCTTCAATCTGCATTCTCAGCGCGCCCGCACGGGCAAGACCCGGAATGAATGTGAGCTGCATTGTCGCGACCACGTCGTCCTCGGGCGAGACGGCAACAATCAGAATCTGGGCAGGATCCGCGTCGATCGCCTCAAAAGCAAGATCGTACGGTCGGCGGGCCTCGATCGTGGTCGATTCGACAGCGGCCCTGAGCTGATCGTCCGCCAGGAGCGCGACGATCGAGCCTACGTCGGAGGCCACAGCTCGGCGCAAGGAAAAGGTCCCGGTCGGGAGGTCCAGCTCAGCGAGATTCATGTGCGCAGTCTTGCAGATGGAGGAGCATCGGGCCCCTCCGCATCTGCTAGGGGTGGCGCGTTCCGTGGCCGTCAAGGATCGCTCGGTAGCCCTCGCGATAACTCGGGTACGTGAATGTGAAGCCCGTCTCGAGCAGCAGCTGGTTCCGGAGGCGTTTGTCGCCGCCGCGCTGGCTGTCGGTCTCGGCGGCCGTCGGCGCGGGCAGGCCGAGCTCGTCGGCGAGAAAGCTCAGTACCTCATTGCCTACGACCGGAGCATTGTCCACACCGAGATATAGAGGTGCAGGCAGTTCTTCCCGCTGCATCAGGTGCACGATCGCGGCTGCCGCATCGTCACGGTGGATGCGGTTCGTGTGCCGGGCAGACACGGTGGCGCGGCCTTCGCGCACCTGCGTGATGAGGCGCTCTCTGCCGGGGCCGTAGACGCCGGCCAATCGGAGCACGACTGCAGCGGGAATTCTGGAGTGCAGCATCCGTTCGGCTTCGAGCAGGATGGCGTCGGTGCCCGGTTTGGGGTTCGCCGGCGTCTGCTCGTCGACCCAGCTGCCGTCGGACACATCGTAGACGGCGGTTGATGACACCAGCAGGAATCGGCGGGGCGTGGCCGCGGCCTCGTCGAGGGCGTCGAGGAGGCTGCGCAGGCCGTTGACGTAGGCCGCCCGGTATGCCTCGGGGGTGGGGCTGCCCGCCGCAATCGCCACGATGACGATCTCGGTGTCGGGCGGCACGACAGGTTTCTCCAGGCTGAGGTCGATCGACTGGCCCGAGATGGCTGCGGGGAGCAGATCCGTCTGGCGGCGCAACCCGACGACGTGGTGCCCGAGGTTCGCGAAACGCAGTCCGACCTCTGTGCCAAGGTCGCCGCATCCTGCAATGAGTACCGTCATCTATCTCCTCCGTGGGCCTCCAAGGGTACTTGCAAGGTAGCGCCGTTTCGATAGGGCGAACCCTCTGGGGCCGTCATTCACCTTCTTTGGACGCGTTCACTTCGAGAATGATCTCAAGTCTGTCCTCTTCGTCCCATTGTTCGGCGACCTCTCGAAAACCGTACTGATCAATCAGTCCTCGTGATGGTGTGTTGACGGGGCTGACGGTGGCGCGGATCCCTCCGCAGGAGGGTGGTCAGAAGCCGAACCTTCAACGGGCACTCTCGATGGCGCTGGAGAGCGAACGGAACCAGCACGAACACACTCACGAGCGACCAGCCACGACCATTGGCACACCTACCCATGCCGAGCACCGTCAACTGCGCTATCGAAACTGGATCAGGGCCGCCTGCCCGTCTGTGAAAAACGGATCACCGCTGGCGTTTTGTCCCAGTTGGGGGCCGACGACCCTTATCAGGGCGGGAGTCGTCACGCCGAGCGACTTGACTATGTACTCCCTTTCCCTGTCAACGTTGGGGTCAATGTGGTGAGTCGGTAGGGCTACCTTCGATCCGATGCCTACCCCCTGGTCCAGACTTGCCGTCGCCACCCACACTGCCCGTCCCTTGACGTCGAAGTTGAGCTTCCAGATGCGGGTGTGATGGCGCTTTTGCAGAGTGTTCGCCTCAGTCGGTTTCTCGAATGCCAGAGTTTGCGGTTCGGCATCGAGGTAGGACGGCGTTACGGGTGCTGTCAGATATTGCTGGTTCTTCGCGGCAGTGATGAGTTCACGCAACGTGTTTCCGAGGGTTGGTGGGTCTGCCTTGTACCAGCCGGCGGTTGCGAAGGCCTGTTCGATTTGCTTCTGGCTTCCGACGAAGATGAAGTTGATGGGCTCCATCCTCGCGCCGGTAAGCGTCTCGCTGTAGTGGGGAAGTCGTTGCACCGTGCTGCTGTTGATTGCGCTCACGTGGGTCGGTGGCGAGTGGATTGTTGCGGTCTTCAAAGGTGTCAGTTGTCCGCTGAAGATGCCGGCGAATGCGAGCGTTGCGATGAATGCGATGCCAAGCGAGCCGCGGACCGAAGCGTCGAGCTGCGCCCAATTCAGCAAGTGGTAACGCTGGTTCATTTCGATCACGGTGACGAATATGGTGAGGATGAGTCCGCCGAGAAGTATCCCGCCCAACACATCCGTTGGGTAGTGAACGGCGAAGTAGACACGACTGACCGCGACGAGGACGATCATGGTTGCGGCTAGCAACGCAATAAGCAACCTCAGCATGGGCGTTTTCACGAAGCGAAAGAGGAGATAGGCCAACAGGCCGTAAATCACGGTGGCGGCGAGAGCGTGGCCGCTCGGAAAGCTGAAGCCGGACACTGAAAGTTGTCGCAAGGTCTCGTCGGGGCGAGGACGGCGAAAGGCGTACTTGCTGATCTGCGAGCACAGAGCCTCGAGCCCGTAAGCGGCAATGAAAAGTGCGGGGAGCCATCGCTGACGTCGTATCAATCCCACTGTGGCCAAGGCGAGCAGGAAGAAGATGATCCCGCGGTAGCTTGCCGCGAAGGTGAAGAATGCGAAGAAGCTACTTTCCTCCGGAGTACGAATATTGGGCATAAGGTTGACGACCCGGCGGTCGACACCCGCATAGACACTTCTTGAAACAACAGCCGGGGTCACGTTCGCGAAGAGGTTGACGAGGACCGCCACTGCGCAAATTGCGAGGGTGAGAAGAAGTCCGGTCGGGTGACTCGTCGAGAAACGTTGCTGGATCCACCCCGCCAAGGACGGAAACCGTTGCATGACCCGCTGCACGTACTCGTTGCCCTGAATTCCGCGCAGGGCAGAGATCACGATTGACCAGACGACTCTCACCGGGGTGCGCAATACAAAAACCAGGCTGAAGATGAGCAGAATGACTAACAAGAACTGGAGGAGAAGCGAAAGCACGAAGATCGCGGGAACACCGACAACGTCGAACGTTCTCAATAAGAAACCATTGAGCACAGTCAGCAGGACGGTTGCTGCGAGGACGACCGAGTACCTCAGTGTTCGATTTTTGCCGCTCGGCGTCGTGCGCTGTTCCTGATCAGAAGCGGCTGCAGTCATCTCCACCGTTCAATCCCGCGACCTCGCGTTCGGTGCGATCGCCGTTTTGCATCTGGACCAGTCGCAACATTACCCCTGGGATGGTTTGGCGCCGGTACGGAAGGTATGAGAAAAGGTTCAACGGGG
>DAIMHX010000043.1:0-23979 GCA_036723055.1 Microbacteriaceae bacterium
CCGTGCGGAGGCTGCAAAGGATGGCACGTGACCTCGAAGGAGGCAGCCGCCCACCACGCAACGACGTATGTGGCTGACTCAGGGGAATTCGGATTGCCGGCAGGCTCTTCCGCGGTACATCAGGGCACGGAAGTTCCTGTCGCCGAATTCCCCTGAATCAGCCACACAGGGGGTGGATCCAAGCGCAGGGCGCAGCAGGCGGCGCCACCCAGAGATGCTCACCACCGGGCAGCGCCGCTTCTGAAAGGGGCTGCGGGTCAGTACTTAATGACGACCCGGCCGTCGATCTTGCCGTGCTTCATCTCGTCGAAGACCGTGTTGATCTCCTCGAGCTTGCGGGTGGACACCGTCGGGTGGATCTCGCCGCGAGCGTAGAACTCCAGCGCCTCCTCCATGTCCTGCCGGGTGCCGACGATGGAGCCGCGCACGGTGAGCCCCTTGAGCACGATCTCGAAGATCGGCGCCGGGAAGTCGCCCGGCGGCAGGCCGTTGAAGACGATGGTGCCGCCTCGCCGTGCCATCCCGATCGCCTGGCCGAACGCCTTGGGGTGCACCGCCGTGACGAGCACGCCGTGGGCTCCGCCGGTTTCCCGCTGGATGACCTCGACCGGGTCCTCGTTCATTGCGTTGACGGTGAGCTCGGCGCCGTGCTTGCGGGCCAGGGCCAGCTTGTCGTCGGCGACGTCCACAGCGACGACGCGCAGGCCCATGGCCTTCGCGTACTGCACGGCAATGTGGCCGAGGCCGCCGATGCCGGAGATGACGACCCACTGGCCGGGCCGGGCCTCGGTCATCTTCAGCCCCTTGTAGACCGTGACGCCGGCGCACAGCACCGGGGCGATCTCCACGAGGTCAGCACCCTCCGGGATCTTCACGGCGAAGCGGGAATCCACGAGCATGTACTGGCCGAACGAGCCGTCCACGCTGTAGCCGCCGTTCTGCTGCGCCTCGCACAGCGTCTCCCAGCCCGTGCGGCAGTACTGGCAGCTGCCGCACGCCGACCAGAGCCAGGCGTTGCCGACGAGCTCGCCGATCGCGAGGTTGGTGACGCCCTCGCCCAGGGCGACGACGGTACCGACGCCTTCGTGGCCCGGGATGAGCGGCAGGGTCGGCTTGACCGGCCAGTCACCCTCGGCGGCGTGCAGGTCGGTGTGGCAGACGCCGCTGGAGATGAGCTTGACGAGCACCTGTCCGGGCGCGGGGTGCGGCACCGGCACTTCTGCGACGATCAGGTCCTTGCCGAACTCCGTGACGACGGCGGCGTGCATGGTTCGTGTGCTGAGGTCGGTGCCGACGTCTTCGATGGTGGATTCGTGCGTGGTCGATTCGATCAAAGTCATTGCAAAACTCCCTAGATCGGACGTCTTCGTCCGTAGTCCCCGAGGTTAGCCGCGCAAACGTTGCGCCCGGCTGCGGCGACGTTGCATGCCCTCCGGATGCCCCGCGCCGGCCGGCCGCGGATGCCCGGCTCTCGCGCCGACCGGCGCGCTTCGCCGAGATTGACACTTGCGGTCGACATTGCCTGGCACGCCTGTCAATCTCGACCGGAACGGGCAATCTCGGCGAATGGGCACGCGCGCAACCGCGCATCAGGGCATCCTCGGGACGGGCGCGCGCCGGGCCCGCGGTCAGCCGCGGGCGGCGGGCGGGCGCGGCGGCGACCCCAGCCACGAGTAGCGGCGCTGGGGGCGGCCGGTCTGGCCGTAACGCAGGGTGACGGCAGCCGTGCCGATGAGCACGAAATGCTCCAGGTACTTACGGGCGACAACCCGGGACAGGCCGAGCGCGTCGGCGCACTCGGAGGCCGCGAGATCCGGGGTGCTGTCTTTCAGCGCGCGTTCGATCAGCACGGCGGTTTCCTTGCTGAGCCCCTTCGGCAGCGGCGGCAGCACGCGGGTCCCCGAGGCTGAGCCCAGCGCCTGGTCGAGATCGGCCTGGCTCAGGTCGCCCGGGCGGCCGAGCACCCGGCGGCGCTCGGCGTAACCGGCCAGCCGGGCCTGCAGCTCGGTGATCTTGAACGGTTTCAGCAGGTAGCTCACAATCCCGCCCTGGAGCGCGGCGCTGACCGTTTCTGACTCCCGTGCGGCGCTGAGCACGAGGAAATCGAGGTCGTGCCCGCCTTCGCGGGCGCGACGGATGACCTCCAGCCCGGTCATGTCCGGAAGGTAGATGTCCAGCAGCACCAGCTGCGGGCGCAGGGTCGCGATGAGTTCCAGCGCCTGCGCGCCGGAGTGTGCAACGCCCAGTACCCGGAACCCCGGCATCTGCTCGACGATCCGCTCGTGCGCCCGCGCGACCATGAAGTCGTCGTCGACGATCAAAACATCAGACATGATTCGCCCCCAGCGCGGCACCCGCCGCGAGCATCGGCAGTGCGGCCTCGAACACGGCGCCGTGGTCGTTCCGGTAGGCGACCCGGCCGCCGCGCCGCGTGGCCACGATGCGTACGATCGCCAGGCCGAAGCCGTGGTCCGCCCCGTTGTGCGAGGGCGTTTTCGAGGTCACGCCGACCTCGAATACCCGGTCGAGCAGGGCCGTGTCGACGCCGGGCCCCGTGTCGCGAACGATGACCAGGACCTCCGTGATCGGCGCAGTCGAGGTGCCCGTTGAGGTTGCCGTTGAGGTTGCCGGGCCCGCGTTGTCGGCCGAACCCAGCGCATCCGAACCCAGCGCATCCGAACCCAGCGCATCCGATCCCAGCGCATCCGACCCCAGCGCATCCGCCCCCATGACCGCGCGCACGTCGACCGACACCAGGCGCGTCGCCGCCCCGGTCACGGCGTCGAGCGCGTTGTCGACCAGGTTGCCGATCACCGTCACGAGGTCGGCGGCCAGCACGTCGTCGACGCGGGGGAGCGCGGAGTCGGCCGTGAGCGTGAGCTCGGCCCCGCGCTCCCGGGCCAGCGACGTCTTCGCGATCAGCAGCGCCGCGACGGCGGGCTCCGCGATGCGGGTGAGTACGGTGCTGTCCAGGTCCGATCGGTCGCGGGTGACCGCGTCAATGTACTCGACGGCCGCGTCGCCGTCCCCGAGCTGCAGCAGCATCGAAATTGTGTGCAGCCGGTTCGCGAACTCGTGCGTCTGGGCGCGGAGGGTGTCGGAGGCCTGCAGGCTGCTGCCGAGGTCGTGCTGCAGGGTGACCAGCTCGGTGCGGTCACGCAGGGTCGTCACCACCTCGGGCTTCGAGCGGGGCGGATGAATCGTGGTCTGGTTGAGCACGAGCATCACGCCTCCGTTGACGAGGGCCGTGTCGACGAGGTCCGTGTTCCGGTCGCGAGATTCGTGCGAACGCAGCGCCCTGACGGCCTCGTCGCCGAGCCCGACTCCGTCGATCGGCCGCCCGACGGCGTCACCGGGGAGGCCGAGCAGCGCCCGGGCACTGTCGTTGACGAGCGTGATGATTCCGTCGGCGTCGACGGAGACGACCCCCTCACGGATGCCGTGCAGCATGGCTTCCCGGTGCTCGACGAGCCGGGCGATCTGGTCGGGTTCGAGCCCGAGGGTCTGGCGTTTCACCCGCGCGGCGAGCCACCACGATCCGGCCGCCCCGAGGATGCCGGCCACACCGAGGTAGGTCAGCAGGTTCGGCGCGGCGTCGGCGAACAGGCCGGCCATGGTCGGGAACCGGCGGCCGGCGATCACCGTTCCGACCAGTTGGCCCTTGTTGTTGAGCACGGGAACCCGGGCGACCACGTGGTCGACACCGCCGAGCTGGGCCACGCCGGCCCAGGCACCGTCGGAGTCCGTGCGGGAACCGTCCAGCGCCAATGCCCGGCCGAGCATACGAGGATCGGCCGGGGAGGCGAGTATGCGTCCGGCGGCATCCGTCACGATCAGCTCGTCGACGCCGGTCGTGGTTCGGAGTGATTCAACGGGTGACGCGAGTCTGGCGGGCCGCGGGTCGCTGGAGAGGATGCTGCGGAGCAGCGGGTTGGCGGCCGAGTATTCGGCGACCGCGAGCATCCGTCTCTGCTGCCCGCTGGAAAAGATGTTCCGGGTCTGCTCGAGTGAGATGGCGGTGACGGCGACGAGCACGATCGCGAGCAGGCTGAGCTGGAAGATCAGCAGCTGCCGGGTGAGGCCGAGGCGCGTGCGGGTGGGCGATGGTGACTGCACGTGCCCTCCTGCCGGCCATGGCGGCCTGCGGTGGCCTCTAGGAATAATCCCTCACAATGGACCGAGAATGAAAATCGGTCACAAGCTACACAACGTCCTCTATGACCATAAGTTGTGGGCGGCCTCCGGCCCCTGCGCATCATGGTCTCGGTCGGCGACGATGCCGGCCATCAATCGAAGAGGATTGCAATGACTCAACCGGCACGCACCGAACCGGCACGCACTGAACCGGCACTGACCACACCGGCCCGCACCGCCCCCGCCCGCACACGTCGTCTCATCGGGGCCACGGTCCTGGCGTCGACCTTCGTGCTGGCCCTGAGTGCCTGCGGCGTCACCCACGGCACCACCACCTCGGCGGCCACGAACAGCGGTCCGATCAAGAACCTCCAGGTCATGGTGCCCAACGCGCCGGGCAGCGGCTACGACGTCACCGGCCGCGCCGCGGTCAAGGTGATGGACGAAATCGGCGTCACCACCGGCACCGAGGTCACGAACCTCGCCGGCGCCGGCGGCACGGTCGGCCTCGCCCGCACGCTCACCGAATCGGGCAACGGCAACTTCATGCTGCTGATGGGCCTCGGCGTTGTCGGCGCCGCGTACACGAACGAGACGGATGCGAAGGTCGCCGCCGCGACGCCGATCGCGCGCCTGATCGAAGAAGCCGGCGCCATCTTCGTGCCGACGGATTCCCCGTACAAGACCCTCGACGACCTGATCACAGCCTGGAAGAAGAACCCGGCTTCGTTCCCGGTCGGCGGAGGTTCCTCGCCGGGCGGCCCGGACCACCTGCTGCCGATGCAGCTCGCCGATGCCGTGGGCATCAAGGCCGGCGACGTCAACTACGTCGCCTACGACGGCGGCGGCGAGCTGCTGCCGGCGATCCTCGGCGGCAAGCTCCAGTTCGCGGCATCCGGCTACGGCGAGTTCCTCGAGCAGGTCAAGTCGGGCGAGCTCCGCGTGCTCGCCGTGACGAGCGCCGAACGTGTCCCCGTGCTCGACGCGCCGACCCTCAAGGAGCAGGGCGTCGACCTGGTCTTCACCAACTGGCGCGGGCTGCTCGCCGCTCCCGACATCACCAAGGCCGAGAAGGCCCGCCTCGTTGCCGCCGTCACGAAGATGCACGACAGCAAGGAATGGGCGAAGGTCCTCGCAGACAACGGGTGGACGGATGCGTTCATCACCGGCGACAAGTTCGCCTCGTTCCTGACCGAACAGGACACGCGGGTCTCGACGGTGCTCAAGAGCCTGGGACTGGTGTGACCAGCCTCACATCCGTGATGCGTGGTCGCTCCGAGCTGGGTGTCGCGGCCCTGCTCGGGGCGACCGCCGTCGTCATCGGAATCGACACGGCGAACATTCGCCACACGGCGATCAACGCCGGGGTCATGGGGCCGCAGGTCGTGCCAACTCTCATCGCGGTCGGCCTGGCCCTCTGCGCGATCGCGCTCACGGTGGACGTGCTCCGCGGCGGGCGCGGCGAGCCGGAGGACGGCGAGGACATCGACCTCTCCGGACCGGCGCACTGGCCGACCCTGCTCGGCCTGGCCGGCATCATCCTGGCCGCCGCGCTGCTGATGGACCCGCTCGGGTTCGTCATCGCCAGCGCCCTCATGTTCTATGGTTCGGCGCTGCTGCTCGGCTCCCGGCGCTACGTGTGGGCCCTGCTCATCGGCATCGGGCTCGCGGTCGCCACCTTCTACGGTTTTGTACTCGGCCTCGGCATCAATCTGCCGGCCGGACTGCTGACAGGAATTCTCTGATGGACAACCTCGCCCTCCTGATGGAGGGGTTCGCGCACGCGCTCACCCTCAACAACCTGCTCTACGCGCTGATCGGCGTGCTGCTCGGCACCGCCGTCGGCGTGCTGCCCGGCATCGGGCCGGCCATGACGGTCGCGCTGCTGCTGCCGTTGACCTACGCGCTCGATGTGACCGGGTCGCTGATCATGTTCGCCGGGATCTACTACGGCGGGATGTACGGCGGGTCGACGACGTCGATCCTGCTCAACACCCCGGGGGAGTCGTCATCCGTTGTCACGGCGCTCGAGGGCAACAAGATGGCCAAGGCCGGCCGCGGCGCCCAGGCGCTCGCGACGGCGGCGATCGGCTCGTTCGTCGCCGGCAGCCTGGCCACGGCCGCCCTGGTCCTCGTGGCTCCGTTCATCGTGACGATCGCGATCAGCCTCGGCGCTCCCTCGTACTTCGCGATGATGGTGTTCGCGTTCATCGCGGTCAGCACCGTGCTCGGCTCCTCGCGGATCCGCGGGCTGTCGGCGCTGTTCATCGGGCTGACGATCGGCCTGATCGGGATGGATGCCACGACCGGGCAGCCCAGGCTGACCTTCGGGCAGCCGCTCCTGGCCGGCGGTGTCGACGTCGTCGTGATCGCCGTGGCCCTCTTCGCCGTCGGTGAGGCCCTGTGGATCGCCGCGCACCTGCGACGCTCGAAGCAGGCGACGATCCCGGTCGGCGTGCCGTGGATGGGCAAGGAAGACTGGAAGCGCAGCTGGAAGCCGTGGCTGCGCGGCACGGCGATCGGCTTCCCGTTCGGCGCCATCCCGGCCGGCGGGGCGGAGATCCCCACCTTCCTCTCGTATGTGGTCGAGAAGAAGCTGTCGAAGCATCCGGAGGAGTTCGGGCACGGCGCCATCGAGGGTGTGGCCGGTCCTGAGGCCGCGAACAACGCGTCGGCGGCCGGCACGCTCGTGCCGCTGCTCACGCTGGGGCTGCCGACCACGGCGACCGCCGCGGTGATGATCGCCGCGTTCAACCAGTACGGCATCCACCCGGGGCCGCTGCTGTTCAAGACGGAACCGGTGCTGGTCTGGACGCTGATCGCGAGCCTGTTCATCGGCAACACGCTGCTGCTGGCGCTGAACCTGCCGCTGGCGCCGTTCTGGGCGAAGCTGCTGCGCATCCCGCGCCCGTACCTCTACGCCGGGATCCTGTTCTTCGCCACCCTCGGCGCCTACGCGGCGGGGTTGCAGGCGATGAACATCGTGATTCTGCTCGTCATCGGCGCGGTCGGGTACATGGCCAGGCGGTACGGGTTCCCGGTGCTGCCGATCATCGTCGGCGCCATCCTCGGCCCGGAGATGGAACGCCAGCTGCGGCGGGCGCTGCAGATCAGCGCCGGCGACCCCGGCGCGCTCGTCAGCGAGCCGCTCGCCGTGGTGCTGTACACCGTGATCGCCCTGTTCCTCGTTGTGCCGCCGATCGTCAAGGCGATCCGGCGTCGGATGGGTGGCGGGCGTGGCCGGGGAGTTGGCGGTGCGGGTGCTGCGGATGCCGGTACGACGGATGCCGGGACGGCGGATTCCGCGCAGCGCGACGTTCTCGTTCCCTAGCCGGGCGTCGCCCGCGCACCTCCCCGGGGCGCGATCGACCAGCGGGGGCGGACGCCAGGGTCGGCGCGGACGACCCCCGCGCCGAGATTGACACCTGCGCCGAGATTGACACCTGCGGTCGAGATTGACCGGCACACCGGTCAATCTCGACCGCAACGGGCAATCTCGGCGAAAGGGCGGTGCGGGCACGGTCGCGCCGAAGACGCCCCGAGTTCGCCCAACCTTCACCGAGATGTCCTCATTCATGCCGACAGCGTCCCAGCCACGTACCTGCTAGCTTTGCGCCGTGAGCGACGAACGGTCGCCCGAACAGGCCTTCATGCAGGCATGGGGGACGTGGTCGATCGAGGGAGTTTCAGTCATGAGAATCACCTGCCCCTACTGCAAATCAGACGCCATCCTTGCCCCGAATCCCGCCAACAACCTGCGAGCCTCGCTCCCGCACTACCTGCTGAAATGCTCCGGATGCGACCGCACCGCCGTGCGACGCGACCCGGCTCGTCCACGGGTCGATTCCGCCCGCAGCTAGCCTCGCGACGAGGCTGCGGCCGCGCACTGCGATCCGGGTAGTATCGCTGACGTGGGGACCCAGACGACCGTGATGCGTGTGCTCGGCGGACGATCGTGATGTCCACACCCGGAACGCCAGGAACGCCAGGAACACCCGGCACGCCCAACGGCCTCTCGACCCGCGTGCGCTGGATCATCGCGATCGTCGCCGCGGCGCTGATCGTGCCGGCGGCGATCCTGCTGTGGCAAACGGCGAACGAGCCGACGACGCCCGGCTCCACGCCCACCCCGGCTTCCGCGGCGGCACCCCAGCACATCTTCGTGATCAACCTGGAGAACAAGGGCTACGACAAGACCTGGGGTCCGGGTTCGGACGCGCCCTACCTGTCCACCACCCTGCGCAAGCAGGGAGTGCTCCTCACCAGGTACTACGGCGTCGCGCACCACTCCCTGGGGAACTACATCGCGCAGATCTCCGGTCAGGGTCCCAACGCCGCCACCCAGGACGACTGCCGCCGGTACTCCCCGTTCGTCGTCTCCGGAGCCACCGCCGACCTCGGCCAGGTCGTCGGGGAGGGCTGCGTCTACCCGGAGAGCGTGCCAACCGTGGCCGGCCAGCTCAGCGATGCCGGCCTCACCTGGAAGGGCTACATGGAGGACATGGGGTCGGCGTGCCGGCATCCGGACCTCGGTGCCGTCGACCACACCCAGCGGGCCAGGGTCGGCGACCAGTACGCGGCCCGGCACAACCCGTTCGTCTACTTCGCGGGGATCACCGGGTCGCCCGACTGCGCCCGGAACGTACTCGACCTCGGCGCGCTCAAGGCAGACCTCGCCGCCACGGCCACCACGCCGAACCTGTCGATGATCAGCCCGAACCTCTGCCACGACGGCCACGATTCGCCCTGCGTCGGCGGCAGGCCCGGCGGCCTGAAGAGCGCGGATGCCTGGCTGAAGCAGTGGGTGCCGGTGATCACCTCCTCTCCCGCGTTCACGCAGGACGGCGTGCTCGTGATCACCTTCGACGAGTCGGACAGCGCCCGGTCCGACTTGAGCGCCTGCTGCGGCCAGGGTGCGAGCCCGAACGCCGAGCAGCCCGGCATCGATGGACCGGGCGGCGGCCGGGTGGGGGCCCTTGTGCTCTCGCCGTTCACGACCGCCGGCACCACATCGACCAGGTCGTACAACCACTACAGCCTGCTGGCCAGCATTGAGGATGCCTTCTCCTTGCCTTACCTCGGTTACGCGGGCACCCCGGACCTCAACCGCTTCGGGTCTGACGTGTACAACGCCGGCGGGTAGCCGGCGCAGCGAGATTCCGCAGCCAGGATGGGTCCTTCCGGCGATCACCTCCTCGCCGGCGTTCAAGAAGGACGGCGTGCTCGTGATCACCTTCGACGAGTCGGACAGCCCTGGGTCGGATTCCAGCGCCTGCTGCGGCGAAGGCCCGGGCCCGAACAGCCCGCTTCCCGGGATCACCGGCCTCGGCGGCGGCCGGGTAGGCGCCCTCGTGCTGTCGCCGTTCACCACGGGTGGCACCACGTCGACCACTCCCTACAACCACTACAGCCTGCTCGCCAGCATCGAGGACACCTTCGCTCTGCCCTACCTCGGCTACGCGGGCACGCCCGGCCTCAGCCGCTTCGGTTCCGACGTCTACAACGCGGGGCAGTAGGGCACGGCGCCGGTGCGCCGCGGCTCAGCACCTTCCACGAGCACGACCAGTAGGCGTCATTCGGCAGGCGTCACTGGCCGGGGCGGTCTACGCCCGTTCTGGGGCTGATGAGAGGCGAGGTTCCCTCGCTACATTCGAGGCAGGCGACGAGGAGCACCATGATGATTGACACGCCCACCATGCGTAACCGGTTCGCGGCCCAGTCGGCCATCGAAGAACTGCTGCTGGTGCAGGGCAGCACGGTGCCTCGGACGCGCCTCGCGTGCTTCTTCGGCCGGTCGCCGCTCGGGGTCGACAGCGCAGCCTGGTACGCCTGCGCCAAGGGCGAGCGGGTCGTGGGGTCTGTCCTGGCGACGCTGCCGAAGGAGTGGAAGGTCTTCCACTCGCTCCCGGTCGGCACGGGCATCGACATCGACCACCTCGCCATCGGCCCGGCCGGAGTCTTCACCATCAGCACGAAGCACCACCACGGCAAGAGCGTCAGGGTGTCCGGGCGCACCGTCATGGTGGCCCGCCAGAAGAAGGAATACATCCGCGACGCCGAAATCGAGGCGACTCGCGTCAGCGAACTCATGCGCGAACGGATGCCGAAGAGCACGTCCGCGCGCCCGGTGGTCGCGATCGTGCACCCCGCACGCCTCGCCATCCGGCGGAGGCCTGCGCAGGTGAAGGTCATCGATGCCCGCAACCTGCGCGCCTGGCTTCTCGCCCTTCCCCCGGTGCTGGCCTGGCCGGAGCGGATGGAGGTGAACGCGGTCATCGACAGCCCCGCATCGTGGCTCGCGGAGCCGGCGGCACCGACGACGAACCTGCTGGCCGGTTTCGCCGCGCTCGATGCTGACGTTCGCGTCGCGCGCATCCGTCGCCTGTTCTGGCGGGTGCTGGGCATCGTGACAGCCACCGGCGTGGGAATCGCCGTGGGGCCGCTCCTCGCGGCGGACACGATGATCCTGCTGACCGGCGGCCGCTGAGGCGACTCGGCTCGACACGCGGGGGCGGCTTTGGCGCGCCCGGGACGGCTCCATGCGCACATTCCGACACGCCGTCAGCCACCCGTTCGGGGGCTGCTGCCGGGGGGGACTCGCTCGCTATGGTCAATGCAGCCGACGAGGAGATTCGTGACGTTAGAGACCCCCACGATGCGGCATCGGTTCGCGGCCCAATCGGTCATTGAGGAACTGCTGCAGCAGCAGAGCAACCTGCCGCCCAGATCACCCCTGGCCCGGTTCTTCGGTCGCAGCCCGCTCAACGCAGACACCGCGCCCTGGTACGTCGGGGCGAAAGGCGAACGGGTCGTCGGTTTGATCCTCGAGACGCTTCCCCCGGAGTGGACGGTTTTCCACGCGCTGCCGGTCGGCGCCCACGGCTCGGACATCGACCACCTCGTGGTCGGCCCCGGCGGCGTTTTCACGATCAACACGAAGCATCACAGCGGCAAGGAAGTCTGGGTCGGCAAACAATGCATGTGTGTCGCCGGCCAGAAGGTTCACCACATCCGCAACGCCGAGTTCGAGGCGGCCCGGGTGACGAAGCTCGTGCGGGAACGGATGCCGCTGCTCACGCCCGTGCAACCGGTGATCGCGCTCGTCGACCCGAAGCAACTCATCATCCGCGAGAAGCCGGAGCAGGTGAAGGTCGTCGACGCGCAGCATCTTCGGACCTGGCTGATGAAGCTCCACCCCGTGCTGACCGAGCCCGAACTGATGGAACTCGACTCGATCATCGACAGCCCGGAGACCTGGCTCCCGGTGGCCGCGACCGAGCTTGGCGACGTGATGGCGCGCTTCGACGCCCTGGACGCCGACGTTCACGCGGCCGGCGTGCGACGCGTGCTCTGGGCGCTGCTCGGCGCGGCTGCAACGATCGGCGTTGGGGTCGTCGTGGTGCCGCCGGTGACGGTGGCGCTGGTCGCGCTCATGACAGGCGCAGGCTGAGAACGAGCCAGCCGTCACGTCTCATCGATGCGGTCGAGCAGCTTCTTCAGAGCGCCCGTCAAGAGGGGTCCGCCGTCGCGAGAACAGGAAGAATTGCACGGCTGTCACCCAATACAGGAAGAATCGCGGCGCCAGGCCGGTCGCTTCCTGTTTGCGGTGCCGCGTCGCACCCATCCGCCCCGCCCCGTCGCCTACTCCCGGCTGCACACCGGCGCGCACTGGCTGTCGGATGTGCTCGGCGGCGTCGCCCTCGGCGCCGCGGTCGCGGTCGTGGGCAAGTTCCTCGTGCCGGCGTCCGCACCCTGAGCATCCGTTCAGCAACTGCCCAGCAATCGCGATGCAACGTTCGACCCCATCGGAAAGTAGGCTGGATTCCCACCCATCGAGTCCGAAATCGAGTCTGAAACAGGTCTGTCGTGAAGGTCATAAGTTACAACCTGCGCAAGCACAGCGCGAGCGGCGAACTCATCGCGCTGGCCGAGAACTACGACCCCGACATCATGTGCCTGCAGGAATGCGACACGCTCGACCTGCCCGACGAGATCGGTCTGCTGCACCTGGCCGACTCGACGACACGCAACCGGCTCGGGCTGGCCGTCTACTACCGCAAGGACCGTTTCACGGCGCTGAAGACGCAGGCCTTCGAGCTCAAGAAGTCGCTGCACGACCGGCTGCTGACGCCCGCGCACGAGCGCCTCATCGGCACACTTCTGACCGACCTCGAGGCCGAGCGGGATCTCGTCGTGGCGTCATTCCACGCGGCGCCGCTGACCGCGCTGAACTCCCTGCGCCGCAACCAGATCCGGTCGGCCCACGAGGAGCTGCACACCCTCGGCCCACGGCTTCCGACCCTCATGGTGGGCGACTACAACTACCCGCTGTTCAAGGGCCACCTGAGCGCGCAGGTGAAGGAATCCGGCTACGACCTCACCCTTAGCGACAGCAAGACGTACACCCGGTACAAGTTCTTCCGCGGGCACTTCGACCTGGCGACATCCGTTGGCCTGACGATCGACAACATCGAGACCCTGCCGCGCGGGACATCCGACCACATGCCAATCCTGGTCACCTCGTCGTACAGCGAAGCCGCGCCGGCACCCGCCGGCGAGCCTCAGGGCGCCGACTTCACGATCTAGCGGTCGCGTCGCCCCGGGCGGGCCGGCGGCAGCGAGATCAGTCGGTGTGCGTGCTGGCCCTCCCCGTTTCCGTTTGGCGGGCTGTTCCTTCCATGCCCTCGGCCTTGTAGTCGAGGAAGACCTTCGCCGGCAGGGGAGCCTGCATCATCTCCGGAGTCAGCCCGTGCAGCTCCATGAGGCGGTTCCGGAACCAGATGTCGTACGGGTCGTCAGACGTGGCGAGGGTGTGGAAGGCCTTGGCGAGATTCTCCGCTTCGTGGAAGAGGCAGACGAAGTCCCCCTGCGGTGTCTGCATGAGGCTTGCGACTTCCCGCGTCATGCCGATGCGCTTGCGCGACCGGTCGTGTTCCTCTCGGCGGGGCCCCTTTATCTCCTCGTTGATCATCTTCCAGGCGTCCAGCTTTCCGGGCAGAATTGGCGCGAACCAGGTGATGCATTCCATGACAAATTGTCCTTTCCAAGCGTGTTTACGAGGAATCGTAGTCCTGCCCTGACGGGCGGGAAAGGGATCTGAACGTCGCCCGCAGAAACGGATGCCCTGCACCCCGCCCAGCCCATAGAATCCGAAGCTATGACACCGATTCTGGCTCTCCTTCTCTGCGTCATCCTGGCCGGGCTGGCGATCTTCCAGGCGCTGCTGATCGCCGGACTTCCCTGGGGACGTTTCGCGTGGGGCGGCCAGCACGCGGTGCTCCCTCCCCGGCTGCGAGCCGGGAGCGTCATCGCGATCGTCCTCTACGCGGTCTTCGCGGTCGTCGCACTCGAGCGCGCGAACGTGACCGACCTCATCCCGAGCGAAGTCTTCGTCACCGTTGCGATGTGGGTGATCGCCGGGTATCTCCTGCTCGGCGTGGTGGGCAACCTCCTCTCGAAGAGCGCATCCGAGCGGCGCACGATGACCCCGATCGCCCTCGTGATGGGTGTGCTGGCAGTAGTGATCGCGGCGAGTTAGGCGCGGGGAGTCGGCGGTGTGGGTCGCGGCGGCGCGACGGAAGCGATGCACCGAGCGCGGCATCCGGTTTCCGAACCGGACGTCGAGGGCTGCATTGAAGTGCGGACAAGACACCCTCGTTTCGAAAACGAAGGTGTCCTGTCCGAAACTCAACTCGCGGAATGAGGCTCGGTCACAGCACCTGGGAGAGGAATGTGCGCAGGCGCGCCGTCTGCGGGTCGTCGAAAAGTGCTGCGGGCTGACCGACCTCGACCACGAGTCCGCGGTCCATGAACACGACCTCGTCGGCCGCGTGCCGTGCGAAGCCCATCTCGTGCGTGACCACGACCATGGTCATCCCGCCGTCGGCAAGATCCGTCATAAGGGACAGCACCCCCTTGACCAGCTCGGGATCCAGCGCCGACGTTGCTTCATCGAAGAGCATGACTTCTGGCCCCATGGCCAGTGCCCGTGCAATCGCCACGCGCTGCTGCTGTCCGCCGGAGAGGCTGGACGGTCGGTAGGTGGCTTTCTCCGCGAGACCCACGTCGGCCAGCTTGCCCATGGCGATGGCCTCGGCCTCATCTCGGGAAAGTCGGCGCACCGTGCGCAACGGGAGAACCAGGTTGTCGAGCACGGTCTTATGCGGGAAGAGATTGAAATGTTGGAAGACCATACCGACGCGTCGACGCAACACGTCGGGATTCGCGGTGAGCATGTCGTCCCCGTCGAGCAGGATCTTGCCCCCGCTTGGTTCCTCGAGACGGTTGATGCAGCGGAGCATGGTCGACTTTCCGGAGCCGGACGGACCGATGACACACACGGTCTTTCCTCGGTCGACCTTGAGGTCGATGCCGTGCAGGACCTGAACATCGCCGAAGCTCTTGGTGATGCCGATGAGTTCGAGTGAACCGGCCGTGATGCCCTCGACGAGGGTCGCGGGGGCTGCGGTATGGGTGATGGTGGACATGTCTACGTCCTCACGATCGTGTCTTCGGTGAAAATGGGTGCGGCCGATACCGTGCCGAGCGGCGTTGCCCCGGTATCGGTCGGCGGTTCGACGGCGGCGACGCGTTTCCCGCGTCGGAGCCTCGAGTCGATGTAGTTCACGAGGTGCGTCAGCGGGACGGTGATAATGAGGTAAAACACCCCGGCGAGCACGAGAGGGGACAGGTTGCCGTAGGTGATGGCGGAGTCCTGCCCGATGCGGAACAACTCCCGCTGGGTCGTGATCAAACCGAGGAAGTAGACGAGCGACGAGTCCTTCACGATCGCAATGAACTGGTTGACCAGCGAAGGCAGCACCTGGCGGATCCCCTGTGGGATGACGATGAGCCGCATGGCAGACCCGTGGGTCATGCCGAGGGCGCGGCTCGCCTCGAGTTGGCCCTTGTCAATGGCGAGGATGCCGCCGCGGAAGATCTCCCCGATGTACGCGCTCGCGATCAGGCTGAGCGCGAAGATGCCGAGGGGATACGGGTTTCCGCGGGTGAGGGGGTTGATGAGTGGGGCCAGGCCCGTGCCGACCAGCAGGATCGTCAGGATCGCTGGGAGTCCGCGGAAGACGTCGGTGTAAACGCGACTGAGGAGCCTCGGCAGGCGACTGCGGCTCACGCCCATGATGGCGAGCAGGAGGCCCAGCAGCACGCCGAAGGCCGTCGACAGCACCGCGAGGATCAGCGTGTTCACGAGGCCGTACGCAAGCATGTCCGGCAGGGTGCGAAGCATCGCTTCGCCGTTGAAAAATGTTGAGACGATGTTGTTCAGGATGTCCGTGATGTCCACTGAGGCTCCTCGGTGATGCGGCGGTGCGCTGGATGGCGTGGGTGCCCGGGCGAACCCGGGCATCCATGAGGGATCGAGGTTACTTGACGGGCTTGAACTGGTCGGAAACCGGCTGGTCAGGGAAGTAGCTGGTTTCGATCTTGAGCCACGTGCCGTCCGCGATGATGTCCTTCAGAGCACCGTTGATGGCTTTCCGCAGCACGTCATTCCCCTTCTTGATCGGGAACCCAACCGGATATTCAGGCACCTCGATGTTGATCGCGATCTCGAGGGACTTGTTCGGGTCCGCTGCAGCGTAGTCCTGGGCAACGGGGTAGTCGAGGAAGTGCGCGTCGATGGTTCCGGCCTTGAGCGCCGCGATCGCCGAGTTATTGTCGGGGAAGCGCACGAGCTCGGCGCCCGTGAAGTGGTCCTGGGCGTAGCTGTCCTGCAGCGTTCCCTGGATGATGCCCAATCGCTTGCCAGCGAGCGTCTTGACGTCATCGGTGATGCCGGCGGATTTGGCCGCAAGCACGGTGATGTAGCCGATGAAGTAATGGTCGCTGAAGTCGACCGTTTTGCGTCGTTCCTCGGTGTCGGACGTCGAGGCCGCTGCCATGTCGAATTGGCCATTGGCGACGGCAGGGATCAGCGCAGAAAACTCCTGTGCCACGAATTCGGATTTGAGGTCGAGCCGTTTCGCCACCTCAGTGGCCAGGTCGACATCGAAGCCCTTGATCTGGCCATTCTCGGTGTACGCGTACGGTTTCGAGTCGGCTGTGACGCCGACCCGCAGTGTTCCGGCGGTTATGGTGTCGAGCGTATTGTCCACGGCAGGCGCCGAGCTTGCACTCGTGCAGCCGGACAGAGCCAGACCTGCCGCCACGATCACGGCCATGGTCATCAGTGTGCGTTTCGGGTTCGTCATGTGTGCTCCTTGTTTATCCATAGTGCGGGTGGAATGTTTCCGGTCTATTGCGGGCGCAACTCCGGTGGTCAGCGTGCGGCGGACGCTGCGAGCGCGTTGCCGACCTGCCAGGACGATCCGCCTGCGAAAGAACGGTTCGGGTCGAGAAAGCCGATATCGGTGAACGGCCGCTCGCCGACGGCGATCTGGGCGAGTAGCTCACCGACTCCGGGGGCATGTTTGAAGCCGTGGCCGCTGTCGCCGCCCGCGATTATCAATCGCGGATCGTCGTCGGGCCGGCCGACCAGGAATTGGCCATCGGCCGAGTTCGTGACCATGCAGGAGATGGCCTTGGTCGGCGTGCTGTCGAGAGTCGGAAAGGCGCGTGAGACGAGTTCGGAGAGTTGCCCGAAGTCGGTGTCGGGGTGGATGTAGCGGTCCACCGTGTCGGCGTCGGTGTCGGAGAAGTTGTCCCCGCGATCCTCCATTCCGATCTTGACGGAGAAATGGTCGTCACCGTCCTTGCGGGCGCCATGACCCCACAGCACCGACCCGTCAGGAAGCTCACGGATGAACACCGGGAACGCGTCGAGGTCGAAGTCGCCGCCGGGCAGTGTGGCATTCTCATCGGCGCTGTCGAACCAGAAAAGGGGCGTCCGACGGGCGGCCAGCGGGTAGTCGACGAACTTCGGCATCCAGGCTCCGGCGGCGAGCACGACCTGTTTGGCGTGGATCCGGAGCGGGCCGGCGCTGACCAGGACCCCGTCGTTGATGAGTTCCACGTCGGTGACCCTCGTGTCACTGAGCACACGTGCGCCAAGACGTTCGGCCTCGCTCACGGCAGCGCGCACGCCCGCCTCCGGGTAGCTGACGCCGGCCGCGGGATCCCATACGCCGATATCGTCCGGGCCGAAATCGCCGTACTGCGGAAGGCGCTCAAGGAGTTGGTCGTGGTCGAGCAGGTCGACGTCCAGTCCCGCCGCGTCGGCGGCGGCAAGCGTTCCGGCGACGACGTGACCGTGTCGCGGGCCGACCATGATGCCGCCCGTCTGGCGCAGCAGCGTCTCACCGACCGCGTCGCCCAGTTCATTCCAGAGGTCCCGTGACCGGATGGCGATGGGGGCCAGTCCCGGATGCTCAAGACAGGCAATGCGGAACAGGCGAGTGGTTCCGTGGGTCGACCCCATGGAATGCCCTATGCCGTAGCGCTCGATACCGACGACGTCGATGCCCCTCGCGGCGAGGCGCCACAGCGCCTGCGATCCCCAGGCGCCGAGGCCGACGACCACGATGTCCGCGGTGATGGTGTGAGTAGTGTCTGACACGGGGTGAGATTCCTTCTGGTTCGGTGGGAGGGATGGCGTAGGCGGCAGGGGGGTCATGGCCCCTGCAGTCCGGAGATGAGCGTCGGGCGTGCGGCGTTGAGCCGGTCCTCGACGGTTGGCGTGACGGAGAATCGCCGCGGGTCGAGATGACCGATCGGCATGGCGGTCTCGCCCCGCTCGGCAAGGTCCGCCAATGCCAATCCGATGCCGCTCGCCATCTTGAACCCGTGGCCGCTGAAGCCGCCGGCGACGACGATCCGCGGGTCGGCGGGAAGGAGACCGACGAAAGCGTCGTGGTCTTGGGTGTAACCGTCGAAGTAGACGCTGGCGCGCACAGGCTCGGGGATGACATCCGGGAAGAAGCGCGCGACCGCGGAGCGGATGATGGACAACAGTCGGTCGTCGACCGTTCGATCGACGTGCTCAACGTCGGCCACGTGGTCCCAGCCGTAGTTGATGGCAATTTTCACGCTCGCGCCATCGAGCGTCGGCCACCCGGAGATGTCGTAGCCTTCGGTTTGCCGAATGAAGATAGGGAAGACATCGCTGCGGAACTTCTCGGGGTGCTTCGTCGGGAACCAGGTCATGATCAGCCGCTGCACGTCGAGCGTCGGGGTAAGCCCCGGGAGCAGGCGGTTGGTCCATGCGCCGGCAGTCACGACGACCCGGGCGAACCGATACTCGCGGTCATCCGTAACGATCGTGACGGCGTCTGCACCCCGCCGGATCGACCGGACCGGAGTGCGCCGGTGGATGATGGCACCGTGCGATTCGGCCGACTCAGCGGCGACGGTCACGGCGAGCTCGGGGCGCAGGTAACCGCTCTCGTGGTCAAGGACGCCGATCTCGCCGTCATTGAGCGCATGCTGAGGGAATCGAGCCCTCATCGCGGCCGTGCCGAGGATCTCATGGTCGATGCCGTGCTCCTCGATCGATCGGCGCACGGCGCGCAGGAATTCGCTCGACGGGTCGCCGATCATGAGACCGGAATCGATGGTGAGAAGGTCGACCCCGGCGTCAGCCTCCAGTTCCCGCCATTGCTCTCGGGATGTGCGCAACAAGGGCACGTAGTGCGAGCCCTCCAAGTAGGCGGTGCGGAACAAACGACTTTCGCCGCCTGCGCTTCCGCGGTCGTGCCCGGGATTGAACTGTTCGAATCCCATGACGCTCAGCCCGCGTCGAGCGAGTTGCCACGCGGCAAGCGATCCCATGGTGCCAACTCCCACTACGGCGACCTGCGCGTCGAGATCTGTCATGTCATTCCCTTCGGTTCTGGGTCAAGTTTCACCAGGATTCTCATCGCGCATCAAATATCAATTACCATCTCGCTTATATCGAAAACGTATGTAGGAAGGCGGTATACGGTGGAAACACGGGAGCTGAGATACTTTGTGGCGGTCGCCGAGGACCTCTCCTTCACCCGCGCTGCAGCGAGGTTGCGCATGAGCCAGCCGCCGCTCAGCCAGGCGATTAGCCGGCTCGAACGCAAGCTCGGCTCACGGCTCTTCGAGCGCGAGGCCCGCAAGGCCCCGCGGCTCACTCCCGCGGGCGTTGTGCTCCTGCGAGAGGCGCGGCGCATCCTCAAACAGATCGATGAAGTGGAGTCGCTGCTCGACCAGGTGGTCGCCGAAGTATGGCCGATCCGAATCGGCAGCATCAGCTCCGTCCTCTCCGGGCTGCTTCCCTCCGTCGTCCGTACGTTCCGAGCGGCGCATCCGGAGGTTCGCGTCTTCATGGAGGAAAGCGAGGAGCGGGCGATCCTGGGCAGTCTGCGGAGTGGTCAGGTCGACGTTGGCTTCACCCGAGTGCGGAACCTGGGCGACGACTACGAGATGCTCGTCCTGGCGGAAGAGCCTCTCGTCTGTGCCATGCCGGCCACGCATCCGCTCGCCGAAGCGAATTCCGTCAGACTCACAGAGCTCGCCAGTGACGACTTCATTATGTTCCACCGTGACGACGCGCCCCATGCCTATGACCGGATCATCGCGGCGTGCATTCAGGCGGGATTCGCGCCTCGCATCCCGCAACACGCCGCCAACGACCTCTCCATGCTGAGCACCGTCGCTTGCGGGCTGGGGGTGTCGCTCATGCCCCATGTCTCGTCGTATCTGCCCATTCCCGGAGTCGTGTTTGTGCCGCTGCGCGAGGAGTGGGCGACGACCGGGCTGTCAATGGCTTGGATGCGCGACGCCCCGAACCCCATGACGCGCGCGTTTGCCGCCGCGGTGCAATCCGAACTCACGGACCGCCAACGCGCCGACGAGGCGCGAGGTCGGCGCACGTTCGTCATTCCGACCGACTGACCGGTTCGGCCGCGGTGGGGCTTTTCCTGCACGCCGGCAATGCAACTGCACGCCGGCAACGCAACTCCCTGAACGGTTTTTGGAAGCGTTCGTGCTGCCGCCGCCCCGCACTGGGGGTGACCGGCGCGCCGCCCCGAGCCGGAATGGCGGGTTCCATGTCACCGGTCCGCCGTAGCCTCGATCTAAGGCCGAATGCCCTGGCCGAAAGGGGGCGACGATGACGTACACCCGAGTCGAGTCGAGCGCTGCCGTCGAGCAGCTTGCCGCCGGGCTGCACGACCCCGCCCGCGACCGCCCCTGGGTCGTTGTGACCTCCCGCTTCGGGTCCCGTGAGCCGGACCTCCTCCTCGACCAGCTCGCCGACGAGGTCGGCGACGTCACGCGGGTCTTCCTCCTCGAGACGGGTCCCCTCACCCGAGAGCTGAGCGACCTCCTGCCTAACCGGTTCCAGGTTTACGGCGGCGCCGGCCGTTCCTACCCCGTCGGCGCCGACGCGCTCGCCGACATCGGCCGGTCCAGGCTCCGCTTCGCGTACGGCAACGCTCGTCAAGCCACCGAGCAACTGGTCACGGATGCCCTCGCCCACGCCCACCAGGCGGGCCTGTTCGCGCACGCCCCGGCATCCGCCACCTCCGTCACCGGAACCGTCAAGGGATTCCTGCCCGGGGGATCCCGCGCACTGATTGAGCTGGCCGACGGCGGGTTGGCCACCATCTGGCAGGAGCTCACCTACCCGCCGGTGCCGCTCGACTGGACCCTGCAGCGCGGGCAGCGGATCGACGGCATGCTCGACCTCGTCACCCGACGCCTCAATGTCGAGCTCGACAAGCCCAGCGTTGCGGCGCTCGCCGAGCGCTACCCGCACAACAGCGTCACCCTCGCGCTGGTGCAGCACGTCAACGCGAACCGGGCGGCGCTCGCGCTGCATCCGCACGCGGCGATCGGGGTCACCCGCCCGGACATCTCCCCGAACCCGCTCGACCAGGTCGACACCCTCCTGTCGGAGGGCGACGTCGTGGCCGTGCGCGTCGTGCACCACCAGAGCGGCGCGCTGCACCTGCGCCTGACCGACGTCGACGACGACGAGCCGGTGCGGCCACCCCTCGCCCTGGTGAGGAACGGCCCGCCCTGGCTGCGCGAGAACCGCCCGCTGGTCGCGCTGGTCGAGCCCCTGCCGACGGTCGAGCCGCCGGTCGAGGTTGCCGAGGCCCTCCCGGGAGGCGAATCCGGCCCGGCGGCCGAAACCGCCGAGACCTCGCCCGCCAGGACTCCCTCGACGGGCCCCCTCCCCGGCCCCGGCAAGGTCCGCGTCCTCACGGCACCAGCGCCGGCGCCCTCGGAGCTCGATTCCCCGCACCCGGAGCCGCACGCATCCAGCGCCGCGCTCCAGTCCACCCAGCTCTCCCTCGCCGAGGCGAAGGCGCGCATCGCCCGGCTGGAGGCGCGGCTGGCCGCAGCCGGTGCAGCCGACTCCGACCTCGCCCGGCTGCGCGAGCAGACCCACGCCGCACAGCTCCACCTCCACGACGCGCTCGTCGAAGTCGGCACCCTCCGCCACACGGTCGCCGAACTGCGCGCCGACCAGCGCAGCCAGAAGCGGATGCTGCGCGAATCACGCCGCACGCAGCCCGCGCCGACGGTCACCAACGAGTTCGAGCTGCGTCGCGCCCAGTGGACGGATGCCGACGGCTGGGTCCGCCATGAAATCCACCTGGCCTGGGTCGACCGCGTCCCTCCGACGGACCGTGCGGAGTGGCCGCTCCCCGACGCCTACGTGCTGTCCGACCGTTTCGCCGAGTCGCTCGGGGGACTCGACGGCGGCCAGCTGGCGAAGGCGTTCAAGGCATCCGTCGACGTGCTCACCGGCCGCGTGAAGAGCCTGCCCGGCCGCGCGCTGCACCCGCTGCGGCAGGGGAATGGCGCGACCGCTCACGACCGGGTGCGTTCAGACGGCGCCCGCTGCATGCGCGTCGCCATCGAGCAGAGCACCTCGGCCGCTCGCCGACTGCACTTCTGGATGCTGCCGGGCGGCGGCATTGAGCTCTCGCGGATCGTCACCCACGACGACATGGAGCCGTAGCCCGCCGCGCACGCTACTCCCTCGCGTCGAACTCGGCCCGCCTGGCCAGGATCTCGGCCGAGTTGTCGAGTGCCCAGGCCGCGAAGGCGACGGCCGGGGGAATGAGCGTGTGCCCGAGCGGGGTGAGTTCGTACTCGACCCGCGGCGGGATTTCGGGGAAGCTTTCGCGGCGAACGAGACCGTCGCGCTCGAGCTTTTTGAGGGTGAGCGTGAGCATCCGCTGCGAGATGCCGGGCACGCGGTTCTTCAGCTCGGAGTACCGCACGGCTCCCGCTTCGAGCATCCCCACGACGAGGAGGGTCCACTTGTCGCCGAGGTGATCGAGCAGGTCGCGGATGAGCGAGCCGTCGTTGCCGGGGCCCGCGCACATCCCCTCCATCTGCGCCGGGTGCGGTTCTGTCGTCGTCATGCCGTGATCGTCCATTTCTTACCCTCGTGTGCCCTGCGCACAGAGCAGTGCGTGGACCTCGTGCGCTATAAAAGTAACTACTCGTTAGGTTACATACCTATCGTAACTAATGTGCAGTAACGAATACGCGAAGGAACGGTTCCCATGACCATCACCCTCTGGATCACCGCGGTGCTCCTCACTCTCGTCTACCTCCTCGCCGGGTTCAGCAAGGTCGCCAGGAGCAAGGCGAAGCTCCTGCCGCAAATGGGCTGGGTCGAGGACTTCGCCGAACCCCAGCTGAAGGCGATCGGCGCGGTCGAGATCCTCGGCGCGCTCGGCGTCATCCTGCCGCTGGTCACGGGGATCGCGCCCTTGCTCACGGCGGCCGCGGCGTTCGGCCTGGTGCTCGTGCAGATCGTCGCCATGGTCGTGCACATCCGCCGCGGCGAGCAGAAGGTGCTCGGCGTGAACGTTGTGCTGTTGCTGCTCGCCGCCACGGTCGCCGTGCTCGCGCTCGGACAGTAGGGCGGCTCACCCCGATCTGCCCCGTTGGCCGGGCCCCTCCCTGCCCGGCGCGACATCGGGAGGCGCCGGCGCCGGTCGAACTTGTAGTGCGAACCTAATAATGGTCCAGCAGGTACGGCTCGCAATCGTCCGGAATGCCGCTGTCATACCCGGTCAGGAAGGCCTCGCTGCGCTGGGCCGGAGTCCCGTGGTGCAGCGGGTCGTCAATCGCGTAATCGCCCAGGTCGAGTGTCGTTTGCACCGCCTCCTCGATGTCACCCCGGTCGAGTATTCCTTCGTAGTCGGCGGAGTTCGCCCAGACGCCCGCCCAGCAGTCGGCGTGGAGCTCGGTGTTGACGGTGGGATAGACCAGGACGTTCGGCCGCAGGATGCCGAGTTCGGCCTGGAGCGAGTGCGCATACTCGTGGGCCACCACGTACGCGACCGAGAAATCGCCGGTCTTGTGCTGCATGTTGCCGTCGGGGTTTGTGACGATGGTGCCGTCCCATATCTGTACGGCGACACTCTGGGACACGATGATTTCATCATCAGGGGGGCAGTAGAAGGCGCTGAGATCGTCGGTGGGACCGCCGCATTGGGATGGGAGCACTTCACCGGCCGCCGGGAAGGCGTAGGTGACCTGGGGTTCGGGGCGGCCGGCGTCCTCCCATACTCCGCTCCAGTACGCATCGACGTCGGTGATGACGAAGTCCAGGAAGTCCTTCATGGTCCCAGCCGAGCCCTGTATGTTCGCCGGGGTCGCATCCGAAGGAGGATGCTTCGCCTGGGTTGTTTCCGCTCCGCCCGATAGCAAGGCGATCGAGTTCTGTCCTCCGCCTGGTGATGCCAAAGAACCAGGGCTTGACGCCCGCAGCGAGTCGGTGACGTCGGCCCGCGGGGCTTGCGCCGTCGTCGTGACAGCTCCGCCGAACCCGAGCACGACAAGAGCCGAAACGAGGGTGAGCGTGGCAGTAATCCGTGAATTCATTGTGGGGGGCTCCCTAGGAGGCCGCTGATTTACGACGTTTCAGTGGGCCAGATGAGTCTTTAGAGC
>DAIMHX010000044.1:0-5231 GCA_036723055.1 Microbacteriaceae bacterium
TTCGGCTTCGACACCGCCGTCGAGATCGCCACCGAGGCCATCGACCGCCTCCGCACGACCGCTGAATCACACGGCCGCTGCATGGTCGTCGAGGTCATGGGACGCCACGTCGGCTGGATCGCCCTGCACTCCGGCATGGCCGGCGGAGCCCACGCCATCCTCATCCCCGAACAGCCCAAGACCATCGAGCAGATCTGCGAGTGGGTCGAGCACGTGCGCGACCGCGGCCGCGCGCCCGTCATCGTGGTGTCGGAGGGCTTCCTGCTCGCCGGCATGGAGGAAGCACACTCGACGAAGGGCCTCGACGCGTTCAATCGCCCACGCCTCGGCGGCATCAGCGAACTCATCGCCCCGATGATCGAGGAGCGCACGGGCATCGAATCCCGCGCGACCGTGCTCGGCCACACCCAGCGCGGCGGAGCTCCCTCTGCCTACGACCGCGTGCTCGCGACCCGCCTCGGCCTGGCCGCGATCGACGCCATCTACGCCAAGCAGTGGGGCTCGATGGTGTCGCTGCGCGGCACCGACATCGAGGTCGTCAGCATTGCCGATGCCACCATCGGACTGAAGACCGTGCCGGATGCCCGCTACGACGAGGCCGCCGTCCTCTTCGGCTAAACCCCGTTCCGGCTTTCCTTCGCGAAACTGCACTTGTGCTCGTTATGAGCGCCGTTTAACGACCACAACTGCGTTTTCGCGGTGGGGGAATGTGGGGGAGGAGGTCAGGTCAGGCGAGTTTGGCCTGGACCTGCGCGAGGGACGGGTTCGTCGAGGCAGAGCCGTCGGGGAACAGCACGGTCGGCACGGTTCGATTGCCGCCGTTCAGGCTCATCACGAGCTCAGAGGTGCCCTCGACGTCTTCAACGTTGACCTCGGTGTAGCCGATGCCGACCTTGTCGAGCTGCGACTTCAGCCGGGTGCAGTAGCCGCACCAGGTGGTCGTGAACATGGTGATGGTTCCGGATGCGGGCACAAAGTCCATTCATGCAGCCTAACCGCGCGCCGGGTGCGCTCCGTTCGCCGCCGGTACGATGGATGCATGATCCTGCCCCAGGTGTGCGTGTGTTATCTCACCAGGCGCTCACCGGACGGCGACCTGCAGGTGCTGCTCGGCCGGAAGAAAAAGGGCCTCGGCACCGGCAATATCGTCGGCCTGGGTGGCAAGCTCGAGCAGGGCGAGAGCGCCGTGGATGCCGCGGTGCGCGAGATCGAGGAGGAGTCCGGCCTCGTCGTGACGGCATCCGCCCTCACCCCCCTGGGCGTGCTCACCTACCTGTTCCCGCACCGCGAGGCCTGGAGCCAGGAATCGAGCGTGTTCGTCTGCACCGAATGGACGGGCACTCCCAGCGAGTCTGACGAACTCAATCCGGAGTGGTTCGACGTGGCCGCCCTGCCCGTCGACGAGATGTGGGATGACGCCAAACACTGGCTGCCGGGCGTGCTCGCCGGCACCCCGGTGCGCGCCACTTTCACGTTCGGGGAGGATCTTGAGACCGTGGTGGATCATACTTAGTTTGATTTGCCCGCCGCCGAGTGTCAGGATCAAACGGGTTCGACAACGGCTCACGTACATCTCCTGAACGCCGGGCTACCGCAGCCGGCCCAGCACCACGCATAGAGAAAGACGCCGGTGGAATTCACCCTCATCGTTACGCTGGTCATCGCACTGGCGCTCATCTTCGATTTCACCAACGGATTCCACGACACCGCGAACGCGATGGCAACCCCGATCGCGACGGGGGCCATGCGGCCCAAGGTCGCCGTCGGGGTGGCCGCCGTCCTCAACCTGGTCGGTGCGTTCCTCTCCACGGAGGTCGCCAAGACCGTCTCGGGCGGAATCGTCAAGGAGGGCGACGGCGGGATCCAGATCACGCCGGAACTCATCTTCGCCGGCCTGATCGGCGCGATCGTCTGGAACCTGATCACCTGGCTGCGCGGCCTGCCGTCCAGCTCCAGCCATGCCCTCTTCGGCGGGCTGATCGGAGCCACGATCATCGGCGCCGGCTTCCAGGCCGTTGACTACAACGTGGTGATCGCCAAGGTCATCCTGCCCGCGGTCATCGCCCCGCTCATCGTCGGCGTGGTGGCGTTCTGCGCCACGCGGCTCGCCTACGCCATCACGCGCCGCGAACTCGGCCGGCCGGACGGACGCGGCGGTTTCCGCTTCGCGCAGATCTTCTCCTCTTCGCTCGTCGCCCTCGCCCACGGCACCAACGACGCGCAGAAGACCATGGGTGTGATCACGCTGACGCTGATCGCCGGCGGGTACCAGGCCGTCGGCACCGGCCCGGAGTTCTGGGTCATCGCCGCCTGTGCGCTTGCGATCGCGGTCGGCACCTACACGGGCGGATGGCGCATCATCCGCACCATGGGACGCGGCCTCACGGACATCAAGCCGGCCCAGGGCTTCGCCGCCGAGACCAGCACGGCCGCGACCATCCTCGCGTCCAGCCACCTCGGCTTCGCCCTCTCCACCACGCAGGTCGCATCCGGCTCCGTCATCGGGTCCGGGCTCGGCCGCCGCGGCTCCACCGTGCGCTGGGGCATGGCCGGGCACATCGCGCTCGGCTGGGTGCTCACCCTGCCGGCCTCCGCGATCATGGGCGCCTTCGCCGCCGGCCTCGCGAACCTCGGGCCGATCGGCATCGTGCTCGACGTGATCCTCGGATCCATCGTCGTCGGAGGCATCTTCTGGTGGTCCCGCAGCAGCAAGGTGTCGCACCAGAACCTGCTGCACGATATTGACGACGCCGGCCGGGTCGTGCGGATCAGCAAAACCCCGCGCAAGCCCGCGCGCAAGGACAGGAAGAAGGTCGCGCTGTGATCGACTGGATCGCGTTCTTCGTCGTGGCGGGTGCCTCGCTCGTCTCGGCTGCCCTCATCGTCAGCCTGTACTCGCTCGGCCTCCGGCTGATGACCAGCGCCGGCCGCAGCCCCACTGTCGACCCGGCCGAATTCACTGGTGCCATCACCGTGCTCACGCCGAAGCGGGCCGCCAAGGAGGCCAAGCGTTCGCGCAAGGCCGCCACGGCCAACCCGCTGACGTTCCAGCAGCGGACGGCCGCGCTGATCGGCGCGTATGCCTGCTTCGCGCTCTGCGCCGGAGCCGTGCTCTTCGGCGTGTACCTGATCATTCCCGCGCTGCACGCCTGACCGGTCCCCTTCCGCAGCGAGGCCGGGCGGGTTACGCCGTGCGGCGAACCCGGCCGACCCAGCTCATCAGGTGGTAGATCACGATCGCCGCGACCGTGCCGAGCGCGATGCCGTTGAAGCTCAGCGAGCCCGCCGTGAACGTGTAGTTTTTGGCGATGCCGATGAGCGCCATCGCGGCGGTGAACTGGTTCACCGACTTCGAGAAGGCGACCTTGTTGTCCAGCCAGATCTTCACGCCGATGACGCCGATCAGGCCGTAGAGCGCGGTTGTGACCCCGCCGAGCACCACAGCGGCCAGATAACCGACGATCACGCCGAGGAAGATCGAGAGCCGACCGAGGATGCCCCGAAAGAGCACCGTGCAGAGGATGACGGCGGCCTCTCGTTTCATTTCGTTCATAGCCTCAGGCGATCATAGTGAATATGATCGGGACGTGAGTCGACTCGCCCGAACGGGCCGCCCCGATCGCGCCGATGCGCCGGTGGCAGAGGTGCGTGTGGCGACGGGCCTGCTCCGCGGGGTCGCCGAGCGCGGGGTGCTGGCCTGGCGTGGCATCCCCTACGCTGCGGCACCGGTGGGAGCGCTCCGGTTCCGGGCGCCGGAGCCGGCCAAACCGTGGGTCGGGGTGCGCGACGCGAGCGTCTTCGGCCCGGTCGCCCCGCAATTGCACCGCGGCCAGTTCATCGGCGCTCACCCGCGCATCCCGCAGAATGAGGATTGCCTGGGTCTCAGCGTCCTGGCGCCCGACGCCCCGATCGACCAGGACGCCCTCCGCCCCGTGATGGTGTTCATCCACGGCGGGGCATACAGCGTCGGCTCCTCGCGCGAGGTTCCGCGGCAGGGCGAGGGGCTGGTGCGCCGCGGCGGCGTCATCTACGTCAGCCTGAACTACCGGCTGGGTGCCCTCGGCTACCTCGATTTCACCCGCTACTCGACGCCGGAGCGACCCTTCGTCAGCAACCTGGGCCTGCGCGACCAGGTGGCGGCCTTGCAATGGGTGCACGACAACATTCGCGCGTTCGGCGGCGACCCGGATGCCGTCACCCTGTTCGGCGAATCGGCCGGCGGAAACGCGGTCACGACGCTGATGACGGTTCCGGCTGCGGCCGGGCTGTTCCAACGTGCGATCGTGCAGAGCGCGCCGCCGAACGCGGTGTACCCACCCTGGCTGACTGCCCAGTGGGCGGGGGATTTCGTCGAGATCCTCGGCGAACTGGTGGCCGGCGGCGCCAGCGGTGCCGACGGTGGCGCCGAAGCCACGCCCACCCCTGCGGAGGCCGTGAGCCTGCTCCTCGACTCCGACCCGGCCCGTCTGGCCGCCGCGACGGCCATTCTCACCTCGCGCGCCCCTGACGCCTACCCGGGAACCATCCCGCTCTGCCCGGTGATCGACGGCGACTTCCTGCCGGAGCGCCCGCTTGACGCATTCCGGGACGGGCGCGCGCACCAGGTGCCGATGATCATCGGCACGAACGAGCGGGAGGGCTCACTGTTCAGCGGGCGCATCGACATCCTCGCGTCGACGCCCCCACGCATCCGTGCCATTTTCAAGAAAACGAAGAAGAAGGCGCGGAAGGCGCTCAAGGCGCATTACCCGGGCCTGCCGGAGCAGCGTGCGGCCCTCGACTTCGGCGGCGACTATTCGTTCTGGTATCCGAGCGTGCGGGTGGGGGAGCGGCACTCGCGCTACGCGCCGGTGCATTTCTACCGCTTCGACGCCGCGCCGCGGCTGGTGCGCCGGATGGGTCTCGATGCCACGCACGGCCTGGAGATGTTCCCGCTGTTCGACCGGCTCGACGGCTGGCTCGGCCGCGGGATGACCGTGCTCGGCGGCCGCCGCACCTTCCAGGAGATCGGTTCCAGGATGCAGCGGTGGTGGATCGACTTCGCCACGACGGGTGTGCCGGATGTCGCCTGGCCGCGGTACGACGAGACGGACCGGCGCACGCTGATCATCGATGCCGTCGACCGGGTGGAGTCCGATCCGCTCGGCGAGCGACGCCGGGCATGGGGCGCATTCGTCCCGCATGTCTGACCGAAATCGCCCCCGTAGGCTTGAGGCTTGAGGCTTGAGGCT
>DAIMHX010000044.1:5331-23525 GCA_036723055.1 Microbacteriaceae bacterium
CCCGCATGTCTGACCGAAATCGCCCCCGTAGGCTTGAGGCTTGAGGCTTGAGGCTTGAGGCTGAGACTTGAGGCTGAGACTTGAGACTTGAGACTTCGCCGAGACGGCCACCGGGAGGACACCATTTCAGCCACACAGACCACCACAGCCACGCCCGCGTAGCTGGGTGCTGGTGCGCTCGCTCTCCGGCAAGGCCAAGGGCATCAGCCCGCTGCTCTGGGTCGTGGCCGTCGGCTTCCTGGTCTACTTCGTGCGCGGCCCGATCGAAACAATCCTCGGCTCCTAGCGATCCGGTTCGCCGGGGCGAAAACAGGAACTCAGGTCAGCTGCGGCCCGGTTCGTCCTGTTTTCGAGCCCGCGCGCTCATTTCGTCCTGTTGTGAGCACCCGAGTGGGCTCGGAGTCAACGGAACGGATGAGCGCGGGGACTACTCGAGGAAGCCGCGGAGCAGGGACGCGGTGCCGGCGAGGTGCTCGGTCATCGCCTGGGCTGCCGCATCGGGGCGGCCGGTGAGGATCGCGATCACGATCTGCTCGTGCTGCTCGTCGGAGTTGGCGATGTTCGGGCCGAGCAACGGGATGCTGTCGAGCAGTTCGTTCACCCGCATCCGTACCTCCGCGAGCAGCGGCATGAGCGAGGGAGACCCCGCCAGTTCGCCAATCGTCAGGTGCAGCCGCGAGTCCAGCCTGCGGTAGTCGTCGCCGGTGGCCGCTGTCGCCTCGCGGAGGGTCGCCCAGAGCTGCTCCCGTTCGCCCGGCGACAGGGCGCGCGCCGCCGCGTGGCGGGCGGCGCCCACCTCGAGGATCTCGCGCAAGGTGAGGGTGTCCTCGATCTGGGCGGGCGAGATCTTCGGCCTCGGGGCCGGAGGGCCGACGATGCCCACTGCGCCGACCGCGTCCGTCGGCGGAGTGATAGCCGGGAGTTCCTCGTTCACGAACGTCCCGCCGTACCGCCCGCGTCGCGAGACGAGGTAGCCGGCCTCGGCGAGGGAGGCGATCGCGTCGCGCAGGGTATCCCGGCTCACGCCGAGCATGGTCGCGAGCTCGCGTTCGGGCGGAAGCCGCTCACCGGGCGCGACCAGGCCGAGCCGCACGGTCTGCAGCAGGCGCTGCACGGTCTCCTCGAAAGCGTTGCCGCCCGGCACCGGGCGAAGCAGCAGCCCGCCGTCGAGGCCGGGCGTCTCGTCGGTCACTCCGGGGTCACGTAGGCGGAGCTGATCCCGCCGTCGACCAGGAAGGTCGACCCGGTGATGAATGAGGAGTCATCGCTGGCCAGGAACGCGACGGCCGCGGCGAGTTCCTCCGGCTCGGCGAAACGTCCAACCGGGATGTGCACGAGCCGCCTGGCGGCCCGCGCCGGGTCCTTCGCGAACAGTTCCTGCAGCAGCGGCGTGTTCACCGGGCCGGGACACAGCGCGTTCACCCGGATGCCCTGCCGCGCGAACTGCACGCCGAGCTCCCGGCTCATCGCCAGCACGCCACCCTTCGAGGCGGTGTAGGAGATCTGGCTGGTCGCCGACCCGAGCACGGCCACGAACGACGCCGTGTTGATGATGGAGCCCCGGCCCTGCCTGACCATGTGGCGCAGCGCGGCCCGGCAGCAGAGGTACACCGACTTGAGGTTGACGTCCTGTACCTTCTGCCAGGCCGGCAGCTCCGTAGTCATGATGGAGTCGTCGTCGGGCGGGGAGATCCCCGCATTGTTGAACGCTACATCCACCGAACCGTACGTCAGCACGGCGATGTCGAAGAGGGCGTCGACCTGCTCCTCGTTGGTCACGTCAACGTTCACGAACAGCCCGTCGACCAGTTCGGCGGCCGCGAGGCCGGCCGTCTCGTCCATGTCGCCGATAACGACGGTCGCGCCCTCCGCCGCGAATCGTATCGCGGTGGCCAGGCCGATCCCGCTCGCTCCGCCGGTGATCACGGCAACCTTGCCTGCAAGGCGCTGGGTGAGGTTGATGGGGGGGATGGTCATGCGGTGCTCCTTGCGTGGATGGGTGGGGGAGATGGATGACGGTCAGTCGACGGCGATGAAGACGTTCTTGGTCTCGGTGAAGTTCAGCGGCGCATCCGGCCCGAGTTCCCGGCCGAGGCCCGACTGCTTGAACCCGCCGAACGGCGTCGAGTACCGAACGGAGGAGTGCGAGTTGACCGAGAGGTTGCCGGCTTCGACGGCGCGGGCGACGCGGATGGCGCGGCCGACGTCCCTGGTCCAGATCGAGCCGGACAGGCCGTAGTCGGTGTCGTTGGCCAGCTGGAGGGCATCGGCTTCGTCGTCGAAGGGCAGCACGGTGACGACGGGCCCGAAGATCTCGTCGGTCACGGTGCGGTCCGTGCGGGATGCCGGGGTCAGCACGGTCGGCGCGAACCAGTAGCCGGGGCCATCCGGCTTGCTGCCGCGGAACGCGACGGGCGCCCCGTCGGGCACGTAATCGGACACGGCGTCGTAGTGCTTCTTCGAGACGAGGGGACCCATCTCGGTGGCTTCCTCGGCCGGGTCACCGACCCGCACGCCGGCGACGGCCGGTTCGAGCAGCTCCATGAACCGGTCGTAGGCGCTGCGCTCAACGAGGATGCGGCTGCGCGCGCAGCAGTCCTGCCCGGCGTTCTCGAACACGCCGTACGGCGCGCTCGCCGCGGCCTTCTCGAGGTCGGCGTCGGCGAAAACGATGTTGGCGCTCTTGCCGCCGAGCTCCAGCGTGACCCGTTTCACCTGGGCGGCGCAGCCGGCCATGATCTGCTTGCCGACGACGGTGGAACCGGTGAAGACGACCTTGCGCACGGCCGGGTGGGTGACGAAGCGTTCGCCGACCACGGATCCCCGGCCGGGCAGCACCTGGAACAAGCCCTCCGGGAGGCCGGCGTCGAGCGCGAGCTCGCCGAGCCGGATGCTGGTCAGCGGCGTCCACTCCGCCGGCTTGAGCAGCACGGCGTTGCCGGCCGCGAGTGCCGGGGCGAACCCCCAGGCGGCAATGGTCATCGGGAAGTTCCACGGCGTGATGATCCCGACGACGCCGAGCGGCTCGTGGAAGGTCACGTCGAGGCCGCCGGCGACCGGGATCTGCTGGCCGAACATCCGCTCAGGAGTCGCCGCGTAGTAGGTGAGCACATTGCGCACATGCCCGGCCTCCCAGCGGGCCTGGGTGATCGGGTGGCCGGAGTTCGCCACCTCGGTCCTGGCCAGGTTCTCGCGGTCGCCGTCGACGGCCTCGGCGAACCGGCGCAGCACGCCCGCCTTGTCGGCGGGGGAGACGCGCGCCCACTGCTGCTGCGCGAGGACGGCGCGCGCGACGGCCTCATCCGTTGCCTCGATGTCGAGGAGTTCGACCGAGGTGACCTCGGTCTCGTCGGCCGGGTTGATGACGGTGTAGCTGCTCATGACTGTGCCTTCCGATGCGTGCCGGTTTCCGCGTACCGCCTGGCCGCGTCGACGAGGCCGGTGAACAGGCGGATGTCCTCGGCGTCCTGCTCAGGATGCCACTGGACGCCGACGCCGAACGGCACGACCTGCAGCTCAACGGCCTGCACGATCCCGTCGCCGGTTCGCGCGGTCACGACGAGTCCGTCGGCGACCCGGTCGATGGACTGGTGGTGGTAGACGAGGACGGCGAGAGGCTCGGCCTGGCCATCGAGGAGGGCGTGCAGCCGCGACGCAGGATCGACCGTGACGTCGACCTGGTTGAACACGCCGCCGCCGGCCTGGTAGGTGGTGTCGCCGACGAGGTCCGGCAGGTGCTGGTGCAGGGTGCCGCCGAGGGCGACATTGAGCATCTGGGCTCCGCGGCAGATGCCGAGGAACGGAATCTCCCGGTCGATCGCCCGGCGCAGCAGCTCGTCCTCCCACGCGTCCCGGTCGGGCCGCGACTCATCGGTGGCCGGATGCGGCTCCTGGCCGTACCTGGCCGGTTCGACGTCTTTCCCGCCGGTGATGATGAGCCCGTCGAGCCCGTCGAGCACCCGGTCGGCGATGTCGGGGGTGACCGGCTGCGGCGGCAGGAGCACGGCGATGCCGCCGGCCCTCGTCACCGCCTCGAAGTACACGAGGGGAAGAAAAGCGGCCTGGACGTCCCACACGCCGGTCTGGGCCTGCTCGAGGTACGTGGTCAGGCCGATCACCGGCCGCACCGGGCCGGCTGCAGTCGCATTTCCAGTGGATTCAGAGGCGCTCAAAGCCGCGGACTCTCTCCCAGTCGGTGACGGCGGCGTCGTACGCCGTGAGTTCGATCTGGGCGTAGTTGAGGTAGTGGTCGACGACCTCGTTGCCGAACGCCTCCCTGGCGAAGGTGGAGCCGGCGAACAGCGCCGCGGACTCCCGCAGCGTCGCCGGAACCCTGGCCACGTCGCTCGTATACGCGTTCCCCTCGTACAGGGGCTCGAGTTCCAGTTCGTTCTCGATGCCGTACAGGCCGGCGGCGATCAGGGCGCTTACCGCGAGGTACTGGTTGACGTCGCCGCCCGGCACCCGGTTTTCGACGCGCATCCCGAGCCCCTGGCCCACCACGCGCAGCGCGCAGGTGCGGTTGTCGAGGCCCCAGGCGAGCGCGGTGGGGGCGAAGCTGCCCGGCACATAACGCTTGTACGAGTTGATGTTGGGGGCAGAGAAGAGGGTGAGCTCACGCATCACAGCGAGCTGGCCGGCGAGGAAATGGCGGAACATTTTCGACATGCCGTGCCCTGCGTCCTTGTCGGCGAAGACCGCCGAGCCGTCGAGGCCGCGCAGGCTGATGTGGATGTGACAGCTGTTGCCCTCCTTCTCGTCGTATTTCGCCATGAAGGTGAGGCTCTTGCCGTGGGCGTCCGCGATCTCCTTCGCGCCGTTCTTGTAGATCGAGTGGTTGTCGCAGGTGTCCAGCGCCGGGGCGTAGCGGAATCCGATCTCCTGCTGGCCCAGGTTGCATTCACCCTTGACGCCCTCGCAGTACATGCCGGCGCCGTCCATGCCGAGGCGGATGTCCCGCAGGAGCGGCTCCATCCGGGCCCCGGCCAGCAGCGCGTAGTCGATGTTGTAGTCGCTCGACGTGGACAGCCCGCGGTAGCCCTTCTTCCAGGCTTCCCGGTAGCCGTCGTCGAAGACGATGAACTCCAGCTCGGTGGCGACGTGGGCCTCGAGGCCGTGGTCGGCCAGGCGAGCGAGCTGGGACTTGAGGATCTGCCGGGGCGAGGCGACGACCGGGGTCTCGTCGAGCCAGTGCAGGTCGGCCGTGACCAGGGCGGTTCCCGGCAGCCAGGGGGCGCGGCGCAGCGTGGCCAGGTCGGGGATCATGGCCATGTCGCCGTAGCCGCGCGACCAGCTGGACATGGCGTACCCGTCGACCGTATTCATGTCCACGTCGACCGCGAGCAGGTAATTGCAGCACTCCGCACCGTGCGTGGCGGCATCCTCCAGGAAGAGCCGGGCGGAGAGGCGCTTGCCGACCAGGCGGCCCTGCATGTCGGTGAAGGCCACGATGACGGTGTCGATGTCGCCGACGGCGGCCGCGGCCGCCAGTTCCTCAATGGTCAGATTGCCGGAGCGGTGGGTCATGAACTTCTCCTCATTGAGGGCAAATGGTGCGCGTTCGAACCATTAGACCATAGTTGCGGCGCCAAACTGCCACCAATTTCGTCGATACTTTTTTGTCCAAAGGTATGTACACGCGACCATTGGCTCGCCTAGAGTCGGGCTAACAAATTTCCCAGCGTTGCCTCGCGAGCCTTGGGCGCCGGCGACCAGAGCACAAAGGAAACCGATGTCCAAAGACACCTTGAACGTCTCGGGGGTGAAGTACACGACCGCGGAGGCTGGGTACTTCGAGAAGCGCAAACTCACCCGGTCTGCCGGGATCTGGGGCCTCTGGGGGCTCGCCGTCGCCGCGGTCGTTTCCGGCGACTTCTCCGGCTGGAACTTCGGCATCGGCTTCGCCGGCTTCGGCGGGATGCTCATCGCTTTCGGCCTGCTGGTGGTCATGTACTACGGCATGATCTTCAGCATCGGCGAGATGGCCGCCGCCATGCCGCACACTGGTGGCGCGTATTCCTTCGCTCGGGCAGCGATGGGGCCGTGGGGCGGATTCGTCACCGGCCTGGCCGAGACGATCGAGTATGTCGCGACCACCGCGGTGATCGTGTACTTCTCGGCCTCCTACGCCGGCAGCATCACGACCGAACTGCTGGGCTTCACGCTTCCGGCCTGGGTGTGGTGGGTCATCCTCTACGCCGTGTTCATCGGGCTGAACTCCGCCGGCGCGGCCATTTCATTCAAGTTCGCCATCGTCGTGTCGATCATCTCCATCATCATCCTGCTGGTGTTCGCTGCCATGGCGGCCTTCTCCGGGCTGTTCAGCTGGGACAAGTTGCTCGATATCAAACCAGACGCCGGCCAGTCCCTCTTCCTGCCGCACGGCATCGTCCCGATCCTCTTCGCCCTTCCCTACGCCATGTGGTTCTTCCTCGGCATTGAGGAGCTGCCCCTGGCCGCTGAGGAGTCCCACAACCCGGTGCGCGACATCCCCCGTGCCGGACTTGTCGCCCGCACCACGCTGATCATCACTGGCCTGCTCGTGCTGTTCCTCAACACGGGCATCGTGGGTTCGTCGAAGATCGCGAACGCGGGTGAGCCTCTCCTCGACGGCTTCCGGGCCATCGTCGGCGACAGCGCAGCCGCAGTGCTCTCCCTGTTCGCCCTGATCGGGCTGCTGGCCTCGCTGCAGGGCATCATGTTCGCCTACGGACGGAACATGTACTCGCTCTCGCGCGCCGGTTACTACCCGAAGTTCCTCTCGCTCACGGGCAAGCGCCAGACGCCCGCCGTCGCCCTCCTTGTCGGCGCGGTGATCGGCTTCATCGCGCTGATTCTCGTCGACACGCTCGGCGGCACCGGCGGTGTCGCCGGGGCGATCGTGTTGAACATCGCGATCTGGGGTGCCGTGATCGCCTACGTGCTGCAGATGATGTCGTTCCTGATCCTGCGGAAGAAGTTCCCGAACGCGAACCGGCCGTACCGCAGCCCGTGGGGCGTGCCGGGGGCGATCGTCGCCGGTGTTCTCTCGCTGGCCATCTTCTTCGGCTTCTTCATCAACGAGCCTGCCCGTCCGGCCATCGCGGCGATCGCCGTGGTGTACGTAATCATGCTTGTGATCTTCGCGCTGCACGGACGCAAGCACCTCGTGCTGTCCCCGGAGGAGGAATACGCGGTCTCGGGCGGTCTGCACGGTGATCCGCAGAGGGAAGGCTACGGCGGCGAAGTCGAAGAGGAAATCCTCGCCCTCGACGGGCGCGACGAGTCGGAGAGGTAACCGAAAGGATTAACGTGCGTCATCGCGCGGCCGGTGCAATGGTTTCCTGCGCCCGGCCGCGCGATCGCGCGTATTCCCTGCGTGCACGCCTGATCTCGCGCGCGAGCCCCGCGGTAAAGTAGAGCGTCAGGAGCCGCGAGCTCATCCCCACCGGCAATGGAGCCACAGTGCCAACCAACGCTTCGCCCACCAACGTGTCCGACAACCCGCCCCCGGGGTTCCGCATCGAAAGCGATTCGCTCGGTCCACTCGAGGTGCCCGAGGACGCCTACTGGGGCGTGCACACCAAGCGGGCCATGGACAACTTCCCGATCGCCAAGCGTCCCATCTCCATCTACTCCGACTTCATCGTCGCGCTCGCCTCCGTGAAGCAGGCCTGCGCCAGGGCCAACCAGGAGCTCGGCGCCCTCTCGGCCGAGAGAGCCGGCTGGATCGACGAGGCCTGCCAGGACATCATCGACGGCAAGTTCCACGAGCAGTTCGTCGTCGGCGTCATCCAGGGTGGGGCCGGAACCTCCACCAACATGAACGCCAACGAAGTGATCTGCAATGTGGCGCTCGAACATGCCGGCTACGAGAAGGGCCGCTACGACGTGCTGAGCCCGATCGACCACGTCAACCGCAGCCAGTCGACCAACGACACCTACCCGACGGCGATCAAGATCGCCCTCACCTTCTCGCTCAAGCACCTGCTCCGCGAGCTCAAGGCGCTCCAAGGCTCCTTTTCCGCGAAGGCCGACGAGTTCTCGCAGATCCTCAAGGTCGGCCGCACGCAGATGCAGGATGCCGTGCCAATGACGCTCGGCCAGGAATTCCACGGATTCGCCACCACGCTGGGCCAAGACTACGCCCGCCTCACCGAGACGATCTGGGTGCTCGCGGAAATCAACCTTGGCGCGACCGCGATCGGCACCGGGATCACGGCCGGCCCCGGCTACGCGGCCGCCGCCATCCGTCACCTCAACGTCATCATCGGGCTCAACCTCGAGACCGCACCGGACCTGATCGAGTCGACGAGCGACGCCGGCGGCTTCATGTCGTTCAGCGGCAACCTCAAGCGCAGCGCGATCAAGTTGTCCAAGATCTGCAACGACCTGCGGCTGCTCTCCTCCGGCCCGCAGGCCGGCTTCGGCGAGATCAACCTGCCGCCCAAACAGGCCGGGTCGAGCATCATGCCCGGCAAGGTCAACCCGGTCATCCCCGAGGTCGTCAACCAGGTTGCCTTCTCGGTCGCCGGGGCGGATCTCGTGGTCACGATGGCGGCGGAGGGCGGGCAGCTCCAGCTGAACGCGTTCGAGCCCGTGATCGCGCATTCGCTGTTCCAGAGCCTGACCTGGATGACGCAGGCCATGTGGACGCTCCGGGTGAATTGCATCTCACCGCCAACGAGGACCGCCTGAATGCCATGGTGGGGTCCAGCGTCGGCGTGATCACCGCGCTGATCCCGCACATCGGGTACTCGGCGGCGTCCGCGCTGGCCAGGACCGCCCTCCTGACCGGTCGCAATGTGGCCGACCTCGTGGTCGAGGCGAAGCTGATGACCCGTGAGGATGTCATGCGCGAGCTCGAGCCGTCGCGGCTGTCGGGCGTCATCACCGAACCCACGACCACGACGATTCCGATCGTCGAGTAGCCCGTCGCTCGCGGGCGGGCGCAGTACTCTGAGGCTGTGTCCATCCGGGAGCGTCGCCGCGACGGCCGCCGTGATGACGGCCGTCCCGCTCGGCCTGCGGGCCGACTGGCGGATCGGGTCGCCGATCCGCTCGCCGCGCTCGACCGGGCCCTGCCCGACCGCGACTGGACCGTGCTGCCGGAGGGCACGCGGGAGTTCCGGTTCCCGGCTCCCAGCGGTTCCCTGGCGTCGACGGAGCTGGGCGTGCCCGGGCAGCCCCGCGTGGTCCTCGTTCCCGGCGCGACCGGGTCCAAGGAAGACTTCGTACTCCTCGCGCCCCTGCTGGCCGACGCCGGCTACTTCGTGCAGAGCTACGACCTGGCCGGCCAGTACGAATCGGCGGCGGCCGGGCCGCCGGAGGACATCCCGTTCGGCTATGACCTCTTCGTGGCCGACATGGTCGCATTCCTCGAGGCCGGTACGACCCCCGCGCACGTGCTCGGATATTCGTTCGCCGGCATCGTCGCCGAGCTCGCCCTCGCCCAGCGCCCCGAACTCTTCGGGTCGCTCGCCCTGCTCGGTGCGCCCCCGACACCCGGGCAGACCTTCCGCAATGTGCGTGTGATCGGCGCGCTGAGCCGAGTGGTTTCCGCTCGCACGATCGCCACGCTGCTCATCTGGGGCCTCAAAAGGAACCTGAACCGGGCGCCGCCCTGCCGGGTCGCGCTTGTGCGGATGCGCTTTGATTACACGAGCAGGCGCAGCATCGACGACATCGTGCGGCTGATGATGCATGCGCCGGACCTGCTCCCGGTGCTGGCGCGGAGCGCCATCCCGAAGCTCATCGCGGTCGGCCATCACGACCTGTGGCCGGAGGCGTTGCACCGCGACTTCGCTGAGCGCATCGGCGCCGAGCTGCGGGTCTACCGTTCCGGTCACAGCCCCTGCGAGACGACGCCGCACCAGCTGACGCGGGACCTGCTCGCGCTCTACGTCGCCGGTGCTAAGCGGTAGTTTTCCGAGGCTTCCGCTCGCCGGACTGTGCGAGCCACGCGCGCCTGGCCATGCGCAGCCGCCAGGGCGAATCGTCCGGCATGTGCAGCGACAGCGTGCGGACGGCCCAGCGCAGGCGGCGGCGAAGCCCGCTCCAGGTGTCGAATGGCCGCGCCGAGATACCCACCCGTATGGTGCGCTCGTAGGCGACGGTGGCGGAGGGGGGAATGTGAAGGCTGAAGTCCAGGTCGTCGTGCACGTCGCTCATCGTGCGGTGAACCTCGCCGCGCAGTTGCTGCCAGAGCCCGCGGCGCATCGCGAAGTTCGACCCGAAAATCGGCGGATGGCCGAGCCAGAGGCCGATCGACCAGAAGTAGCCGCCGATGTAGACGTAGCGGCCGAGCAGGGCAAGGAACGCACCGCAGCCGTAGAAGTCGCCCGGTCCGGTGACCACGTCAACCTCGGGGGAGCCCGCCAGCTTCGACTCGATGCGCAGCAACCAGTCGGCCGGCGGAACCGAATCGGCGTCCAGCCGGGCGATCACGTCGCAGGTCGCAGCGTCGAACCCGGCCGCGGTGGCCGGCCAGATGCCGTGCACGGGCTCGAACACGACCCGGGCTCCGGCGGCGCGCGCGACGTCGGCCGTGGCATCCGGGCTCGCATTGTCGACGACGATGATCTCGTCGGCCGGACGGACCTGCACGGCCAGGGCGGCGAGGCACGTCTGAAGGAAGGCCGCGTCGTTGTAGGAGGGGATCACGACCGAGATGGTGGTCATCGAATTCCTGCCTCTGCGGGCCGTGGGCCGGTCGTGACCAAGATCCTACGCCGGTCGGCGTGAAACTAGATGACGCGACAGTGCGTCGTGAGGTAACCGATCTTGTCGATCGACACCGTCACGGTCGAGCCGTCGCGGAGGAACACCTGCGGTTTGCGGCTGTACCCGGCGCCGCCCGGGCTGCCGGTGGAAATCAGCGTGCCGGGGAGCAGGGTCGACGTCTTCGAGAGGTAGGAGATGATCTCGGCGACCGTGCGCACCATGTCGCCGCTCGAGGCGTCCTGCAGGATGCGGCCATCGACATGGGTGGTCAGCCACAGGTTCTGCGGGTCGCCGATGTCGTCAGCGGTGACCACGACCGGCCCGGTCGGGGTGAACCCGTCGAAGGACTTACACCTGGACCACTGGGCCTCGGAGAACTGCAGGTCGCGGGCGGTGATGTCGTTGACGACCGTGTAGCCGAAGACGTAGTCGAGCGCGTCGTGCACCGACACGTTCCTGGCCGGGCGGCCGATGATGACGCCGAGTTCGGCCTCGTAGTCGACCTGCGCCGTGAGGTCGGACGGCCAGGTGATCGTCGACTCGTGCCCGGTGAGCGAGTTGGGCCAGAGTGAGAAGACCGTCGCGGCCGTTTCGGAGCGGAGCTTGAGCTCGTCGGAGTGGGCGGCGTAGTTCGCGCCGATCGCGATGATCTGCGGCGGGCGCAGCACGGCGGAAGAGTATCGCAGGCTGTCGAGCGGGGTGAGGGTCGCGCCGTGCGATGCGGCGTTGAGGCTGAGCGCGCGCACCCGGTCGTACTCCTGCTCTCCCTTTTCGATCAGGTCCTGGAGGTCGCGGGGGGCGTCGTCCATCGCCTCGTCGAGGAACAGTGCGGAGTCGCCAAACACCACGGCGAGCCGAGGGGTGGACTGGCCTTCGACCCTGAGGTGCGCAAATTTCACCTGTCTAGGCTATCGGCACCCGGGAGGCGTTCGGTTGTGGAGCGGCCACAAGGGCCCCGCAGATTCGTTAGAGGGAAGCGACGGATGCTCCGGCAGCGCGCCACAGGTGCATCCCGGCGTAGCTGCGCCAGGGTGCCCAGCCGGCCCCGCGTTCGGTGAGGGCGCGAGGCTCGGCCGGCAGGCCCAGCCGGCCGGCCCCCTGCCGCAGGGCAAGGTCGCTGGTGAGCAGGATGTCCGGGCTGCCGAGCACCCGCATCGCGACGTAACCCGCCGTCCACGGCCCGATCCCGGACAGCACGGTGAGCCTGGATTCCAACTCCTCCCGTGTTTCGCCGAGGGACAGCGTGAGCTCGCCGGTACTGAGCGCCTCGGCGACCCTGATGATCGTGTCGATGCGCGTGGCCGGGCCCCTGAGCACCTCGCGCCCGCCCGCCGCGATCGCCTCGGCGGTGGGGAAGAGGCGCCGCGGCCCGTCGCCGTCGCCTGGGAGTTCCTCGCCGAGGGCCGCCGCGAGCCGGGTGAGCGCCGTGCGGGCGGCCGCCACGGACACCTGCTGGCCGATCAGCGCGCGGAACAGCGTCTCCTGCGGGTCCATGCTGCCAGGCACGCGGATGCCGGGGGTGGCCTCGACCATGTGCGCAAGCGCCGGATCGGCGGCGAGGGCGAGGTCGATCGCCTGCGCGTCCGCGTCGAGGTCGAACAGGCGCCTGACCCGGCTGACCAGGGGGGCGAGGTCGGCCAGGCTGCTGAGCCTGGCGGTGCAGGCGATGGCGGGCGCGGCATCCGTGCCGGCCAGGGACAACTCGACCGTCGCGAACCCGTTGGGCAGGCGCAGCGTTCGCGAGTAGGTGTCGTCGGTGGCCCGTTCGACCTCGGCGATGGCGCGCGTGCCGAGGAAGCGGAGCACGCCGCGGCCGTCGAACGGCGCCCGGGCCGGCAGCTGCAGGCTGATGCTGGTGCGCTCCTCGACGCCCGTGCCAGCGCCCGCGCCCAGGCCGCCCTCCTCCCCGGCTCCCCGGCGAGCCCGGGTGAGCGGCTGCCTGGGGGCCGTGTGGCGAAGCTCTGAGGGGGTGCGTTCGTAAACGGCCGCGATGGTGTCGTTGAATTGGCGCACGCTCCCGAATCCGGCGGCGAACGCGACCTCGGAGATCGAGAGCTCCGTGTTCATCAGCAGCACGCGCGCGGTCTGGGCGCGGTGCGCGCGGGCCAGGGCGAGCGGGCCGGCGCCGAGCTCGGCGACGAGAACGCGCGTGAGGTGCCTGGGGGTGTAGCCGAGCCGGCCGGCGAGTCCCGTCACGCCCTCGCGCTCGACCGTGCCGTCGGCGATCAGGCGCATGGCGCGCGCGGCAAGGTCGTCACGGATGTTCCAGGCCGGGGAACCCGGGACGGCGTCGGGCAGGCAGCGCTTGCAGGCACGCAGACCGGCCTCGTGGGCCGCGGCGGCGGTGAGGAAGAACGACACGTTCGCGGGTTTCGGCGTCGCGGCGGGGCAACTCGGGCGGCAGTAGATCCCGGTCGAGTGCACACCCGTGATGAATTGCCCGTCGAACCGGGCGTCGCGGGACGACATGGCGCGGTAGCGCTCGGCGAAGGTCGGATCGTCGAGGCCAGGTCGGTCCGTGCGCTGTAGTGTCACAATCCCAGACTGTCACGTTGCGGCGGCCTCTGGTAGCGGAAATCGGACATGGCCGGGGTGCTCTCCTGCCGCGCTATCCTGAGGCCCATGACTGCATTGGCTCGTCTCCAGGCCGAACTCGGCGAGATCGTGAGCGTGGATCCCGCGGACCTGGCGGCCTCGCGCGTCGACAAGTCGGGCTGGGTGGCCCCCGGGATGCCGCTGGCCGTCGTGCGCGCCGCATCCGTCGCAGACGTGCAGGCGACGATGCGGATCGCGACGGAGTACCACGTGCCGGTCGTCACGCGCGGGGCGGGCACCGGGTTGGCCGGGGGAGCGTGCGGCACTGACGGGTCGATCGTGCTCACCGTGGTGCGGATGAACCGCATCCTGGAGATCAGACCGGCGGACGAACTCGCCGTCGTCGAACCGGGGCTGATCAACCAGGACCTGAACAACGCGCTCGCGGCCCACGGGCTCTGGTTCGCGCCCGACCCGGCCAGCAAGGCGATCTCCACCGTCGGCGGCAACATCGCGACGAACGCGGGCGGGCTGCTCTGCGCGAAGTACGGGGTCACCCGCGAGGCCGTGCTGGGCCTGGCCGTCGTGCTCGCCGACGGCACGCTGCTTCGTACCGGGCACCGCACGGTGAAGGGCGTCACCGGCTACGACCTGACCGCCCTGCTCACCGGCTCAGAGGGCACGCTCGGCGTGATCGTGGAGGCGACGGTGCGGGTTCGGGCCGTCACACCGGGCGGCGTCGTCACGATCGGGGCGGTGTTCCCGGATGTCACGGCCGCGGCCGCCGCATCCGCCGCGATCACGGCGGCGCGGGTTCGGCCGGCGGTGATGGAGCTCCTCGACGAGGTCGCCCTGGTCGCGATCGCGGACTACCTCGGGCCGGACGGTTCGGCCGGCCTTCCGCTGCGGGGCGCGTTCCTGCTCGTTCAGACGGATGGCCCGGCGGCGCTCGCGGAGGCCGAGGCGGCCCTCGAGGTGCTGCGGGCGGCGGGCGGTGAGGCGCGCCTGTCCACGGACGCCGAGTCCGGCGAGCGGCTGCTGGCCATCCGGCGTGCGTTCCACCCGGCGCTCGCAGCGCGGGGCGAGGTGCTCATCGAGGACGTCTCCGTGCCGCGCTCGCGGATGGCAGAAATGTTCCAGGCGATCGCGGATATCAGCGCCCGCACGGGCGTGCCGATCCCGACGGTCGCCCATGCGGGGGACGGCAACCTGCACCCGAACTTCGTGATCCCCGCGGATCCAAACCGGGCGGTGGATACCCCGATCGTGCCGGACCACATCTGGGCCGCGGCCGACGAGCTCTTCCGCGCCGCGCTCGCGCTGGGCGGCACGCTCACCGGCGAGCACGGGGTCGGCGTGCTCAAGCGGCGCTGGCTGGCCGAGGAGCTCGGCGACACGAGCCTGGACCTGCAGCGACGGATCAAGGCGGTCTTCGACCCGCTCGGCATCCTCAACCCGGGAATAATGTTCCCCGCCTGAGTTCCCTCCCCGCGAAACTGCAGTTGTGGTCGTTCTGAGCGCCGTATAGCGGCCACAACTGCGTTCTCGCGTGAGAATGGGGGGCATGACTTTCGATCCGCAGCATCCCGTGCAGCCGACCAGCCAGCCGGTGCAGCCCGTGTGGACGGCCCCTGCGCCGCGCTCCAGCGTCGGCGCGGTCGTGCTCGCGATCGTCGGCCTTGTCATCGCCGGACTGGCCGTGCTGCTGGTGCTCGTGTACTTCTCGACGTTCCTCGGCCCGGGCCGGCTGCTCGTGTGCATGCTCCTCGCGCTCGTCCCACTGACGGTGATCCTGCTCGTCGTGCGCGGGATCGACCGCTGGGAACCGGAGCCGCGTCCCGCGCTCTGGTTCGCATTGCTCTGGGGCGCCGGCGTTTCAATCCTGACGGCCCTTATCTTCGACCTGGGCGTGGAGCTGGCCAAACGGGCGAGCGGCGGCGAACCCGGCGGAGTCGACTTTGTTTCCGCGATCATCCAGGGGCCGATAGTCGAGGAGACCGCGAAGGGAATCGGGATCCTGCTGCTCTTCTGGGCGATGCGCCGGCAGTTCGACGGTCCCATCGACGGCATTGTCTACGGCGCGACGATCGCCGCGGGCTTCGCATTTTCGGAGAACATCCAGTACTTCGGACTCGCCATGGTCAACGGCGGCCTCGACACCCTGGGCGTGACCTTTCTCGTGCGCGGTGTGCTGTCCCCGTTCGCGCACGTCATGTTCACGGTCTGCACCGGCATCGCGCTGGGGATCGCGGCGGCCCGGCGAACGGGCGCTGGGGGCGCGGTCGGGTATTTCCTGCTCGGTCTCCTGCCGGCGATGTTCCTGCATGCCCTCTGGAACGGAGCGTTCTTCTTCGTCGCCAGTGACGTGTCGCTCATTTCCTACTATCTGGTCGTTCAGGTCCCGGTCTTCATCGGGGGAGTCGTGGTCGTGGTTGTGTTGCGCCGCCGGGAGGTCAGGGTCACGCTCACGCGCCTCAACGAGTACGCGGCGGCCGGCTGGTTCACCCCTGCCGAGGTCGCGATGCTCGCAACCCCCGCCGGTCGCCGGCAGGCTCGCGCCTGGTCGGCCGCCCAGCCCCGGGCCAAGAGGCTCGCGATGCGCCGTTTCATGACGGATGCGGCCCGCCTCGCGTTCGCCCGCGAACGCATGCTCACCGGAAGGACCGGCCGCATCGACCGCGCAGACGAAGCGCAGCTCCTGGGTCGGCTCGCTGCCGACCGCGCCGCCGTGCACGGCTGACGCCTGACGGCATCCGGCATCCGTCTCGCGATCAGCATCCGCGATCGGCGTCCCAGGCCCGCGAGTGAGCAGTTTCGGCGGTACCGCAGGGTCGGGAAGCGCCAAAACTGCTCACTCGCGGGATGCGGCGCGGGCACGGGGAGCCGGGCGCGGGCACAAAAAAACTCGCCGCCCGGTGGTGTGGCACTGCCTACGACTCTCCCGGGTACAGCGAGTTTTTTTGCCTGGTACCAGCCTGCACCTTCCAGGCCCGTTCGCGCAAGGAGGAATTCTCCAGTGTGCGATCGGCGCGGGAATCCGGTTGGATAGACACATGACTGATTTGAACTCAAAGCCCGAATTGGACGCCCCGGAGGGCCCCGCGCCCGAGGAACTCGAGATTGTTGACATCGTCGTCGGGGAGGGTGCCGAAGCAACGCCAGGCGCCACCGTCGACGTGCACTACCTGGGTGTCGAGTACGACTCCGGTGACGAATTCGACTCGTCGTGGAACCGCGGCCAGTCGATCAACTTCCCGCTCGGCTCCCTCATCGCCGGCTGGCAGCAGGGGATCCCCGGCATGAAGGTCGGCGGACGTCGCAAGCTCGTCGTACCGCCGCAGCTGGCCTACGGCCCCGCCGGCGGAGGCCACCGCCTCTCCGGCCAGACGCTGATCTTCGTGATCGACCTGCTCGGCGTTAGCTAAGCACCGTCAGCTATGCCCCGGCGTCAGCCGGGACACAGGCACGTGCGAATCGTCACGACGCGTCGTCGATTCGCACGTGCTTGACCCGTGAGGTGTGCCCACGGATGATCGTCACCGCGCTCCTGGCCACGCCGAAATGCTGGGCGAGCAGACGGACGAGCGCTTCGTTGGCCGCGCCGTCAACCGCGCGCTGCTGCAGGAAGACCGTCAGGGACGCATCCGCCCCGTCGTCCCCGACGACGAGCGGGCCTTTACGACTACCGGGTTTGACGCGTACGGTGAGATTCAGCGGGGTCACTCCGGTCCTTCCGGGTCTGGGCGCAGTGCTCCCCACAACGCTACCGGGCGGAGTGAAACCCATGATCTCCATCGACAGAGCGCGGGCCCTGCGGGAAGCCGGCCTGCGCTGGCATCCGGTGTCCGGTGACGCCTTTCAGATCGAACGGCCGGACTTCGAAAGCGACGTGTTCACGGTCAGCGAGATGACGATCGAAGCCCACGAATTCGACACGGGCACGATCCTCGGCTTCAACGGCACGACCGAGTGGGCGCTCGATTCGCTCGCGCTCGAGCACGCGCTGTGGCTGCCTCGCGAGGACCAGCTCCGCGAGTTGCTCAGCGGCACATTCCACTCGCTCCAGCGGCTGGGGGAGTCGGCGTACCGGGTCGAGGTCGAGCTGGGCGGGGCGCCCGTGGCCTTCGATGCCGACGCCGCGGCGGATGCCTACGGCGCTGCGCTCCTGGGGCTGATGGCTCTCGCCGTCGCCGGCGGTTCGCCGGACTGAATCCGCTCCCGGTAACGGGTCTGGAGCCGCGCTGGTCCAGCCTGTCGAGGCTCCTGCAGGGGACTGAATCACAGAAAAATACCCTCGTTTCGACCGGGAAGGTGCTTCTTCTGCGCCGCAAGACGCGGGCTTACCACAGGTGAAGAAATGTCAGTGGCTGGGTTTGTACTACGTTCATGGGCCAATCAGATGAACGTCACACCCCGCCCGGCGGCAGCTCGCCCGGCGATGAGCCTCCCCCGGATGAGCGCAGCCTGGTCGCGAAGATGGCCGATTCCCTCCGCGATCTGGTCGATGCGGCCGTGATGGCCGACCGGATCCTCGCGCAAGCGTCCGCGCTCCGGGCCGGGGTGATCGACCAGGTCCGGCTGTGGAGCGAGATCACCGAGAACGCCGCCGCACTCGTCTCCGACAAGCCGGCCGGGCCGGGCTGGAACCCGGCCGTGATCGCCCGCCGGGTGGTCGTGTCCGAGCTGGCCTGCGCGATGCGGATCCCGGAGCGCACCGCGGAGAACCTCGTCGAGCAGAGCAAGGCGCTGCTCCATGAGCTGCCGGCGACCCTGGCGGCGCTGAACGCCGGCGAGATCAGCTACCGGCACGCCCAGGCGATGATCGACCACGCCGGTTCCGTGCCGAAGGAGGCCAGGGAAGCGTTCGAAGTGGCCTTGCTCCCGGCGGCGAAGACCCTGACCGTGTCGAAGTTCAGCGGGAAGGCCCGGATTGCCAGGGAACGCCGGCACCCGGAGAC
>DAIMHX010000045.1:0-11476 GCA_036723055.1 Microbacteriaceae bacterium
GCGAGAAGGCTGCCCGTGAGGCGGCGGCACGCGCCGCCGCGGCCCGCCGGGCTGAGGCGGCGGCAGCGGCTGCTGCCTCGGGCGGCGGCGGTGGCGGCACTCTCGCCAACACCGGCGGCGGCGGATCGAGCGGCTGGGTGGTGCCCGCCAGCGGCCGCATCACCGGCGGCTACGGACCGCGTCCGGTGATCTGCGGCAGCGAGGGCTGCAGTGGCGGCTTCCACTACGGCACCGACATCGGCACCGGCTGCTACGCCCCGATCTACGCGGCACACTCCGGAACGGTCATCTACGCCGGCGGTCTCGGAACCTACGGCAACTTCGTCCTCATCGACAACGGCGGCGGCGTCGAAACCGGTTACGCGCACATCCGCAACGGGGGAATCTTCGTCGGCCGGGGCCAGCACGTCAGCGCCGGCCAGAACATTGCCAGCAGCGGAAGCACCGGAGCTTCCACCGCCTGCCACCTCCACTTCGAGGTGCGCATCAACGGCAACCGGATCAACGCGGCGCCGTTCATGGCTGCCAGGGGAGCAGGGCTTGGCTGGTAGGTGCCGTCCGTCTCGCGCCGCCTCGCCGGTCCGCGAGTAAGCAGTTTCGGCGTTTCCCGCCCTCGGTTTGGAGCGAATACTGCTCACTCGCGGGAGGGGAGCGCGAAGAAGGCCCCCGAGAAATGAATCCTCGGGGGCCTTCGTGATGGTGCGTGGGGGTTAGTGGCCCTCGGCGGCGAGCTTGGCGATGCCGTCGACCACGATCTGCTCGGCCTCTGCGGCGTCGCCCCAGCCCTCGGTCTTGACCCACTTGTTCGGTTCGAGGTCCTTGTAGTGCTCGAAGAAGTGCTCGATTTCCTTGCGGGTGTACTCCGGGATGTCGGTGACGTCCTGGATGTGCGCCCAGCGGGGGTCGCCGGCCGGGACGGCGATGACCTTCGCGTCGGAGCCGCCGTCATCCGTCATGTTGAACACGCCGACGGGGCGAACCTTGACGCCGACGCCCGGGAACAGCGGGTACTCGAGCAGCACCAGGACGTCGACGGGGTCGCCGTCGAGGCCGAGGGTGTTCTCGAAGAAGCCGTAGTCGGTGGGGTACATGAAGCTCGTGTACAGCACCCGGTCGAGGTAGACCCGCCCGGTCACGTGGTCAACCTCGTACTTGTTGCGGCTCCCGCGGGGGATTTCGATGATTGCGTCGTATTCGGCCATGGCCTGATATCTCCTCGGTGTTCTAAGTCTGCGGATAACGTTACTGGATGGAGTCCGAACGCCGCCCCCGGCTAACCCCGGCCATCGCCGACGTGCGCAGGGCCGTGCGCGAGCTGCTGCCGACCGACGGGCTCGTCCTCGTGGGCCTCAGCGGGGGCGCGGATTCGCTCGCCCTCGCCGCGGCCACGGCGTTTGAGGCACCCCGCGCCGGCCTGCGCGCCGGCGCGGTCATCGTCGACCACGGCCTGCAGCAGGGGTCCTCGGATGTCGCGGCAACGGCCGCGAGGCAGGCGCGGGAGCTCGGCCTCGACCCGGTCCTCGTGCTCTCGGTTGCCGTCGACCACGGCCCGGCGGGGGACGGGCCGGAGGCCGAAGCGCGCACCGCCCGCTATGCGGCGTTCGACCGGGCGCTCACCGAGACCGGCGCGACCGGCATCCTGCTCGGCCACACGCTCGACGACCAGGCGGAGACCGTGCTCCTCGGGCTGGCCAGGGGGTCAGGGCCGACGAGCCTGCACGGCATGGCGGTGCGGAGCGGCCCGTACCTGCGGCCGCTGCTCGGCATCCGCCGCAGCCAGACCCGGCAGTTCTGCCTCGACGCGGGCCTGACGGTCTGGGACGACCCGCACAACGTCGACCCGCGATTCGCGCGGGTGCGGGTGCGGGAACGGGTCATGCCGACGCTCGAACGGGAACTGGGGCCCGGCGTTGCCGAGGCGCTCGCGCGCACGGCGGAGCAGCTGCGCGAGGACTCCGACGCACTGGACGAGCTCGTGCTCGAATTCGTGGAGGAGATCTGCGAGCCTGCCGAGGCCGGAATCGCCGTCTCGGTGAGCGCGCTCGAAGCGAATCCGCCCGCCCTGCGGCAGCGGATCATCCGGTTCGTCGTCGACGGCGAGTTCGGCGTGTCGCTGGAGCGGGTGCACACGCTTGCCGTCGCGCGGCTGGTGACCGACTGGCACGGGCAGAAAGCGCTCGACCTGCCAGGCGTTAGAGTTGTCAGGCAGGGTGGGCTGCTGATCTTTTCCGCACCTGGGCACACTCAGGCACCTGGACACACTCAGAGCAAAGGACCTTCTCGTTCCCATGGAACCTCGCGACATTGACGGTGACCTCACCGAGATCCTGATCGAGGAAGAGGAGATTCGCAGCCGGCTGGCCGAACTTTCCCGCCGGATCGAGGTCGACTACGCGGGCAAGGATCTCCTGCTCGTCGGCGTGCTCAAGGGCGCTGTCATGGTCATGGCGGATCTCGCCCGGGAACTCAAGCACCCGATCACGATGGACTGGATGGCGGTCAGCTCCTACGGCTCCGGCACGGCCTCCAGCGGTGTCGTGCGGATCCTGAAGGACCTCGACACCGACCTGACCGGGCGCAACGTGCTCATCGTCGAGGACATCATCGACTCGGGCCTGACCCTCTCCTGGCTGCTGGCCAACCTCAATTCTCGCGGGCCGGCATCCGTTGAAATCTGCGCCCTGCTGCGGAAGCCGGAGGCCGCCAGGGTCGAGATCGACGTCAAGTACGTCGGCTTCGAGATTCCGAACCAGTTCGTCGTCGGCTACGGCCTCGACTACGACGAGAAGTACCGCAACCTGCGTTCGGTCGGCGTGCTCGCCTCCCACGTCTATTCCTCCGTAGAGCCGGCCGCGCTGTAGTCGGACGCGTTCAGGTTCACCTTTGGGCGAACACACACCTTTCGCCCAGCGCTGGGGCGATAGCCTGTGAGCATCATGAACGTCAAGAAGCTTCTTCGCGGGCCAATCCTCTACATCGTTCTGGCAGTTATCGCCGTCTGGGTAGGGTCGAGCCTGATCACCATGTCTGGATTCCGTGAGGTTTCCACCCAGCAGGGACTTGAGTACCTCAAAGAGGGCAAAGTCGCCGAGGCCAAGATCGTCGACGGCGAGCAACGCGTCGACCTGACCCTCACCAAGGCAGATGCCACCTTCGGCAAGGAGGTGCAGTTCTACTACGTGGCGCCTCGCGGCGCCGAGGTCGTGGCAGCGGTCACCTCCGCGAACCCGACGAAGGGCTTCAACGACCAGGTGCCGCAGCCGAACTGGTTCCTCTCGACGCTCGGCTTCCTGCTCCCCCTGCTGCTCATTGGCGCGTTCTTCTGGCTGATGCTCTCCGGCATGCAGGGCGGCGGCAACAAGATCATGCAGTTCGGCAAGTCCAAGGCGAAACTGGTCTCCAAGGAGAGCCCGCAGGTGACCTTCGCGGATGTCGCGGGCGTCGATGAGGCGATCGAAGAGCTCCAGGAGATCAAGGACTTCCTCAAGGAGCCGGCCAGGTTCCAGGCCGTCGGCGCGCGCATCCCGAAGGGTGTGCTGCTCTACGGCCCTCCCGGAACCGGCAAGACGCTGCTGGCTCGCGCCGTGGCCGGCGAGGCCGGCGTGCCGTTCTACTCCATCTCCGGCTCCGACTTCGTCGAGATGTTCGTCGGTGTCGGCGCCAGCCGCGTTCGTGACCTGTTCCAGCAGGCCAAGGAGAACGCCCCTGCCATCATCTTCGTCGACGAGATCGACGCCGTCGGCCGCCACCGCGGCGCCGGCATGGGTGGCGGGCACGACGAGCGCGAGCAGACCCTCAACCAGCTCCTGGTTGAGATGGACGGCTTCGACGTCAAGGCCAACGTCATCCTGATCGCGGCGACGAACCGTCCAGACATCCTCGACCCGGCGCTGCTGCGCCCCGGCCGCTTCGACCGCCAGATCGCCGTCGACGCCCCGGACATGCTCGGCCGCAAGAAGATCCTCGAGGTGCACGCCAAAGGCAAGCCGATGGCAGCCGGAGTCGACCTCGAGGTGCTCGCCCGCCGGACCCCGGGTTTCACCGGTGCCGACCTGGCCAACGTGCTCAACGAGGCCGCTCTGCTCACCGCCCGTTCGCACGCACAGCTGATCGACAACCGCGCCCTCGACGAGGCCGTCGACCGCGTCATGGCCGGTCCGCAGCGACGCACACGCGTCATGCGGGACCAGGAGAAGCTGATCACCGCGTACCACGAGGGCGGCCACGCGCTGGTGGCCACCGCCATGCGCAACACCGACCCGGTCACGAAGATCACGATCCTGCCGCGCGGCCGGGCCCTCGGTTACACGATGGTCATGCCGCTCGAGGACCGCTACTCGGTGACGCGCAACGAACTGCTCGACCAGCTCGCCTACGCCATGGGTGGCCGCGTCGCCGAAGAGATCATCTTCCACGACCCCACCACCGGCGCGTCCAACGACATCGAGAAGGCAACGGCGACCGCGCGCAAGATGGTCACCGAATTTGGTATGAGCGCGGCCGTCGGCCCGCTCAAGCTAGGCCAGGCCTCCGGCGAAATGTTCCTCGGCCACGACATGGGACACCAGCGCGACTACTCGGAGCGACTCGCCGAAAGCGTCGATTCCGAGGTGCGTAAGCTGATCGAAAGCGCCCACGACGAGGCGTACGAGGTGCTCAACACCAACCGCGCGATCCTCGACAAGCTCGCCGCGGCCCTGCTCGAGCACGAAACGCTCGATCAGACGGCGCTCGTCGAAATCTTCGCCGGTGTCGAGAAACTGCCGCCGCGCCCGCAGTGGCTCTCCAGCAACAAGCGCCCGGTTTCCACCCTGCCGCCGATCGAGATGCCGGCACCCAAGGCCCCGATCGAGGAAGGCGTGGTGGACGGCGGGATCTCCAGCGGAGAGACGGCCAAGCCCAAGCGCGCTCCAGCCCGCACGCCGCGGCCCGCGACCGCCTAGGCCGACGGGGTGGGAGTCGACAAGGCGCGCATCGAGGCCGCGGTCGCCGAAATCCTTGCCGCAATCGGCGAGGATGCGGGCCGGCCCGGCCTCGAGTCGACTCCCCAGCGCGTCGCTGACGCCTACGGCGAATTCTTCGCCGGGCTGACCGAGAACCCCCTCGACCACCTGAAGGACTTCGTCGCGGTGGGGCCCCACACCGGCGAGCTGGTGCTGCTGCGCGACGTCTCCTTCCGGTCCGTCTGCGAGCACCACCTGCTGCCGTTCATCGGCATCGCCCACCTGGCCTACCTGCCGAACGAACGCATCGTCGGTCTCGGCCGGCTCCCCGCCGTCGTCGAGACCCTGGCCGCGCGCCCGCAGATGCAGGAGCGCCTCACCGAGGAGATCGCCGAGGCCCTGCAGACCGGACTGGAGCCCCGTGGAATCCTCGTCGTGCTCGACGCCGTGCACGGCTGCGTCGCCGCCCGTGGTTCGCGGCAGACGCGCAGCTCCACGGTCACCATGGCGACCCGCGGCGAGCTGGCCGACCCGGTTGCCCGCGCCGAAATCATGGCCCTGATCGGCTCCGGCAGGTGACTCTCATCATGGGGGTGCTCAACGTCACACCGGATTCGTTCAGTGACGGGGGCAAATGGGAGAGCACGGATGCCGCCATCCGGCACGCCCTCGACCTCCAGGCCCAGGGCGCCGACCTGATCGACGTCGGCGGTGAATCCACCCGCCCCGGTGCTGCCCGCGTGTCGCCGGCCGACGAACAGTCCCGCGTCATCCCGGTGATCGCCGAGCTGGCCAGGCAAGGGCTCGTCGTCAGTGTCGACACCCTCAACTCGGAGACGGCTCATGCGGCCGCCGCTGCCGGTGCGACCATCATCAACGACGTCTCCGGCGGGCTGGCCGACCCGGCCATGAGATCCGTCGCAGCACAGACCGGGCTGACCTACGTGGCCATGCACTGGCGTGCCCACGCGCAGCAGATGGACCGGCTTGCCTCCTACGACAACGTGGTGACCGACGTGCGCGCCGAACTCGCGGCCCGGGTCGCCGAGCTCACCCAGGCCGGAGTGGCCCGCGAGAACATCGTGCTCGACCCCGGTCTCGGCTTCTCCAAGCTTCCAGAGCACAACTGGCAGATCCTCGCCAACCTGGACGCATTCGACGAACTTGGGCTCCCAGTCATGATCGGCGCATCCCGCAAACGCTTCCTGGCCGGCACCCTGCCCGCCGACGCGCCCATCACGGCGCGCGACCTGCCGACCGCCGTGGTCAGCGTGCTCGCCGCCCAGGCGGGCGCCTGGGCCGTGCGCGTGCACGATGTCGCGGCGACGCGGGCCGCGCTCAACGTGCTCGCACTCGTCCGCTCGGGCAGAATGGACCTATGAGCACCGACTCGATCACCCTCACCGGACTGCGAGTCAACGCGCACCACGGCGTCTATGACTTCGAGCGGGAAAATGGGCAGGACTTTGTCATCGACGTCACCGTCTGGCTCGACCTCGCGGTCGCCTCAGCCAGCGACGACGTCGGCCGAACGATCCACTACGGCGAGCTGGCCGTCGAGGTTACCGACGCGGCCCGGCACAATCCGGTCGACCTGATCGAAACCGTCGCCGAACGGATCGCGGCCGTGGTGCTTGCGCACGAGGCCGCCGAGAAGGTGCAGGTCACCGTGCACAAGCCGGACGCCCCGATCTCCGTGCCGTTCACGGATGTCTCTGTGCGCATCGAGAGGACGCGCGCGTGAGCCAGGGCGGGCCGGCCGGCGCATCCGTCGTCCTGGCCCTCGGCAGCAACCTCGGCGACCGGGAGAGCACCCTCCGGGATGCCGCGCGCGCGATCGCCGACATCGACGGGGTGGAGCTGACCGCCGTGTCGCACCTCTACGAGAGCGCGGCGGTGAAGCCCGACGGCATCGACGACGGCGCCCCCTGGTACCTCAACGCGGTCGTCACCGCCCGCTACAGCGGCGACCCGCACACGCTGCTCGACGCAGTCAACGCCATCGAGGCCGAACACGGCCGGGTGCGCGAAGAGCGGTGGGGCGACCGGACCCTCGACATCGACATCATCGCGTTCGGCGACCTGGAGCTCTCCGAGGACCGCCTGGTCATCCCGCATCCGCGGGCCTGGCAGCGTGACTTCGTGCTCGCGCCCTGGCTCGAGCTCGAACCGGACGCCGTGATCCCCGGGCGCGGACGGGTCAGCGACCTGCTCGCCGCCAGCGACAACAGCGCACGCACGTACGTGGGTGACCACCGATGAAGCGAAGCAGCCCCACCCCGCTCCTCGCGTTCGGCATGCTCGGCCTCGTGCTCGGATTCCTGATCGAGATTTCGACCGCCAGCTCGGGCCTGCCCATCCTCGTGCCGCCGTTCACGATGACCATCACGCTCGTGGCCATCGGAGTCATCGTCGTGCTCCTGGCCTGGCCGATCCGCCAGGCGACCAGGGGCAAACAGAAGCGCCGCGTCGACCCATTCTTGTCCATGCGGGTCGCCGTGCTGGCGAAGGCGTCGAGCCTCAGCGGTGCGCTGCTGTTCGGCCTCGGAGTCGGACTCGTGCTGTACGTCCTCAGCCGGTCCGTCCTGCCGGCGGCTGCGTCGTTGTGGCTCACCATCGGCATGGCGGCCGGCGCCGCGGCGCTCCTCGCCGGCGGTCTCGTGGCCGAGCACTTCTGCACGCTCCCGCCGGACGACGACCAGAAAGAGCGCGAGCGGGGAGAAGTCAGTGCCTGACCAGTCAGTGCCTGACCAGGGCGCGGCTGACCAGCTCACGCCCGACCGGGAACCCTCGCGGCGCCTCGACCTCGACACCGGTGGGGAATGGAAGCGCGTCTCACCCCGGTATGTGGTGGTGGAGATCGTCGGCACGATCATCTTCGGACTCGTCGCCTGCGGCGGGGCCGCCCTGTTCTGGTTGCTCACCGACCTGCAGTGGCTGCTCTACCTCGTCGCAGCGATCGCGGTGATCACCCTCGCAGCGCTCGTGCTCGAACCGCGCCGGGTGCGTTCGATCGGCTACCAGCTGCGCCAGGACGACCTCCTGTTCCGGCGGGGCATCATGTTCCAGCGGTTCGTGTCCGTGCCCTACGGGCGGATGCAACTGGTCGACATCACCCGCGGCCCCGTCGCGCGGTGGCTGGGCCTGGCCGACCTCAAATTCGTGACCGCGGCCGCGTCGACGGGAGTCGCGATCCCCGGCCTCACCGAGGCCGACGCCGACAACCTGCGCGACCGCCTCGTGGAGCTGGCGGAGAGCCGCCGGGCCGGACTGTGACCTCACTGGCCGATGGCGAGTGGCACCGGCTGCACCCGGCAAGCCCGCTGCTGCGGGGCGGCATCTTCATGGTGGCGGTGATCGGCTTCGTCCTCGCGAACCTCCGCGAACGCCTGATCGACGTGTTCATCGGCGCGCCCGCCGCCACCGGCGACCCGATCGACGAGATCTTCCGCCGCGGCGCGGTGGGCTGGGCACTGCTCGCCGTCCTCGTCGTGCTCGCGGTCATCCTGGTCGGTTTCTACCTGTCCTGGCGCATGCACTCCTTCCGGGTGAACGAGGAAGCCGTCGAGGTGCGCAGCGGACTTCTCTTCCGCAGCAACCGAAAGGCCCGCCTCGACCGGATCCAGGGCGTCAACATCGTGCGCCCCTTCCTCCCTCGCCTGTTCGGTGTGGCTCGACTCGAAGTCAGCGTGGCCGGGCAGGACGCGAACGTGCAGCTCGCGTACCTGTCGTCGGCGCCGGCGGATGATCTCCGCCGGGACATCCTCCGTCTTGCGTCCGGCGTGCGGCTGGCCGCCGCCCAGGCGAACCCCGAACCCGCTCCGACGGCGGCCGGGTTCGTCGCCGACCGCGTCACCGACTTCCTCGCGCCGGAGCTCGACCCGGACGCCGCCCCGCCGGAGTCGGTCGTGCGGATCCCGCCGGGGCGGCTGCTGGGTTCCATCGTGCTGAGCGGCTTCACGCTGTTCCTGCTCCTGGCCGTCGCCGCGCTCCTGGTCAGTGTCTTCGTTGCCGACAGCGTCTGGGTGCTCTTCGCCATCCTCCCCGGCATCATCGGGAGCTCCGGGTATTACCTCACCCGGATGACGAAGTCGCTGCGCTACAGCATCGCCGGCACGCCGGACGGCGTGCGGGTCGGCTTCGGCCTGTTCTCCACCAGCAACGAGACCCTCCCGCCGGGCCGCATCCACGCGGTCAGCGTCTCCCAGCCGATCCTCTGGCGCCCGTTCGGCTGGTGGCAGGTGCGCATCAACACGGCCGGCCGGTCGACGAACAAGGGCGCGGCCGGCCAGGCCAACACGACCACGCTGCCCGTCGGCACCCTCTCCGACGTCGCGCGGGTGCTCGAGCTCATCCTCCCCGGCTTCAACGGCGACGAGCAGCGCGCGCTGATCGAACGAGGGATGCGCGGGGCCGGCGGCAGCGACGGTTTCGTCAACGCCCCGAGGCGCGCGGCCTGGCTGCGTCCGTTCTCCTGGCGCCGCACCGGCTACGCCGTCTCCGCGGGGGTCGCGCTGCTGCGCCGCGGGGTGATCTCGCGCGAACTGATCCTCGTGCCTCTGGCCAGGCTGCAGAGCGTTGGCATCGACCAGGGCCCGATTCGGCGGATGCTCCGGCTCGCCTCTGCGCGGCTGCACACCGTCGCCGGGCCCGTTGTCGCGTCCCTCAGCGTCGTCGACGTCGACGAAGCCGTGCGCCTCTTCGAGCGGATCGCGGCCGGAGCCGTGGAATCCGCCAACTTGGACACCAGCCACCGCTGGAACCAAACGGCAGGAGCCTTCGAATGACCCAGCGTCCCGGACGACTCGGCGTAGGCATCATCGGTGCCGGCCGCGTCGGCCCCATCCTCGGCGCCGCGCTCGCCGGCGCCGGCCACGCCATCGTCGGCATCTCCGCCATCTCGCAGGCGAGCCGCGACCGCGCGGAAGCCATCCTCCCGGCCGTGCCCATCCTGACCGTGCCGGAAATCGTCGAGCGCAGCGAACTGGTCATCATCGCCGTGCCGGACGCCCAGCTGGAAAGCCTCGTCGCCGGCCTCGCGGCCACGGGCACCTGGCAGCCGGGACAGCTCGTGCTGCACACCTCCGCGCGCTTCGGCACGGCGGTGCTCGCGCCCGCCCAGGCCGGCGGCGCCATTCCGCTGGCCATCCACCCAGCCATGGCATTCACCGGCACCAGCCTGGACATCGCGCGGCTCGCCGACAGCTACTTCGCGGTGACCGCCCCGACACCTGTGCTGCCGATCGGGCAGGCCCTGGTCGTGGAGATGGGCGGCGAACCCCTCATCGTGGCGGAGGCCGACCGGCCGAGCTACGCGGAGGCCGTGGAAACCGCAACCGCGTTTTCGACCTCGATCATCGAGCAGGCGATGCGCCTGCTCGAAGGGATCGGGATCGAACGGCCCGGCGCGGTGATCGCGCCGCTCGTGCGCTCGGCGATGGAGAACGCTCTCGCCCGGAGCGGCCCGGATACCCTGGGGATGTCTGCCCTCGAGGCTCTCGACGGTCTCGAGGATCGTTCCAACCCCACGAACCCGGAGGACCAGTGACCGTGCTCACCATGCCAGAGGTCATCGGCACCGTTGCCGAACTACGCGACCGGCTGTGCCTCAGCGCGGAGAACTCCGCCCTGGTCGGCGGTGACACCCGGATCGTGCTCGTGCCCACGATGGGCGCCCTGCACGCCGGCCATCTCGCGCTCGTGGAGCGCGCCCGCTCTCGCGGCGACATCGTCGTCGTGTCCATCTTCGTGAACCCGCTGCAATTCGGTGCGGGGGAGGACCTCGGCACCTACCCGCGCACGCTCGAGGCTGATGTCGCGGCCGTCGCCGAGCTGGGTGTACCGTTCGTGTTCGCCCCGAGCGCGAGGGAGATGTACCCGGAGGGCGCCGCCGAGACGCGGGTCACCGCCGGCCACGTCGGCACGCTCTTCGAGGGCGCGGCCCGGCCGGGGCACTTCGACGGAATGCTGACCGTGGTCGCGAAGCTGATCAACATCGTCGATCCGGACGCCGTCGTCTTCGGGCAGAAGGACGCGCAGCAGGTGTTCCTGGTCGAGCGCATGGTCGCCGATCTCAACTTCCGGGCGTCCATCGAGGTCGTCCCGACCGTGCGCGAAGCCAGCGGCCTCGCCCTCTCCAGCCGCAACCGGTACCTCGACGCGGCCCAGCAGGAGAGCGCCCGCGCGCTCTCGGCCGGCCTCGCTGCGGCGGCATCCGTCGCCTCACAGGGAGCCCAGGCGGCCGTCGCCGCAGCGCGCGCGCTCATCGACGTCCAGCCACTGGTTAAACTGGACTATCTCGTTGTCGTGCATCCGCAGACCTTCCTTCCGGTCGACGACGACTATCGCGGGCCGGCCAGGATGCTGGTCGCGGCGTTGGTCGGCACCACCAGGCTCATCGACAACGTCCCACTGGACATCACCTAACCACCAGCACCGCTGGTCATGACCGGGCCCAGCCCGCGCCGCGACCCGCCGACGGAGAACCGCATGAGCGAGCACCACGACGCAGGCCCCGCCCTCGCCGACACCAT
>DAIMHX010000045.1:11576-23424 GCA_036723055.1 Microbacteriaceae bacterium
CGCCGACACCATCAACGCCGACATCACCGACGCCGAGATCAGCACAGCGGAGATTGCCGCCGCCAAGGCCGCCGACGCGGAGATCACCGAGCAGAAGGCCGTGCGCCTGGCCAAGCGCGACCGCCTGAACGCGGCCGCGGCCACCCTGGGCGGCGGCGCGTACCCGGTGTCGGTGCCCGTCACCGACACCATTCCCGCGGTGCGCGCTCGCTTCGGCGACCTTGAAGCCGATGCGAAAACCGGCGTCACCGTCGGCCTGGCCGGCCGCATCGTGCACCTCCGCAACACCGGCAAGCTCTGCTTCGCGAGCCTGCAGGCCGGCGACGGAAGCCGCGTCCAGGCCATGGTGTCGCTCGGCGAGGTGGGCGAGGAGTCGCTCGCCGACTGGAAGGACCTCGTCGACCTGGGCGACCACGTCTTCGTGTCCGGCGAAGTGATTTCCTCCCGCCGCGGCGAACTGTCGATCATGGTGAAGGACTGGCAGGTCGCCGCGAAGGCTCTGCTGCCGCTGCCGAACCTGCACAGCGTGCTCAGCGAGGAGAACCGCGTGCGCAGCCGGTACCTCGACCTCATCGCCAGGGACCAGGCGCGCCGCAACGTGGTGCAGCGTTCGCAGGCCGTCGCGAGCCTCCGGAAGACGTTCACCGACCTGGGCTTCATCGAGATCGAGACGCCCATGCTGCAGACCATGCACGGCGGCGCATCCGCCCGGCCGTTCACCACCCACAGCAACGCGTTCGACACCGAGCTGTTCCTGCGCATCGCGCCGGAGCTGTTCCTCAAGCGCGCCGTCGTCGGCGGCATCGACCGGGTGTACGAGATCAACCGGAACTTCCGCAATGAGGGCGCCGACTCGACGCACTCGCCCGAATTCGCGATGCTCGAGGCGTATGAGGCCTACGGCGACTACAACTCGATCGCGGACCTGACCCAGAAGCTGATCCAGGATTCCGCCATGGCGATCGCCGGCTCGCACGTCGTGACCTGGGCCGACGGCGCTGAGTTCGACCTCGGCGGCGACTGGGACCGCATCAGCATGTACGACAGCCTCTCCGCCGCCACGGGCATCCCGATCACGCCGGAGACCCCGCTCGCGGAGCTCAAGGCGCTCGCCGACCGCGAGGAGCTGGAGATCGACCACCCCATTCACGGCAAGTACGTCGAGGAGCTGTGGGAGCACTTCGTGAAGGGTGACCTCGTGCGCCCCACCTTCGTGATGGACTTCCCCGTCGACACGAGCCCGCTCGTGCGCGGCCACCGCAGCATCGAGGGCGTCGTGGAGAAGTGGGACCTCTACGTGCGCGGATTCGAACTGGCCACCGGCTACTCGGAGCTCGTCGACCCCGTGGTCCAACGGGAACGGTTCGTCGAGCAGGCCAGGCTCGCCGCCGGCGGCGACCCCGAGGCGATGCGCCTCGACGAGGAGTTCCTGCGGGCGCTCGAATACGGAATGCCGCCCACCGGCGGCATGGGCATGGGCATCGACCGGCTGCTGATGGCCCTCACCGGGCTCGGCATCCGCGAGACCATCCTGTTCCCCCTGGTGAAGTAGGCCGTGATGAGCATGCTCCCCAAGGACGCACCCGAGCCGGACGACGGCGGCCGGAAAGGCCCGTCGAGAAACCGGATCATCGTCTGGGTGATCGGGGCCGGGGTCGCGCTGTACCTGATCGGGTCCGGGATCTACGGCATCCTGACCCACTAGCGTCAGGGCGCTCGAGCGCTCTGGCAGCGGTCCTCGGGCCGCCGCCGAGCGCCCAGAGGGCGGTCCTCGGGCCGCCCTCCGTCGCGGAAACAGGACGGATTGGCTGGGTGTAGTCCAAGACAGGACCGATTGCGCGTTTCCGGCCATCCCCTCCGGTATTGGCCGCACGGCGCCGACTCCCCACCAGGTCCGCTGCCCCCGCGCACCCCACGCTCCCGCGCTGCGCGCTCCGCGCGGGGGTCACGCGGCGCGATACTCGCCGGATGAACCGTTCCCTCAGCGCGGACATGGCGCGCTTCGGTAATCTCGCGACGCGCCTACAGGTGCGGGCCTTGGGGTACTCCGACCGCGACATCCGCCGCGCCGTCGACGAGCACAGGCTGTCACCCATCGGGCGGAGCTGGCTCGCGCATCCGGGTGCGGACGGACGGGCCACGCGCGCGGTGGCCCTCGGCGGACGTCTCGCCGCGGCATCCGCCCTCGCCAGCCATGGAATCTGGGTTACGCGTCCCGGCGGCCTGTGGATCTCCTCGCCCCAGAACGCAAGCCGCCTGCCGCCGACCCAGGCCGGCGAACATCGACTCTGGGCACGCGAGCACTTTCCGCGCCGCGACGATCGGCAGTGGCGGATGTCTGTCCGCGACGCACTCGCGCAGTATGCGCGCATTGGCTCCGCGCACGACGTCATCGCGTCGATCGACAGCGCGCTGAATCTGCGTTTCCTGGAACCAGCCGACCTGGACGACGTGTTCGCGGTCGTTCCACGTCGTTTTCGGCGCCTCCGGCGGCGCGTGAATGGCAAGGCCGACTCCGGCCTCGAGACGCTCCTTCGGCTCGCCGCCGAGGACGAAGGTTGGCGGGTGGACGTCCAGGTGCGGATTCCGAGCGTCGGCCGCGTCGACATCCTGATCGACGGCTGGCTCGTCATCGAACTCGACGGCGACGCGTGGCATGACGACGATGAATCGCGTGACGTGGACCGGCGCCGGGACGCCGATCTCGTCCTGCTCGGCTACCGGTGGCACCGGTTCCGGCACCGCCAGGTGCTGACCCAGATGCCCTTGTGCCTGGAGGTGATTCGCACCATCCTCGCGAGCGGTCGTCCAGGTGGCGCGCATCCAACCGCTGCCCCGCGTTTACGCGTATCGTAGGAGTGCTATGGAAAACCTCTGGGACAACGCGTTGTGGTCGCTCGCCCCCACTGTTCTGGTCGCACTCATCTTCTGGATCGTGATGCGATCGATCATCCGTGCCGACCGCACCGAACGGAAGGTCTACGCCGAGATCGAGGCTGAAGAACGCGCACGCCTCGGGCTCGACAAACCGGTCACCTAGCCTTAATGATCGACATCAACGGTACGGCCATCTTCGTCGCGGTGGCCGTCCTCATCGATTTTGTCATCCGCGTCGTCGCGATCGTCGTCGTGCCGCGCAACCGCCGGCCCACCTCCGGCATGGCGTGGCTGCTCACCATCTTCTTCCTGCCGTACATCGGCGCACTCCTCTTCCTGCTCCTCGGCTCCCGCACGCTGCCCAAGAAACGCCTGGCGATGCAGGAGGAGATCAACAAGTTCATCCTCGAGAGCACCGACGGCATGGAACTCGTGCAGCGCGACCACCCGTGGCCGCCGTGGCTCGAGTCGGTCGTCGAGCTCAACCGCAACCTGGGGGCGATGCCGCTCGTCGGCGACAATACGGCGACGCTGCTCGGCAACTACGACGGCACCTTTAAGGCCATGATCGCCGACATCGATGAGGCGAAGCGGTACGTGCACGCCGAGTTCTATATCCTGTCGCTCGATCACACCACCGCCTCGTTCTTTGACGCGCTCGCGAACGCGGTCAAGCGCGGCGTCACGGTGCGCGTGCTGATGGACCACATCCAGTCCCTGCGCCAGCCCGGCTACAAGGAAACCCTCGCCAGGCTCACCGCCGCGGGCGTGAAATGGGAGCTGATGCTTCCGCTGCAGCCGCTCAAGGGCAAGTGGCAACGGCCGGACCTGCGCAACCACCGCAAGCTGTTGATCGTGGACGGCACGGTCGGCTTCATGGGTTCGCAGAACGTCATCGACCGCACGTACAACAAGCCCGGCAACATCCGCCGTGGCCTCAAATGGAAAGACCTGATGACGCGGCTCGAGGGCCCGATCGTCGCCGGGCTGAACGCGATCTTCATCACGGACTGGTACAGCGAGACGAACGACCTGCTCACCCGCGACATTCTTCCGGTTCGGCCGGAGGGTGTGCCGAACGCGATCGACTGCCAGGTGGTGCCCAGCGGCCCCGGTTTCGTGCGGGAAAACAACCTCCGGCTGTTCCTCGCCCTGATCTATTACGCGCAGGACCAGATCGTCATCACGAGCCCCTACTTCGTTCCGGACGAGTCGATCATGTACGCGATCACGACCGCAACGCAGCGCGGGCTCAAGGTCGAGCTGTTCGTGTCGGAGATCGGAGACCAGGCGCTCGTGCACCACGCCCAGCGCTCCTACTACGAGGAGTTGCTGCGGGCCGGCGTGAAGATCCGCCTGTACAAGTCGCCGTACGTGCTGCACGCCAAGCACTTCACGATCGACGAGGATGTTGCCGTGATCGGTTCGAGCAATATGGACATGCGCTCGTTCAGCCTCAACTTCGAGGTGTCGCTCATGGTGCGCGGCCGGTCGTTCGTGAAGGAGCTGCGCGCGGTCGAGGCCGGCTACCGCGCGGACAGTCGCGAACTCACCCTCGAGGAGTGGATGCGACAGCCGCTGCGCTCGACCGTGCTCGACAACCTCGCCCGCCTGACCTCCGCGGTGCAGTAGCGCAAGATTCGTGTCATCCGTCACGCCTACGGCGAACAAGCGCGTGCAACCCAGATTCGCTGGTTACTCTCGATGTATCGGCGCCACAACTGCCCTGGTGCCAAAGGAGTAATCATGTTCGAGAGATTTACCGACCGAGCTCGTCGCGTCGTCGTTTTGGCCCAGGAAGAGGCCAAGATGCTCAACCACAACTACATCGGCACCGAGCACATCCTGCTCGGGCTGATCCACGAGGGTGAAGGCGTCGCCGCCAAGGCCCTCGAGAGCCTGGGCATTTCGCTCGACGCCGTGCGCGAGCAGGTCCAGGACATCATCGGCCAGGGCCAGCAGCAGCCGACCGGGCACATCCCGTTCACGCCACGCGCCAAGAAGGTCCTCGAGCTCAGCCTCCGCGAGGCGCTGCAGCTCGGCCACAACTACATCGGCACCGAGCACATCCTCCTCGGCCTCATCCGCGAGGGTGAAGGCGTCGCCGCCCAGGTGCTCGTCAAGCTCGGCGCCGACCTCAACCGGGTGCGCCAGCAGGTCATCCAGCTCCTCTCCGGCTACCAGGGCAAGGAGCAGGTGCAGGTTGGTGCCAACGAACAGGCAGCCGGTGCGGCGGGCAGCCAGATCCTCGACCAGTTCGGCCGCAACCTGACCCAGGCCGCGCGCGAGAACAAGCTCGACCCGGTGATCGGGCGCGAGAAGGAAATCGAGCGGGTCATGCAGATCCTCTCCCGGCGCACCAAGAACAACCCGGTGCTGATCGGTGAGCCCGGCGTCGGCAAGACCGCGGTCGTGGAGGGCCTCGCCCAGGCCATCATCAAGGGCGACGTGCCGGAGACACTGAAGGACAAGCAGCTCTACTCGCTCGACCTTGGATCCCTGATCGCCGGCAGCCGCTACCGCGGTGACTTCGAGGAGCGCCTGAAGAAGGTGACCAAGGAGATCCGCACCCGCGGCGACATCATCGTCTTCATCGATGAGATCCACACGCTGGTTGGTGCGGGCGCCGCAGAGGGTGCCATCGACGCGGCCTCCATCCTCAAGCCGCTGCTCGCCCGCGGTGAGCTGCAGACGATCGGTGCGACCACGCTCGACGAGTACCGCAAGCACTTCGAGAAGGATGCCGCCCTCGAGCGCCGCTTCCAGCCGATCCAGGTGAACGAGCCGTCGCTGGCGCACACCATCAACATCCTCAAGGGGCTGCGCGACCGGTACGAGGCGCACCACAAGGTGTCCATCACCGACGGCGCCCTCGTGGCCGCGGCGAACCTCGCCGACCGCTACGTCTCCGACCGGTTCCTGCCGGACAAGGCCATCGACCTGATCGACGAGGCCGGCGCCCGCCTGCGCCTGTCGATCCTGTCCAGCCCGCCCGAACTGCGCGAATTCGACGAGAAGATCGCCGTGGTGCGCGCCGCCAAGGAGACCGCGATCGAGGACCAGGACTTCGAGAAGGCAGCGAGCCTGCGCGACGAGGAGAAGAACCTCCTCGGCGAGCGACTGCGCCTCGAGAAGAAGTGGAAGTCCGGCGACGTCAAGACGACCGCGGTCGTCGACGAAGGCCTGATCGCCGAGGTCCTGGCCCAGGCCACGGGCATCCCGGTGTTCAAGCTCACCGAGGAAGAGTCCTCGCGGCTCGTCTTCATGGAGAAGGCGCTGCACCAGCGCGTCATCGGTCAGGAGGAGGCCATCTCGGCCCTGTCCAGGACCATCCGCCGCACCCGCGCCGGACTCAAGGACCCGAAGCGCCCCTCCGGTTCGTTCATCTTCGCCGGCCCCACCGGTGTCGGAAAGACCGAGCTGGCCAAGGCGCTCGCCGAGTTCCTCTTCGACGACGAGGCCGCCATGATCTCGCTCGACATGAGCGAGTACGGCGAGAAGCACACCGTCTCCCGGCTCTTCGGTGCCCCTCCGGGCTTCGTCGGCTTCGAAGAGGGCGGCCAGCTCACCGAGAAGGTGCGCCGCAAGCCGTTCAGTGTGGTGCTGTTCGACGAGATCGAGAAGGCTCACCCGGACATCTTCAACTCGCTCCTCCAGATCCTGGAAGAGGGCCGGCTGACGGATGGCCAGGGTCGCGTCGTCGACTTCAAGAACACCGTGATCATCATGACGACCAACCTCGGCACGAAGGACATCAGCGGCGGACCCGTTGGTTTCCAGATCGCCGGCGACACCGCGACGAGCTACGACCGGATGAGCGGCAAGGTGAAGGAGGAGCTGAAGAAGCACTTCAAGCCCGAGTTCCTCAACCGTGTCGACGAGATCATCGTGTTCCCGCAGCTGTCCAAGCCGGAACTGCTGCAGATCGTCGACCTGTTCATCAAGCGCCTGAGCGACCGCCTGCTCGACCGCGACATGACCGTGGAGCTCACGCTCGCCGCCAAGGAACGCCTGATCGAGGTCGGCTTCGACCCCGCACTCGGTGCCCGGCCGCTGCGTCGCGCGATCCAGCACGAGGTCGAGGACCGACTGTCGGAGCGGATCCTGCAGGGCGAACTCAACTCGGGCGACCACGTGCACGTCGACTTCCAGGCCGGTGAGTTCGTGTTCTCGACGACCACGCGTGCCTCGGCGGTGTCGGTCGGCATCAACGCGGCGGCCAGCCTCGGCACCGGGTCCGGCACGCCGGACCTCGCCGTCACCAGCGAGTAGCGCATGACGAGAGAGGGGCCCGGCGGAGCATCCGCCGGGCCCCTCTTATGCCCGCCGCCTATGCCCCGCCGCCCCCCGCGAATTCGACGGAGATTTTGGACTGAGCGGGCCAAATCGGTCGAAAACGGGCCGTTCCGCCGAAAATGTCCGTCGAATTCGTGCGGAGAGGCCGGGCACGAGGGAATCGTAGACTGGATGTATCGGGGGAGAACCACGAGAAGGGGTTGACGTGACAGAGCAGGACTATTCGGTGCGCCGGGCGCGCACGAGCGATGTGCCGCGCATCCAGGCGCTCGTCGAGCCGCTCATTGCCGAGGGGATCCTGCTCGGCAAGGACCGCGTCGTCTTCTACGAGGCCGTCCAGGAGTTCCGGGTCGCAGAGGATGCCGAGGGCCGGCTGATCGGCTGCGGCGCCCTGCACGTGATGTGGGAAGACCTCGCCGAGGTGCGCACGCTCGCCGTGTCAGAGGAATGGCTCGGCCGCGGGGTCGGGCACGTCCTGCTTAACCATCTCGAAGCCGACGCCCGCGAACTCGGCCTCAGCCGACTGTTCTGCCTGACGTTCGAGGTGCCCTTCTTCAGCCGACACGGTTTCGAAGACATGGGCTCGGAGACCGTCGACCCGTCGATTTACGCCGAACTTGTTCGCTCGCACGACGAAGGCGTCGCCGAGTTCCTCGACCTCGCCCGCGTCAAGCCGAACACCCTCGGCAACACCCGCATGGTCAAGCGCCTGGTCTGAGCACCCCGGCTAAGCCTAGGCTAAGCCGAACGTCTTGCGGGCTGGTTCCGCCAGCGTGCATTCCAGGTGCCTCGTCGAAGTCATCACCGCGCTATTTTCTTGTACGCCCGGAAGCGGCACCTCAGCGGGCCTTGCGCTGGCAAATCATTCCATTGCCGGCGAATTGACCGTTCGAAAACGGGCAGGTGCGCATCTTGGGCGCGGTACTGGCGATCGATTCTTCGCGATCGGGACTACGACTCGTTTTGGCGCGGAATCACGACTTGTTTGATGATCATCACAATTGATGCCGCGACCGGAAGCGCTACAAGCGCGCCGAGCGGTCCCAAGAGCTTTCCGCCGGCGAGAGCGGCGATAACGACGACGACGCCCGGCACCGAGACCGCGCGGTTCATGACGTTGAGGCTGAGGACATACGCCTCGACCTGCATGTAGATGAGGTAGTAGATCGCCGCAACGAGAGCGGTCAGCGTGGAACTTCCAATGCCCGGAATCAGGCAGGTCAGGACAATGATCACGGATCCGGTAATCGTTCCGACGGGGGGATTAGCGACAGCAGGAAGGCGATGAACGCAAGCACGGCGGGAAACGGTGCTCCGATGATGGAGAAACGCGAAGCTCAGGACGCCGTTGCAGGACGCCAGTGCCACCTGACCAATCACGTACCGGCCTACAGCGGTGCTGATTTTCGATAGCCGGGGCCGCGCTGAGTTGGTTCGTTGTCCGAGCGCGGAAGTTCCAGTTCGAGGTGGTGGCTACGTAGGCGCCGCACACGCTCGGCCACATCGACGACTCCTCCCAAATCGGTGTCTCCGGACAGCCGGCGCCGGAGACCGGCGACGCGCCGACGCGCCTCTGCCGACGTGTTGCCTGCGACGACACGGAGACGCTCGAGCGACGCGGCGGCCGCCGTGTAGGGGTCGTCAGTGCGGACTGCACCGAGAGGCGACTCGGTGTCGGTGATCTGGTTCAGGTCACGGAAGGCAACCACGTTGCCCAAATCGCGCCGCCATGCAATTGGGGGTGCCGTGATCGTTCGGTGCGAGATGAATCTGAATTCATGGGGGGGGAGTTGAAATATGGCAACGAGACAGACCGGTAAGAAGCTGGAAGCCAGGGAGCGCGCACGACTCGCCCGCACCCGGGTTGATCGGGTGCGGGCGGAGCGCGATAGTAAGATCGAAGCGACCCTCGCTGAGTTCTTCACGGCCGGTGACGAGCGCGACACCCTCGTCGCCCAACTGGCTGCCGTCGAGAACACTATCGGGCGCAGCATCCAAAGTCTTTTCGATCTCGGTGAGAACACCGGCCGCGTCGCCGATCTCCTTGAGCTTGATCCCAATGAAGTGAAGCGTCTGCGTGGACTCGCGACGGCCACAGCGATTTCCGTGTAGGTTTCCTCGACCTCAAAACCGCACGCGGTGCGATAATCGCTGGTAGACGAGGAGGCCACAATGTCCCCGACAATTGTTTTCCTGGGTGACGGGCTTACTGCGAGCGGGAACTGGGAGGAATGGCTTCCCGACTACAACGTTGTCAATCTGGCTGTAAGCGGCAACACCGTCGATGACGTGATCGGGCGGCTCGACGAGGTGGACACACTCAGCCCGGATGCAGTTGTTTTGCAGGTGGGAACTAACGACCTCGGCGCACGCAAATCCGACGAGTACGTGGTCCGCAAACTCGAAACGCTCCTCAGCACCCTCCGCAGACGGCAGCCGCATACCCTCATCTTGGTGCAGTCCGTCCTCCCGCGTGAACCCGATTTCGCCCAGACGATCCGCTCGATCAACCGTCATCTCTGGCAGTTCGCCCCCACCCAGCACGCGCAGTACCTTGACCTGTGGCCCACCTTCGCCCAGCAGAGTGGCGGGCTCGATCCCGAGTACTCCATCGACAGCGTGCATCTCACCCAGGAGGGTTACGCTGCCTGGCTCACCGAACTCAAGCCAACCCTCCAACTACTGATGGAACATCCACCCTCTCGTAGGCGGCCAGGTGGTCGAGTTTCTGTGCCGGGGTGAACGAGCGCCTCGGCGTCGGACCTCCGGATCTGGGTCCGGGAATGCTGTTACTCATTGGACTATCGTCGCGCACGGCGATCAAAGATGGGCTGGACATGGTGGATCAGTTCCTGGTTCTCGCCCTACGTCATGCGGCGGACTTGCTATTAGCTACTGGCCTCACCCAACCCTGACACGTAGGGACGTGACCAGCCGTTCCGTCGCGGCCGGTAAACCACAACCGCAAAGTTCGACGCCGTCGTGATCGCGCGAAATTCGCCGTGCCCACGACCTCGTCGACACCGCCCACCCCTGCCAACAATGCCGCCGGTCGTGGCCAAGCCGAACTTGTGCCTGGCCTGATTAAACGTGGCCCAGGTCGCCCCAGCTTCCGCCCGCACCCGCCGGGCAACCGGATCCACCTCGACGCGGGTGCGGTCGGAGAAATCGATCACGATCCCGTCATCGACAGTGCCAAACCCTGGTGCGCTGTGACCACCACCACGGATCGCGAGGTCGAAACCGTGATCGCGCGCAAAATTCACGGTCGTCACGACCTCATCGACACCGCCCACCCGGACAACCGCTGCAGGTCTACGGTTGATCATCCCGCTATAAACGGCTCGTGCGGCCTCGTATTCCGCAGCAGCTCAGGTGCCACCGCGTGCCCATTGACCTCAACACGCAACTCGTCGATCACATTGGACATGAGAGCCTCCCGCGCTCACGGCTCGCATCTGGATTGATCACTCCGCCCAATCTGGGCACGGCCCTCCACCCAGAAGAAAATACGCTCGGCTCGGCTCCGTGTCAACGAGTTCACGCTCTCCGAGGCGGTTCGGCGCACAGCGCTGCGGTGGAGACCAACCTCCCGTCGCAGCCCGCCATCGTGCCCAGCGATTGCCCTGTCGATTGGATCAAATTCTCCGAAAAGCGGTACCCGCCCCGGGGCTGGAAAATTGGCGGGGGGCCGTCGAGCAATGTGCTCCCCGGCTCCTTCTGGACTTGTGTCGACGACCACGAAATCGACTGCAAGGTCGACGGGGTTGAACCAATTCAACGAACGTCCACCCTGAAACGCACGTCACCTCGCTCAGGGCGCTATGACTCGAGCAGCTTGGAGAGAGACAATCTCATCGACTCCAATACATCTCCAGAAGGGAAAATGAGGGCACGTTGCGGCGAAAAATTCGCGAGAGTAACATACGTCTTTCCGGACACGGGGATAAACTCACGATTACGGGGAATTCCCTCACAGAGACGAAAGGTTCCGTCATGAGCCCGCTGCTCATCATTATCGCTATCGTGGCCGTCATACTGCTCCTCACCGGTGGTTTCGTCCCGTCCCTCCAGTTTCTGCTCTGGGTCGGAATCGTGATCTTGGTCATCGCTGTGATTATGTTCCTCATGCGATCCATGTCGGGCCGAAAGGGCCTGTAGCTGACCGCTTCGTCTCGCAGTCACAACGGTTCGGTGTGGCCGCACGACAATGCCCTGATCGCCGCAGGGCTCATGCGGTATGGCTTCGTGGAGGAAGCGCAAAAGATTGCATTCGGGCTGTTGGAAGCGGCCGCCTTCCTTGACGACGGCTTGCCGGAGTTGTTCTGTGGACCGCGGCGAATACGCGGAGCCCGTGCCGTATCTGAACTCGTGTTCACCGCAGGCATGGGCCGCTGCTACACCCCTTTATCTCATCCGGACTCTGCTTCGCTTTGATCCCTGCGTGCCCACGCACGGGTGTGTGGCTGGCGCCTGCACTGCCGGAAGGCTTCAGGCACTTACGTGTTGACAATCTTCCCCCTTGCCGCTTCAGTGTCTATCGACGTTTCGAAGGACGACGTGGTGGTTTCCGGACTTCGAAATGACCTGGTTCTGCGGGGCGGATCTCGTTGAATTCTGCAGGTAAGTTCGCATGCATATCGGACTGATTGCCCCGCCCTGGTTGCCGGTTCCA
>DAIMHX010000046.1:0-22711 GCA_036723055.1 Microbacteriaceae bacterium
CGGATGCGTGGGGCGGCAAAACGCACACCGACAACGGTGTTCTCCTGTGCTGGTTATGCCGATATCGGCATAACCAGCATTATGCCGATGTCCGGATTATGCCGATCTGGGATGCGGATACCAGCGTTTTAGCGAGTTCTGACTGGGCTTTATCGGCATAATTACATGCTTTCCAGGAAGGCCATGAGGGTGTCTCCGGGTTGAAAACGGCCGGCGGGGGTCCCCGTCGGGCGGACGCGTTCCAGGGCGGCTTCTTTGAGGGTCATATCGGCGTGCAAATAGATCTGGGTCGTTTCGGGGCTTTCGTGGCCGAGCCAAAGGGCGATCACGGCGGTGTCGATTCCGGCGTGGAGCATGCGCATGGCGGCGGTGTGGCGGAGGATGTGTGGGGTGATGTTCTTCGCTTTCAGCGTGGGCGCTGCGGCGCGGGCGGTGAGCGTGTGGAGGGCGAGTCGTTGCGCGACGGCGTCCGTGCTCATGCGCGTGCCGGTGCGGGTCGGGAATATGAAGCTTGTCGCTGGCGGGCGTTGTTCTGCCTTCCAAACCGTCAACGTTTCGATGTCTTCGCGGCTGAGGGGGGTGGCGCGGTCCTTGCGGCCTTTTCCGTGACAGAGCAGGTGGGCGCCAACGCCGAGGTGGAGATCGGCCCAGGTCGTCCCGGTCAGTTCGCTCACGCGCATTCCGGTGCTGATGGCGAGCAGGATCAGGGCGTGGTCGCGACGCCCGGTAATCGTGGCGCGGTCCGGCGCGGCGAGGAGAGCGGTGATTTCCGTGGCGGAGAGGTAGCTGAGGTTGCTGCGTTCAACACGCTTCAACGGAATCGCGAGGACCCTGCTGATCGAGTCTGAATGTTCGGGGTGTTGGTATGCGGCGTAGGTGAAAAACGAGTGGATCGCGGCCAGTCGGGCGTTGCTGGTGCGGGTGCTATTGCCGCGCTCCTCGCGCAGGTAACGGGTGAAATCACTGACCAGCGTGTTGTCCAGGAGTGAAATATCCATCGCGGCCGGGCTGGTCCCGGTGCGTTGACCGGTATGGGCCAGAAGCAGACGCCACGTGTCACGGTAAGCGGCGATCGTGTGGCTGCTGGCGCCCAAAGCGCGGCCGAGGTGAAGGGTGAAGTACTTCTCCAATGTCGGTGCCAACAAACTCATGACATCGCCCCACGGAGGACTGGCATCAGAGGAGGCAACCGTGTTGCCGCTGCGGCCAGCAGCTGCGGGTCCGCCTGCAGATACCAGTAGGTGCTGGCCGGGCTGGCATGGCCCAGATAGGTCGAGAGAATGGGCAACACCTCGGCCGGATTGCGACCATCACGGTAAGCCTCCAGCATGGTCGTGACCGCGAACGTGTGGCGCAAGTCGTGGATCCGTGGCCGGGCGGCGCTGGACTGAGCGGTGATCCCAGCTGCGATGACGAGGCGATGAAACCTGCGGTGCACGTTCTTATAGATCAGACGCGTGCCCGTGGTCGAGGCGAACAGCGCGTCGGTGGCGATGTCGCCCAGCACCTGGTCGCGCACGTTCCCATAGTCGGCCAGCGCGTCGGCGGCGCTTTCATGCAACGGGACAAGTCGGGTCTTGCCGAACTTCGTGTCCGTGATCGTCAGCACCCCGTCCGCGAGGTCCGTCCGGTTCAAACGCAACGCCTCACCCACCCGAAGACCGGTGCAGGCCAACAAGCCGATCAGGGTGGAATAGGTGGCCGCGACCATCGGGTAACGGTGAATGCGGGCAGCTTCCCGCAACAGCGCCTGAACCTGCTCCGGAGAATAGATGAAAGCGACCGACCGCGTGGCGCGCAGCGGGAGCAACTCCGTCGGCGGGATCGGAATGCCTGGGTCGAAGACGTGCGCCCACCGGGCAAACACTCGCAACGCCCCGAGTCTTTTGGCATGCCAGCCGGGGGCGCCATTTGGGGCGACCGCCCACTGCACCATCACGTCGACCGTAATCACCGGGATGTCGGCCTGTTCGAGGTGGCGGCGGAACTGATGCAGGAACAGCTCGTTCGTTTCCAGCTTGTAACCCAACGACCGCCGCAACGCCAGATAGTCGGTGATGAGTTTCTCCAAGCCCGTCACGACCGCGGCTCCTGCCCGGCAACGGCGTGCGGCCAGGGACGGGTGAGGGTGGCCAACCGGTTGAGGTCGACTTTGGCGTAGATCGTCGTCGAAGACAAAGACCGGTGTCGTAGTAGCTGGCCTACCTCAGCCAACGATGCCCCCGCGTTGACCGTCGCCGTGGCAACACTGTGCCGCAACCGGTGTGCTCCGACCTGTCCCAGGCCCGCCCGCTGTCCGACGCGATTCACGATTGCCTTCACGGTGCCCGCCGTCAGCGGCTGGTAGGGAGCAATCGAACCGCAGAACACGGCGCGCCCGGCCATCACCGGATGACGTTCAGACTGCAAATGCCCAGACAACGCCGCCCCGACCTCTGCGGGCATCGGCATCACATCCATCCGTCCGCCCTTGCCCGCAATGCGCAGTGTTCCACTGCGCCAATCAAGATCGTCCAAACACATGCCAGCGACCTCGCTCGCCCGCAATCCCAACCGCACCAACAACAACACAACAGCCCGATCTCGGCGTCCCACCGCCGATTCAGACTCCGTCGCAGCGAGCAAAGCCGTGACATCCACGGGGCTCAAACCCCGAGGCAGGCCAGTATCCCGATACCCGGCCCGGGCCGGAACAACAGGTGCAAGATCCGTCGTGGTAAATCCCTCGAGAAACAAGAACCTCAGGAGCGACCTCAACGCCGTAACCGTCAACTTCGCCGAACCGACCGGCATCTGCGGGATTGTGTCGCGCGCAAAGGCCGCCACGACGAGGCCGTCCAGTCCCCTGAAATCGATGACGCTACTGCGCACTCTAGACACCAGAAAAGGACGAGCCAACGACCGGTAATACCGAATTGTCGATGCCTTAATGCCGCGCTCGACCGCCAGAAACACCTCCCAACGCTCGAGCAATTCATCGACTGACCCCGCCGCCGGTTCCGAAGCGGCGCCCTGCTCGGGCACCACACCAGCCGACCGCAAATAGGTCACAACTAGGGCCAGGGCTCGCGCTGAGGACAGAGCCTGGTGGTCACCCTGCCGGGCAACGAGGAACCGCTGGAGTATGGCAGCGTCACAGTCCCACGGATCCAGCGCCTCGGCCAGCAGCCACCGACTCAGGTGAGCAAGTAGCCGCACCCTCACCTCGATCGACGTCCGCGCATACCCGCGCCCGGACAAGAACTCCACGAAACCCTCGCCGTACGCGCCCAACGGTCCACGAACTTTAATACCAAAAACCACGACACTTGCCTTTCCTAGAGGAAAGGCAAGCGTGTACCCGCGCCCGGATTATGCCGATAAAGCCCAGTCAGAACTCGCTAAAACGCTGGTATCCGCATCCCAGATCGGCATAATCCGGACATCGGCATAATGCTGGTTCCACCATCGCACCATTGAGAGCTCTGGCTGGAAGATCCGCATGCTCAGGGGTGTGCCGCAGGTCAAGGCACCACCCTGGCTGGACCCCGGCGGGGGAAAGTGGCGATACGTCACGAAGTCCAGAACACGGATCGCGGACGTCCTCGAGCGGCGTGTGGGTCAGCGGGACTAACGAGCGGCACCGGGCCCGGCCGTGAAACATCGGCTGGACCCAGGGTTCGGTCGCCATTCAGCTAGCTAGGCGTGCATCGAAACCTGGAGCACGATCTTGCCTCGGGTGTGGCCTTGCTCGAGCAGGCGGTGCGCCTCTGCGCCCTCGGCGAGGTCGAACACCCGGTCGACGTGCACGCTCACTGTGCCGTCGTCAATCAGCCGGGTGATCTGGTCCAGGGCGCGCGCGTCGGGGGCCACCTTGTAACCGGTCGCACGGATGCCCGCCGCCCGGGCCTCCTCCATCATCGTCGGCCAGCTCCCGGTCGGCGCGTTCACCAGGATGCCCCCCGCACGCAGCACTCCGAGCGACCGGGTCCCGGTGTTGTCGTGCACATTGCCAATCAGGTCGATCACGGAGTCGAGCCCGGAGAACTGCTCGTCGAAGCGCGTTGCCGTATAGTCGATGACCTCGTCCGCCCCCAGCTCGCGCAGGAAGTCGAGGTTGCGGGTCGACCCGGTCGCGATCACATAGGCGCCGAAGGCCTTGGCGAACTGCACCGCGAAGTGGCCGACGCCTCCGCTGCCGGCGTGGATGAGCATCCGCTGCCCAGGCGCGGCGGCCGCCATGTCGACGACCATGCCCCAGGCGGTGAGCGCGGCGACCGGCAGGGCCGCGGCCTCGATGTGGCTGAGGCTGACAGGTTTGCGGGCGACGCTCATGCTCGCCACCGGCAGGTACTCGGCGTAGGTTCCCTGGGTGCGGGGCACGCGCGCCATGCCGTAGACCTCGTCGCCGGGCTGCAAAGGGAACGCCTCGTACGGCGCGCGAACGACGACGCCGCTGAAGTCATTGCCGAGAATCGCCGGGTACACGGCGATCGCGTCCGCGACACCCTTTCCGGCCCGGGTCTTCGCATCGATCGGGTTGATGCCGGCGGCCACGACCCGCACGATGAGCTCGTCGCTGACCGCGATAGGCACCGGCACCTCCGCGAGGCGGAGTTCGTCGGGGTCGCCCGTTCGGTCGATCACGAGGGCCCGCATGGTGGTCGGCAAGTCGGTGGCATGTCCCATGCCCCCCATTGTCCACCCGTTGCGATAGGCGAAGGAGACTAGCTTCTAGCGTCTGACCTGGCTGTTGAGGAGGGCGATCAGGTCGTTGGCGAAACCGACCAGGATCGCGATCTGGTCTTCGTCGCGCTCGATCCAGCGAAATTCGGGCTCCGTGTTCACGGGCACGAAGTCGAGATGCTGCTCCCAGACGAGCAGCGTGCGCTCGGCGCCCAGCACGTATTGCTGCCACCACACCTGGCGCAGGTACGACCGCGGGATGCTCCGCCAGGGTTTGCTCGTCGTCTTGATCTCGGCCAGCTCCAGCACGCCGCCCGCCGACATGCCGACACCGTCCGGCGTGGCCAGGTGCCGGGTCTGGCCGGCCGCGTGGAAGAGGTTCGTGCTGGGCTCGATGCCGTGGTTGCGAAGCACCCAGGCCGCGATTTCCGGCTCCCGGGCGCGGCCGTGGTCGGTGAACGTGTTTCCGCTGAACCCGGTGCCGTGCGTCTTGTCGTAGGCGGCGTTCTGCACGGATTTCGCGGTGGCGAGCTTCGCGGCATCCGTCGCGGTAATGCCCTGGCTGCGCGCCCTCAGCCAGGCGACCCGATCGGTGGAGTCGGCGACGATGCGGGACAGGTGTGGGGCGGCGACCGGCTCGCAGGGTGATGACGGCGCCTCGACCTCGTCGAAAAGGGAGAGCATCGCGTCTGTCACCTCCCCATTCTGCCCGCTCCCGGCACGCGAGTTGCCACAACCGGCCCCGTCGAGCGAACCAGGAGGCCGTTTGTGGCAACTAGCGCGGTTGGCGGGGGAGGGTCAGGCGATTTCCCGCACGACCCCGTGCTTGATGTTCAGGCGGCGCTGGGCGCGCCTGGCCACGGCCGTGTCGTGCGTGACGACGATCAGGGTCAGCCCCCGGTCGCGCCAGAGGCCCTCGAGCAGATCCATGATCTCGTCGCGGGTTTCCTCGTCGAGGTTGCCGGTGGGTTCGTCGGCCAGGAGCACGGTCGGTTCCTTGACCAGCGCCCGGGCAATGGCCACGCGCTGCTGCTGGCCGCCGGAGAGCTCGGCCGGGAGGTGGGTGAGGCGATCACCCAGGCCCACGGATGCCAGCGCGGCGGCCGCACGTTCCTTGCGTTCGCTGCCCGAGACGCCGAGCGGCGCGAGCGCGGTCTCGACGTTCTCCAGCGCGCTCAGCGTGGGGATCAGGTTGAACCCCTGGAACACGAAGCCGATCTCCTTCGCCCGGATCTGCCCGAGCCGGTGGTCGCCGAGCTTCGACAGGTTAGCCAGGCCGAGTTCGACCGTCCCGTCCGTCGGGCGGTCGAGCGCGCCGAGCATCTGAAGCAGCGTGGACTTGCCCCCGCCGGTCGGGCCCTGGATGGCGATCATCTGGCCGTCCGGGATCGACAGGGTGACCCCGCTCAACGCGGTCACCGTGCGTTTGCCTTGGTCGTACTTCTTGGTGACATTCGTCAGTTCATACATGGTGTTCTCCTTGGAAGTGTGCGGGTCAGGGGGATCAGGCGACGCTGCGGAGGGCTTCGGCCGGGCGCAGGCGCGAGGCGCGCCATCCGCCGATCGCCCCGGCGAGCAGGCCGCCGAGCACGGCGAGGCCCACGGCGATCAGGATGACCGACACCGTGACCGGCGCCGTGAGCACGACATCGGAGGTTGCGGCCGCCTGCGCGGCCTGCCCGAAGCCGCCGCCTGGCCCACCGCCGAAGCCGCCGGCCGCCCCACCGGGTCCGGCCGCCCGCGTCACCGTGGTCGCGCCGGCAGTGAGAGTGGGGGAGACGAGGTTGACCGTGAGGATGCCGAGCAACCCGATCGCGATGCCAGCGGCGCCGCCGATCAGGCCCTGCACGAGCGATTCACCCGCCACCTGGCGAACGATTCGGCCGTTGGACCAGCCGATCGCCTTGAGCGTGCCGAACTCCCGGGTGCGCCGGGTGACGCCGGAGATCGTGAACAGGATCGCGATCAGGAACGCCGCGGCGAGCACGATGAGCGAAAGCCAGAGTCCGAGGTTGGCGACGAGGCTGGATGCGCTCGAGAGCGAACCGGAGACGCTGGACGCCAGGTCCGCCTGGGTCTTCACGGTCGCGTCCGGGAGAGCCTTTTCGACGTCGGCCTGAACCTGGGCGATCTCGGTGGACGACGAAGCCTGCACGTAGATGTCGGAGATCTGGCCCTTCAGGCCGGAGAGGGACTGGGCCACGTCGAGCGGGATGTAGACGTTGGACGCGGTGGCGGCATCCGCGGATGCCGCGGTCACCAGGCCGACAACGCTGAAGTCTTTCCCGCCGATCGCCACGGTGTCGCCCACGGCGATCTTCGCTGTGGTGGCGTAGGCCGAGTCGAGCACGGCCACGCGTTTGCCGGTGTCTGCCTTCGTGAGGGAGCGACCGTCCGTGAGGGACACGGCAGAGAGCGGTCCGACCGCGTCGTCGGCGGGGTTGAGGCCCAGCACGGTGAACGAGTCGACGCTGAAGGCGCTGCCGCCGGCGCCATCCGCTCCGCCCGTCGGGAGCGTCGCGCCCGCCGTCGGCCGAGTGGCCTGCTGGGAACGGTCGGGCAAGGCGCCGTTGAAGGTCGTGTTGCTCAGCGAGAGCGTCGCCGCTGCCGCGGACACGTTGGTGACTGAGCCGACCGTGGTGAGGGCGCTCGCTGCAAAGGTCGCGGTGCCACGGCCGGCGGTCAGGCGTGTCCGGCTGACGCTGGTCGTCCCGTCGGTCGAGCTGCCGGCATCCGCGTCGAAATCGAATTTCTGCGGTCCGCCGGCCGTGTCGCCCGCGGCCGGCGCCGTCGGTGTCTGGCTCACCGTGATGTCGGTGCCGACTCCGTAGATGGAGGAGAGCACGCTCGCCTGGGCGAGCTGCACGCCGCTCGACACGGAGTTGACGATGATGACGAGCGCAATGGCCAGAGCCATGCCGATCGCGACGATGGCGGTTTGCTTGCGGCGGCCCGCGAGCTCCCGCCGAAGGTAAGTGGTAAACATGCGTCTCCAGTTCCGGCGATCGAGCGTGTCTCTACCACCGGGACTGAAGCTATGAATGCGCGCTATGTCCGCGCTGTGGCGAGGCTATGAATCAGCCCTGCGCGGCCCGTTCGAGAAGCTCACAGGAACGACGTGGCATTCGCAGAGGCAATTCATAGAAAACTCTGGATACTGGGAGGACTATGAGCATTCGCGCGAACGACCAGACCGCCCATGGGCCCAGGCTCCACAAGGCCGACGGCAGCCAGATCCGGGTGCTGGTCGTCGACGACGAACCCATGCTCACCGACCTGCTCTCGATGGCGCTGCGCTACGAGGGCTGGGAGGTCCGCACCGCCGGAGAGGGGCGCCAGGCCCTGACGATCGCCCGGGAGTTCCGGCCGGATGCCCTCGTGCTTGACATCATGCTGCCCGACATCGACGGTCTCCAGGTGTTGCAACGGATGCGCGCCGACGGCTACGAGACGCCCGTGCTCTTCCTCACCGCCAAGGATTCGCTCGAAGACCGCATCGCGGGGCTGACCGCGGGCGGCGACGACTACGTCACCAAGCCGTTCAGCCTCGAGGAAGTGGTGGCCCGGCTGCGCGGGCTCATCCGCCGCTCCACGCTCGCCGTGGCGGACTCCACCGATCCGCGCATCACGGTCGGCGACCTCACCCTCGACGAAGACAGTTATGAGGTAACCCGCTCAGGCGTGCCGATCGAACTCACGGCGACCGAATTCGAGCTGCTGCGCTTCCTCATGCGCAACCCCCGGCGGGTGCTGAGCAAGGCGCAGATCCTCGATCGCGTGTGGAGCTACGACTTCGGCGGGCGGTCATCCGTCGTCGAAATCTACATCTCCTACCTGCGCAAGAAGATCGACGCCGGCCGCGAGCCCATGATCCACACGGTCCGCGGCGCCGGCTACATGCTGAAGACCACATGATTGGTCGGCTGAGAAGGCGCTCGCGCGCGCCCTGGACGCTACGACGCCGGCTGGTGCTCGCCGTCGTCGGCCTCCTCGCGCTCGTGAGCCTCGTGATTGGCGTGGTGAGCGTGACGATCCTGCGCGCGTCGCTGCTGTCCGGGCTGGACGGGCAGCTCGCGTCCGTCGCCAGCCGGTCCCATGGGGTGCTCGAAGGCGGTCGTGACCGGCCGGACTTCCCGACGCCGTCGGCCGACATCATCCTGAACGGTCCGGCCCAGCCGCCAGGCACGCTCGCGCTGGTCTACGACGGGACGACGATCACGGCCGGGTACACCGACGGCGACAGCGGTGCGATCGAGAGGCCGACGACCCACCAGGTGGAGCTGTTGGCGAAACACATCGACCGAACAACGCCGGTGAGCCTTGACCTCGGCGGCGAACTCGGCAGCTACCGGGTCGTCGCCGAAACGACCGGCAGCGGGGCGCTGTACATTGTCGGGCTGCCGCTGTCGACGGTCGATGGAACGGCGGCCCAACTCGCGATGATCATTGCCGTGGTCTCGCTCGTCGGTGTTCTCATCGTCGCGGCCCTTGCAGCGTGGATCGTTCGCCTGGCGCTTCGCCCGCTGCAGCGCGTCACGGAGACGGCGGCCCGGGTGTCGAAACTGCCTCTGGACCGGGGCGAGGTCGATCTCGTCGATCGCGTGCCGGCGGCGGACACCGACCCGCGCACCGAGGTCGGCCGGGTGGGCTCGGCGCTCAACCGGATGCTCGACCACGTCGACGTGGCCCTGGAAACCCGGCACGCCAGCGAGAACAAGGTGCGCCAATTCGTCGCCGACGCCAGCCACGAGCTGCGCACCCCGCTCGCCTCGATTCGCGGCTACGCGGAACTCACCCGGCGAAGCGGCCAGGAGCTGCCGGCGGATGCGATTCACTCGCTGGGCCGGATCGAGTCGGAGGCGGTGCGGATGACGGGCCTGGTCGAGGACCTGCTCCTCCTCGCCCGCCTCGATGAGGGCCGGGAGCTCGAGCGCGAGCCCGTCGACCTCACGCGGATGCTCGTAGACGTCGTCAGCGACGCCCATGCGGCCGGTCCCGACCACGTCTGGGACCTGGATCTGCCCGAGGAGCCGGTCCAGGCGGTCGGCGACGGCGCGCGGTTGCACCAGGTCTTCGCGAACCTGCTGGCCAACGCCCGCATTCACACGCCGCCGGACACAATGGTCACGGTCGCCCTCGCAACCGAAGGCGAGCAGGCGGTTGTGACGGTGACGGATGACGGCCCCGGCATCCCGGAGAACCTCCGGTCGACCCTGTTCGAGCGGTTCGCCCGCGGCGACAGCTCACGTTTCCGCGGCACGGGCAGCACCGGGCTCGGACTGGCCATCGCCCGGGCCGTCGTCACCGCCCACCGCGGCGAGATCATCGTCGAGAGCCGCGACGGCTTCACCCGGTTCCGGGTGTCGCTCCCGCTGGCTTAGCGGCGGCGGCCTCTCGGCGGAGCGCGGCGGCGCTCAGCCTTCGGCCGGTGTTTCGTTCGGCGTGTTCAGGCGGGCGATCAGGGCGGCGAACTGCCGGAGGTCCTCCTCCGGCCAGGTGGCCAGCCGCCGGCCCACAACCGCTGTCGTGCCGGCGCGCACCTCGGCCAGCTTCTCCACCGCGGCGGGAGTCAGCGCGAGGAACCGCGCCCGGCCGTCGCTGGGATCGGTCTGCACCTCGATCAGGCCCAGCTCCTGGAGCTGGGCCGCCTGCCGGCTGACGACGCTGCGGTCAACGGCCAGGGCGTCGGCAACGCTGCTCGCATGGGTCGGCCCATAGCGCGCGAGCAGCCGCAGCACCTTCAGCCCGAACGGCTGCAGGGCAGGGTCGATGCTCAGCGCGGCATCCCGCATGCTCCTTCGGATGAGGGAGGCGAGGATGTTCATTTGCTCCTCGACCTCCGCCAGCGCCGCTGCGGTTGTCATTTCACGACTTCGATCGACCCGGTGCGGTGCGCCTCTCCGACGGGGGACAGGGCTGCGGATGCCGCGCTCACCTCGATCAGGATGTCTTCCGTGTCTTCGATTTCGCGCTGGTGCCCGGATTCTTTCGTGCGGGCGAGTTCGATGGCGGTCTTCCGACCCAGCGGCGCATTGGGCAGGAACGCGACCATGATCAGGGTGATCACGGCCAGCGGTGCTGCGAGCAGGAACACCGTACCCACGCCCGAGCCGTACGCGGATTCGACGAGCACGCGGATGGCGGCGGGAAGCTCCGACACGTGGGGGATCGTGCCGCTGCCGAGTGCCTGGGCCGCGGCGGCCTGGTCGGCGGGGCTGAGGGAGCCGATGCCGTCCGTGATCTTCGTGGTGACCGCGGTGCCAAGGATGGAACCGAGCACCGAGACGCCGATGGTGCCGCCGATGCTGCGGAAGAAGGTCACGGCGCTGGTGGCCACGCCGAGGTTGGTCACCTCGATGGTGTTCTGGACGACCAGGACGAGGTTCTGCATGAGCATCCCGAGGCCGGCGCCGAGGATGAACATGAACACTCCGACGAGCACGAGGCTCGTGTTGTACTGCAGCGTGCCGAGCAGCAGGAGGCCCGCGATGACGAGCACGCTCCCGGAGACCAGGATCGCCTTCCACTTGCCGGTGCGGCTGACCAGGCCGCCGAAGATGGTTGAGGAGATGAGCAGGCCACCCATCATCGGGATCGTCAGGAGGCCCGACTGGGTGGGGGTGGCGCCCCGCGCGAGCTGCATGTATTGGCTCAGGAAGACCGAGGTGCCGAACATGGCGACGCCCACCGAGATGCTGGCCACGGTGGCCAGGGCGAAGGTGGGGTTCTTGAACAGGCCGAGCGGGATGATCGGCTCCGTCACCGTGAATTCCACGATCACGGCGGCGATGAGCATGAGAGCGGCTCCGCCCACCATGGCGAACGATTCAGCGGACGCCCACTCGAACTGGTGACCGGCCTGCGTTGCCCAGACCAGGAGCAGGGAGACCCCGCCCGCGATGAGCACTGCGCCGAGGTAGTCGATGCGAACGACCCGCTGGGGCCGCTTCGGCAGGTGCAGGGTCATCTGCAGCAGCACGATGGCGATGATCGCGATCGGCAGCGCGATGAAGAAGTTCCAGCGCCAGCCGAGCGAATCCGTCACGACGCCGCCGAGCAGCGGGCCGCCGACCATGCCAGTGGCCATCACTCCGCCGAACAGGCCGGCGTACTTGCCGCGGTCGCGCGGGCTGATGATGTCCGCCATGATGATCTGGCTGAGTGCGGCGAGACCGCCGGCGCCGAGCCCCTGGAGCACGCGGAACCCGATCAGGGTGCCCGTGTCCTGCGAGAAACCGGCCAGGGCCGAGCCGACCACGAAGATGGCCAGGGAGAGCTGGATGAGCAGCTTGCGGTTGAACAGGTCCGCGAACTTGCCCCAGATGGGCGTGCTGACGGCGGTGGCGAGGAGGGTCGCGGTGATGACCCAGGTGTACGAGGACTGGTCGCCCTTGAGGTCGGCGATGATGCGCGGCAGCGAGGTGGAGACGACCGTGCCGGCGAGGATCGCAACGAACATGCCGAGCAGCAGGCCGGAGAGGGCCTCGAGCACCTGCCGGGGGGACATGGAGCCGTCGGCGGAGACGGCTTTTCTGGCGGATGAAGCGCGTGACATCTGACTCCGATTATTGATTGACAAGCGTCAACTATATCCACTTTAATGGACCTCTGTCAACTACTTTGGGGGAAGTTCCGGCCGCTCCCCGGCATCCTTCGGCCGGCCCACGTATGCTGTGAGGCTGTTCCGTAACGCTGAAGGAAGTAGCAATGACGATCTCCCCCCGCCTGGTGGCATTCGACCTCGACGACACCCTCGCCCCCTCGAAGTCCCGGCTCGACCCGCGCATGGCCGCCCTGTTGGTGCGCCTGCTCGAGGTGGCGGAGGTCTGCGTGATCTCGGGCGGGCAGCTTGCGCAGTTCCAGATGCAGGTCATCGACGCCCTCGAGGACGCCAGCGACGCCGAGCTCGAACGCCTGCACCTCATGCCCACCTGCGGCACGCAGTACTACCGTTTCGTCGACGGCGACGTGACGCAGATCTACGCCCAGAACCTTTCCGACGATGAGAAGTCGCGGGCGCTCGCCGCGGTCGAGAAATCGGCACGCGAACTCGGCTACTGGGAGAGCGAAACCTGGGGACCGATCCTCGAAGACCGCGGCTCACAGATCACGTTCTCCGCGCTCGGCCAGTCCGCGCCGGTCACTGCGAAGATGGCCTGGGACCCAACCGGCGAGAGGAAGAACCAGCTGCGCGCGGCCGTGCAGGCCCTGCTGCCCGACCTCGAGGTGCGTTCGGGTGGGTCGACATCCGTCGATATCACCCGGAGCGGGATCGACAAGGCGTATGGGATGACACAGCTCGCCGAGCTGAGCGGCGTGCCCCTCGACGACATGCTCTTCATCGGCGACCGACTCGACGAAAACGGGAACGACTACCCCGTCAAAGCCCTCGGCGTCGCGTGCGTCGCGGTCACCGATTGGGAAAACACGGCCCACTACCTCGAGACGCTGATCCCAGGGCTCGCGGCGACTCACGCCTGAGTTGTCGACGTCGGCATCCCCGCCGAACGGCACCGGACTGGGAATCATGGCCCTCACGGTCGACGACTCCGGCCGCCGGTAGCCGGGCTCGGCGCCGATTTGCGCCCCGGCTCCCGCATCGGGTAGCGTGGGCCACAGCCACAGACCGCCGGTTATTGCCTCGCCCAGAAATGGACGCGTCAATCGAAGGTTCATTCACGTGAACAGCCCGCGCAGGATTCGAAGTCTAAGTGCAGTGAAAGCTGCTCCCCGCTCCGGCCTTGCGCTGGAGCTTTTTTCATGTCTGCGCCCCGGGCTACCGGCACATGAAAACTAAGAGGAGCGCGATGGCGAACAAGGAAGCAACGGTCGCCGAGCTTACGGAGAAATTCGAGAGCTCGACCGCCGTTCTGCTCACCGAGTACCGCGGTCTCACTGTTGCGAAGCTCAAGGAGCTGCGCACGTCCATCAGTGAGGACGCCACGTACGCCGTGGTAAAGAACACGCTGACCAGGATTGCGGCCAATAAGGCCGGCATCTCGTCGTTCGACGACGAGCTTGTCGGTCCGTCCGCAATCGCATTCGTGCACGGAGACCCTGTCGCCGTCGCGAAGACCCTGCGTGCCTTTACCAAGGCAAACCCTCTCCTGGTGGTTAAGGGCGGTTACTTCGACGGTAACCCGCTGACCGCCGCAGAGGTAGGCAAGCTCGCCGACCTCGAGTCCCGTGAGGTGCTGCTGGCCAAGCTGGCCGGCGCCTTCAAGGCCTCGCTGTTCGGAGCCGCATATCTGTTCCAGGCACCCCTGTCGAAGGCTGTTCGCACCATCGACGCGTTGCGTGAGAAGCAGGAGTCCGCGAACTAGGCATCGGCCTGGCATCGCGGTGAGTAACTAAGAAACTATAAGGAGAAAATCATGGCAAAGCTTTCCACTGAAGACCTGCTTGAGCAGTTCAAGGGCCTCACCCTCATCGAGCTCTCCGAGTTCGTCAAGGCATTCGAGGAGACCTTCGAGGTCACCGCAGCTGCTCCGGTCGCTGTTGCCGGCGCTGCTGGTCCCGCCGCTGCTGTCGAAGAGGTCGAAGAGCAGACCGCTTTCGACGTCATCCTCGACGCCGTTGGCGACAAGAAGATCCAGGTCATCAAGGTTGTGCGCGAGCTCACCAGCCTGGGCCTCGGCGAGGCAAAGGCAGTCGTCGACGGCGCTCCCAAGGCCGTCCTCGAAGGCGTGAGCAAGGAAGCCGCCGAAAAGGGCAAGGCTGCACTCGAGGCCGCTGGCGCAACCGTCATCCTCAAGTAATCGGGGCCCCTTACGGGGTTCTGAGGGCGCCGCATCCATTGGATGCGGCGCCCTTCCTGGTTAAGGCGCCGGCCGGAATCGGCACGATCGTGACTTTACTTAGCCAAGCTATGTATACTTGCCCGGATGACACACGCCCTTCACGACCTCCTCGGCGACCTCGTCTCCGTCAACAGCAGGCTCACCCGCGTCGCGGCACATGCCGCGGGCGGGTCGGAATCGCCGGCCGTCTGGCGCACGCTCAGCGTCCTGCGCACCTCCGGTCCGATTCGACTGGGCGCACTTGCCACCCTCAGCCGGGTATCGCAGCCCACCGCGACCAAACTGGTTACCGCGCTCGAGCAGCGCGGCTGGGTGACGAAGGTGTCAGACCCCACCGATTCCCGGGCCACACAGACAGCGATCACCGCAGCCGGGGAAACGGCGCTCTCGGATTGGCGCGACCAGCTCGCGACGGCACTGTTCCCGCTGTTCTCCGACCTGTCCGCCGCCGAGCTCGACACGCTGCGGAGCGCCACGGACATCCTGCGGGCACGCGTCGAACGCAGCGAGGGCACCACTCTGGAGGAGAAGCCATGAGCAAGCAGCACGCCGGAACCGGCAGCATCCTGCACCAGCCGACGGCCGTTTGGGCCGTGGCCTTCGCCTGTGTGATCGCCTTCATGGGGATCGGGCTCGTCGATCCCATCCTTCCGGCCATCGCCCACGACCTGCGGGCCACGCCGACCCAGACCGAGATGCTCTTCACGAGCTACCTGGTGATCACCGGGATCGCCATGTTCTTCACCAGCTGGCTTTCGAGCCGCATCGGGGCAAAGCGCACGCTCCTGATCGGTCTCGCCCTCATCGTCGTCTTCGCCCTCGCCGCCGGGCTGTCGGGCAGCGTCGAGGGGATCATCGGGTTCCGGGCCGGCTGGGGACTCGGCAACGCGCTCTTCATCTCGACCGCCCTCGCCACGATCGTCGGGGCGGCGTCCGGTGGAACCTCGTCGGCCATCATCCTGTACGAGGCCGCCCTCGGGCTGGGGATCGCCATTGGACCGCTGCTCGGCGGGCTGCTCGGCAGCCTGAGCTGGCGCGGGCCGTTCTTCGGCACCGCCACGCTCATGGCCGTCGGCTTCATCGCCATCGTCGTCATGATGAAGAGCGACTCGCAAAAACCCACTCCCACGCCGCTCTCCGCGCCGTTCCGTGCCCTCCGCCGCCCGGCGCTCGGGATACTGGCCGCCGCCGCCCTCTTCTACAACATCGGCTTCTTCGTGCTGCTGGCCTACTCGCCGTTCGCCCTGGTTCCGCTCGGTCTCTCCAGCGCCATCACGCTGGGCCTCATCTTCTTCGGCTGGGGGCTCTCGCTCGCCGTCACCTCGGTGTGGGTGGCGCCGCTGCTGACGTCGAGGCTGCCGCGCACCCGCGTGCTCTGGCTGGTGATGCCGTTGCTCGCGCTCGACCTCGTGGCTGCGGCGCTCAGCATCGGATCCGCCACCGGCCTGATCGTGTGCATCATCGTCGGCGGGATGCTGCTCGGCATCCTCAACACCGTGCTGACCGAGTCCGTGATGGAAGCCACCGACCTGCCCCGCTCGGTGGCGTCATCCGCTTACTCCGGCGTCCGTTTCCTCGGCGGCGCCATTGCTCCGCCCGCCGCGACGCTGCTCGCCGGGTGGAGCGGGCCGGCGACGCCGTTCTTCGCCGCCGCCGCATCCGTGCTCATCGCCACCCTGATCATCGTCGCCGGCAACAAGCACCTCGGCTGGGCGGACGGCACGCTCATCGACGAGACCGAAGAGGCCGAGGCGATCGGCGCGGGCGCGAGCTAGGCGCCCGCGCGCATCCGTTGGAGCGGGCAGCGTAGGCTCGGCGTATGAGCGGAATGCACGGCGGCGGGGCGAGGCCATCCGGGCAGCGATCGCGCGTCAGCGGGGGCGATCCCGCCGCGCAGCGCGCCGAGAACGCGGAGGCTCCGCGCATCCCGAACCTGCTTGGACGCATCGCGGAGCTCTTCGCGCCGCACCGCTCGGCGCTCATCGTCACGATCGTGCTCGTGCTCATCGGTGCCGCGCTGTCGGTCGTGCCGCCGCTGCTGACCCAACGTGCGTTCGACGAAGGTCTCTTCCCGCCGGGAGGCACCCCGAACCTGCCCCGGCTGGCCCAGCTCGTGGGCCTCATGATTGCGGTCTACCTCTGTTCCGTGCTGCTGGGCGTCTGGCAGACCTGGCTCACCGCGACGGTCGGCAACACGGTGATGGGCGCCCTGCGCGTGCGCCTCTTCACCCACCTGCAGGCGATGGAACTGAGCTTCTTTACGAAGACCAAGACCGGCGTCATCCAGTCCCGCCTTCAGAACGACGTCGGCGGCGTGGCGAGCGTGCTCACCAACACCATTTCCAGCGTGCTCGGCAACGTGGTCACCGTGATCGCCGCGTTCGTGGCGATGGTGCTGCTCAACTGGCAGCTCACGATCGTGGCCCTCATCCTGATGCCCATCCTGGTGATCGCGCAGCGCCGCGTCGGCCAGGTGCGCGCCCGGATCGCGTCGAAGACCCAGGAATCGCTCTCCGACATGACGGCGATCACCCAGGAGACCCTGAGCGTCTCCGGCATTCTGCTGTCGAAGAGCTTCACTCGGCAGAACGCGGAGATCCGTCGCTACGCCGACGAGAACGACAACCAGATCCGGTTGCAGGTCAGCCAGCAGATGAGCGGCCAGTGGTTCTTCGCGATGGTCAGCATCTTCCTCTCCAGCATTCCCGCGATCGTCTACCTCGTCGCCGGTTGGCTGATGAACAACGGCACGACGGATGTCACCCCGGGCACGATCGTGGCCTTCACGACCGTGCAGGCGCGGCTGCTGTTCCCGCTGCTGGGCCTGATGCGGGTGGCGCTCGACCTGCAGACCTCGAGCGCCCTGTTCGCGCGCATCTTCCAGTACCTCGACCTCAAACCGGCGATCCGCGACGCGCCGGACGCCCTCGCGGTGCCTGCGACGGGGGAGGAGATCGGCCGCGTGGAATTCGACCACGTCACGTTCCTCTACCCGGATGCGTCGGCGGATTCCCGCCCGACCCTCGACGACGTGTCGTTGCGGATCGAGCCAGGCGAGTTCGCGGCGTTCGTCGGACCGTCCGGGGCCGGCAAGACCACGGTCTCTTATCTCATCCCGCGGTTCTACGAGGCGTCGGCCGGCCGCGTGCTCTTCTCCGGCATCGACGTGCGCGAGCTGAGCCAGGAGTCCCTCGTGTCGCAGATCGGCATCGTCAGCCAGGAGACGTACCTCTTCCACGCGACGATCGCCGAGAACCTGCGGTACGCGAAGCCGGATGCGACGCTCGAGGAGCTCGAATCAGCCGCGCGCGCCGCAAACATCCACGACACCATCGCCTCCTTCCCGGAGCGGTACGACACCGTCGTCGGGGAGCGCGGTTACCGCCTGTCCGGCGGCGAGAAACAGCGCATCGCGATCGCCCGCGTGCTGCTGAAGGACCCGGAGGTGCTCATCCTCGACGAGGCGACGAGCGCCCTGGATGCCATCTCGGAGCGGGTCGTGCAGGCGGCGCTCGACACCGCGTCGCGCGGGCGCACGACCATCGCGATCGCCCACCGGCTGTCGACAGTGGTCGCCGCCGACGTGATCTTCGTCGTCGACGGCGGCCGGGTCGTCGAGCACGGCACGCACGGCGAACTGCTCGCGGCCGGCGGCGTGTACGCGCGCCTCTACTCGGAGCAGATCACGTCGCCGTCACCGTCGAGGCTCGTCACCGACGAGCTGTAGCACTCCTCAGGAGTGGTGGAACCGGTCGGGAGCGAGGTCCCACGGGTCCTTGCCGAGCAGCTCGGCGATCGCGCGGAACACGCAGGACTCGATAGCCATCCGCTGGTGGAACTCGTCGTTCCGGTGCAGGTGACTCAGGCGCTGGATCGGCAGCCGGTAGAAGACAATGCGGCGCTCGGCGGCGTTCACCGACCACCGTTCGACGCCGACCCCCGGGATCACGGCGTTCGGTCCGGCGGCGACCTCAAACCTCACGTCGGCGAGCTCGTCCGGCCACACCCCGCGCAAGTAGTCGATCGTCGAGGCGAGCGTCATGTCGAACAGGTCGATGCGGGTGCGCAGCGGCGGCAGGTACGGCCCGGTCGCAGAACTGCGGATGCCGCGGCCGTGCCGGTCACGGCCGCGCACCGTGGGTGCTGGGGCGGCGGCTGAGCGACGTGATCGGGGCATGTTGCCATCCTACTTCCGCCGCATCAGCCGGTACCCTGAAGCACGATGTCAAACAGGCCGTGCTCCCGAATCATCTGCGCCGACCCCGCCGTGGCCACGCTCACCTTTGTCTACGCCGATTCCATGGCGGTGCTCGGCCCGCTCTCGGCGACGCATGAACCGCACGGTTACGACCTGTGCGAACGTCACGCCGCCCGCACCTCCGCGCCGCAGGGCTGGCAGGTCGTGCGGCATCGGGTGATGGGCGACGCGGCCGGCGATGTGGGTTTTGGGCACGAGTCCCACCCCGACCGCTGACCACATCTCCCACCTGAACGCCATCTTCAGGGCGTAGCGGGGGCGCGCCCGCGCGGGTACTTCCTTTTGTTGCATGCTCCCTGAGTGACATAGGGTGACCGACGTCTCCCACCACCCCTCGGCGGTGGCGCCATCGTGTCGCCGATTCGGCGCGCGCGCCTCGATTCTCATGAAGAACACTGGAGTTTCAAATGACTCATGCCCCGAATACCGACGTTGACGTCGCGAATACGGATCCGGTCGTGCCGCAACTGGCCAAGACCCTGAAACCGCGCCACCTGGCGATGATCGCCATTGCCGGCGTGATCGGCGCCGGCCTCTTCGTCGGCTCCGGCCCGGCCATCCACGAAGCCGGCCCCGGGATCCTGCTGGCCTACGCCGGCGCCGGGCTGATCGTGATCCTGGTCATGCGGATGCTGGGCGAGATGGCAGCGGCCAACCCGGAGACCGGCTCCTTCTCCGCCTATGCGGACCGCGCCCTCGGACGCTGGGCCGGGTTCAGCATCGGCTGGCTCTACGCCTGGTTCTGGATCATCGTGCTCGGCGTCGAGGCGACGGCGGGGGCATCGATCGTGCACCGCTGGGTTCCGGCCGTCGACCAGTGGGTCTGGGCGCTCATCTTGATGGCTCTCCTCACGCTCACCAACGTCGCATCCGTCAAGTCGTTCGGTGAGTTCGAGTTCTGGTTCGCGTCGATCAAGGTGGCGGCCATCGTCGTCTTCCTCATCCTCGGCGTCGTCGCGATCCTCGGCTTCATGCCGGGCGTGCACGCGCCGGGCCTGAGCAACCTCACCGGCCACGGCGGATTCCTCCCGAGCGGCGGCGGCGCCGTACTCGGCGGCGTCCTGGTGGTCGTGTTCTCGTTCTTCGGCGCCGAAATCGCCACCATCGCGGCCGGCGAATCGGCGAACCCGGTCGACGCGGTGAAGAAGGCCGTGCGTTCCACCGTCTGGCGCATCCTCGTCTTCTACGTCGGCTCCATCGCGATCGTCGTCACGCTCCTGCCCTGGAACAGCGCATCCGTTGCCAAGAGCCCCTACGTTGCCGTGATCGAGCTGTACGGCATCCCGGGCGCCGGAACCATCATGGACATCATCGTGCTGACCTCCGTTTTGTCCTGCCTGAACTCCGGCCTCTACACCGCCAGCCGGATGCTGTTCTCGCTGTCGACCCGCCGTGACGCCCCCAAGGCCTGGTCGCGGATCTCGAAGAGCGGGGTGCCCCGCAGCGCCGTGCTCGCCTCGACCGTCGTCGGGTTCATCACCGTGGCGCTGAACTACATCGCGCCCGACACCGTGTTCCTCTTCCTCGTCAACACCTCCGGGGCGATCGCCCTGTTCGTATGGCTGGTCATCGCGACGTCGCAGTTGGTGCTCCGCCGCCGGATGGGCGCCGAGGCCGCACGCCGGCTTCCGCTGAAGATGTGGGGATTCCCGTACCTCACCTGGCTGGCGATCGGAAGCATCGTCGCGCTGCTGGTGGGGATGCTCGTGCTCGAGAAAACCCGCGAGTCGCTCCTGCTCTCCGTGCTGCTGGCCGCCGTGGTCGTCACCGTCGGAGTGCTGCGTTACCGCAAGCGCGACGCCGCCGACGCCGCCGACGCCGCCGACGCCGCCGACCTGGACGACCCGCTGCCGCTGTCCGAGGTGTCCCAGCCCGTCTAGCCCGTCCACCCCTCTCGAATTCGACGGAGATTTTCGCCGGCATCCGGTATTTCGGCCGCTTTTGCGGCCGGAAGCAGAGAATCTCCGTCGAATTCGTTCCAGCGGGGGATGCAATGATGGTCGCATGACTGACGTTTCGACCACCGCGCCCTCGTTCAAGATCGCCGACCTGTCGCTCGCCGAGGCCGGCCGCCACCAGTTGCGCCTCGCCGAGAACGAGATGCCGGGCCTGATGGCCCTCCGCGCCGAGTTCGGCGAAACAAAGCCGCTCGCCGGCGCCCGCATCGCCGGATCGCTGCACATGACAGTGCAGACCGCCGTGCTGATCGAAACGCTCGTCGCGCTGGGCGCACAGGTGCGCTGGGCCAGCTGCAACATCTTCTCCACGCAGGATGACGCCGCCGCCGCGATTGCGGTGGGGCCGACCGGCACCCCGGATGCTCCGGCCGGCGTGCCCGTGTTCGCCTGGAAGGGCGAGACCCTCGAGGACTACTGGTGGTGCACGGAGCGCATCTTCGACTGGAGCGCGGAAGCCGCTGCGGCGGGGGAGACCTGGTCGGGTCCGAACATGATCCTCGACGATGGCGGCGACGCCACGATGCTCGTGCACAAGGGCCGCGAGTTCGAACTCGCCGGCGCGGTGCCTGCCCCGACCGCGTCCGACAGCCACGAGTACCGGGTGGTCCTCGAGGCGCTGCGCCGCTCCCTCGAACTCTCGAAGGATCGCTGGACCGCTATTTCGGAGTCGATCGCCGGCGTCACCGAGGAAACCACGACCGGGGTGCACCGCCTCTACGAGCTGGCGGCCGCCGACCAGCTGCTTTTCCCGGCGATCAACGTGAACGATTCGGTTACCAAGTCGAAGTTTGACAACAAGTACGGCATCCGTCACTCGCTGCCGGATGGGCTGAACCGGGCCACCGACGTGCTGATCGGCGGCAAGGTGGTCTTCGTCGCGGGGTATGGCGACGTCGGCAAGGGTGCGGCCGAGGCGCTCCGCGGGCAGGGGGCGCGCGTCATCGTGAGCGAGGTCGACCCGATCAACGCGCTCCAGGCGGCCATGGACGGTTTCCAGGTTGCCCGCCTCGAGTCCGTGGTCGAGCAGGCCGACATCTTCGTCAGCGGCACCGGCAACTTCAACGTCATCACGACCGAGCACATGCTGCGGATGAAGCACCTGGCGATCATCGCCAACGTCGGCCACTTCGACAATGAGATCGACATGGCGTCGCTCGAGTCGCTGTTGGGCGCCGTGAAGGTTGAGATCAAGCCGCAGGTGCACGAATGGCGGATGCCGAGCGGGCGCAGCATCCTCGTTCTCTCCGAGGGGCGCTTGATGAACCTGGGCAATGCCACCGGGCACCCCTCGTTTGTGATGAGCAATTCGTTCACCAACCAGGTATTGGCGCAGATCGAGTTGTACTGCTACCCGGAGAAATACCCGGTCGGCGTCTACGTTCTGCCCAAGCTCCTCGACGAGAAGGTGGCACGGCTGCACCTGGCTGCCCTCGGCGTCGAACTCACGGTGCTCACCCCCGAGCAGTCCGCCTATATCGGCGTGCCCGTCGAAGGCCCGTACAAGGTCGACCACTACCGCTACTGACCGCACTGGTCTGCGGCAAACGAGCGTGACACGCCGGGGAATCCGTCGCGTTTGACGGGTGCTCCAGACGGCCGTAATGTATCTATACGTACCCCAAAGGTGCGGAAAGCCGCAGAGCTTCCCGGCCTCAAGAGGGACCAAATCCTGGCCTCGAAAACACAGTCATTCCTCTTGTAGGAACGTGTTTGGAAGCCTACGATTAAAGACTGACTCACCAGAGGCTGTTACCAGCTCGAGCAGTGTTTTTTGGCGTGTGAATTTCACCGCTGAGAGCTCGAATTGCTCGATTTGACAGCGTCTGATCGGTGGGATAAGTTTTACAGGTTGCCCCAAAACGAAAGCCTTACGGCCTGAAGTTGGGAGCGTCCGATCCTTGAGAACTCAACAGCGTGCACAATGTCAAATGCCAAAAACCTCGTGGTTTGATCTCGCCCGTACCTAATAAGTGCGTAGCGAGTGATGATCAAGAGATTCCTTTGGAAAACATTTAAACAACAAAGCAAGT
>DAIMHX010000047.1:0-21389 GCA_036723055.1 Microbacteriaceae bacterium
CACCACCCAGCACCGCCAAACAGGGGGCGTCGACTTCGGTCGACGCCCCCTGTTTGCGCGTCCGGTCCCGCCCTCCGGCGCCTCACGCGCGCCGAGATTGACAGGTGCGGTCGAGATTGTCAGGTGTGCCGGTCAATCTCGACCGCAACAGGCAATCTCGACGAGAATGGATGGCGCGGGGCGAGCGCAGGGGGCGCGCAGGGCGCGGGGCGAGCGCAGGGGGCGCGCGGGGGGCGGGGCCAGCGCGGTTAGGCTTGCTGGGTGCCCCGTCTAGTCCGCCTTGCCGGTCCGGCAGCCCTTCTGCTGGTCGCGCTGCTGGCGACGGTGGCTGCGCTCGCCTACGGCGGCGGCGCGGCCGCCCAGGTCCTCGCCGACCCAGGGCCGGTCGTGCGCTGGGGTCTCCCCATCGCGAAACTTCTCGTCAACCTCTCCGCGGCCGGAGCGATCGGCGCCCTCGTGCTGTCCGGTTTCGCGCTGAGCCCCAAGGAGCCGGAGTTCAACGCGGCCCTCGACTTCGCCGCTGCATCCGCGGCTTTCTTCACTGTCGCATCCGCGGTCACTGGATTCTTCACCTTCCTGCAGGTGACGAACGTCCCGCTCAGCTTCGATGACCGCTTCAGCGCGACGGTCGGGCAGTTCTTCAGCCAGATCGAGATCGGCCAGTCCTGGCTTGCCACGACCCTGATCGCCGCCGGAGTCACGGTGCTCTGCTTCGCGGTGCGCAACCAGACCGCGCTCGTGTTCGTCACGGCACTGGCGGTCTCCTCCCTCGTGCCGATGGCGCTCCAGGGGCACTCGGCGGGGGTCGAGGGCCACGACGCCGCGATCACCGCCCTCGGCCTGCACCTGGTGTTCGCCGCCGTCTGGCTGGGCGGGCTGCTCACGATCGTCATCCTGCACCGGCAACTGGCCGACGACCGTCTCATGCAGGTGGTCACCCGGTACTCCACGCTCGCGCTGGTCTGCTTCATCGTCGTCGCGGCATCCGGGTATGTCAGCGCCGAACTGCGCATCGGCACCCTGGACAAGCTGGTCACCGGCTACGGAATCCTCGTGCTGGTCAAGGTGTCCGCGCTGATTGTGCTCGGCTTCTTCGGCCTGCTGCATCGGCGCTTCCTGCTGGCCCGGATGCTGCGGGCCACGCAGCAGACCAGCCGTCTGTTCTGGTGGCTGGTCGTCGCCGAACTCGGCTTCATGGGCCTGGCCTCCGGCGTCGCGGCCGCACTGGCCAAGACGGCGACGCCGGTCGCCCAGGTCGTGGCGACCCAGCAGGCGGCCTCCACGCCGGCACAGATCCTGACCGGGGAGCCGCTGCCGCCCGAGCTCACGTTCGCGCGCTACCTCACCGAGTGGAGCTTTGACCTCGCCTGGGTGCTTTTCTGCGCCTTCGGTATCTTCTTCTACCTCGCCGGGGTGCGCCGCCTCCGTCGCCGCGGCGACAGGTGGCCGCTGTACCGTACCGTGCTCTGGGTGCTGGGCATGGTGACCCTGTTCTACATCACCAACGGTGGCGTCAACGTGTACGGCAAGTACCTCTTCTCCACGCACATGCTCGCGCACATGGCGCTGACAATGCTCGTGCCGGTGCTCCTGGTTCCCGGCGCCCCCGTCACCCTCGCGGCGCGCGCCATCCGCAAACGCCCGGACGACAGCCGGGGCCCGCGCGAGTGGATCCTCCTCGCGGTGCACTCGAAAGTGGCCGGCATCCTCTCGCATCCGTTCGTCGCGGCCGGGTTGTTCGCCGGGTCGCTGTGGGTGTTCTACTACTCCCCGCTGTTCAGCTGGGCCACCACCGACCACATCGGCCACGAGTGGATGGTCGTGCACTTCCTGATCACCGGCTACCTGTTCGTGCAGTCCCTGATCGGCATCGACCCGGTGCCGTACCGCCTGCCGTACGCGTTCCGGCTGCTGCTCCTGCTCGGCACGATGGCCTTCCACGCCTTCTTCGGGGTGGCCATGATGACCGGCACCGGGCTGCTGCTGGCCGACTGGTACGGGGCGATGGGCCGCGACTGGGGACCGAGCGCCATCGCCGACCAACAGGCCGGCGGCGGTATCGCCTGGAGCATCGGCGAGATTCCCACGATCGCCCTGGCGATTGCCGTGGCGATCCAGTGGGGCCGCAGCGACGAGAAGGAAACCCGGCGCCGGGATCGCAACGCCGATCGCACCGGCGAGGCCGAGCTGTCCGAGTACAACGCGCGGCTCGCGCGGCTCGCCTCACACGACCGGTAGCCGGCGCCAGGCCCGGCCGGATCAGTGCAGCCGAATCAGTGCAGCTGGATCGCGAGGGCCCCGTCCGGCTGGATCGTGACCCCCAGCCCAACAGTGAATTGCACGTTCTCGTCGCGCGTGTCCAGCGAGCCGTCGAACAGGGATTGAACGTCGACCACGATGTGCGCCTGGCCGACCGTGTCGGGCATCTCGAAGGCGGTTGTCCCGGCTGCCAGGGACACCACCGGGTACTTCGCGATCGACCAGGTGGGCAGACCGATGATGCGGTCGTTGATCTCGATGCCGAACGGGCAGTTCGAGGGCTGCAGCACCTTCTGCTTCGTGCAGGTGTCGAGGAAGGCGTTCAGCTCGGTCTGCACCTGCTTGACGAACGTCTTGTTCGGGACGGCGTCGACCGTGACATCCGTGGCGCCGGATGCCGTGACCGGCACGTCCTTCTTCGCCGCGGTGAGCAGGGTGGAGCTGTGGGCGAAGGAGTAGCGCCCCGGCGCGAAGGCGAGGTACGCGGCCTGGTGCGAAAACGTGGTCGGGGCGTTGGCCGCCGCGTGGGCCCGGGTGTCGAGGGTCAGGCCGTTCACCGTGAAGCTCGCCTCGTGCAGCACGGTCACCTCGAGCACGGCGAGCGGGCTCTCGCTGAAGCGCCAGCTGTCGAAGACGCCAGCGAACGTGCCGGCGTGCTCCACCGTGAAGGTCATGGTCGACGCTCTGCCGTCCAACCGGAACTGGTAGACGACGGAGTGCAGGCCCTGGCCGGAGACGGTGTCGCTCACCAGGCTGATGTCAGTGAGATCGCCGAGCACAGACCCGCGCAGCAGCGTCGACGGAAGGTTCTGCGGCAGCCCGGCGGCTTCGAGCTTCGCGTTCGTGGGCTTCACGCCCGGCAGCGCCATGGCGGCCGTCGCGTCGTGCCTCTCCAGCGCCTCGAGGTACTGGCGCACGAAACCACCCGCGCTGTAGACGTCGCGGTTGAGGGAACCGATGGCAGCGAAGAGGGCGCCGAGGAGAAGCACGCCGATAACGGCCATCGCGAGGATGGCGCGCGGCCTGCCCTGCCGGCTCTCGCGGTCCTCGGTGGTCACCCCAATATCCTATGGGCGCGGCGCGGCCCGCCCTTGTGGCATTCCCGGGCGCACGGTCAGTCGGGCCGGTTACAGTTGGGTGTCCCTTCCGCGCCCATTGAAAGTGCCCACCGTGTCCGAGATTCCGCTGTCGCGTGAGCAGGCCGAGGTCTTCGCTGCCATCGAAGGCACCCGCCAGAACGTTTTCGTCACCGGGCGGGCCGGCACCGGAAAATCCACGCTGCTGAACCACCTGTCCTGGAACACGAGCAAGCAGATCGTCATCGCCGCCCCGACCGGGGTCGCCGCACTGAATGTGGGTGGGCAAACCATCCATTCGTTGTTCCGTTTGCCGATCGGCGTTATCGCCGACCACTCGATCGACCAGAACGACCAGACCCGCAAGCTCCTCAACACGATCGACACCCTGGTGATCGACGAGGTCTCGATGGTGAACGCCGACCTGATGGATGCGATCGACCGCAGCCTCAGGCAGGCCCGCCAGCGGCCGAATGACACGTTCGGCGGCGTGCAGATCGTGCTGTTCGGCGACCCATACCAGCTCGCCCCGGTGCCGGGCGACTCCGACGAGCGTGCGTACTTCGCCGACACGTACCGTTCGATGTGGTTCTTCGACGCGAAGGTGTGGCGAGATGCAGAGCTGCGCATCTTCGAATTGACCGAGATCCACCGCCAGCACGACGCCGACTTCAAGTTCATGCTCAACGCGGTTCGGCACGGCCAGGTCACGGCGGAGATCGCCGGAGCGCTCAACGACGCGGGGGCCCGGCCTGCCCCGAGCGAGGGCGTGATCACGCTGGCGACCCGCAACGACGCCGTCAACCGCATCAACGCGACCGCCCTGCAGCGCCTGTCGGGCCGCGCGCTGACGGCGAAGGCCGACATCACCGGCGACTTCGGCGGACGAACGTTCCCGGCCGACGAGGTCCTCGAGCTGAAGGTGGGCGCGCAGGTGATGTTCCTGCGCAACGACTCCGGCCAGGACGGCGGGCCGCGCTGGGTCAACGGCAGCATCGGCACGGTCACCAAGGTCGATTCGACGGTGTACGTCGATATCGACGGCGACACCCACGAGGTCGAACCGACCGTGTGGGAGAAGTTCAAGTACACCTACAACCCGACCACGAAGAAGCTGAGGAAGGATGTCGTGGCCGAGTTCACGCAGTTCCCGCTGCGGCTGGCGTGGGCGGTCACCATTCACAAGTCGCAGGGCGCCACCTACGAGCGGGCGATCGTCGACCTGGGCTCGCGGGCGTTCAGCCCCGGCCAGACCTACGTCGCGCTCAGCCGCCTGACCAGCATCGACGGGCTGTACCTGACGCGGCCGCTGCGGCCGAGCGACATCATGGTCGACGAGAACGTGCAGCGCTTCATGCAGCCTCGCCCCCGCGAGTAGCCCGCCGCCGGCCGCAGTGGCGGCCAGGCGTCCGGGGCCGGAGGTCAGTGTCCGTGGTGAAAGTGGCCGCTGTCGAGGAACTCGAGCCCGGGGATGGAGTGGGAGCCGTGGGGAACGGCGTGCGCTCCGGCATCCGTCGCGGCGAGGGCGGGAGTCGTGAGTCCGGAGAACAGCACGCCGCCGATGATCAGGCCCGTGAGGAACCGCCAGCCCTGAGGGTCGGCCGCGGCAGCCGGCGTCGATGACCCGGCCCCGGCGCGGCGCTTGGATACGGCCAGGGCGCCGGACAGGAAGATGTTGAAGAGCGAAGCGACGGCCATGGGGAAAAGCGGGAGGCTGGTCGCGTCCGCGGGCAGGCCGAAGCCGCTGCCCAGGGTCGCGGAGGCACCCCAGAAGAAGACGGGGATGAGGGCGGCGACCAGGGTGACCTGGGGGGCGATCAGGCGACCTCGTGCGAGCGTCGCAATTCCCCAGCCGAGCTCGGCAATGCCGAGCCCGGCCAGGGTGATCGCGAGCGGGAAAGGAGCGCTCGCCCCCACGGCCAGGTGGATAACCCCTGCGCCGAGGGCGGCGAAGGCGAGCCATAGTCGGAGGACCGAGGTCATGGGGAGCTCCTTTCCGTGAAGACGAGTGCCGATTCGGGCGAACCGATTACGCGTTGACGGCCGTGCGGTTCGGACGAACCTTCTTGTCGGCCGCGAGGCCGGCACCGAGCAGCACGATGGCGCTGGCGAGGTGCAGGAAGTGGTCGGCCGTGTTCAGGGCCAGGATGTTGAGGGCCGTGTCAGCGATGAAGAAGCCGACGATGCCGAGGAGCAGGTAGACGGCGCCGACGGTCGTGTTGACGGCCTTGGCTGCGACGACGCCGGACAGGCCGGCGATCAGCAGGGCCGCACCGATGAGCAGGTGGGCCACGTTGTGTAGAGGGTTGACGGCGAAGAGTCCGAGGAGCAGGCCACCCTTGGTCGAAACAAAGCCGACACCGTCGGTCACGGCGAAGCCGAGAAGCCCGACGAGGAGGTAGACCGCTCCGAAAACCGTTGCCAGCAGTCGGTTGGGTGATGTACGCATGTTGATGCCTTTCATAGTTTTTCACGGCTTACCCGTGCTCGATGTGTGTTCGGAGCTCAAGGCATTTCGGATTGGTGGCGCTCAGATCAAGACTCGCCGGGGCGCCACTGCCGCATTCTGGGGCGGTCGCATGAGCATAGTGCTGCTCGATCGTGATCGAAAGGGTGCGCCCAGGTCGGTCCACGTGGGTACACTTCCCCGTACAGGGGCCGCGGAGTAAGAGTCCGCGGAGTCAGAGTCCGTGGAGTGAGCGGGGAGGCCATGAAAAGTGGATCGCTTCGATCGGGCAGGGCTGTCGCGCTCACGATCACCCTGGGCGCCTGCCTCCTTCTTTCCGCGTGCACGGACCCCGCGGGAGCGAGAACCGCCGACCGCGTGCAGGTCAGAACCCCGCTGGCCGCAGTCGTCACCCACCGGCTGGATGCTGCCCTCGCCGACGCTGTGAAACTCTCCGGGGCATCGGGTGCCATCGCCGGCGTCTGGGCGCCCTGGGCCGGCGAATGGAATGTTTCACGTGGCACCACGACGCTCGGCGGCAGCACCCCGGTCACCACGGACATGCGATTCAGGATCGGAACGAACACCACCGCGATGACCTGCACGGTGCTGCTGCGGCTCGTCGACGCCGGCCGGGTGAAGCTCGACGACCTGGCCGCCGCCTACCTGGCGCGCAGCGCGGGCCTCGACGGGATCACGCTCGGTCAGCTCTGCCGGAATACGTCGGGCCTGGCCGACGACACTCGGATGCTGGCGCCCGAATTCGTGAGCAATCCCACTCGGGAGTGGCCGAGGATGGAGATCATCTCGAGCGGGCTGGCGGCGACAAGGGCGACCCACCCGGGCGGCGCCTGGGCGCCGTCGAAAACCGGGATCATGCTGCTCGGGAAGGCGCTGCAGGCCGCCACCGGGCAGGATTGGCCGTCGCTGTACCGGCAGTACATTTTCGGGCCATTGGGTATGGACGACACGTCGCTTCCTGCCTCCAACGAGCTGAAGATCCCCGGCCCGCACCCGCACGGCTACGCCGCGGCGATCGACTCGGCCGGACATCCGGTCTGCACGATCGTGCGCGACGACACCCAGCTCTCGAACTCGATGAGCTGGGTCGCCGGCGGCGCCGTGTCGACGCTCGCCGACCTGAAGACCTGGGCGCAGGCCCTGGTCGCCGGCAGCCTCCTGTCCGCCGCATCGACGGAAGCGCAATGGGTGACCGTGCCGCAGGGCGCAGCGTCCCCGCTCTGGCGGCGTTATGGGCTGGGCGCCCAGCAGCTCGGCTCGCTGCGGGGTCAGGCCGGTGCGATCCCGGGGTTCCTGTCGGCGACGCTCTCCGACCCGACCAGCGGGCTCACCGTCGTCGTCATGCTCAACAACTCGACCGCGGGAGAGGGCTTCGCCCTGACGGTGGCCCGGCGACTGGCGACCATTGCGGCGAAAAGTCCGTCAGCGGGAGCCGCGGCGACTCCGCGGATCGAATTGCCGTGGTCTGAGGCGCAGACGGTTGCTTCGATGAAGGCCGGCGCGGTCTGTCAGCCGCCCCAAAAAGCCGCCGGCTAGGTGCTCTGTTGGCTGGCTAGACTTCTGCCATGGCGATTACCCCCGACACTAAAGACTGGACCTGGGTGCTCGAACGACCCTGCCCCGAGTGCGGTTTCGCCGCGGCGGAGGTGGAGGTCGACGACATCCCGCTCCTCCTGCGCGAGAACGCCGCCGGCTGGATGCCCGTGCTGAAGCGGGCCGACGTCGCGGTGCGCCCCGACGAACACACCTGGTCGGCCCTCGAATACGCGGCGCACGTGCGCGACGTCTTCCGCATCTTCACCGTGCGCCTGGGCCTCATGCTCGGCGAGGAAGACCCGCTGTTCCCGAACTGGGACCAGGATGCCACGGCCGACGCCGACCGCTACAACGAGCAGGACCCTGCCGTTGTCGCCGACGAGCTCGTCCGGGCAGCGGCATCTCTCGCGGACGCCTTCGCCGCCGTGCCCGGGGCTGACCGCACCCGCACCGGCCGTCGCAGTGACGGGGCCGCCTTCACGGTGACGACGCTGGGCCGGTACCTCGTGCACGACCCCGTGCACCACCTGCACGATGTGGCGGGCGTCTAGCCGGTCAGGGCTGCTGGGTGCCGCCGGCTACTGGCCGGTGGTGTCGCCGCCGAAGCTCCAACCGGACACGTCCGACAGGTCCCCGCGCCAGGCCGGAACGTTCATGACCGTGGTGGCATGCAGGCGCGCGTCCTTCATGTGAATGAACCGGCGTGCTCGGGTCGGGATCCCCGCGTTGCTCCGCCGCGTGTTGACCTCGTCGATCTCGTCGATGTCGTTGCTCAGCACGGTGTTGAAGGCGGTCCCGAAGCCCTCTCCGGCCGCGTTGAGACCGGCCGCGATCCGCTCCAGCCACTCTCTTCGGTCGATGACCGTGCCGGACACGACGATGCCGCCCAGAATCAGCGTCAATCGGACGGTTTTCTGCACCTCGTCGTGGTGGCCGAGCAGGAAGTCGAGAGCGTCACGGAGCATCCAGTCCTTGCCATCGAGGTCGTGCCGGGTCAATCCGTCCGGGTCGCTGGCGATGTCCTGTGTCTCTGCGCTCGTCGGGTCAGAAACCATGTGATCCTGGTAGCCCATGTGGTTCCCCTTCAGCTGGTTGGGCAAGCGTACAGCGTGCCGGCCCGCGCGGCTAGGCTCGGAGCATCCGCTCACGCCGAACCAGGGATGTCCCGTGACACATCAGAATCCGCTCCATGTGGATCTCCTCGCCCAATGCTGGTGCTGCCAGGCGTTGCAGCCGTTCAGGTTTACCTCGCCGACCGACCAGGTGGTGTGCTCGTTCTGTGTGAGGCACCTGGGCGCCGAGAAAGCGGAGAGCCGGGACATAGACCACGTGCGGATGTGGGTCGACATTTTCGCCCGGCAGCAGGAGGCCAACCGGGCGGCTGTCGCGGCCCTGGAATCGACCATCGCCGAGAAGGACGCAGCGCTCGCAGCGCTCACGGCGCAGGTCGCCGAGTTCACGCAGATCGTCGCCGGCGAGTTCGACCGCACCCGACTCGGCGGGGTGCGAAGCCTCCTGGAGAGCGAAATCGTCACCCGGGCCGTGAGGAAGGCCGAACTGGCGCACCGCCGCAACGACTGGTCGATGGCCGTGCTCTGGCGCATCGACCGGCTGCACCGAGAAGACCCGGCTCGCCCGCTGAGCTGCGCGTGCGGGAAGTCCCTTGCGGCGTGCGCGGAGTGGAAAGCACTCGAACCGGTGCGGAAGTCCTTGCACGAGTGGGAGAGTAAGAACCTGGTCCTGCTCAGGGACGGCAAGCGGCACGGCCTGCCCGACGATCACCCCGAGGTGCTGAATGTCGGGGCGGCCCGGCGATCCGGCTCGCGCTAGTGCCCCGCCGACGTCAACACCTGCACGAACTCTCGACTGAACTGAAGGGCCCCTGGCCGCACATGAAGCACGTTTTGAAGCCCGTGACCCTCGCGCTTGTCACCGCCCTGGCCCTGGCGGGGTGCGCCGGGACGCCGTCGCCCACGGCCACGGCACCTGCGACGGCCCCGCCGACCGGCGCGGCAACCGGCAACTGGCAGCTGGACCAGGCCGGGATGGCCGACCGGATCAAGGCGGCCTCCCTGACGGTTCTGACCGCCGAGGGCACGGCCGAGCATTTTCATGCCCATCTGGACGTGATCGTCAACCGTGAGCCGATCACCGTACCCGCAGAGATCGGCGTCACCCTCGGGGCCGACGGGAAGCCCAACGGGATCTCCTCGGTGCACACTCACGACGCCACCGGGATCATCCACATCGAAGCACCCGTGGTCGGCCAGCGCTACACACTCGGCCAGGCCCTCCGCGAATGGGGCGTGCTCGGCGACAGGGGCTGCTTCGGGTCGGTGTGCAATTCCTCCGCCGCGAAATGGGCCGTGTATGTCGACGGCGTCAAAGCGGCCGGAGACGCGACGGATGTTGCGCTGGTCGCCCACGAGGAGATCGCGCTGGTCTTCGGCCAAGCGCCAGACCCCATCCCGTCAAAATACGCCTTCCCTGAAGGCCTGTAATTGTCTGCCTGAGAAGACCCCGGCACCCTGACGGCTCGCTCGCCTAGTCTGAACCCATGGACGTGCTGCTCGGAATCTGGGAGCGCGTGGCGGCCCGCCACGCGCCGCTGCCGCTTCCGACCGCCTGGCTGACCATCGCCGCCGCCGCGATAATCGTTCTGGTGCCCGCGACCTGGCGGCTGGCCCGTCACGCCATCACCATCGTGCACGAAGGCGGCCATGCCGTCGCCGCCACCCTCACCGGGCGCCGGCTGGGCGGCATCCGCCTGCATTCGGACACGTCGGGGCTCACCGTCAGCCGGGGCCGAGCAAGCGGACCGGGCATGATCATGACCCTGTTCGCCGGATACACCGCGCCGTCGCTGCTGGGGCTCGGGGCGGCACGGATGCTCAGCCTCGGCTACGACGTCGGCCTGCTGTGGCTGCTGCTCGCGGCCCTTGCGCTGCTGCTGGTGCAGATTCGCAACTGGTTCGGACTGTGGTCCGTCGCCCTCACCGGTGCCGTTCTCTTCGCGGTGTCCTGGTTCGGCTCGCCGACGGTGCAGGGCATCTTTGCCCTGCTGGTGACCTCAGTCCTGCTCCTCGGCGCGGTGCGCACCGTTGTCGAGCTGCAGGGGTCGCGCTCGCGCCGGGGCGCCACGGCATCGGACGCCGACCAATTGGCGCGCCTCACCCACCTGCCGGGCATCCTGTGGGTGTCGGTGTTCCTCCTGGTCGCGGCGTCGTGTGCCTGGTTCGGTGCGGGGTTCCTCGGACTCCTGTGCACCACGTCCTGCTCGTCAGGCGTTAGTCCGCGCTGACGCCCGGCTTCACAACATGTGCGTGGATCTCCTTCGTGAGCTGGTGCACTTGCCTGGTCAGTTCGGTGTTGGTGAGCAGCTCCTTGTCCGACTGCTGGAAGTCATGGTCGGCTTTCGCCTGTTGGAAAACGGCCTGACGGTTCTGGCCGATCATCACGAACGTCGACAGGAAGATCGCTTCCAGTGAGACGACGAGGGTGAGGGTTGGCCAGGGGCTCGGCTCGAAGAAGATCATCCAGGCGGCGAAGAGAACGGCGTGCAGGAAGACGAACCGCATGGATCCGGCGAAGGCCGTGATGGAGTCCGCGATCCGGAGCTGAACGCTGGCGGCGCGCCTGCGTGCGTCCGCGAGAACGATGGGGTGATGGTCGCCGCTGCCGAGGATGTGCTTCGGCAGGATGGAAGGTAGTTTGTTAGACGCCGGGGTGCTTGTGCTCATGGATCGGTAGCCTAAGCCGCTGGGGTTCCGCGGCTTCGCATTGGCGCCAGTGTCGCGCAGCCGGGTAATAGAGCGGGCAGCGGGCGATCCTTCGGATTCTCGACCAGGGCTCTTCGCTCTCCGCACGGATCTTCGTGGCCGGCACGCAACCGGTGCGGTCTTCCAACGTTCGGCACCGCGCTGGGCGCGGTGGCCGAGCGCCATGCGCGTGCGCTGAACAGGGCGACGGCGACGATCTGCGCGGAGGCACCGCGGGCATCCTTCGTTCCGTTGACGGCGCCCCCGAACCCTTCACCCGATCGCCACCGCTCGAAGGAGGACTACCGTCACTGGGCCGAAATCCTGGCGGTGCACCTTGCTGCCGAGCTGGATGCCGAACGCCTCGGGGCCGACTCGGGCCTTGGCAGGTCCGCCGCCCAGGATGCCGAGGAGATGGAAGAGGAACGTCGGCGCGCGGTCGAGACGCTCAGGATCCTCGACACCGACCCGGAGCACAGATTCGACCGCATCGTCGCCCTGGCCCAGCGGGCGTTCGGCACGCGCTCGGCTGCGTTGGCGTGCTCTGCGTATTCGATCCGGAGCCCAGGCCGGCCGACGAAGTCGACACCGTCCTGCTGCGCGAGTTCGCGCTGATGCTGCAGCGTGAACTGCTGAGGCATCCGCGAGTCAGCGGATCGACGTCGATTGCGAGCCAGGGCGGCAACCCGAATGCCACCCTGGCCCGCGATCAATGATTCGCCAGACTCTCGTCGACGAAGGATGCGCGGCAACCGCGAAACGCGGTACCGGCTAGAGCAAATATCGCATGTGGGGCGTCGAAGAAATAGTCGGCATTTCAGGGGACCCGGTGCGGAGCGCGAGTGACAGGGATACCATCGGCACCGCACCGAGGCCGGTGCCTCGACGGGGCACCGGCGTCCCGTTTCCGGTGACCACCCGCGTGGTGGAGAGCGAGAAGACGGCCAAGGGCGGCACGCACGTGCGGATCGAATTCGAGGGACCTCTCAAGGCGTGGCAGACCTGGGACTATGAGCCATCGGGAGGCGGCACCCTCGTCACGGCGGAGATCGAGTACAACGTGCCGGGCAGGGCCATCGGCAAGTTCGCCGACCGCGTGCTGGTCGAGCGACTTCAGGAGAGGGCACGGGAGCAGACCCTCGAGAATCTCACGATCATGGCTGAGAGCTGGTCAGGCCCTTCGGTGCAAGAAGCGCTGTCCGGGCACACCTTTGCACCGCTGATCTGCGGCGCTAATATGCGCCCATCAGGCAACTGGCTGGCAATGTGGCGAGAACGAAGGTGTGACATGGCTGGGAAGTTTGAGGTCTACGAAGACAAGTCCGGTGGTTTCCGGTTCAGCCTCAAGGCAGGCAACGGCGAAACGATTGCGACATCGGAGAGCTACAAGACGAAGGCCGCCGCGCTCAAGGGGTCGAATCCGTGCGATCGAGCGCCCAGGGGCAGGTCAACGACCTCACCGAGATCAAGCCGTGATCTGAGGCGCGCGGCTCAACCCTCTCGGATGAATCGGACCAACTCCGACTAGGGCCGGATGTCCAATGCCTGGGTCAGAGGGTTTCGACGCGGTAGTTGAGCAATATCACCATGCGCTGGGCGAGTTTGTGAAGGGCAACCCTGAGCCGCTCAAGGTGGTGTACTCCCGCCGCGATGACGCAACGCTCGCTAACCCGTTTGGTCCGACGACACAGGGATGGAAGCAGTGTTCTGAGGCGATGGACCTCGCCGCATCACACTACCGAGACGGCGAGGTCATCGGCTTCGAAAATACCGCAGGATGCGTCACTGCCGACCTCGCCTACATTGTGGAGGTGGAGCGGTACGAAGCCAGGATCGGCGGCAGGGAGGAAGCCTCCCCGCTTGCTCTCCGGGTGACGAGCATCCTTCGGCCCGAAGACGGCACGTGGAAGGTTATTCACCGGCACGCGGACACCATCACAACGGTCCGGGGAGCCGAATCCATCGTGCAGGACTAGGTACGCAGGCGCCTTCTAGCCCTGTCGGAGCCCAAGAGTGTTGCCGTCGGCATCGCGGAACCAGGCAGCACGCGCTGGGCCGAGTTGAGCGATGTGGTCCGTCGTGGCGAGGGGACCCTCGGTGTAGTCGAGGAACTCGACGCCCTTGGCGGCCAGTTCCTGGACCACGGCCTCGATGTCACCTACCTCGAAGTGGGCGAGGGTGTGTTCCGTCGCGACGGGCGGGCGCTTGAAGATGGAGATTTCGCTGACGGACCCGCAGCGATACCGGACCGCGACGGGGGTCTCCCACAAGAACGTCAGGCCAAGTATGTCGCCGTAGAACTCCTTCGAGCGCTCCAGATCCGTGACCGGAACCGTCGGCACGACCATTGATGCTGTGATCATCGAGAACCTCCGTTGGCTGACGCGCTCGCGCGTTTCAGCGTGGAGCCTACCGATGACCGGCATTGCTGGGAAGGGCCCGATACGGAGATGGTGAGACTCTCAGACAGCGAGACTCTCCTGAACGGCGGGGGCCTGCTCTGCGAACTTCGCTTCAGCCTCAGCGAAGAACGCGGCTGAGAGGCGTTCGAAGTCTTCTGCCGTGAGGCGAATCCGGTCGCCAATGTCCAGCTTCACAACGGACTGCTCAGGAATGTACTTGATCACATTGTTGCCTCGGAGGATCCCGCCCTGGCTGTAGTTCTTGCGGCCGAGAATAGGGGTCCCTTCGATCTGCTGCTGACTCTGATTGCCCTAGTTCACCACAAAGGGCGGTTAGCTGGTCGGCGCCTGCGAGATTCGCACGGTGTTGCCGGAGGGATCCCGGAACGCGCAGTCGCGCGGACCCCAGGGCTGGTCGATGGGCTCCTGCAGAACCTCGAGGCCGAGCGCGTCGCGATAGAACGCGAGTGACTCATCCGGGTCGTTGACGGTGATGTTGGCGTACTGGCGTGAGATTGTCATGCGGCCAACGCTAGGCCGCTGCCGCCTGGACCGCTTCTCGAATCCTGTTCGGTCTCTGGGGCCGGGTCTGCACTCTCGCCACGCACGCGGGCATCGCCGTCACCGCACGGTGCTCCCGCAGGCGGTACGCGCTCGGCGTCTCCCCGACGATCTCGGTGAAGCTGGAGCTGAAGGAGCCGAGCGAGGTCGAGCCCACTGCCATGCAGGCGTCAGTCACGCTGATTCCCGTGCGCAGCAGCGCCATAGCCCGCTCGATCCGGCGAGTCATGAGGTAGCTGTACGGTGTTTCGCCGTAGGCCGCCCGGAACTGCCGCGAGAAGTGCGCCGGCGACATGAGTGCGCGGCGGGCCACCGTCGGAACGTCGAGCGGGCTGGCGTATTCCCGGTCGATCAGGTCCCGCGCTCGGCGCAGGTGCGCGAGGTTGGCCAGGTCTTGTGGGGTCATGAGAAGAAAGTAGCACTCACCTCTTGACGTGGTCGAGGACACGTTCAAAATTCCTATTCAATCAAGTGGTTGATAAACAAGGAGGTTGTTTTCTGGCTGACACAGGTGCCTCGGACGAATGGCTGGATCACGCGATCACGTGATTCCCAGCGCCGGCCCTGCCATCTCGACGAAGCAGCGTTGGAAACGCTGACCGAATGGATCGATAGGTACCGGCTCCAGGCGGAGCAAGGACACCGGTGTCTCGATTCAGTACTCGAATCCCGACAGAAAGGACAAAGCGAATGACAAATCCCACACAGATCACGGCGAGCCCAGCGCTTCCGTTCGTCGAGGCTCGGGACGGCATCGTCGCGTTGGGCATGGAAATCGGCGTCAACGAGGGCTACAGCCGGTTGGACGAAATCCTCTCCACCCCTAACCGCACGCGAAGGAGAAACCGTCCTGACGGCCCTGGTCATCCCGGCTTGCACCGATGGCATGAATCACGTCATGACGCAAGAAGTGGCGCGGCGCTTCTCCGCAAGGTGGCCGTGGGTTGTCGCGGTGCCGCTCGTGATCGCCACCAACGTGGTCCTTGTTGGAATGCAGTCAGGCGGATGCATCGACTACACCGCAGAACCCGGCGCTGAGAGCACCTGCTCGAGTGGCCCCATCCTGGGAATTGCCGGCACGTGGGTCCTGGGAATCGTGAGCGTGTTCGCTGTTGCCTACTGCCTGCGACGGATCGTGCGCCCAGGTGGTCGGCGTTGAACCTTGGAGTCTTGATTACCTCTGTCTCTGACGACGAGCCGCCCGGCCGGAAAGACCGGCGGCGGCTCAGGGACGCGCGGCATGCGCCGCGCCATCAGAGGCGCTCTCTGTGGCGAGAGGCTGGCCGCCCGATCGTCAAGGGGGTCGCCCTCATGCTCGCGGTCGTCTTGGTCAGCGGAGGATCCGTTTCCGCGATCGCGCTCTGGCAGTTGGCACACACCGTCAGTACCAACGCCCTCGACATCTCGAACGGACACACCGCGGCACCGTCTTCACCGAAGATGGGCTCCTTAGAGGGCGGCTTCAACGTGCTGGTCGCTGGTGTCGACAACTCGTTGGGCCAGGCGAAGGCGTTTGGCCACCGGGATTCAACGCTCAATGACGTGAACATGCTGCTCCACATCTCCGCTGATCACATGAACGGGGTCGTCCTGAGCCTCCCGCGAGACCTGGTGATCCCTCAACCCACGTGCACCAACCCGGACACCGGAACGGTTTCCTCCGCGGTCTCAGCGCAACCGATCAATACGGCCTTCGGCAGGGGCGGACTGGGATGTGTCGTCGCTACCGTGCAGGAGCTCACCGGTCTCACGATCTCCTACGCAGGGCTCATCTCGTTCAAAGGAACCGTCGCTATGGCCGACGCGGTAGGTGGAGTCCCGATTTGCCTCAGCGATCCCATAGATGACCCTTTGTCGGGACTCGACCTGCCGGCAGGGACCAGCGTCGTCTCCGGCAAGGAGGCTCTCTCCTACCTGCGCAGTCGCCATGGCGTTGGCGACGGAAGCGACCTCGCGCGCATCTCATCCCAACAGGCGTATATGTCGTCTCTCATGCGGGTGATGAAAAGCAGTGCGACGCTCAACGATGTGCCGAAGCTCGTCAACCTGGCCAACGCAGCAGCCGCCAACGTCAGGCTCTCCACGTCTCTCGCCGGCATTCCCACGATGGTGGGCATGGCTTTGGCTTTAAAGGATGTGAGCCTGGACCACCTCGTCTTCGTGCAGTACCCCACAGGGGAAGACCCTTACAACAAGAACAAGGTCGTACCGTCTCCCGCGCTGGCTGAGCAGCTCTTGGCGAAGATCACTTCCGATCAACCATTTGGACTCGACGCGCAGGCGCTTGGAAGAGGCGCGGAGCTTGAAGAAGACGCGCCGGCCGCCATGCCTACGCCCCCCGCCCCAACCACGAGTCCCAGCGAAACGGCCGCGACGCCGGAGGTAATCGCGGGCCTCAAGGGGCAGACAGCGAATCAGCAGACATGCTCTGTTGCCAGTAGGCGTTGAGGCGAATCCTGATGGGCTATTGGTCGACAATCTGGTTGATCGGCCCTCCCGCTGAGCAGGGGATGGCGCACTCGCTGCGAAGGACGTCCCGCTGAACATAACCGAGACGACCACAAACGACACAGTCCGGGGCAGATGAACACCAGGCGCCACGGCCCCGTGCTCGGCCGCAGCATCTGGATGTCCGTTCCCGCGCTGCAATGATGATCGCTCCGGAGTCCTTCAGGTTTGACGCTCGGGCCCCTTACGGTTCAAGCCGCCGCCGCAGGAGCGCGGCCTCGGACCGGCCTCAGCCAACAGGTTCGATTCGGGTGCGGAGCACGAGGAAGGCGTCTCCGGAGCCTAGTCAAGGTCGAGTGGCCGGAGCCAGGTGAGCTCAGACCCGTCCCCAATGATCAAGTAGCCCAGAGCAGTGTTGAATGTCGCGCCGTAATCGGCGGTGATATGCGCATCGAACGCTGCAGGATCCGCGTACACCTCGTAGACGAAGAATTCGGCGGGGTTCGACTCGAGGCGATGCGGGTCGAACACCAGGTTCCCCGGCTCAGTGCGCACCTTCCGGGTCAGCTCAGCGAGCAGGCTCGCGACCTCCTCTTCCCGACCGGGTTTCGCGGTGAATTCCGCGTAAAGTGCGACCTGACCGGCGCGGGACGGCGGGGCCGAGCTCATACCTTGCGCGCCCCGGTCATGATCGCGACCGCGTCCGTCATGCTGTGCGACTGAGGGGTGATTGTGCCAGCGCATTTGCCGAGACGCTGGATATGAATGCGGTCGGCGACCTCGAAAACATGGGGCATGTTGTGGCTGATCAGGATCACCGGGATGCCCTTGTCGCGGAGGTTCCTGACGAGCTGGAGGACTTGATTCGATTCGCGCACCCCGAGAGCAGCCGTCGGCTCATCGAGAACGACGACCTTTGAACCGAACGCCGCCGCACGGGCGACTGCGACGGCCTGGCGCTGGCCGCCAGAGAGATTCTCGACCGGAACCGTGACATCCTGCAGGGTGCTGATGCCGAGCTCGGCGAGTTCGCTCTTCGCCCGCATTCTCATGCCCTTTGTGTCGACCATGCGGAACACCGTGCCGAGGATCCCCTTCTTTCGAACCTCGCGGCCGAGGAAGAGATTCGAGGCGACATCCAGTGCGGGGGACACGGCAAGGGTCTGGTACACCGTTTCGATTCCCGCGGCGTGCGCATCCTGCGGGCGCTTGAAGTGAACGGGTTTGCCGTCGAGGTAGATCTCGCCCTCGTCGGCGACTTCTGCGCCTGTGAGGCACTTGATCAGCGTCGATTTGCCTGCACCGTTGTCACCAATGATTGCGAGCACCTCGCCCGGGTAGAGCTCGAGGCTCACTCCGTCCAGGCCGACGACGCGGCCGAAGGTTTTTACGAGGTTCTTCGCCTGCAGGATGGGCTGGCGGGTTTCCGCTTCCGGCGACCGTGGTGCGTCTGTTGCGAGGGTCATTTGCGTACCTTTCGAATCCACTGGTCCACGGAGACCGCGACCACGATGAGCACGCCAACGGCGAACGTCTGCCACAGGACGTCCAGGCCGGCGAGGGAGAGTCCGTTGCGGAACACGCCGACAATGAGCGCGCCAAGCAGCGTCCCCCATACCGTCCCACGTCCGCCGAAGAGGCTCGTTCCGCCGATCACGACGGCGGTGATCGAGTCGAGGTTGAGGTCGACACCTGCGTTAGGTGACGCGGCATTGCTGCGACCGATCTGGATCCAGGCGCCAATGGCGAGGATCGAACCGGCGGCGAGGTAAACGCTCATCAGCACCCGGTTGACGCTGATTCCGGCGAGTCGGGCGGCCTCTTTGTCGTCGCCAACTGCGTAGACGTGCCGACCCCAGGCGGTCTTCTGCAGGATGAAAGCGATCACGATGTAGAGCACGAGCATCATGAGGACACCTGTGGTGAAGTTCACTCCGGCGATGTTGAATGTGGTTCCTGTCCACGTGAGCAGGTCGGGCATGTCCGCCCCGCGGATCGTAGCGCCGCTCGTGTATAGGAGGGTGAGGGCGACGAAGATGTTCAGCGTGCCCAGCGTCACGATGAACGGGGGCAGCCGGAACTTCGTAACGAGGAAGCCGTTGAGCGCACCGGCAGCAAGGGCAACGGCGAGGCCCAGAATCAGCCCGACGACTGGCGACACCCCAGCTTGGACCGTGAACTGGGCCGTCACCATGGAGCTGAGCACCATCACGGCGCCGACGGAAAGGTCGATTCCGGCGGTGAGGATAATCAGCGTCTGCGCAATGGCCAAGGTGCCGACTACGGCGACCTGCTGCGTGATCAGCGACAGGTTCGCGGGATTGAGGAACCTTTCGTTGAGCAGCCCGAAAACGATGACCGAAAGCACCAGCACGATGGCCGGGCTCACGGCCGGATATCGATGCAGAACATTCCGAATCCTGCTGAGAGGCGTGGTCCGGTCGAGGAATTCCTCGGCCAGGTCGTGGGGCCCAGTGGTGGCGGGCACCTGGGTTGATTGCTGATTCACAATAGAACTCCGTCGGTCTATGGGGGTGGAGTCCCGGGGAATGAAGCGACGGTGTCGCTTCATTCCCCGGGACTCAAATGGTGGTGTGTCTGCTGGTGTTAGCCCCAGCAGATACCTGCAGCTTCCGTCGTATCGATGGAATCTACTCCGCTCTGCGGCTTGTCGGTAACCAGCGCCACACCCGTGTTGTAGAAATCGAGGCCCGGGCTCACGGTGGGTTTGGCACCCTTGTTGACGAGATCGAAGATTGCCTGCACGCCCAGTTCGGACATCTTGACCGGGTACTGCTGCGCGGTGGCACCGATGATGCCGTCCTTGACCTGCTTCACTCCGGCGCAGCCGCCGTCGATCGACACGACGATCACGTCAGGCTTCCCGGCCGCTTTGAACGCCTGGTAGGCGCCGTATGCGGCTGGCTCGTTGATCGTGTAGACCACGTTGATGTTCCCGTTCTTGCTGAGAAGCGTCTCGGCAGCGGTTCGCCCGCCATCCTCGGCGCCCTGCGTTGCTGCGTTTCCGACGATCTCGTAGTCACCGCCGCTGTATGTTCCCGTCTTCGCCTCATCGCCGTTCTTGGTCTTGTCGGCGGCGTCGATGCCCATTCCATCAAGGAAGCCCTGGTCTCGGTTGACGTCGACCGAGACGACCTTGTCGTCGAACAGGTCGAGCATGGCAATCGTGGCCTTCTTGCCTGCGAGCTTGGCGGCGGTCCACTTGCCGATGTCCTGGCCGGCAAGGAAGTTGTCGGTCGCGAACGTGATATCCACCGCGTCAGGGTTCGATGGAGGCGTGTCGAGGGCGATCACGAACAGGCCGGCATCGCGGGCCTTCACGAGTGCGTCTTCCACGCCGGGGCCACTCGGGGTGATCAGGATGCCCTTGTCGCCCTTTGAGATCGCGTTCTCAACGGCCTGAATTTGTGTTGCCTCGTCGCCGTCCGCCTTGCCGGCGGCGAGGGTGAGCTTGATCCCGAGTTTGTCGGCCGCCTTCTTCGCCCCGTTTTCCATGGCGACGAAGAACGGGTTGGTGGTGGTCTTGACGATGAGCGAGACGCCGATTTCCTTGGCACCGCCGGTCGAGGTTCCGCCCGAGGTGCCGGAGGAGCAGCCGGCCATGCCGAGGGCGGCGAGGCTGGCGATGGAACCCGCCGCGACCATCCGTTTGATGCGTCCGTATCCTGCTGTGTGATTCATCTGTGAATCTCCTTGGTTTTGGGGGAGCTGGCTCCCTGACAACGATGTCAAAGCCATGTCTAGACTAAAGAGTGGTGTAGCGTCAAGTGAGTTAGTAACTTGGAGATCAAACTGTGACATCGTTGTCATCCTCAAAGCCAGAATCGGCCGACCTGTCGGGCGCCCGATCACGGTCGACCATGCGCCAGGTGGCGGCCCTCGCGGGCGTCGGCATCAAAACTGTGTCCCGCGTCATCAACGGTGAACCGAACGTTTCGGCGGCGACGATTGCGCGGGTGCGGGAGGCCGCGGAGCGCCTTGACTTTCATCCCGACCTGCACGCCGGGAATCTCCGACGAGGCGATGGCCGCACACGCACGCTCGGGCTTCTCGTGGGAAGCGTGGGCAATCCGTTCTCTGGTTTGGTTCACCGGGCCGTCGAGGACGCCGTGTTCGAGCGCGGATATGCGGTGTTCGCGTCCAGCCTGGACGACGACCCCGCGCGCGAGGAGAGTCTGGTGTCCGCTTTCCTGCGGCGCCGTGTGGACGGGCTTATCCTCACGACAATCTCGAAGAGCCAGGCCTACCTCGCACCCGAGGTCCGTCGGGGAACACACCTCGTATTCGTTGACCGCGAGCCGGCGGGGGTCGATGCGGATGCCGTCGTCAGCGACAATGCGGCTGGGGCTGCTCTCGCGACTCGGCACCTGCTCGCGCACGGGCACCGACGGATTGCCTACCTCGGTGACCGCGAGGACATCCAGACGGCCAGGGAGCGGCGTCGCGGTTTCCTCGAAGAACTGGGACGAGCCGGCGTGGCCACGTCCGATATCCCGGTGATCAACGGACTGCACGATGAGGCATCCGCCGCGCACGCGCTTGCGGTGCTCCTGGACTCCGACAGTCCGCCAACGGCCATCTTCAGCAGCCAGAACCTGGTGACGATTGGCGCCATTCGCGCACTGCGCTCCAGAAACGCGCACCGAACGATCGCGCTCGTCGGATTCGACGACGTGTCGCTGGCCGACCTGCTCGAGCCCGGACTCACTGTTGTCGCTCAGAGTCCGCAACGCCTTGGCGAGCTTGCGGCCAAGCGCATCCTTTCCCGTCTCGACGGCGATCGCACACCCGCGAAAACCTATATCATTCCAACCGAGCTGATTGCTCGCGGTTCAGGGGAGATTCGTCCGCGTGAATGAAA